>JAFAEQ010000030.1 GCA_023423935.1 Pseudomonadota bacterium | reverse complement strand
ACACATGTGGAATTGATGCGCCACCTTTAGGTGGCGCGAAGAACTCGGGGGCGCATTAGCGACCCCGCATGCCGCTTTGAGCGGCTCACGACTTGAAAGCCCCCGGCTCTGCCGGGGGATGGTTACTCGCTGGCCTAGAAGGAGACTTCTGGTATGTGAATGGTTGAAGGGCGGGGCCTCTTCTCTGGCCAGCGGACCAGCAGACCAGTTGGCCAGCTGCCGGATTCCACCGCCATCACCCATCACTCATCACTCATCCATCACCCATCACCGCAGCATTACGTGCTTAATCTCACGCCCGTCATCTGAGCAAGCTTGTCGATCAGTGCATCCTGGAACTCGGGTTTCGTGGTGGATTTGGGTCGCTCATCGTGCCGATCAAGCCCTACGGGTTTGGTGGGCAAAAAAAAAGCGCACCCGTCCTCACGGACGGGTGCGCTTGCGCCGTGCGGCGCTACCAGCTCTTACGAACGGAGAAGCTCACCATTCGACCGATGGCGCTTGCCACCTGAGCGTCGAATCCACCGACCTGGTTGACGAAGTTCGGCTCGGTGTCGAGCACGTTCTCGACGTCGAACGCTACGGTCAGGTCAGAGAACAAACCTTCGGTTGCCTCGAAGCGGTAGTCCACATGCAGATCGATGATCTGCGATGAGCTCACGCGTTCGGTCGGCGTGATCAGGTTGTTGTCGTATGAACCGATGTGCGTCAGACGGGTCGATGCGCTCCATGGGCCATTGCGCCATCCCAGATCGAAGCGCAGACGTGTCTGCGGTGGATTGTCGATCGTGTTGCGTACATCCACGGGCGGTGCACCCGCAGCCGGTGCCGTGAGGAACTCGGTGTACTCAGTGCCGTACAGGCCAGCCGTGAATTCACCCATGTCGGTGTGCCACTCATAGCTGAACTGGTAATCCACGCCCTTGGCCACAGTGATCGCCAGGTTCTGTGTCTGACTGTAGCCGAGGAACTCGATCACCGATGGGTTGATCGCGCCGTTCACGCGGCCGCCCTGCAGGAAGGTATCGATCTCCGCTGGAGTCGGATTACGCTGGATGTATCGGTTGTAGTACGGGTTCTGGAGTAGCGTGCTCGCGAGGCCGTACAGCGACAGTGTCTGGTCCCGATACTCAACGTCGAAATAGTTGAGCGACATGCGCGCGCCTGGCAGCACCTCTGGTGCGAACTCGATGCCAAACGAACGGGTCGTCGCCGACTCCGGCTTGAGATTGGGATTGCCGCCACTGTAAAGCAGGCCCGTCGACTGATTCGTCGGTGACAGCGGGTCGACGAGTTGGCGTTGGTAAATGACCGTGTCCGGCAGCAGATCGCCGAGCGTCGGCGCACGGAAGGACGTGCCATAGCTCGCTTTGAACTGCAGACCGTCGATCGGCGCCCAGGTCAGGCCGTACTTCGGATTGGTCGTGCCGCCGACGTCGCTGTAGTCGTCGTAGCGCACTGCGAGCGACAGATCCAAGCGACGCAGGCCTGCGGCTGAATTCGCATCGCCGAAGATCGGGACGAACAGCTCGCCGTAGACGCTATCGATTTCGCGTCCCATGGAGCGGGGGGTGATTGTTCCCGCCGTGGTGCGCTGACGACCGGTGTGCAGGTCATCGACGTGGTCATAGCCAACCGCCAGGCGCACATCGCCGCCCGGCAAGCCAAACAACGGACCGTCCGCGTCGATCGATCCTGTCTTACGTGTGTTGTAGCCGAAGTTCGTCGTGAACGTGCGGAACGATTCGTACACGGAAGCGGGTGAGCTTGCTCCATCACCGAATGGGTTGAGCGCGGTGGCGGGATCCGTGCTGCGCAGCGCCGCATCAAGCATGCGCGTGTCGATCAGGTTGTTATCGCGGAACAGATTCTGATTGCGGCCGTACCCGATGGTCGCGCCAACCTTCCATTCAGCCGGAAGATCGATCGTCGCGCCGGTCGTAACCTGATACGTGCGATCGAAGCCGTCCTGGAAGCTGATGCCGAACTCTTCCGGGAGACGATAGTTCACCAACACTGAGGTGGCGCCCGGCACCGGGGAGACGAAGTACGGGTTCGACTGTGGCACCGTGACCGATGCGCGCGACACGGAATTTCTCAGCATGCCGCGGATACTGAAATCACGCTCGGAGTAATAGCCTTGCGTGAAGACCTCTACGGAATCCGTGAAGCGCTGGCGCACATTCAGCATCACGCTGGTACGTTCTTGATCGGGAATCAAATCGGTGTTCTTCGCGTCATCGCACATATTGACCGTGCCTGCGACGAGCGATGCTGGATCAAGGTTCGTGCCGTTCTGGCCCGCCGGGATCGCATAGTTGCTGCCGCCCACGACGATGGTGCCGGGGTTGCAGAGGTTAGTGCGGAAATCGCGGCCACCTCGCGCGCGCAAGTCAGAGGTGAAGAAATCGCGATCTTCGCCGCGCAAGTTGGGGTGGCCAGAGCGTTCAGCTGCAGCGACTAAGTTGCCGCCGCCGAGCCAGTCCCAATCGAATCCCCCCAGGGCGGCAATCGAGTGCTTCTCGTAGTCGTCTGCAAAGCCGTACTGCGCACGCACCTCTGCGCCGACGAAATCCTTTCGAGGAATCAGGTTGACGACACCGGCAATGGCGTCCGAACCGTAGATCGCGGACGCGCCGTCCGGCACAACTTCAACACGCTCGATGGCGAGCGTCGGGATCAGGTTGGGATCGAAGTAGACGCCGCGGCCACCCTGAGGAGGCATGCGGCGACCATCGAAAAGCAGCAGCGTTGTATTGCCGCCGATGCCGCGCAAGTTCACACCGCTTGAGAATGTCGTGTTGCCCTGACCGCCCTGCACGCCACGATGGGTTTCATCGGCGCCGAGGTTGATGACCTGTGGCACGTTGCGCATCAGATCGGACGTAGTGATGGCAGGGACAGCGTCAATCAACTCGCGGCCGAGTGAAATGCTGGTCGAGCCAACGACCTCTACGCCGCGAATACGGCTGCCAGTTACCACGAGCTCTTCGGGCTGCGCGTCTTCAACTCCTTGCGCAACGCTGAGTGCCGGGACGATGAGCAGGGCAAGCGCGCTGCGCGAGAAATTGGAACATGAAGCTGAGCGAAGTGATTTAGGAATCACTGAATATCCCCCCAATCGATCGAGTCTAGGTCCGGTGACTATGTCCGTTGGACATACAAATCGCCGCGCACATTAGCACCAGACATCCTTCAAATTTCTGATAAGGGTTATATCGGCATCGCTATATTAGTTAGCGAAGTAATCGTATATACACAGCTGATTGCTGGCAGGGGTTGGGGGCGGTCGATAATGATTCGCAGCGGGGCGATCCTTATCGCGCTGATACTCGGTGGTGCCGGAGCGAATGGCGCAGAGCCAACAGTGCGTGGTGCGCCGTCGCCAGGGGCTGACGACTCGTTGAGTGAATCCGGGTCGTGGTTCCATGCCGGTTCCGGGCGAACACTGGCTGCATACTCCGAGTTTCAGAATTCAGTGGGCACGCTTGGTGTCATCAGCTCGACTGGTGCGGTTGACACCGCTGGTCATCCCTTCTTTGAGCCTTTGGGCACTAATGGCCGCGCTTGCGTGACGTGTCACCAGCCCGCTGATGGAATGTCAATTTCCGTTAAGACAGTTCGTGATCGTTGGGCGGCGACGCAGGGTCGAGACCCGCTGTTTGCTCCGATCGATGGTGCGAACTGCCCTGACGCACGTGCTGGGGATGAGGAGTCGCATTCGCTGTTGCTGGGCAGGGGCTTGTTTCGAATCGCGCTGCCTTGGCCACCAAAGCCTGAGAGCGCAGAGGTCCGCGAGCCGGAATTCTCAATCAAAGTTGTGGCTGATCCGACGGGCTGCAACACCCATCCGCGATATGGACTGAACAGCGATAAACCGACGATCTCCGTCTATCGTCGTCCGCGGATGGCGGCGAATATGCGCTTTGTAGTCGGTGTTCGTCGCGATCTGGAATTCAACGTCAAGAACGGCATGCCCTTGCCGCGTCATCCCGAGGCCGGGCATCGCGTCAACATGAATCTCATGTACGACGGTCGCGAGCTGTCGCTCAAGACGCAAGCGGTAGCGGCAGCGTTTAACCACTTGCAGGTCAAGTCGGCGCCGACACCCGATCAGTTGCAACGCATTGAGGATCTCCAGCTGCAGCTCTACGCGGCGCAGTCGGAGCATGTGAGTGCGGGCCGCTTCGATGCGCGACAGACGCCGAAAGTGTTGGGCCCGTGGGGGCTGGTGACCGCTCATGCAAGTTTGCCGGGTGATCGGCTCAAGACACCGGTATTTCAGTTCTTCGACGAGTGGACTCATGACGGCGCCGAGGCTGCTTCGAAGGAGCAGGCAGAGTTCCGGGCTTCAGTCGCGCGTGGTGCCGATGTCTTCATGACGAAGCTCTTTTGGCAACGCGATATCTGGGGATTGAATAACGGCGGGTCGGGCAATCCGATCAAGCGCTCGTGCTCTACGTGTCACAACTCTCAAATGACCGGGGGTGATAACTCACCCGGCTGGTTCGATATCGGCATCGCCAATGTGCCCTGGGCCGATCCGAACCCCGATCTGCCGCTATTCGAACTTACGTGTCGATCCGATGTGGATCAGCATCCTTATCTTGGGCGGGTCATTCGCACGCATGATCCGGGGCGCGCGCTCATCAGCGGTCGCTGTGCAGATATCGGCTCACTTAGCATCCATCAATTCCGTTCCTTCGCTGCGCGCGCGCCGTACTTCTCGAATGGTTCAGCGCGAACCATCGCCGAAGTGCTCGAGTTCTATGAGCGTCGTTTCGACTTCAAGTACACGCCGCAAGAGAAGCAGGACTTGATCAATCTATTCAGTGTGCTGTGACATGAGGCCTTTTGTCGGTCAGAAACTCCTGGTCATCGCATGCCTCGTCAGTGCGGCGGTGCTGGCCGCGAGCGGCGCGAATGCCTCAACACCGCCAGCGGGTTATCTCAACTTCGTCGCGTGTCCAATCGTTCGCGATACCGAGCCGACTCCGTGTTGGCTCGCGGAGCACGAGGGCGAGTTGTACTACCTTGGCTTGCAGCAGGACACCGAGGTCGAGTTCTTCCCGCCGCAACAGGGACACAAGGCATTGATCGAGGGAAAGCTCACAAACAAGCCGCGCATTTGTGGAGGCATTCCTCTAGAGCCTGTGAAGGCGACCACGCTTCCTGAGATCGATCGCAGTTGCTCGCAAGTGTTGCCAGCCGACGGTTGGGTCGCACCGCCAGCTGCGCGAGGTGCATTGCCGCGATTGCAGTTCGCGCCTGAGGAGCA
The DNA here is from genome assembly GCA_023423935.1 of Pseudomonadota bacterium. Taxonomy (GTDB): domain Bacteria; phylum Pseudomonadota; class Gammaproteobacteria; order Steroidobacterales; family Steroidobacteraceae; genus Steroidobacter. The sequence continues at coordinate 73,240 of JAFAEQ010000030.1, read as the reverse complement.
GCTCGCAACTGATCTCAGTAGGACGCCGGCATCGCGTCCCGCGCCTGCGCCGCCGACTCCGCCGTACAAGATCGAAACGTTCATCGTACCGTTCGACTTCGAGGCGCAGTTCATGCTGAACAAGGCGACGCGCGCCGTTCAGCGAGCGCGCCGCTACGCGGTCGCCGTCGCTGCGACGCGTGTCGAAATCATTGGGTATCGCGGAGCGGCGTTGCTCAGCGATGGCACTCGCCTGGTTGAGGCGGACGGGATTGCGCAGCGGCGGGCCGCTCGGGTGGCGACGGCTATCCAGGATCTAGGTGTGGGTGCTGCGCAGGTTGTGGTGCGCTCGATTGATGCGCCGATAGAGCCGACGGGTATCAATGACTACGCGCAGCGTCGTGTGGACATCATCGTAACGCCGGGTAAGGCGGATTGAGGTAACGGCTTAATGAAGCATTCCAGTTTGGGTTCAGTGCGAGTCGCAGTGGCTGCTGCGATCGCTGCGGCGATTTGCGCGGGCGGTGCGCTGATCTATAGCGCGAGCAACGGGTCCACAAATGAGACCGCACTACTTGAGCGGCGACTTGCGACGCTCGAATCGCAGTATCAGCGTCTGAGTGATCGTGTCGAAATCGAGAAGCTGCAGTCGCTCTACGCGCATTACATCAACCTCAATGCATCACAGAAGATCGTTGCGTTGTTCGCGGACAGCGATGAGGTTGAGATCGAGATCAGCAACAAGGGCGTTCTCGTCGGGCGCACGGCCCCGGTGCGCTGGCGATTCGGCGATGACCCGCAGGCGGATCGAACGGAGCGCCCCCGCAGTGCCGGCGGGTTGTCTATGCACATGGCGCTCAATCCCGCGCTCGAGATCGATGCGAAGGGGGAGCGTGCTCGCGCTGTCTGGCTCAGTCCGGGACTGTCGACGTTGCGCTTGGCGCGCGACAAGGGCGAGCGAGTCACCGCGTTGTGGAACTGGGGCAAGTACGAGATGGAATACCTAAAGCAGGATGGTCAATGGAAGATCCTCAAGCTCCGCTACCGCCAGGTGTTCCTGACTCCGTATGACAAGGGGTGGACAGTCGAATCAATCGATCCTGATACGTCGCGCCAGCCCCCGAAGCCCGATCGCGCGTCTGCTCCTGACTTCTATAGACCGTATCAGGTCGATCGCGCGAATGATTTTCCTCCGGGTCCTCCGGAACCTTACGGTCCATGACTCGGAGGTTCACGCGATCTGCATCAGATAACGCCAGCTACCCCTGGCGTTACTGGCGAGTAGTTGTGGTGGCGACATCGTCCCGGCTGCCGCGAGAGCGGCAGCGTTGTCATGTCTCGGTGCGTCGTCGCGAGTCAGTCGAGTGGTAAGGCGATGGTGAGCGGGCTCGCTGGGGAATCGAGCCTGATTTTGCGGGGCTTCCCACCGAGTTTCAGGCGCACGACATCTTCGCCCTTTTCGGGCTACGTCGTGCTTGGTGCCGTGTGGCGTTGCATTTGCGCATCGCATTGCGTGCTCGGCATTGGGTTACTCGTGCTGGCAGCGCGTTCACTCTTGGGAGAGCAACGAAGCCCCGGCCGTCAGGGCCGGTTGATGACAAATTCCGGCGGCAGCGTTTGCCACAGCTGCTGCGCCGTTAGTACACTGAGAAAGAAGTATCCAAGTATACCGAGATACAGAAGTAGTCGATGTTGGGGGATGAGTTGGTAAACAGGCGAATTGGGCGTCGTTCGACCCTTGCAATCATTGTCTGTGGGGCACTGTCATTGGCGGCGCACGCGCAGGAGCCATCGAGTGCGTCCGTAAGCACCCAGGCGAAGTCGTCCGCGGCGACTTCCAGCCAGGCGATGGGTCCGGTGCAAGGCACCTCGGTTCCGAAGCGCGAATGGTTCGCTCCCGGATCGGGCAAGCCATTTCCAGAGCGTTTGGCCTTCCCCAACGAATGGGGCGAGATCGGGCTGATCAACAAATCAGGGGTACACGACACAACGGGACATCCGTTCTTCGAGCCCATCGGTTCGAACGGGCGTGCTTGCGTGACGTGTCATCAGCCCGCGGACGCGATGAGCCTGTCGCTGCAATCCATTCAGCAGCGATGGGAGCAAACCGGCGGCGGCGATCCGCTGTTCGACACGATCGACGGCGCTAACTGCCCGGATCTGCCGCGCGGTGATCCCAAGTCGCATTCGATGCTGCTCGAACGCGGCCTGTTCCGCATTTCCCTCCCGTGGCCGCCGAAGTCTTTCGATGGCAAAGAGATCAAGCCCGAGTTTTCGATCAAGGTGATCTCGGATCCGACCGGCTGCAACTTGAGCCCCAAGTACGGATTGAAGAGCGCCGAACCGCGCATCTCGGTCTATCGTCGCCCGCGTATGGCTGCGAATCTGCGCTACGTCATCGATGAGCGCGACGATCCCGTGTTTGCGGTGTTCACCGTTAAGACCGGCATGCCGTTTCCAAAGGATCCGGACACTGGCCATCGCGTGAATCTGAACATCATGTTCGATGGGCGTGAGCCCAATCTGCGCACGCAGGCGATCACGGCGGGGCTGCAGCATATGCAGTCACATGGAGCCCTCTCCCCCGAGCAGGTCAAGCAGATCGTCGATTTCGAATCGAAGATCTACGCGGCGCAAGCACACCACCCGCTGGCAGGATCGCTCGATGCGGACGGCATCCCGAAAGGGCTCGGTCCGGTGCGCGTGTCGACAGCACATGCGAGTCTCCCAGGCGATCGTTTGAACACCCCGACGTTCCAGCTCTTCGACGAATGGAAGCCTCCGCAGTTGCAATCCAGTGGCTCGGAAGCGGATGAGTTCCGTGCATCCGTAGCGCGTGGCTCCGATGTCTTCATGACCAAGCTCATGTGGATTCGCGATGTGTGGACCATCACGAACGGCGGATCGGGTAATCCGATGAAGCGTTCGTGCTCGACCTGTCACAACTCGCAGATGACGGGTCTCGACAACGGTCCGGGCTGGTTCGGCTTGGGTATGTCCACACCGCCGTGGACGACGCCGCATCCAGACATGCCGCTGTTCGAACTGCGCTGTCACAAGGACGCCGTGCCGCATCCGTACGAGGGACGCGTAATCCGTACTTACGATCCCGGTCGTGCGCTCATCAGCGGCAAGTGTGTCGACATTGGTGCGCTTACCATTCAACAGTCGCGCGGGTTGGCGGCGCGTGCGCCGTACTTCTCGAACGGTTCGGCCAAGAACATTGCAGAAGTTCTCGAGTTCTACGAGCGGCGCTTTGACTTCAAGTACACGCCGCAAGAGAAACAGGATCTGATCAACTTTTTGAGTGTGCTGTGATGTCGCTTGCTGCTCGCTACTCCGCGCTCGCTATCGGGGCGCTCTCTGCCGGAGCTCTACATGCAGCCGCGCCTGCGCCCGGTACTCATGTGAGTTTCGTGACGTGCCCAATCGTGCGTGATACGGAACCCACGCCGTGCTGGGTCGTCGAGCATGAAGGTGAGATGTACTACCTCGGCATTCAGCAGGACACGGAAGCGGAGTTTTTCCCGCCGCAACAGTCGCACAAGGCGCTCATTGAAGGTGTTGTGACCGACAAGCCGCGAATCTGCGGCGGCATTCCGTTGGAGCCCGTCGAGGCAACGACGATGCCGGAGATTGATCGCAGCTGCGTGCAGGTGCTTCCTGCTGAAGGTTGGGTGGCGCCGCCCGCGCGGCGTGGCGCGATTCCGCGTATTTCACCGGGCATTCTTGCGACGCAGATCGATCAGCCACGCCCGAAGCGTCCACCGCCTGCGCCGCATGAGCCGCCGTACGATGTGCGCACCTTCCACATCCCGTTCGAGTTCGGCTCGGAGTACATGCGCAACAAGGCAACGCGCGCCGTCCAGCGTGCACAGTGGTATGCACTGCAATCCAAGGCGACGAAAGTCGAAGTCATTGGCTATCGAGGTGGCGCGCTGCTCAGCAATGGCAAACGGCTCTCGGAAGACCCGCGACTGCCAAAGCTGCGTGCACAGAAGATCGGCGAAGCGTTGCGCGACATCGGCGTGGGTGATGCGCAGATCGAAGTGCGTTGGGTGCGCAAGGAAGATCGCGGCACGGGGCGCGAAGACTACCGTCTGCGGCGCGTGGAGATCATCGTAACCCCGCCGACTGAAGAACAAGACTGAGCGATCAGGGCCGAAAGCGCGCTTGGCGAACTGAAGCGGTGCTATGACAACCGCCTCGCAAGGCGAGGCGGTTGAGCGGCTTGGCGTACGGCAATGGCGAGCCCGACGGCAAGCCGATCCTGCCTGCGCTGCCGCCGGAATTGCGCGAGCAGTTCCTCGGCTTTCACTCGCTTCTGCAAGGGGCGTGTGGCACTGCACGTCTGTGCGATGTGCTCGAAGATTTACTGGAGTACTCGAACTCCTCTACCGCCTTCACCAAACCGACGCTCAGCGCGCCCCTTCACCCTGGCCGATCACGTCAAGATCTACAAAGCGATCAAGGGCGGGCGATGTCGCTGCCGCTGAGGCAGTCGCTCACGTCGAGAATGAGCGCGCAGAGATGTTGCGCGTGCAAGATGCGATGAACCTGGCCGCGACAGGGGCATCGACGAAAGTTAGCCAAGAAGCCAAGTCATCTGGTGTGACAAAGGCCCAACGGCCTCAGAAGAAGAGTCGGTTACGGGTTCGCAGAGCCGCTAACCGCGAGCCGGTCGACCCGCCGCTCGGCGGGTTACATACATATATATGTATCCATAAGTGTGCCCAGCGGTTGGCTGCCGGCGCTAGGGGTGTGCTTGTGCCGGGCCTTTCCTGTTCCGAGTGCAGCTGTGCCGATACTTCCGCAATGCGCCCTTGCACCATTCATTGCTCGAGTGCGATGTCCGGAAACGGAATATGCAGATGCAGGTGGGCCGCAATGCTGCGGCGTGATGGAAGTGATAGCAGTGATGGCGGTGACATTCGACGTGCCCAAGCGCCGCCGCCTACTCGAGCTTCACGCCCGTCATCTGAGCAAGCTTGTCGATCAGTGCATCCTGGAACTCGGGTTTCGTGGTGGATGCTGCGGGGTGTTGGCGCTTGCGATGATGCCAGTAGCCGCCGGAGGTGAGGGCGGCGGGGTCGTTGCTGACGGCGAGCCAGGTCTGGGTGAGATGTCCTTGCTCGAGATCGTCGGGTGCCGATCTCCCGCCCATTTTCGTCGGCACCCAGCCCGGATTGACTGCGTTGCTCAACACCTTCGGCCAGCGCCGCGCCAGAGCGAGCGTAAGGGCGGTCACGTAGAGCTTGCTGTCCGAATACGCGGCATCCGCATCCCAGCGACGTTTCTGCCAATCGATATCGTCGAGTGAGGCGCTGCCGTCGCGATGCATTCCGCTGCTCATATAGATGAGCCGATCGGGGCGTTCGATCAATGCGGTGAGCATGTACGGCGCGAGCGTATTCACAGCCAGCGTCGTCGCATGACCTTCGGGCGTCTTGTCCCGATCGGCGAGTTGATAGACGCCTGCGTTGTGGATGACGGCGTCCATGCGTCCGATCTTGTTCACCTGATCCGCGATCGATCGTGTGTCGCTCGCACTCGAAAGATCGCCGATTGCGATGCCGGCTGATTTCGGCACCAGATCCCTGAGCGCTTCCGCGCGTTTCTTCGAGCGCGCATGCAGCACGACCTGATGACCTTCAGCGATCAGCGTTGCCGCCGCTGCCCGCCCCAACCCGTCGGTGGAGCCGGTGATGAATATGGAGGGCATTGGAATACTCTGGAAGTGATAACGGTGATGGCAGTGATAACGGTGATGGGGGTGATGGAAGTGGCAGCGGTGATGGCAGTGATAACGGTGATAGCGGTGATGGAAGTGATGCCGGGCAGGCTGCAATCAATGGGTCCGTAGACCTCTGTGTGAACTCTTTTCTTCCTCTGAACCCAGTGATCTCCGTGCACCCCGTGGAGCTCTTCAGCCCTCCTTCCGACTCTGCGCTCTCCGTGTGAAATCCGGCAGCTAGCTGATGGTCCGCTAGCCAGAGAAGAAGCTTCCGCAATTTGTTCGGCTAAAGCCGAACCCACAGTGAGAAACTCCACAGTGAGAAACGCCACAGTGGGAGAGCCCATAACCGAATTGGTTCTGGCTAGCCGACTAGCGGACTAGCTCGCGCAGAGGGAGCGGGCCAACTAGTCTGCTGGTTCCGCTGGCCAGAGAAGAAGCCTTCGCTGTGGGTCCGACGTTAGTCGGACAGGGAAGGTAATGGTTCGGCTAACCGAACCCACAGTGATTGGAATGGGGTAATAACGACGATGGACTCGCAGCAAAAAATCTACGCAATCAAGTTTTCCAAGCTCTATCCGCTCTATATCCAGAAGGCCGAGCGCAAGAACCGCACGAAGGCAGAGGTGACGCAGATCATCTGCTGGCTGACGGGTTACAGCGAGGCGCAGCTTCAACAGCAGGTCGAGAAGGAGAGCGATATGCGGGACTTCTTTGCTCAGGCACCTCGCATCCATCCGGGCAGCCTGCAGGTCAAGGGAACCGTGTGCGGGATCCGCGTCGAGGAGATCGAGGATCCATTGACGAAGAACATCCGCATCATGGACAAGTTGATCGACGAGCTCGCGAAGGGGAAGGCGATGGAGAAAATCCTGCGCGCGTAGACGGTCACGAGGCTTCGAACTGCACGGAATCGCTCTGAAAACTCGAGATTAAACGGGCTGCCGGATATTACGGAGCTGAAGTGCGCGCGCGTCGGTGTCACAATGACGCGACATTCAACTTCCGGGGCGACCATGGCGACAGCGAAAAAGAAATCATCGAAGAAAAAGGCGACGACCCAGAGCTGGGCCGAGACCATGCGCAAGGCGCTGGAGAACAAGAAGCCGGCCGGCGGATTCCCGACGCCCGCGAAGCCGCGTGACTCGGCTGTGAAGAAGGTGCGCAAAGACGCCTTCTGACCCGCCGCGCAGAGCCGAGCTGAACAAACGCGATCATGCGGATCCAGTGATCCGCTGACAGCTGCATTCACGTGCAGCCGTCATATCGCCAGGCGGCTCTCCCGCATCGGCTTCAAGGCGACTGCCCATCTGAGGAGCTCATTGAGCATCGTCTGCGCCGAGTCGACGACGAGCTGATGCGATTTGAAGCTCCCGTCCGCTTCCAGGTGTTGTGTGACCATCGGAATCGCAACGCCTTCCACCATCGGCATCATCTTCAGCGTGGTCACGAGCTGCTTCTCGAGCTGAACCGCGCGAATACCTCCTGAAAGTCCGCCGTAGCTCACGAATCCGCACGGCTTGTAGTTCCACTCCGCATACAGATAGTTCAGCGCGTTGCCGAACGGCGGCGGTGGGCAGAAGTTGTATTCGGGCGTGACGAACACGTACGCATCCGCCTGCGCGACGCTCGCCGACCAGCGCTGCGTGTGCTCGTGCTCGTACTTCTGCATGCGCGGATGATTCGGCTCGTTGAACAACGGCAAGTTGAAATCGGCGAGATCGACCAGGCGCGCATCGAACCTGCCGTGGCGCTGCGCAACATCGTTGAACCAGCGTGCGATGCTGGGCGCGACGCGTCCAGGTCGGGTGCTGCAGATGATCGTGTGAAGCACGGGCTGCATGAACGGCTCCTCGACTCGTCGAATGTGCGACAGACCTGAATCCGCTGTCAGCCTGCAAGGCGACGACTCACGCGAAGTCGTTGCACGCACTCGCGAAGGCATCAGATATACGCGCGTCGCGACCGGCGAGTTGCCGAGGCGCACGCTGCCTCATGCGATGCTGAGCACAAGCTTTCAGCGCGAGCAGTTCGAGCGAGTAATCTGCGAAATGAAAGCGGGTGACGCGTTGGTTCGTGCAAAAGACAGCGGCGGGAAATCGGATTAGTAGAAACCTAAAGGAATGACAGATTACTTCTGATCGACCTAATGCGCTCGATGCGTTACAAGTGGCGGGAAGGCGAACGCTCGGCGGAGGGTGCGATGTCTCAGAAAATATCTGTTGCTGCGTCATCACCCTTGTCTGCCAGTTCGAACGCCACCGCACGCAAAGGGCAACGTCCGCTCAAAGTGCTGTGTGCGACCAGAGCGTTGTCGCACTCGGACGCAGTGGTTGCGCGGGCGCATACCATTGCCCGCGAGCTCGGTGCGCAGTTACGTCTTCTGCACGTGGTGGACGCCGGCCCTCCGATGCGCACAGCCCGGCGTCGCGGAGCGTTGGCTCACACGGTGCTGGATGAAACCGCGCGCGAACTCGGGCTCAGCAGCGATCAGATCTCGGTGCAGTCGGGTCGGCCCTACCAGACGATTGCAGATGTCGCTGTGGAATGGGATGCGGACCTGATCGTGATCGGTCCGTATCGTCGCCGCTTCGGCGAGAGTGTGCGCGGCACGAGCGCGGAGCGCATTGCGCAGCGAGCCGGCAGACCTGTCCTCGTGGTCAATCGGCCATCGAGCGAACCGTATCGGAAGGTGCTCCTGACCTCAGACCTGTCTCGCATGTCAGCGCGCATCGCGCGTGTGACACAGGATCTGGGACTGCTCGATCGTGCGAATCGCGCTGTCGTGCATGCAATGAAGGATACCCGCAACGAGATGTTGTTCCTGGCGGGGCTGAACCGAGGCGCGGCCAACCAGTTTGAGCGTTCGCTCAGGCATGTCGCTCGCGACGAGATAAACATGCAACTGAATAGCGTCGGACTGGATCCGACTCAGTTCAAGGTCTTCGCGCCGCAAGTGACTGCGATCCGGGCGATCGAAGGGTTGGCGCGTCGCACCGGATCCGAACTGATCGTCGTCGGCAGCAGCCGCTTCCCGGAGCTGAAGCGCGTGTTCAGCGACAGTGTGTCGAACGGGGTCCTCAGAGAAGGCAAGTACGACGTGCTGCTCGTGTCGCCTGCCGCTGCACTTCGTGCGCGCCGCCGCGCGACGGCGATCGAGCGGCGCATGGCGGCTCAGAAGCCGCAACCCGTTCACGAGCTTCACTGATCGGAGATCAACCAGACCAAAGGAGGAAGGTGGAATGAGGATGCAAGAAGCAATGAAGAATCCGAATGTCGCATTCGTGTCGCCTGAGAGCCTCGTCTCGGCTGCGGATTTTTCGCCGATGCAGAAGCGCGCCATCCTCATTCAATGGAGAGATGAATTGCGTCAGTCGATGGTCGCCGACGAAGAGAACATGCCTCGCTTCAGCGGCGCCGAGGACATGAACGCCGAGTGCATGCGGCGAGTCACCGACGCGATCAGCAGACTCACGAATTAATGTCTGCCGTCAGCGCGCACGGCCAGGCGAGCTCTCCACGGGGCACACAGGCTCGGAAGATGACTCCAAAGGGCATCCTCCGATGTGGTTCGACGCGTAGGTCGAACTGTTGCTGGGGCTACTCCTGTGTGCCCTGTGGAACCAGTAGTGACGTGGGTCGCAAAACGCCGCAAGGCTGGAGGGATCGCATCCCGTAACAGAGGTTCGCCATCGCCGGAGAATTCCTCGTCTCATTGCCCTGATTGCAGCGCCCGGTGCGATCCAGTTCTCAGAACCTTCGTTCATTCGTTGACCGCTCTCGCGAGCAGGGAATAGCTTCGTTCCTCACGACAGTTCTCGATCAGAGAACAACGGCGGGGCAGATATGGATATCGACATCGACAAGGAAGCGGTGCTCGCGTGAGCCAGGAGTCGTGCCAGACGATCCTGTTCGTCGACTACGAGAACCGTAAGGTCGATCTGCGAAAGATCCCCGAAGAAGTCCTCGTGCACTTCTATCTCGGCGCCGCCGAGAAGTCCGTCCCCGTCGAGCTGTTCAGATCCTCGCGCGATCTCGGCGATCGCTTCGTGCACGTCGACATCGAAGGGCAGGGCAAGAACGCGCTCGATTTCCACATCGCCTACTACCTCGGCGAGATCCTGAGCAGCGAACCCAGCGCGAACTGCATCATCCTCTCCGGCGACAAAGGCTTCGACTCGCTCGTGAAGCATCTGCGCAGCCGCGGCTTCAAAGTGAAGCGCGCGGAGACGCTCGCCCACGCATTCGCCACCGCAAAGGCGAAAGCCGAGAAGCCGAAGCCTGCTCCGGCCGCTGTTACCGCGAAAGCGGAACCCACATCACCGTTCGCGCAGATCCTGCAATGGCTGAAGGATATGCAGCCGCGCACGCGTCCGAAAACGCGCAAACGCCTCATCGCCCACATCAATTCGCACTTCGGCAAGACGATCCCGGAAGCAACGCTGATCGCGCTGGTCGATCAACTGATCGCGGAGAAGAGGATCAGCGAGGTCGATGGGAAGTTGGGGTATCGGTTGTGAGTGCGCTCTGGTCGTGCTCAAAGCTCGGTCCGGGAGATCCGATCGCTACTCCTGTTCTACGAAGATAGCGATGCCGGATGCGGACCTGTGCATCACGGGTACGCCAACACCGGTGCCTGTCGCATAGTTGTAGCTGCCTGTGGCCGTTGCAGTAGCGACAGTGCCGCCATACTGGTCACCAGCGCCCGTGAGAAGAATGCCATTCGCACCCAGCTTTGCCGCCTCTTCCTTCAGCCGCTCGATGGCCTTATTGGTTTTTCCCTGCTGGCTCACCGCAAAAGATCCTCGGCTCGAGGCGTCCAATAGCGCGATCTCTGAGTACTTTGACGGGGCTCGGAGATACAGTTTTACCTGGTCGGGAGAGATCTCCGGCCGCGCCTCACCCAGCATTACGTGCGAGGAAGCGCACGCGGTCGCAAGCAGAGCGAATGAAGTGAGCAGCACGAACTTACGAAACTGACGCAGAGAAGCCTTCATGGTCGTTCCTTCCAAGATGAAGTCCTGATGTCTGATTCTGAGTGCGAGGGTCAACTATGCGGCTGACGACAATGGTGACTCCGGAAGTTCCGGTGCTGCGTCAGCGGCTTCCACCTGTCTTTCAGTTTCGCGACTCTTCCGTGCCCGCCGGGCAGCGCGTGACACCTGTCGCTGAGCGTGCGCCGCCTTCTCTCCTTCGAGCACTTCTCGCTTGATCACGTCCGCTTCCAGCACGCTCTTGATCTCGCCGAGCGCTACTTTCAGTCCAGACGATGTTCGGAGCTGACGGCGTACGAGTTTAAGAACGGGCTCTGACAGCAGGATCGCGCCCAACGTGTACTTGCTGAGCGCCTGCTTGTAGATGTGGTACTCGCCGATGTGTGCCTTCTGCCAACCCTCCTTGGCCAACAGCGCGAGCAGGTCGATGGCATCGCCATCGCGGTGACTCAGATTCAGCAGGTCGAACTCCACGACCACCTCGTATGCGATGGGCTTCGTGAAGCTCACCTTGTAGATGCGCCAGGATGCACCGTTCGTCAAGCCGACCCATTCGACGCCTTGATTCGCCGCATAGTCGATCGCCTGTTTGACGTGTTGATCCTTGAGCTCGGAGCCGATGGCTTTCACTTCGAGCAGGAACGCCAGCGAGCCACCGAGCTTTACGGCGAGATCGCAGAAGGTGCCCCGGATCATGTGCTCCGACGTGATCTCCGAGTACTTGTCGTATCCGAAGATGTCCTGAAGCACATCTGTAACGATGACGACGGTATCCGATTCGTTCACGTCCCTGGCCTTCGCTCCAGCGATGATCGGCTGGAATCGTTTCAACCCGTCGCGGATGCGCTCCAAAGCTTTCGCGGGTACAGACGCCATGATCCTTCTCCATGTCTGTTATCGGAGCTTGGTTTACTTCCCAGATCGTCGATAGGTCAACGTTACGACTACAGAAGCGTGACCTGGATCGCGAGGGATTGCGTAATCTGTGAATCAGATGCGGTCTGCAGCTTCGCCAGCAAGACAAGAGCAGCTACTTCGCCAGTCACGAGCCCGCCATCTGTCGTCACTCCTGCGCTCATCTCACCTTTGCGCAGCGCAAATCTTTGACAGCGATCGATGGCCGTATCTGCGAACTCTGCACCTGCAGAAGCGATCCGCTCATCTCATACTGCGCGCTCACCGTAGCTCGGATCCGGCAGCGTCATGGAAGAAGAGAACGATTTCTTTGCGGGTGTCATGAAGATCGCCTTGGGAATCTTCATCGGTGCAATGCTGATCTGGGCGGTTGTCGAGCTGCGTGCTCGGTATGAGATCAGTCAATTCAACAAGGCGGCCGTCGCGGAGCTGAATCGACAAGCGGAGATTGCGCGTGAACACTACTCGCAGCGCGCGCGTCAGCAGGAAGCCCAGCGCAACGAACAGGCAGCTCGCGTCGCGCGAACTCGCGAACAGCAGGCCGCACAGATCGCTGCGGAACGCAGCAAGGAAAGAGCCTGGACTGCCTTCTATCGACCCTCCGAGCAATGTCTCAACACCGCAAGCGTTGAATGCGGTAACGCGTACATCAGGGCGCGAAGAGAGTTTGAGCGGAAGTACTCGGCGGGGGAGTTGTAGAAATGTTTCTTTCGACCAAAGCGGACGTAGTGTCAGCGGGATCTTCAGTGTCCGACACTCTGTATGACCAGCTTGTGAAGCACGCGAGCGAAGTGCTCGCCGAAATTCATGACTATGCGGTAGACACGACGCCGCAATTGAAATTTGACGTCAACGGCAAAGGCTGGGCACACATCTACGCCGTTGGGCTTTTCGCATCATTGGTCGAAGTTAGCGGATCCTGCATTGCTTTGGCTCGCGCCAGAGCTTACGTGGGCATTGCGATACTCGCTCGTACCTCTCTCGAAGCGTTTGTCGATCTAAAAAGTCTGCTCGCCAAAGACGAGTACGTGCACAATCTGGAAGTCAAGCGTTGCAAGGAATGGCTCAAAATCCTAGGTGACGCAAACGGCAACGAAAACCCTTATCTGGCGGTCATTTCTGACGATAAGGACCTTGATGCGACATTGAAGATGTTCAAAGCGGATCTCGCGCGTGCAAAGGCGGCGGGCGGAAAGGACTTGGGCGCAAGAGATCGCTTTGTGAGCGCTGGGCACGAACAAGATCTGATTCTTTACAACTTCCTCTGTACAGAGGCGCACAACAATGGTCGAGCGCTACTGCGTCGTCATCTTGACACCAACAAGGATCCGCCCGAGTTAGTGATGTATGACTCAGAGCCGAAGTTTGTGATGTCATCGCTTTCGACTGTATCCACGATACTGCTCAATGCTGTCGACTTGATGCATCAACAATTTGCGAGAGAGAAGCTGGATCTCGCATCGTTGACTGCCAAGCTTGATCAGTTGAATGAGCGCCTTACGCGATCTGGCTAGTCACGATCGTTGCAGCCGCAAGCAGCTAAGACACTAAAACTCGCTTAGTTGAAAAGAGTGCCGATGAAGCTACCCAAATGGGCAAAGATACTCTGGTGGCTCGCTATCACCGGCGCCCTGACCTATTTCCTCCGTACCCGACTGCCAGACCTGCTCGCGGGAAATAGTAATGCGGCAGACATCGCCGTCTTTGGTGTGTGGATGGCGTTGCTGTTGGCTCCCCTATTCAGTGAGGTGACGCTATTAGGAATCACATTGAAGAACGAGATTGAGGAGCTGAAGGGCGCCGTCAAGACCCAGCTCCACGAGATTCGTAGCGAAGTGCGGAATGCGGTTGATGTGCGAGCAACGTTCAGCCCACAGTTCCACATGCCCGCTCCCGTCTCAGACGCTCAATTGCCTCAACTTGAGGAGCGCATCAAGGCGGCAGTCGCAGGCGCTCTCACTTCGCAAGGAGTCAAGGAAGAACCAAAGCACCCGGTTCTTGCCGTGGACGACGATGTCGCATTCCTCTTCGCGATCCGGTACCACATTGAAACGGAATTGCGGCGACTAGCGCAGCGAGGAATCATTGCAAGTGCCATGCGGACACATCTGCCGACCCACAAATTGCTCCGTGAACTGACTGAATCGGAAATTGTGCCGCGGGATCTAGGAAGTGCGATCCGTGAGGTCTACGCGGTGTGTTCCCCTGCCATTCACGGAGAAAATATCTCACAGGCGCAACTGGAATTTGTCAAAGATGTCGGGCCCCAACTTGTTGCGACGCTCCGTGCGTTGAATTGATTGCTGTGAGAAGACGGCCACTTGGGGGGGGTAGGGCCGGGCCGAAAAACCGAGAAAATTTTCCGAGCGACGAAAGGCTTGTGCTGCGTTATCTCGCCTTCCCGGCCCGGCACTGTTGAGTGGCGACTGTTGAGTTGTTGAGTGCGGCAAGAACTAATGGAACCAATTTGGCGACATAAATGCCATCCAAACCCGAAGATCCCCTGCGGCCTCTCGAGAGCATGTTTGAGCCAGACGAGCGGCAGTCTGAACGACTGGAAGATCTCCACGTCGGATTGTCCAGCCTTGCGCTCCACGATGACGTGCCGCTCGACATTCAGCAGGGCTTTGAGACTGCAAAGAATGTCCGTCTCTATACGTACTGCGTTTATCGCTTCCACCAGGTTGCCGAGATGGTGGCTTATCAAAGTCTTGAACGTGCGCTCAGGCATCGCTGGAATTCCGAAGTCTCACGCTTGGCAAGCATTGATGACAACGACTACCAGTGGCCCGGACTCGCGCACCTGCTTACCCATGCCGGATCTAGGGGTTGGATCCGTAATGAAGGGTTTTCCAGCCGTGCATGGCGAGCACGGAATTCATTGACAGGGGAGCGTGCTGTCGCCGGAATCCAAGCAATGATCGCCACTGGGACGGATGAGCGCCTGCTGCAGGAGCCAACTCAAGTCGAGATAGAAGAGCTTACAGAACAGATCGACGTCGTGAAGCTTCTGGTGGAGCACTTGCCATCATTCAGAAATGAACTGGGCCATGGTTCCGCGCGACTCTCACCAACGAGCGATCTTGTGCTTCAAGATGTTTGTGATGCGATCAACATGGTGTTCGACGGCACTCCAAGTCTTCCGGTGGCGGCGGATACGACGCAAAAATTGCCGAGGATTCACGGACGGTTCAAGAATTACATTGCGAATCTGGAAGCTCAACGCGTTGAACTCTTGGGGATGCCGCCTGTGACGCGTGACCTACTCCCGCGAAGAATGCCCGTAAGAGGTGTGTACCTCTTTTCGGAATCAGGGCGGCATCTTTACGTTGGGCGAAGCAATTCACTTCGAGAAAGAGTCTGTTGTCATTGTCGAGCCAGCTCCCGGCACAACGTGGCGTCATTCGCCTATCGGCTGGCGATAGAAAAATGCGCAGTTGGAAAGGCCACCTATCGAAAGGGTCAGGGTCGAGCGGAGATGGCCGGGCGGGAAGATGTTGCCGCGGAGTTTATTGCGGCTAAGGCGCGAGTTCGCGGAATGCAAGTTAGGTTTGTGGAGGAGAGCGATCCCCTCCGACAGATGCTCCTAGAGGTTTACATAGCCCTGGTGCACGCAACCCCGTACAACGATTTCGATAATCATTGAGTGATTCGATGCCAGGGACGCCTTTCGTGAGCAGTGTTGGTGCCGGGCCGCGGGTTCGTGGGTTTCACGCACATTGAAGTGCCAGCTGGCGCGTTCGTGCGACGCGCAGCGACCTCGGTGTCAGGTTTGCATATTTGCAGTTCGCTACGTTCGCTGTGATCACTCGATAGATCCCGAGCCACCCCAAGCACAATAGACAAGGATGATCGCCACGGTGCGGAGTCTTTCGGTTCGAACAGAGTTCGTTGTTGTAGTCGCGCTCGCGTTCGGATTGCCGATCTACGCGAGTCTGATTGTTATCACATCCAGCGGATCGCCCGTGCTGTTCTCGGATCAGGCGTTATGGACGACTGTCGTTTACGAAACGATCGTAGCAGCGGCGCTCGCTGTGTTTTTGAAAAGCGGTTGGACGGCTCAGGATATCGGTCTCGCCCCTTCGTTCAAGGACACGGCTGTCGGAGTGCCTTTGCTCGTTGGCGCTTACGGCGCCTACTTCATCCTGTGGTGCGCATTCATTGCTGTCACTGGAGGAATCGAAGCTCCAGAGATTTCCGCCCGCGATCTCACCGTCAGCGCAGTGCTTATCGCATCGTGCGTCAACGGCCTTTTCGAAGAAGTCTTCGTGTGCGGTTACGTCATTACCGCTGTAAAGCTCCGGCGTTCAGCGACATTCGCGGTCAATGTCAGTCTTGCAATCCGTGCGACGTACCATCTGTATCAGGGAGCCGTGGGGGTCCTAAGTATCGTCCCGATGGGATTGATCTTCGGGCATTGGTTTGCGCGGACAGGCAGATTGTGGCCTCTAGTCGTCGCGCACGTGCTCGCCGACATCATCGGATTCATGTACTACGTCAATTGAGGTCGAATCAGGACGTCTGTGTCCGGTTTGCATATCTGCAATTCGCAACGTCCGGGCTCATAACAGCCAACAGAGTCCGACTGACGTTCTCATGGCGCTCCCGTCGCTCCGTTCTGCTTCAACGCATCTTCCTGCAGCGCCGCGATCGATGAACGATGTGCAATCAAATCCAACACTACCGGCGCGACGGCGCACTGCCGTTCGTCGAGCTGCGCAGCACCTACGATAGTCGGCAGGGGTACACGCCGCATTCCTTTCGGAGCTGTCGTTCGGTGCCGTGATCGCTGGTGAGACACGGGCGAGTTGTGGTGGGCGCGAGACGGTGCTGCGGCAAGGCGATCTGGTGCTCGTTGCGCCGAACGCAGTGCACGCACCTCCGCACCTCAAGGCTGCCGGGGGGCCGGAAACCGGGAGAGCTCTGTAGGTTCGATCGGAATTCGTTTGAACCACGTCCGTCTCTGGGCCGAAAGCAGTCATCCGGGGCTTGTCCATTCATTGAACCGCTCGCGTGTTAACTATTGCCCGGATCCAATTCGTTCTAGACAACTCACCGACAGACCACCGCCGATGTATTCAGAACTTCGCGTCGGAAGCTCTTTCCAGGAGCGTCGATCCGCCATGGATGGCGGTCGTCTCAGCAGACACAGGGATGTGTTTATACGCGGTCCTGGAAAGAGGTTGCGGCGCGAGGCTGGTCGAGCGAATGATGCGTCGCTGACGGAGCGCTTCGCTTCCTGAGGCTGAACGGGCGTGAGGGGAACATCCAACCGCTCAGGGCTTCGTTCTTCGTTGATCTTCACGCGGAGACTCTTGGCCGAGCTGCTTGCGAAAGAACTCCAGCATTGCGGTGTTCAGTGTGCGATGGAAGGCGGCGCGGTCGAAGTCTGGTGGATCAGTACATACGAACGACATCGCTTTCGCTTCCTCCGTTGAGCATGGAAACTGGAAGGACAGATGGGCGGAGTTCGGGAGGCGGTGGAAGTCAGGCGCTATCGGTAGATGGCTCTTCACCGCGGCCACATCTTCCGGGCGGACTCCCATTCCGCCGCGATCGGAGCTCCACAACTGAATCGGCGCAGTGACGTTTCGCAGGCTGGACTCGTCGGGGAAGAAACTCACAGGATCGGCGATGACGAAAGCTTTGATGCGTGGGTCGTGTCCCGCTTCGTGCGGCGGTATGTCGCCGTCGCGCATTTGCCGGCACATCGAGAACTCTTCGGGACAGGGAAATGCCGGTGCGTGATAGTCAGGCACTCCTCCGGCCAGAACGAGACCCGTGTAACCGCCGCGCGAGAAGCCGAAGAATCCGATTCGGCGCGAATCGATGTCTACCCAGGGTAGCGCGCCACTGAGCAGGTACGTAATGGTCCGCTGAATATCGACGGGTCGGACGAGGAACGAGGAGATGTTGTCGACCGATTCTCGCTTCGCTGAAATCGAATCCAGCGTGTGATTGATCGTGACGACGGCAAAGCCCGCGTCCGCAAGGGCTTCGGCGGTGTCGTGGTGACTGAATACATCGCCGAACATTCCGTGCGATACGACGATGAGAGGCAGGTTCCTGCTCGAGGGAGCGCAGTCCTCTACCGCGTTTATGCTCATCGTGACGCCACCGCTGTCCACGCTCTTCGGCCCGGCTGGAACTGCGCACGGTGTCCAGACGCGTGCGGGAATCTCAGGTCCTCTTGCGCCGGCCGGCACAACGATCTCCCGTATACCCGCCGCGTGCGCAGTGACTGCGCAGAGCGAACAGAGTGCAGACGCCAGCTTCGTGGTCATGCGGAAGGTCGTGTTCTCCAGCGATCCGATGTGGCCTTCAGGATTCACGTTGGTATCAAGTTGTGTCGGATCGCTCATGCCGTTAGGTTCCTTGTAAGAACAGGCGGAAAACATCGCACGCTCCTCAGGCTTCTGCAGGTCCACAATACTGCGGCCTAAAGCGCTAAGACACGGCAGACTGTCCCGCAAGTTGCAGCCGAGCCGGAATTATCGGTGAACAACAGTTTGAAGCCGGTGAAGCAGTAGTTCCGTGAGCGCGCGATGCGTGGAGTCCAAGTGCCATGAAAAGGGACAGATCTATTTGCGTCAGCACCTCGGCTTGGCTCCATGCAGTGATCGCGACCGTACGAGTTTCCGAGAAAAATATGTCGCTGGCATGGACGGGGGCGCCGATCGATTTGTTTCTTCACGCACAAGTCAGGAAGCGACAAATGAGCAAGAGTGCTCAATGCACATCATAAATGTCGTGGCTGGCGTTCTGCGCCAAGACGGACGAGTGTTGTTGTGTCTTCGCAGTCGCCATCGCGAGAACTATCCAGGTGTATGGGACGTTCCGGGCGGGCATGTAGAGACTGGCGAGTCGCCACAAACGGCGCTGGCAAGAGAGCTTGCGGAAGAACTCGGTATCCAGGCGGAAGTGCCATCGGGATTGCCATGGAAGGTTGTGGTCAGCGGTGATGTGCGCTTGAGCCTGTTCCTCATCGAGCGATGGCAAGGCGTTATCACGAACTGCGCACCGGATGAGCACGAGTGCGTTCAATGGGTATCGCAGGTGGATATGGAGCAACTCGAGCTGGCTCACCCGGCGTACGAGGGGATTCTCGCCAAGGCAATGAAGTAGAGCTGCATCTGTAACAGCGGCTGGGCGAGGTTCGCCTCCTGACCAGGCGGACAACAGGACTCGACTTTCCCTCTCCTCGCTCTTTGACCGTATGTGCTTCAATGCCCCTCCAAGCACGAACGATCGACTCACGATGTGCACAAAAACGCAACGCTACTGGCGCGACAACGCACTGCCGTTCGTCGAGCTGCGCAGCACCTACGATAGCCGGCAGGCGTACAAGCCGCACTTTCATTCGGAGCTGTCGTTCGGGGCCGTGATTGCCGGGGAAACGCGCGCGAGTTGCGGTGGGCATGAAATCCTGTTGCGCGAGGGCGATCTGGTGCTCGTTGCACCGCATGCGGTGCATGCGTGCAATCCGGTTGCGGGGCGAGCGCGCAGCTACCACATGCTGTTTCTGGATGAGTCTTGGTGCGGCGAGAACGTGCTTGCGTTGCGCGGGCGATCGCTGATGGATGCATGCGGCGACCTGAGCGTGATTCGCGATGAGCGCTTGTTTGCGCAGTACCTGGAGCTCGTGACGCGTCTTCCAAGTGTGTGTGCAACCGCAGCGACCGCGGAGTTGCAGCTACTGCTCACGGCTGCCGTAGAGCGCAGCCGTTCCGCTTCATCACCTCAGCAAGAAACGCCGCTGGCCGGGCGAATCAAACAGGCACTGCTCGAGTCCATCGAATCGGGTGCGACTCTGGATGATGTGTCACATGCGCTCCGCTGCCGCAAGGAAACCCTGATTCGAGTCTTTCGGCGCACGTATCACACGACTCCGCACGCCTTTGTGAACAACACGCGCATCGAGCGGGCCAAGCAGGGATTGAAGGCGGGCGGAAGCATCGCGGATGTCGCTGTCGATCTGGGATTCAGCGACCAGGCGCAGCTGCATCGCACGTTCGTCAGCTATACCGCATCGACGCCGGGCCAATATCGCAGCGCGAGCGCCAAATCAGGCGTCAATTTTCGACAATAGTCGCGACCCACATCCCGGGTAATCTTGCGACACCCGCACGGAGTGTCGCTGTGACTCGCTACCATCTCGCGCAGATCAACATTGCCAAAGCCGTGGCCGCTCTCGATTCGCCAGTCATGGCGGGTTTCGTATCGCGGCTCGAAGAGATCAATGCAATGGCGGAGCGCGCGAAGGGATTCGTCTGGCGCCTGCAATCCGAGGGCGGCGATGCAACCTCGATCCATGTGTTCGACGATCCCGACATCTATATCAATATGAGTGTCTGGGAAACCCCGGACGATCTGAAGAACTTCGTCTATCGCACCGCGCACGTCGAACTGCTCCGCGATCGCGAGGCGTGGTTCAGGCGGTTATCGGAGCAGCATCAGGCAGCATGGTGGGTGCCCGCAGGTCATCGACCTTCGCCACTGGAAGGACGCGAGCGCTTGTTGATGCTGCGCGAGCGCGGGCCTACCGCTTCCTCGTTCACTTTAGCGAGACCGTTCGAGTTGATGAGTGATGAGTGATGTCAGTGATGCAGTGATATCAATGATGGCGTCGCCGCTGCCTCTTTGTCCTCAGTGATCTCAGTGTGAATTCGGTAGCTTGCCGACTCGTCTGCTAGTCCGCTAGCTAGAGAAGAGGCTTCACAACTCCACAGCAGATGTTCCTTTCTGGCTAGCAGACTAGCGAGCTAGTCGGCTAGGCACTCGCTACTCGCCCAGCGTGTTCCTCCCTGTGGGTCCGACTTCAGTCGGACAGCAAGGCATCTGTTCGGCTAAAGCCGAACCCACAAAAGAAGCATGGACCGGTCTATCCCCGTGACCACTGTGGATCTCATTTAGCGGGAGGGTGATGACAGTGATGGCAGTGATGTTCCTGACGGAGGCGATGACGCCGCAATCCTTGATCTAGCTCTGTGTGAAGTCTCTTGAGTGATGAGTGATGCGGTGATGTCAGTGATGGCGGTGAACGCTTCGCTCGAAAGGCCTCTCTGGCTGCGCAACCCAGTGGGCCCCGTGATCCCCGTGGACTTCTGATCTTGAACTCTGTGTCCTCTGTGATCTCTGTGTGAAATCTCTGGAGTGATGAGTGATGCGGTGATGTCAGTGATGGCGGTGAACGCTTCGCTCGAAGGGCCTCCCTGTCTGCGCAACCCCGTGGACCCCGTGCTCCCCGTGGAGATCCGGATCTTGCTCCTTTGCCGGACTCTGTGTGCTCTGTGATCTCTGTGTGAGATCTCCTGAGTGATGAGTGATGAGTGATGAGTGATGAGTGATGCGTGATGGCAGCAACTCGCTTCGCTCGACAACCCAGTGGACCCCGTGCTCCCCGTGGAGATCCTGATCTGGCTCCTTTGCCGGTCTCTGTGTCCTCTGTGATCTCTGTGTGAACTCTCGCGAGTGATGAAAGTGATGCGGTGATGTCAGCGATGGCGGTGAACGCTTCGCTCGAAGGGCCTCCCTGTCTTCGCAACCCCGTGGACCCGGTGTGCCCCGTGGAGATCTTCGGCCTCTCTGCGCAGCGCCCTTGAACTTCCAGCGCCTGCTGCCATCATCGCTCCCGTGAGGACGACCTCACCTGTGCAATCTATCGGGGACGACCCCAACTCATAGGAGCGACTATGAATTGGTTCGTTCTCATTCTTGCGGGCCTGTTCGAGATCGGTTGGGCGATCGGCCTGAAGTACACCGAGGGTTTCACCCGGCTTTGGCCGAGCGTGGCGACCGGGTTGTCGATGATCGTGAGCGTCGGGTTGCTGGGGCTTGCGATGAAGTCGCTGCCCGTGGGGACCGCTTATGCGATCTGGGTCGGCATCGGCGCGGTCGGTACCGTGGTGCTCGGGATCATCCTGTTTGATGAGCCTGCGAACACCTTGCGAATGGTGAGTCTGGCTTTGATCGTTGCGGGGATCGTCGGGCTCAAGCTCGGAACCGTGGCGTAGATTCCGCGCAGAAACGATGCTCATCGAGCCTCGACAGTCTGTCGCTCGGCATCGATCTCACTGATCCGCCTTCAACACCAAGAGCGACACTCCCTGACGTGGCAGCGTGAAGTCGAGTGTCGTGGCGCCGCGAGCGGGTTTGATGCTGCGCGGCGTCTCTGCGGAGGCAAGCTCAGCGGCCTTCAACAAAGCCGCGCGCTGCTCGTTCGTCGGTGCGATGGGTGAACCCATTTCGAGCCAGGCGGTGTAGCTGTTGGAGTGCTGCTTGTCGACGCGGTAGTGGGTGAGCGTCGCGCCTTTCGCGAAAGATTTGGGTAACCCGCGAAGATTCAGGTGCACGAGCGCGTCAGGCCCGGGGAGGTCGTCGTCGTAGTAGTGCCAGACCATCACGGCCAGCGTGTTGTCATCCAGAGTTGCCGTGCTGCCGACATCCGCCGTATCGCGAACGCCGTTCGTCATCACCTGATCGAGCGGGATCTGGTGATCTGAAATCGATGAAATGGACTTGCCGTTCATCCGCGAGAACATCTTGAAGACGTTCATCACCGGCAAGTCGATTCCGGCGGAGGTCAACTGTCGGAAGCCGGCGAAGTAGGGCTGATCCTCGAATTCGAACGCCCAGCTCAGGATGCCTTCGAGATTCAGTTTGCGGCGCGCGGCGAGTTCTTGCAGTCGCGGGAAGGTGGCCGCCGTATAACTCGAATACATCGTGCCGTTTCGGTAAGCGTTGGCGGGTCCCTGACAGGCCGCACATCCTTCCGGGTCGGACTCGCCGATCACGATGGGTGTGTTCTTGAAGTCGGGCTGCGCTTCGATCTGGACGAACTCGTTCTCTGCGGCTTGCAGATGATTGCTGATGCCCATCCGCACATGACCGCCTTGCGCGTCGTCTTTGACGAAGACGGGTTGTCCCTTCGCGTGAAACGACAGGAAGTCAGTGGGTGTGCCCGCTGCCTTGACGTGCTCCATGAACGAGGTGAGGAATCGATTGCCTCTGCCGGCGATGTCCGGTCCGCCCACTTTCGCCTCGGGCAGGGCGCGACGCACGCCGCGAATCGCCGCATCGTGGAGTTTGAAAAATTCTTCCGGTGTACCGCCCCAGTAGTACTGAGGCAGATTCGCTTCGTTCCAGGTCTGGAAATACCAGCTCGCCACTTCGCTGCGGCCGTAGCGTGAGACGCAGTGAGCGACCCATTGATAGATCAGCTCTTCCCATTTGCCGTAGTAGGACGGTGGGTAGGCCCAGCCGGTGCGCAACTGTCCGCTGCCGGGACGCCAATCATGCTGATAGGGCTGCGGCTTCACCGACAGTGCTTCGGGCATGAACCCGATCTCGACATACGGCTTTACGCCCCGCTCGAGGTACGTATCGAAAATGCGATCGACGATCGTCCAGTCGTAGATCGGACGGCCCTGCGCGTCTTCCGTATACGCATTCGTCGATCCCCACTTGAGTGCAGGTGTGCCGTCGCCCGATGTCAGGAGGTTGTGCGTGCGGAAGTAAACGTGGCCGGGCATCAGACTGCCGAGTGTGGCCAGAGTCGTTCGGCCGTCCTTCATCGTTGCGTAGTTCGGTTCGTCGGCGCCGAAGAAACGCCAGACCGGTTTTGCTTCGCCTTCGACGCGTGCCGCATCGACGGTGACGTTGACGTCGAAGTCCGCGCTTTGCGCGCAGACCGAATTGGCGAGTACGAGCGCCATCAAGGACGCGACTGCCGTTACCCCAGCCTTGTTATGTGACACGAACGGTTCCAGTAACTCGCGGAAGAGGGCGCGAGTATGAACCGCGGTGTCCGTGTCGTGCCACGCTGGCGCGGTTCTCGCGCCGGTATTGATGTCACCCCGGCGAAGGCCGGGGTCCAGGCCTGTGACCGAGGGGAATCCCGCGCGGAGATCCCGGCCTTCGCCGGGATGACGACCAAAGCAGCACTCTCGAATCAGTCGTTACAGTCCACTAGTGCGCGCGTCGCTTTCAGCAACTGTATGGACTGCGAACAGGAGATCGCGGTAGGAGAGCCTCTCGGAATCCGAGCTGATCGAACTAGCATCGAGGACTACGGCTGACATGCGCATTTACACCGACGACCGACTGCCCATGCTGCGCGCAGGCCGAAGCATGGATCCGGCAGTACGGATTTGCGTACACGAGTGCGAGCGCAAGTGCGCTCCGACTGTGCGCAAGAGTCGGGAAGCTGCGCGATGCGCTCCGTAGCTTTCACCCGGGCTGGGCTGTGCTCGCGCGCTGTTTGACAAGGAGATATCGCCCGTACGCGAGGCCGACGACTCCCGCGGTGAGCGATGCGATGAGCACGCCGAGCTTCGCGGCTGAAAGCAATTGCGCGTCCTCGAACGCGAGGCCCGCGATGAAGATGGACATCGTAAATCCGATCCCGCCCAGGCATCCGACGAGCAACACGCCTGACCAGTTGACGCCGGGAGGCAGTTCGCACCAGCGCAAGCGCACGGCGATCCAGCTTGCGGCCATGATGCCGATGGGTTTGCCGAGGACGAGCGCGACGGCGACACCCGTGACGAGGCTTTGCGTGAGCGCTCCATCGAGTTGGAGCGCGCTCAGGTTCACGCCCGCATTCGCGAGCGCGAACAGAGGCATCACGACGTAGGCTACCCATTGATGAAGGGCTATCTGCACACGCATGACGGCAGGCAGCAGTTCGCGTTGAGCGCTGCGCAATCCCCGGACGGGCTCGCGCACATCGTGAATATGTGTGTGTTGTTGCTGGAGTCGTGACTCCAGGGTCGACATCGCGCGCTTGACGAGCTCGACCGGATTGCCACGAAAGGAACGAACCGTAACGGGTGTCAGCAATCCCAGAATCACGCCGGCCAGCGTCGGATGTGCACCGGACCGTAACAGTCCGAACCAGAGCAGCGCGCCAGGAACGACATAGGCGAGAGCACTGCCGATCCCGATCCAGCGCATCAGCCCCACGAGCACCAGGGCCGCAGCGCCGATCAAGAGTCCTGAATAGTCGAGTCCGCCAGAGTAAAAGACCGCGATGATGATGACGGCCGCGATGTCATCGATGATCGCGAGCGACAGCAGAAAAATGCGCAGCGATCCCGGAATCGATTTGCCCAGCAGCGCGAGCACGCCGACGGCAAAAGCGATATCGGTCGCGGTGGGCACGGCCCATCCTCGCTGGAGCAGCGGATCCGAGTTCAGGATCAGGAAGAGCACGGCCGGAACGATAACGCCACCGATCGCCGCGGCTATCGGCAGAGTTGCAGCTTTGAACTCGGCCAGTGCGCCTTCGTGGATCTCGCGACGGATCTCCAGCCCCACGAGCAGGAAGAAAAACGTCATCAATCCATCGTTGATGATGAAGTGCAGCGATTCGCTCAGTGAAAAGGTGCCGATACCGATCGACAGCTGGGTCTCCCACAGATGGAAGTACGAATCCGAGGCCGACGAGTTGGCCCAGATCAGCGCGATCGCAGCGCACAGAAGCAGTACCAGGCCGCTGACGGCCTCGATCTGCAGGAAGCGTTCGACGTTGGTGAGGATCTTGTCGGTGATGGCATGGGCGGCAGGCAGCCGCACGCGCCGGGTGGGGCGATGCATGGGGAACTCCGTTGGATTGGCGGCCCGACCAATCCGTTACCTGTCTCTCTGCGAACGCTGCAGCATCGACACCCGGCGGGCATTAGAGCCGACAATTCATGCTCATTCAACAATCAAACGAGAAGAGGGCTCGAAGAGGAGCGTTCCGGGACCTCGCGCGTGAAGCGGGTCACCGAGCGCATCAGCAGGTCTCGAGCCAGACCGGTCGCTGAAGACGCATGCCCTCGCCGTGCAGTCGCGAAAGCACACCTCGATCGCTAGACAGGTGCTGCCATTCGAATCTGGAGATCGGCGTCGTGACTCGCAAGGTCGGAAATCACGAAGACGATTTGCCGTACGGCAGAACTCGGTTCCGCGCGAAGGCCCGATGAAGCAAGGACGATGTGCTCGGTAGAGCGACACCTCGTCGAAAATCTTGGCGAAAAATTCTCGGCCGGTACACGTTCCTCTTAAGTTCTTGTGCGTTCTGTGCGGACAACTGAGCTTCGGCAGAATGTTGGTCAAACAACCGCGAAACATTCATCGGGGACGTTTCGCGCTACAAGGGGGAGACAGGCATGTCGATGCAAGTTCTGCGTGGCCGGCACTGGTTCGGCTGCGCTGTCATCGTGCTTTGCGTTCTCGTCACAGGGAGTGCTCTGGCCGGGCCGCGGATCCTCGAAGAGCAGACTCACATCGTGGTCCCGGGTCCCAGCGATCAGCTCATCGCCAACATTGGCTTCGACGGCGATCACCTGATGGTGGCGACCCGCAGAAACTTCACGGATGAAGCGACGCTGCAGTTCCTTTCGGAGATGTCCGTGCATGTCTTCCGGCGCACATCTTCGAATGAATGGCGCTACGTATCGACGCTCGCGCACGATATAGATCTCTGGCAAGACGCGCTCACGATGTGGGTGGCTCTGGAGGGAAACGTCGCCGTAGTCCAAAGCAGGGACCTGAGAGTTTTCGAATACAGTGCCGCAAACGGCTGGAAGCAAACGGCAGTGCTGCCTGCCCCGCTGCAGCAGTCCTGGCGCGGCTCGGTGCTCAAGCTCGACCACGGCACGGTGGTGGCCGGTGGGTCGTATTGCGCCTGGCAAGCCTATCGAAAGAACTCGGCAGGCCGCTGGGCTTCGATCGGCACGACTTCCGCTTCCCTCGAATTCGGCTGCTTCGCCGATCTGGATGTCAGCGGCAATACGATCGTTGCCGGAGCGGGCGACGACTTCTACACATGGAACGAGATCCGGATCTACCCGGGCCTGTCGCCCACTCCATCGACGATCATCACGAGCCCGTTCGGGAGCGACCCGTACTTCGGCCGCAAGATAGCGCTCGAAGGCGATACGTTGCTCACCGTATCGGAGGTCAAGCCGGGCGTGCATGTCTTCCGCCAACCATCCGGCGGTTCATGGCAGTTCGCAGGGACCGCCGCGACAGCAGATGCGTTGTCGCTCGAGCGTGATTACAACGTTCCCTATCTGGAGCTGAGCGCGGATTGGGTCGTGGGTGCGTATCCATTCGATTCTCAGCGCGCACCACAGGCCGGCTCGATTCCTGTCTTCAAGCGCAACGCAAACGGGACACCGACCGAGATCGCGCGCTTACTGGCGAGCGACGCGCGAGAGAATCTCGTGCTCGGTATCTCGGTTGCGATCAGCGGGCGTCGTATTGCAGCGTCTGCCGGCTACGGAGGGTCGCCGCAGGTCTACATTTTCGAATTACCGGCTGACTTGAGTCAGCGGGCCATTACTCAAGACGATTTCGAGTCGGGCAGTTATTCCCGCTGGACGCCGATCACGGGCAGCAGCTTGACGGTCGCAACGACGAGCCGATCGAAGGTCTTGCGTCAGTCCAGTCTGGTCGGAGACGCGGGCGCGGTGCTGACGAATTCGGACTGGAAGGATCAATCCATTCAGGCCGATGTTCGTGCCACAGCCGTGCAGGGGAGCGACCGCTGGTTCGGCCTGATCGTGCGGCGCTCGGATCCGGGCAACTATTACTACCTGACCCTGCGCAGCTCCAACACGCTGTCGTTACGAAGCTTGGTGAATGGGCAGATCCGCACACTGGCGACCGTCTCGCTTCCAATGACGCTCAACAGAGATTACCGATTGCGACTGGAGGCCGTCGGCACATGGATCCGTGCGTATGTGGATGGAGAGTTGCTGGCCGAGGCGCGCGACTCGACTCACAAGCATGGGCAGCTGGGAATCGCGATGTATCGCACGAGCGCCGAGTACGACAACATCGTCGTAACGCCGAATCCCCAGCTCACCCTGCTGGCGGAGGATTTCAGCTACAACGTCGAGAAGGCGTGGACCGTTGTCGATGGGAACTGGGCCCAGGAATGGGCGGCGCCCACCAACCTGTATTCGTACCGGCAGCGTTCCGCTACGGGCGACGCAAGAGTCGTGACAGGAGTGAGTACGCGCGATCAGATCGTGGAGGCCAACACGCGTGTGTTGAGCTTTGGGGCGCCCAGCGGTTGGGTCGGCATGATGGGACGCTACGTCGATAACAGGAACTACTACTACGTGACGCTGCGTCAGGATGGAACCGTCTCACTGCGCAAGTTGGTCAATGGCGCCATCCATGTCCTGGGAACGGCGCCGTTATCGACAGTCGTTGGCGACTGGAAGAACGTGAGATTCGAGCTGATCGGCGATGCACTGCGCGTCTATTGCGATAACCGCATCCTGCTGCAAGCGCGCGATAGCACCTTCGCCCGCGGTCGATATGGCTTGGTGACGTATCGCGCGACTGCCGAGTATGGCGAGTTCATTGCGCGGCAGCCGTGAGCACAGATCGACCATGTGCGTATCGCCGATCGCTCTGCGATCTCACGCGTTCTTTTGACTCTCCGTGAACACCGCAAGTTGATCGGCAAACGCTCTTTGGTACGCAGGACGCGCCTCGGCGCGCGCAATGTAGGCGGCGAGGTTTGCAAAGGGCTTCATCGCGACGCCGGCGCCGTATCGGCGCAGGACCGTCACCATCAGCAAGTCGGCTGCGCTGAATGGGCCGTCGAGCCATTCGGCGTCACCAAGATGCGCGGAGAGTTCTTTGAGCCGTGTGTGAACGCGCTCATCGAGCATGGCCTGCCGTTCTTCGAACCAGGGCTTGTTGCGCTCGAGAATCAGCGCCATCGACCATTCGACGATCGGCGGCTCGATCGTGCTCAGTGCGGCAAACATCCACGCGATCGCACGTGCGCGCGCGTTCGCCTCTTCGGGCAGCAAGCCGGCATGACGTTGCGCGATGTGAAGCACGATCGCCCCGGACTCGAAGAGCATCAGGTCTGCCTCCTCGTACGTCGGGATCTGGCCGAATGGATTGAGTGTGCGATGCGGAGATTCTTTCAGCGCCTTGAACGTCAGAAGACGCACGTGATACGACTGACCGACCTCCTCCAGTGCCCAGCGAACGCGCATATCGCGCGCCATTCCTCTGCCACGATCCGGCGAATTCGCGAAGGCGGTGATGGTCGGCTTCATGCATGACTCCTGTGACAGATGCGGTGCGAACTGAATCGACGGATTGATTGTAAGTGGCCCGTCCGGCCGGTCGGCATAGCGAGGACGTATGAATCCACGTCGTTCCGACATGCACACGCAAAAAGCGGCATGACCGACGAGACTTCCCGAGTCGCGCCGGGCGTGTGCCGCTCAGTGCTCTTCCGCGCCGAGGATGCGCTCGATCTCCTCGAACGCGATCGGTTTGGTGACGTGAAAATCGAAGCCGCCGGCACGTGTCCGGCGTTTGTCCTCTTCCGAGCCCCAACCCGTCAGCGCCACGAGAACGATGTCGGGATACGAAGCACGCAGGCTGGCGGCGAGCTCGAAGCCGTTCATGCCGGGCATGCCCAGATCGCAGAAAGCGATGTGCGGTTGAAAGCCCGGCGCGATGTCGAGCGCGCTGCCGCCATCGAACGCGATACGGGTCTTGTGCCCATTCATTTCCAGCAGCATCGCGAGCGATTCCGCGGCGTCGCGGTTGTCGTCCACGACCAGGATGCGGCGTTGCTCCGCAGTTGCACTCACGAGATCGAGCGCGGGAATGACCGTTGCGGCCTCTTGAGTCGCAAGCGGCAAAGTCAGCAGGAACGTGCTGCCCTTGTCGGGTCCTTCGCTCGTGGCGCTCACCTCGCCCCGATGCATGTGCATGAGTCGCTTGACGAGCGATAAGCCGATACCCAGACCGCCCTGAGCGCGATCGAGGCTGCGGTCGATCTGCGTGAACATGTCGAACACGAGCGGCAGCATCTCGGCCGGGATGCCCAGCCCGTCATCGATGACACGCAGCTCGGCACGGTCCGCTCTGGTCGTGAGCGATACCTCGATGCGTCCCCCGCGCGGCGTGTACTTGCAGGCGTTGTTCAACAGATTGCAGATCACCTGTTCGATGCGCGAGGGATCGGCGTCCACCCATACCGGATCTGCGGGCAGGTTTGCGACGAGACGGTGCTGGGCGGTTTGAATCAGGGGCTGCGTGCTCTCGACTGCGGATTCGATCACCATGCGCAGATCGACACGTTCGATCTTCAGTACGACCTTGCCGGTCGCGATGCGCGAGACCTCGAGCAGATCGTCGATCAACTTCACGAGCTGCACGACCTGGCGCTCCATCATTCGCTGAATGCGTGCACGATGAGCGCTGTCGAAGGATGAGTTGGAGAGCAGTTGCAGCCCGGTTCGCAGCGGCGCGAGAGGATTGCGCAGTTCGTGCGCGAGCGTGGCGAGGAATTCATCCTTGCGCTGATCGGCCAGTCGCAACGCCTGTTCGGCGGCGCGCAGGGCTTCCAGATGCGCGCGCACTTCGTACTGACGCTGACGGGCACGCAGGGCGGTGCGAACCGAGCTGATCATCGTGCGGATCGAGGTCGGGCGATCGAGCAGCGTGACGTTGCGAAACTTCTGGAGCACCTGCGTTGCGCGCGACGTCGTCGGATGATCGTGAGTGAGCAGTATCACCGGGATGTCGGACCAGCTTGGCTGCGCGTCGAGCTCGCCCAGAAGCACATTCAGATCCGGATCAAACAGTGCACGATCGGTGAGCACGATCGCGCCGACACCGCCGCGAAGCCCGAGTGCAACCGCCTTCAGGTCCGTACAGATGAACGGTGTCATCCCTGCCTGCCTGAGCATCAGAGACGTGACGTCGCCGTCGCGCCAGGTCGGCGCTACGATCAATACGCGTTCCTCATTGTTCCCGACGTCAAGAGGCATCAGGCGCGCCGGCGCTTTCGTTCCGGCCTTTGGGGACGTTCACCGGCGCACCCGTGAGAATGCCATGCAGGTACGAGAGCGGTTCGCTCAAGTGCAGGCCGCGCTCGTCGAACGAGATCTGTCTGATCGTTTCCTCATGGCGACCGCTGCGTTTCTTGATGACCGAGATCGCCTTCTTGAGGCTGCCCTCCACCTCGAACATTCGCAGCAGAATGACCGAGTCGGCGAGGTAGCTCGCGTCGATGGTCGACTTCGAGCCGACGGCCAGCATTCCGCTGTTGGCCGCGATCAGGAATGTCGCCACGCCGCGATTGTTCAGATACGCGAGCAGCTCGTGCAGCTGTGCGACGAGGTAGCGATCCTCGGGCATCGCATTCAGATAGCCGTTGAGACTGTCGATGACGATCACGCGCGCGTCGTTCTCTTCGACCGCTTCGCGGACCAGGCTTGCGAACTCCCCGGGTGCGATTTCGGCCGGATCGATCTGACGAATCTGAATCTCGCCGGGGCCGTTACCTTCCTTCCAGTGCATGCCGAGTGCTTCAGCCCGGGCTTGCAGCAGGGATTTCGCTTCTTCGAAAGCAAAGATGGCCGAGTGCTGGCCTTGCGCGGCGATCGCGGTGGCGAACTGCAAGGCCACCGTGGATTTGCCGGTGCCGGCCGGGCCGACGAGCAACGTGGCCGTGCCGCGGTCGATGCCGCCGCCCAGGAGTGTGTCGAGTGCGGGCACATTGCTCGAGACGCGCTCGCGCGGGAAGGTAGTGACGTGCTCCTGAGCGACCAGACGCGGGTACACCGACATGCCGCCGCGACGGATGCTGAAGTCCTGGAGACCGGAGATGAAATCGCTGCCACGGAACTTGACGACTTTCAGCTGGCGCAACGCCTTGCCGTACGTGGGCGTGTGATGGTGCAGCGAGATGACGCCGTGCGCGATGCTCTGCAACTGCAGATCCGGACCTTCGGCCGTGCGGTCATCCAGCAGCAGCACGGTGCATTTGCGGCTCACGAAGAATTGCTTCAACGCAAGGATCTGGCGCCGATAGCGCAGTGAATGTTGGGCCAGTAGCCGCAGCTCCGAGAGCGAATCGAACACCATGCGCGTGGGATTGATGCGTTCGACCGCCTCCAGCACTCGACGCGTCGTCTGCGTGAGCTCGACTTCGGAAGGGTGGTACATGGTGAGCTCATCGCCGTTCGCGAGGTCACGATCGTCAGCGATCAGCTCGATGATGTTGAGGCCATCGAGCGACCAGCCGTGAGAGCGCGCGCCATCGGTCAGCTCCTCTTTCGTCTCGGAGAGCGTGACATACAGGCAGGATTCACCCGCCTTGACCCCGTTCAGCAGATATTGAAGTGCCAGCGTGGTCTTGCCTGCACCCGGATCGCCATCGATCAGATAGAAGCGACTCGGAATCAATCCACCATGAAGGACCTCGTCCAGTCCAGGAACGCCGGTGGCAGATCGTTGTAGTTCTTTTGACATCGTTTGCGTCTCCACGCGGGTCCCAGCTTCGATGAGCCTGAAGTCAGCTTGCCGAAGCAAGGACCGATGGGCCCGGCCGCAAATATACGCGTTGGTTGTAATTGCTCAGCGGATTCTGTGGCGAAGACCCGCCCCTCATCTGCAAACCGCTGTTGCACGTGACGAGTAGTACGAGAGGAGCGTTTGACGATCGAGCCACGGTACATACCAATGCAGGAGGCCGGACGGAGTTTCGTTTCCGGAGATTTTTGTGGCGGAGGGACGGCATCTGCGAGAACGGATGACTCCGGTCAGCGGGCGATGTCCGTCTCCGGCGGTGCTTTGAGGAATGGCTCGGGCTGGGGAGCGCTCGGGGATGCGGCGGAATGCTCGTATTCGAAGTAGCGTTTGAGTGCGAGCAGCCGCTTCTCGAACAGATTCCAACTGGCCAGGGCAAGTGCCCAGGTGACGGCCGCGACCGTCGCGACCAGAAGACAGTACCGGCTCAGATAAGGCCAATGCGGGATGACTTTCGCCAGGCGCGGCATCAGGTGCGCCGCCGCGAAGCCTGCGATGGGAGGATGAATCAGATATACGCCGTAGCTCAGGCGTCCGATCTTAACGAGCGGCGCGCTGCGTAACGCCCGATTCCACAGGCCCGAGGGAGCGGTTTGCAACGACCAGAACACCAACGTCCCGGCCACCAGCGCGATGCTCGCGTAACCGATGAGCACCATGTGCCGGTTCCAGTAGTAGAGAGATCCGTCTGCCATCCAGACACAGGCGAGTGCTGCGAGCGAAATGAAGAAGACAGGTGTCACCGATCTTTTCAACCACGCTGGCGGCTCGCCACGGCACATCACGATGGCAAGGATGGAACCGATGGCGAGCCCGTCCAGGTGCGTGAACGTGATGGTGTAGAGCGAGAAAA
The DNA here is from genome assembly GCA_023423935.1 of Pseudomonadota bacterium. Classification (GTDB taxonomy): domain Bacteria; phylum Pseudomonadota; class Gammaproteobacteria; order Steroidobacterales; family Steroidobacteraceae; genus Steroidobacter. The sequence goes on along the minus strand of JAFAEQ010000030.1, from coordinate 40,416 downwards.
TGTTGACCCCGAGCGCCACGAGCAGGACGCGCAACGCGATCGAGCTGAGCAGCAGCGCAATCGATGTTCGCAGCAGTGCGCGCGGTGACAGCCACAGCACGACGAACGGCCAGATGAGATAGAACTGCTCCTCGACGGCCAGCGACCAGAAATATCCACCGCCCGTGTGATTGAACCCATGCTCACGCGCAAAGAGCCAATTGGCGCCGTACAGCCAGAACCAGCTCTGATGATCGATCATGCTTTGCAACTCGTGAGGGACCTTGGGGAGCGCGAGCGGAAGGAGCACGAAGAAGACGATCAGATTCGCGTAGTAGAGCGGCCAGATGCGCAGGAAGCGTCGCGCCAGGAAGTTGCGGAAGTACCCCGGCCCCTCACGGGTTGCGAGCAGGATGCCCGTGATCAGAAATCCCGATAGCACGAAGAACAGATCGACGCCCATCCAGCCTCCCTGGGAGAGCTGTGCAAGCGGACCGCGGACATGAGAGGGCGGCTGATAAAGAAACTCGAGATGACAGGCGACGACCATCAGGATGGCGATGCCACGCAGACCATCGAGCTGCTGGAAATGCTGGCGGGTCGGATCGGCGGGCGGCCGATGGCTGGCGGACGGAGGTGTAGGTTCGTTTTCGTGCAAATCCATCTGCAGGGTTCCGTGGCTCTGAAGAAGGGGAGCCGCAAAGACCGCATAAAAGAAAATGACCGGTGAGGAAGGATGGCGAAACGCTGCCCTCTTCGACTTCCCAGTTCTTGTCTCTTGCGGTCCTTGCAGCCGCTCAGCTTGCGATACAGGTTACCGGTCGAAAGACTGGACCGAGGCGGCATTTTCGGCAAGCGCTGCCGCAAGGCGAGCCCATCCATTGGGCCGCTGTACATATTTGACCGTCATGGGCAGTGCCGCTAACGTGCGCGGCCCTTTCGAGTCTCGGCAAGATCATGTGCGCGCTTTCGGTCGGTGTGGATTTCGGCACGAGTAATACGGTCATCGCCGTCGTGGACGATGAGCGGCGCTCTTCAGTGATGAAAGTGGCTTCGCGCGATGGTGGCGCGGCGTTTCTGCCGTCGATCCTGTGTTTTCGGCCCGACGAGAGGAATCCGCGCGAGCGGCCGCTGAGCAGCGCGGGCATGGATGCGATTGCGGATTACCTCGCCCGTACGGGGCCTGCGCGTCTGATGCAGTCGATGAAGTCGTTCCTCGGCAGCCGCAGCTTCGTCGACACGCGCCTGTTCACTCATTCATACACGCTCGATGAGCTGATCGGCGTGCTGCTCGGTCATCTTTATGAATCGGCCGCCGCCAGACCTGCATTGGAAACTGCACCGCTGGTCGTGGGACGCCCCATCGAGTTTGCAGGCGCGAATCCCGACGACGCGCTCGCCCAGCAACGGCTGCTTGCCGCATTCGAACGCGCAGGTCCTGCGCCGGCGCGAGTGGGGCTCGAACCGGAAGCCGCGGCCTATGCATTCGCGAAGCGTGCGAGTGGCAAGCATCTCGTCTTGGTCGCCGACCTCGGCGGCGGTACGAGCGACTTTTCCGTGGTCGAGATCGATGCGGACGCGACGCCGCCGCGCATCACGCCGCTGGCGCAGACCGGTATCGGTATTGCGGGCGATCGGTTCGACTACGACATCGTCTACAACGCCGTGTGTCCGGCGCTCGGCATGGGCTCGCAGTTCCGCCCGGAAACCAAGCTGCTGCCGATTCCGCTGTGGATCTACTCCAACTTCGCGAGCTGGCATCACCTGTCCATGATGAACAATCGCCAGACGCTGCGTCAGATCACAGATATTCTGCGCACGGCCGTCGATCGCGATGCGTTCGAGGCACTCGTGCACGTCATTCGCAATGAGGGCGGCTTCTCGCTCTTTCAGGCGGTATCGCGGGTCAAGCAGGCGCTCAGCTCGCAGGGCTCCGCATGGCTCTCCTTCCAGGTCGGACCCGTCGTCATCGATCGCGAGATCTCGCGCGATGAGTTCGAGCGCTGGATCGCGGACGACGTTGCGAAGCTTGCGCAGACATCGATGCGTGCATTGGAGATCGCGGGAGTCGCTCCGCGGGAGATCACCCGTGTATTCATGACCGGCGGCACGGCCCTCGTGCCCGCCGTGCGGAAGTTATTCGCTGAACGATTCACCGAAGAGAAGCTGGTCGGTGGAGACGAGTTCTCATCGGTGGCTCAAGGGTTGGCGTTGATGGGAGTGGCGTAGCGTCGATTGCGCAACTTCGTTGCGCGATCCGGAGATAACGGAAGGAGGCGTTGAATGATCGAATGGAAATACTCCGACGATGGGATCGATTGGGAAGAACTTTCCGCGCTCTATCGCGCGGCACCGCTGGGAGACAAGCCAGCAACGCTTCTGCAGCGCGTCTTTGCGAACAGCATGTTCAAGTGTTTCGTGTACGAGAACGGGAAGCTCGTGGCGGCGGGTCGTGCGCTTGCGGATGGCGCAGACTGCTCGTACATCTGCGATATCGCAGTGTTGCCGGATCACCAGGGCACGGGACTGGGCAAGCAGATCGTCAGTTATCTGGTGGAACAGTCGCGTGGTCACAAGAAAATCATCCTGTACGCAGTGCCCGGCCGCGAACCGTTCTATCGCAAGTTCGGCTTCCTGCGCATGACGACCGCCATGGCGATCTTCCAGAATCAGCAGCAACAGCTCGAACGCGGCTATCTGAGCGAGAGCTAGGGAAGCTCTGGTTTATCGACTAACGCTGACCTTCGCAAGCTAACTTCCGAAGGTCAGGGAAGTAGCTTGATCAGCGCTTCCTTCGATCACGCTGGCCAGCGTGTGTGCAGGTCGTCGATCACGAACGAGTGCGCGTGCTCTCTGGGTTGCGAAGATCGATGCGCCAGCAGATGCGGATGATCGATGGGCAGGTCCTCGTGAGTGTGAGTGAGCACTTCCGCGTCCTGCGACGGCCACGCCGATCCTGCCGATAGCACACCGATGCCGGAGAGCACGGCCATGGTCCACAGTGCCTCGCTCATGCCGACGCGGGAACCCAACCATCCCACGAGCGGATAGGCCACGAGCCAGCATGCATGCGAGAGAGAAAACTGCGCTGCGAACAGTGCAGGCCGATCTTCTGTCTGCGAAGAGCGTCGCAGCAGACGGCCGCCAGGGGTCACGAGCGCTGCGTAACACGCACCCAGCAGCAGCCACACGGTAAGCAGCGTCGGCCAGCGCGCTTCATCGGAGATGTCCGGCCACATCGCTGCGAGTCCGCCGAGAACGATCGTCAGCATCACGGCGGCAGTGAGCATCACGGAGCGATCCGAACGATGCTGGAGTATTCGCGGCAGCATGAGCGCGAGCGTCATGGAGCCTGCGCCGAACGCAGCGAGCGCGATCGCTACGGCGCGATCCGATCTGGCTAGCTCATCGCGAACGATGACGGCGGTGTTCACGATGACCATCGCGCTGCCCGCCGCAGCGGCCAGATTGAGTGCAAGCAAACCTCGCAGGCGAGGTGTCGCCAGATAGATGTGAAGACCGCGCGTCAGCTTGCGACCGATCGGAGCCTGGATGGGTGCAACGAGCACTCGCGGCAGCGCAAGGGACACCACCAGCAGCGCAGAGCCGAGAAATCCCAGTGCGGTGCCGAGGAAGAGTGCGTCGTAGCTCACGAACAGCAAAAGCCCCGCGGCCAGCGCGGGACTCAGCAGCGTTTCCAGATCGTAAGCGAGGCGAGACAAGGACAGTGCCTTGGTGTAATCGCGCTCGGCGGGCAGGACATCTGGAATCGTGGCCTGAAATGTCGGTGTGAACGCGGCTGAGCAACTCTGCAGCACGAAGATCAGCAGATAGATCTGCCAGATCTCGGTGACGAACGGCAGTGCGAGCACGACGGTGAGTCTTGCCAGGTCCAGGCCGACGAGCAGTGCCCGACGCGGCATTCGGGTTGCGCAGGCGCCGGCCACTGGGGCGATGAACACATACGCGATCATCTTGATCGCAAGCGCAATGCCCAACACCGCGCTGGCTTGCTTGCCGGCCAGATCGTAGGCCAACAGACTCAAGGCAACTGTGGCCAGACCCGTGCCGATCAGCGCTACGACTTGCGCCAGGAAAAGATGGCGGTACGTGCGGTCGCCCAGAACGCTGAACAGCGATTCGTGCCGGGTGTCACCTGGGTCTTGTCGGCGATCACGGTCGCTCAAGAGGTCATCTCAAGGTCTTCGAGCGGTGGGCGAAGCTGTACGTGCGGGCCATTACGACTGTCAGCACGGTCGAACGGGCGGGTCGCGAGCGAAGCGGCATTTCGCCGCCGATGCAGGTGTTGGCAGCGCGATCTCACCCCTGAGATTCGTACACCGTTCCTGTCACGAGCGCGGCGCTCGCGCGCGCTGCAGCTTACGCCCGCGAATCGGCCGCGGTGATCTGCCGAAAGGACAACGCACCCAAGCGACGCTCGGCCCCGGTGGAACTATCGTCGCGTGGCGAACTCCCAGTACATTCTGGCGACGGCACCGCACAAGGAAATCGTTGGGGAATCGTGCGTCACAGCACGCAAACACGGAAGGTGCGTGGCGCGATCATGTGTGTCGTGATCGGCGCGCACGCGCTTGCGATCCTCCTGTTGCTCAGCATCCGCAGAGAAGCGCCTGCTCACAGCCAGGAGCGGTACGTCGTTTGGATTCCTCTGGTTGAGCCACGGGCGCTGCCAGGAGCAAATCCGGTGATTCCAGAGATCAGATCTGAACCCCCAGAACGGATAGAACTTGCCGCGCCTGTGATACCGGTTTCACCGTCAGTATCCACCGGCGTCGAACCGCGTGAACGTCCGAGCTGGCAGGACCAAGGTGCGTTCTATGCACGCAAGGCGGTTGAAGACGCGACCACGCAGCGGCAGCGCAACTTGGGGCCACGCAAGCCTGCCTCGCCCGCGAGCCCGCAGTCCCGGGATTATTCGAATCGAAGAAGCCTGTATTCGGCGAGACAGCGGAAGATGCGATGGATACGCCCATCGTGAGACTCGGCGAGAACTGCTATGTCGAGCTCTCGAAGAAAGTGCCAACGGCCCGGGACTTTGCGGGAGGGGCCGCCGCAAACAAATCTATGCGCACGGGTTTCAAATGCGCCTTCAAGATCGGAAGCGAAGGTCCGCGTGACGATCTTTTCGATCATCTCAAACGCAAACCCGCCGTCATCGAAGCCGCCCCGAAGCAAGCAACAGAAGCGACAGCAGAAGTGCAAGAGGCGAGTCGGTAGCTCGCTATCGGCTCAACGGCAATCCCTCGTCCCAGTAGGGCGGATCACCGAACGTGCGCTTCAAATGGTCGATCAACGCAGTCAGCTTGGCCGAGGGACGAACGTCGTTCTGATAGGCCAGCGAGATCGGTGTGATGTCGGGGTCCGCGCCGATATCGATGATCTCGAGCGCGCCAACGCGGATGGCCTGATGGCTGTGGAAGGTAGGAAGCGATGCGATACCGAGTCCCGCAATCGCCGCTTCACGCATCGCGCTGCACGAGGTGACGCGAAGGCGCGGCACGACGCGGGCCACGAGACTCTCGCTTGCGTTCCTGAAGCTCCAGTCGTCGGGGCTGCGCTCCATGTAATGAATGGCCTTGTGCCCTTGCAGATCCTCGACGGTGCGTGGCCGGCCGAACGCAGCGAGATAGCTCGGTGCGGCGACGAGCGTGCGTCGGCTCATCGTCAACACGCGTGTCGAAAGCTTCGGCATATCACCCGAAGCGATGCGCACGATCGCATCGTACCCGCCCGCTGCATCGCTGATGCGGTCGTCGAAATCCGCGGTCACTTGAATGGCAGGGTACTGCGTCATGAACGAATACAGCGCTGCGCCGAGATGCGAATCGCCGAAGCCGCGCGGCGCGGCAATGCGCATGGGACCTGCGAGTTCGCCGCGGCGGCTGGCGAGTTCGTTCGCGGCTTCGTCCGCTTCCGCCACGATGCGTTTCGCACGCACCAGGAACGCAACGCCATCTTCTGTGAGTGCGAGCTGACGGCTGTTGCGCTGAACGAGATGAGTGCCGAGCGCGCGTTCGAGCTCCGTCAGACGTTCGCTGATGGCGGACTTGGAAAGTCGCAGCCGACGCGCCGCTTCGTTGATCGAGCCGCCGTCAGCCACCGCAATGAAAGCGGTGATGCCATCGAGCTTCATCGTTCGGAATCTCTGGAAGGTTGATTCGACGTTTTCGACCTGCTCACGGCCGTCGCCCGGCAGCATACTCATTTCGCGCGGCTACCGTTGCGCTGTTGCTTCAGCATCGATCGCACAACCGAAGGGGAAGGCCCTTGAACGTAAGAACCTTTGCGCGGGCGAGCCTGCTCGCGTTGCTGACGATACTGTCGAGCGGAGCCTGGGCTCAGAGTCTCGAGTTTCCGCCGGGATTTCGTACTCAGCAGATCGCCACCAACGGTACGAGTCTGCATGTGCGCGTCGGCGGTACAGGGTCGCCGGTGCTTCTGCTGCATGGCTATGGCGATACCGGCGACATGTGGGTGCCGCTTGCCACCCAGCTCATGAAGAATCACACCGTGATCGTGCCCGATCTGCGGGGCATGGGCTTATCGACGGTCGCGAAGGACGGTTTTACAAAGAAGAATCAAGCCGAGGACATCGCAGGGGTGCTCGATGCGCTCGAGATCCCCAAAGCCGATGTCGTTGCGCACGATATCGGGAACATGGTCGCGTTCGCGTTTGCCATCGGGCACCCGGATCGCACGACACGCCTCGTGGTGATGGATGCACCGGTGCCGGGTGTGGGTCCCTGGGAAGAAGTTCTGAAGAATCCGCTGCTCTGGCATTTCCGCTTTGGCGGCCCGGACATGGAGCGGCTGGTCGCCGGTCGCGAGCGCATCTATCTCGATCGCTTCTGGAATGAGTTCTCCGCCGACCCGAAGCATTTTCCTGAAGCTTCACGCGCCCATTACGCGGCGCTCTATGCGCGCGAAGGGCGGATGCATGCAGGCTTTCTGCAATTCGCGGCCTTCGATCAGGACGCGATCGACAATCGAGCGTCTCTGACGCACGGACGTTTGAAAATGCCGGTGCTGGCGATCGGCGGCGATCATTCCTTCGGGCCGACGATGGCGCACGTGATGCGATTCGCAGCCGACGACGTCCATGAGACGGTGATTGCGAACTCGGGGCATTGGCTCATGGAAGAGCAGCCGCAATCGACGGTTGCAGCGATACGGGCATTTCTGGACAGCGGGGCAAGCGCGCCGCTGGCACAGACCCGTCTGACGAAAGCTCAGGTCGATGCGCTCGCCAGATCAGCACCCGGCGCTGGGACTTCGGGCCTTGCAGGCGTACAGACGACCGTACTCTCGGGCAATCCGGATCAGCCGGGACCTTATGCATTCGAGATCCGCGTGCCGCCGCACACCCGCATCGCAGCGCATCGCCATCGCGATGACCGTACGGCGCTCGTCGTATCGGGCGAATGGCATCTGGGTTATGGCGACAAGGCAAACGATGCGGCTGCAATGACGCTTGGACCAGGTGGGTTCTACACCGAGCCCGCCAACGCGCCGCACTTCGCCTTTACCGGCGATTCGCCCGCGGTCGTCTACATCACCGGACAAGGGCCGAGCGACACGCACTACGTCAGTGAATGACGGCTATCAGCCCGGATCGGCGAGCATCCGGGTCGTCGATCTTGCGGTGTCGGGACGAGCCAACGAGTCGGCAATCACCCAGGCGGCGGAGGCCATCGCAAAGGTGATGGCGTTCCCGGCCCAGTTGAAGGCATTGGGTTTGTCCATGAGCATGGGCAGCCACACGAACACGTTGAAGCTCAGCATCATCGCGACGGTGAGCTGGGCCGCGAGCTTGTCTCGAACGCGCGTCAAGATGGCGATGCCGGCGAGCAGATAGCACACGCCGGTTGCATAGGCCCAGAACAGCGGATTGGGCGGAATCCAGCCCGGCACCATTCCCGCTGTTTCCTTGCTCATCATGAGGTGACTGAGACCGAACGCCAGCAGGCAGATCGCGAAGATGCCTTGACCTGAGGCGATGACGCGATGCCAGCCCGGATTCGGGGATTGCAGACGCGCCAGCGCGACGAGGCCGGCAATGACGAGCGAGAGCATTTCGAAGAATCCGGTCCATCCGCCATAGGCAATGCGCGAGATCCAACCGAGCATTGCAAGCAGGTGAAGCACCGCCAGAACCGCGAGCCCTGCCGTGGCTGAGCGCTTCAACCACGCAGCCACGCCAGCAGCCAGGAACAGCAGCGCGTAGATCGAGGCGACCAGCGGACGGTTGGCGCCGAGCCCGATGTTATCGAGCGGTTGCCAGACGCCCGCGAAGTCCTGTGCAATCAGGCCGATGACACCCAGCCACACGGCCGCAAGTCCGTAGGCGAATCTGCCCATATCGTTGCGATCGAACATCGAAGTTCCTTTGCGATTGAGTTGGCAACTGCATGTGAAAGCGGCAGGAACGGTCAGCCGACTTCCTGTCGCGATCGTCTTGACTGCAAGGAGGCGGGGCCGATTTGGACTGCGCGCGAAGGAAAATGCAAGCGCGTCGATCGAAGTGGATCGGCCGCCTTCGGGGCGCGTGGTGCTGGATGGGCTGCGCGACCGAGCTCAGTCCGTCAGCGCGGCAATGTGGCGGGCCGTCTCGAGTCTCGAGGCGAGCTCTTCGTCCGTGCAATGCTCCGTGCAATAGATCTCCGTGCCCGCGGCAAGGGCCCGGTCCTGTTCGCCATCGTCGGTGCTGATGAAGACGGTGCAGATCCAGCGAGGATGCGCGCGCTTGCACTCCGCGAGGAACTCGAGGGCGTCCGCGTCCGGCAGTTTGCCGTCGAGGATCACGACCATGAACTCGCCATTGGAATTCATGAGCTCGATGCTGGCGGCTTCACAGGAATCCACGGTTCTCAGGTGCAGACCGGCGGATCGGGTCAGTCGCGCGAAACGATCGCGCGATACGGAGTCACCGGAGATCAGCAACGCGTGCGCGTGGGCGGTCATCGAGTCCTTTCCAGGAAGGCGGGCCAGGTACATACATATCGCATGGCAGGACGCAGCCAGAAAGCGGCGTTCTGCCGAATGGCTGTACGGGAATACTCACGGGGTCCAGGGTCGCGGATTACGATGTTCCGCGCCGTGATCCGAAGAACTGAACAGCCTCAAGAGCGGAAATGAAGCGGATTTCGGGCCGGCCGCTGAACTGAATGGATCCTGCAGGCTCCAAGGCTGGGATGTCGGGGAGGATGCCTGTCATGGAGAGGGGGGGACATGATCAGACTGAGCGGCATACATAAGTACTACCGTTCAGGGGAGCAGCCGCTGCATGTCCTGAAAGGCATCGATCTGCACATTCGCGAGGGCGAGCTCGTTTCCATCATGGGCTCGTCCGGCTCGGGCAAATCGACCCTGCTCAATATTCTGGGTGTCCTGGATTCCTTCGATAGCGGCACCTACCTGTTGGGCGGTCAACCGGTGGGGCGCCTGAACGAAACCGAGGCCGCGCGTCTGCGTAACCGGCTGCTCGGTTTCGTGTTCCAGTCCTTCAATCTGCTGCCCTTCAAGAACGCGCTCGAGAACGTCGCCTTGCCGCTGTACTACCAGGGGGTCGGGCGCAGAGAACGCAATCGGGTCGCGGAAGAGTATCTCGATCGGGTCGGGCTCACCGATCGTCGCCAGTTCATGCCCAACGAGCTTTCGGGCGGACAGAAACAGCGCGTCGCCATTGCGCGCGCGCTCGTGTGCAAGCCCAAAGTCATTCTGGCCGACGAACCTACGGGTGCGCTCGATAGCCGTACCACGCAGGAGATCATGTCGCTGCTCAAGGAGATTCACCGGCTCGGCAACACCCTCGTCATCGTCACGCACGAACAGGATGTGGCCGACCAGACGGATCGTCAGATCGTGCTCAGGGACGGCCTCGTGACTTCCGCCGACGAAGTCGGGCAGTCGACAGCCGTCGAGGTCGGATAGCCGTGCTCGACGGCTTGCAGGAAATCCTGTTCACGCTGCGACAGAACAAGCTGCGCACGCTGCTCACGGCGTTCGGGGTGTTCTGGGGCATTTTCATGCTGATCCTGCTGCTCGGGTTCGGTCGCGGAATGCAGAACGGCGTGATGGCGGGCTTCGGCTCGGATCGTCTCGACTTCGTCGTCATCTGGACCGGCGAGACGACCTTCGCGTACCGGGGCATGGGGATCGGGCGTCACATTCAGCTGGATCAAGCCGATATCGATGCTGTGAAGATGCAGGTGCCCGGCATCGGTGTGATCGCCGGCGAACGAGCGACAGGTGATGGGATGGTGAGCTTCGAGGGCAAGAACGCGATGGCTCAGATTCGCGGCATCCCGGATGAGTACTTTCAGGTCAAGGACGACGTGCCGTTTCTGTTCGGACGTAAACCGAATCCGCTCGATGTCGAGGAGATTCGCAAAGTCGTCGTGATCGGCACGGCAGTGGTCGAGCGGCTGTTCCCGAAAGGTGTGGATCCGCTCGGCAAGGAAGTGCGCGTGAAGGATGTCGTGATGAAGGTCACCGGTGTGTTCTACGACAAAGGCAACAACGGTCGTAATTCGGAAGCCGTATTCATGCCGGTCAGCACTCACCGCAAGATGTACGGCGGCGGAGATCGTGTCGATCTGGTCTGGTTGCGGCCCGAGCCCGGTGTGGATGGTTTGGAGCTGGAAAAACGCGTGCTCGCATTGTTGAAGCGTCGGCACGATGTCGCGCCCCAGGACAATCGTGGCATCAACTCTTTCAACATGGCGATGCCGGCGCAGCGCGTCACCGGACTGTTCACCGGCATCAACGTGTTCATCTGGTTCGTCGGTCTCGGCACGCTGACCGCCGGCATCGTCGGCATCAGCAACATCATGATCATCACGGTGAAAGAACGCACCCGCGAGATCGGCATTCGCAAGGCATTGGGCGCCACGCCGCTTTCGATCGTGAGCACCTTGCTGCTCGAGTCGACGCTGGTGACGAGTGTGGCGGGCTACCTTGGGCTGCTGCTCGGCATCGGACTGCTCGAGCTCGCTGCGTTCGGCCTGCGCAGTGCTGGCGCGCAGTTGCCGTACTTCATGAATCCCGAGGTGGATTTCCAGGTCGCGATAACAGCAATCCTGCTGTTGATTGGCGTCGGCATTCTGGCAGGACTGCTGCCAGCGCTGCGCGCGGCCAGGATCACGCCGATCGAAGCGATGCGTGCCGAGTGACGCATGTTGTTCGATACGGAAAAATGGCAGGAGATCTTCAGCACCCTGAAGCAGCACAAGCTGCGCACCGCGCTGACGGCGTTCGGTGTTTTCTGGGGCATCTTCATGCTGACCGTTCTTCTCGGAGCGGGCAAAGGACTCGAGCGCGGCGCAAATCAGGGGCTTCCCGCGTATCTCCAATTTCGCGAACGTCTGGTCGCAAGGTAAGACGCAGGTGCCCTATCAGGGCATGCCGATAGGGCGCGAAATCCTGTTTCAGCCTGGCGATGTCGATGCCATCGCCAGGAACGTTCCCAGTGTGGCGATGGTGAAAGGTCAGAATTCCATCGGCCTATGGGGTGGCTCCCCTCCCTACACGGTACGTAAATCCAGAAGCGGTGCGTTCAGCGTGCAGGGCGGTTTCCAGGACATCGAAAAGATCCAGGCCGTGCGCATCACTCAGGGGCGTTCGATCAATGCACTGGATGAGCAGCAGCGCCGCAAAGTGGTTCTGATCGGTCGACGCGTAAAGGATCAGCTGTTCGAGAAGGATGAGAGCCCGCTCGGTGAGGAGATCATCATCAACGGCATCAGTTTCACCGTCATCGGCGTGTTCGAAACTCTGGAGCGAGGCAACGAGCAGCGGGCGGAAGAGAAAAGCTTTCTTCCCAACGACACGCTGCGCTATGCCTTCAATCAGGTCGGCTGGGTCGACAATTTCATCGTGATTCCGAAGCCGGGAATCCATGCGAGCGTCGCGGAGGAGGACGTGAAGAAGTATCTGGCTCAGATCAAGAAAGTGAGCCCGGACGACAAAGGCGTTTTCCGCAGCTTCAACATGCAGGATGAGTACGACAAATTGCAGGGACTGTTCGCCGGTATCCAGGTGTTCAGCAGGGTCGTCGCCATCGGGACGATCTTCGCGGGCGCGATCGGCGTCGGCAACATCATGCTGATCGTCGTGAAGGAGCGTACTCGGGAGATTGGCCTGCGCAAGGCGCTCGGTGCAACGCCCGCTTCGATCGTGGGCATGATCCTGCAGGAATCGCTCTTCATCACTGCAGTCGCCGGCTATAGCGGTCTCGTGGTCGGTGCGTTCCTGCTGGAGGGTGTTGCAAGAATGCTGGAAGCGAGCGGCGGCAACGGCTTTTTTGCCAGTCCGGAAATCGACTTCAGGACGGCGATCGTGGCGCTCGTCGTGCTCGTGATCGCAGGTCTGCTCGCATCGCTGATGCCGGCCGCAAAGGCTGCCGCGGTGAATCCGATCAGTGCGCTACAGGACGAATAGCGCATCGCCCAAGGATTTTTCATTCGAGAAGAAAAGCACATGAAACAGATGATCAAGTGGGTGGTACTGGCGGCGATCGGCGTGCTGTTCGTGGGCACGCTGGTCTTTCTCTATAAAAAGTCGCATCAGCCGCCCGCAGTGTTTCAGCTCGATGCGCCGACGCGCATGAGCATCGTGAAGAAGACGGTCGCGATCGGCAAAGTCATCCCGCGACGCGAGATCGAGATCAAGGCGCAGGTTTCGGGCATTGTCGAGCGACTCTATGTCGTGGCGGGTCAGACGGTGAAGGCGGGCGCCATCATCGCGCGCATCGCGCTGCGACCGAACATGATCAACCTCAACAGTGCGGAAGCGCAGCTGCTGGCGGCGAAGATCAATCTGCAGAACCAGGCCGCGGATCTCGAGCGCTACAAGCGCCTGCGCACGCAGGAAGTAATCTCCGAGTCGCAGTACAACCAGTACCTCACCAACTACGATCTGCAGAAGGAAGCCGTGGCTTCAGCCGAGAATGCGTTGCTGCTGTTGAAGACCGGTGCGACGAAGGATTCGGACAAAGTCTCCAACATGATCCCTGCGACGATCGACGGAATGATCCTCGATCTGCCGAACAAGGAAGGAGCCTTCATCGTGGAGACCAGCACGTTCCAGTCGGGTACGACGGTCGCGACCATGGCCGACATGAACGACATGATCTTCGAAGGGTTGGTCGATGAATCCGAGGTCGGCAAGTTGAAGGAAGGCATGGAGCTCTTGCTGAACGTCGGCGCGCTGGAAGGCAAGCCTTTCAAGGCGACGCTCGAGTACATCGCCCCGAAAGGCGTCACCGATCAGGGCGCAATCAAGTTCACGATCCGCGCGGCCGTGCAGCTGGACAAGGAACTGTTCCTGCGTTCGAACTACAGCGCGAATGCGGATATCGTGCTCGACAGGCGTGAGAACGCGCTCGCCATCAACGAAGGCAATCTGCTCATCGATGACGCCGGCACGTTCGTCGAAGTCGAGACGGCGCCGCAGCAGTTCGAAAAGCGCCCGATCACTACGGGTCTGTCGGATGGCATCCATATCGAAGTGGTGTCGGGCTTGTCCGAGAGCGAGAAGATCAAGCGTCGATGATGGCCGGATGACCCGACGTCGCTCGCTCAAGCCATGAAGGGCCGCGGTCTGAGGCCGACCGTCAGGAATCTGTTCGCGCGTGCGGTGTCCCAGCGCGTCGCAAGCCAATGCAGGATCCACACTGTCAGTAACAGATAGGCGAACCAGAACGCCATCGAGGTTTTCTGTTCGATACCGGTGACGGCGGGCACGAGTCGCAAAATCCAGTCCTGCACGATGAAGCACATCAGCGATGCGCGGCCGAGCGTCGAAGTCCATTGGACGATGGGTTCCACGATCGAACGTGGCCGTGCGTTGAGAAAAATGGCAGCGATCAGCAGCCCGGTGCCCCCATAGAGCGCGAGATAGGCGGGGGCGGGCGGAAGTTTGGATCTGGGATCCAGCGCGCGTCGCAGCAGTTCGACGGTTTGCGGATCGGAAGGCGTCATGCCCGCAGCTTTGAGCCCGATCCAACCTCCCATGCCCAGTGCGACGACAATCAGAGCCGCAGTTCCGTACAGCGCGAGCTTGCGCATGGCCTGATGCGTGCGCTGGTTGCGCAGGTCCGCGAGTGTGTATTTGCTCAGCGCCATGCCCAGCATGAATGCGCCCAGGTACGGAGCGATCGCCGCGTCGATCAGGGCGTTCTCTTCGCTGCGTACGGCGAAGAATGCGGCGGCCGCGTACCCACCCAACGATGATTCCGGCGCAAGCGTCATTGCAATCGGCCAGGACAGCACGACGCAAGCGATACCGAGAATGGCCAGAGAGCCTGTCGCAAGGCGCTGTGCGAGCGGTGCGATGATCAGGCACAGTCCGATCGCATCGGTCACCGTGACGCGCCCGAAGATCCAGAGCCACGGATCCACCTCGCGCAGATCCTCGAGATTCAGTGCGAAGTGCCCGACCAGCAGCACGCACAGCCCGCGATCGATGAGTCGGATGCGTACATCCGCGCGGTCGGACGAAAGAACATACGCCGCTACGAATCCGCTGAGCAGCAAGAACGTCGGCGTCGCGATCCGGCTGACGAATGTCAGCGCCCAATAAAGGGAAGGCGCCGTATCGACGAAATGAATCCGGATGTGACTGACGCACACCAGGATCATTGCCACGCCGCGCGCGGCATCGATGGCTGCTATCCGCTCCGCGGAACCGCTCACGGCCGGATTCGGTCGCGCTCGATTCATTCCGCTGTCTTCGGGACGAGCGACGTCCGAAGAGCGATCGATGGAATGCGCTCTCACGTTCAAGTCTCACGGGCAATGCGAAACGAAGCTGCAGCCGATCAGGCGACAGCGCGTTCATTCGAACAGAGCTTCGTGCTCGATTCGCGCTGGGCTTGCGCGCCATTAACCTCTCTGATCAATCGCCATTCGCAACCAAAGTTGCTTCGCCCACCGAAGCATTTCAACCAGTTGCAGACTTGCGAAGGTCAGCGAAGTCGATAGATCAGAGCTTCCCTAGGGCGGAGAGACAGGTGCGCCCTGCGAGAGCAAGGCTGTGCAGCAGGTGTTGGCGAGCATCGAGCTCGAGTAGCTGCGGGAGGGAGCGATGCCGTTGTTGACGACGGCGGGGACGAGTCGAGCCGGTCCGTGCTTGCGCAGGCGCCACTGAGCTTTCGGCAGTGGTCGATGAGATGAATCGACTTGAAGCGCCTTGATCACGGGACGGGTCTCAGCAATTCCGTACTCGGGAGCTGTTTCGACCTTTCGCAATGCGGCGCTCGCGCGACAAGTTCCTTTGCGCGTTACGGGAGCACTCGCGAGGCGGTGTCGTGACCTGTAACAGCCGATTCAGTATTGATATCACCCCGGCATTGATGTCACCCCGGCGAAGGCTGTTAAGGGGTCACCCCGGCGAAGGCCCTAAAGGGGTCACCCCGGCGAAGGCCGTTAAGGGGTCACCCCGGCGAACGCCGTTAAAGGGGTCACCCCGGCGAAGGCCCTAAAGGGGTCACCCCGGCGAAGGCCCTAAAGGGGTCACCCCGGCGAAGGCCGGGGTCCAGCCCTGTCACCGACGGGAATCCGGAATGACGACCAAAGCAGCACTCTCGAATCAGTCGTTACAGTCCACTAGTTCATGAACTATGTGCTGAGCGGTCGCTTCAGGATGAATTCGTGATCGACGGTCTTGCCGACCGGAAATCCGTACTCGCCGACTTTGGTAAACCCGTAGCGGCCGTAGAAGCGTTGCGCGCCGAAGTTCTCCGACCAAACCCCGATATAGATCGGCGTGCGACCCTCGGTTTCGAGCCATTGCAGACCCAGATCCATCAAGCGCGAGCCAAGACGCAGGTTGTGGTGTCGGGAGACCACATAGAGCTGCTGGACCTCGCCGGCGCTCGCCTCGCGATTTTCGACAGGCAGCTTGCATGCGCCGACGCTGATGAAGCCGATCGGCTCCTGCCCGAGCATCGCCAGCCACACCCCGCGCCCTGGATCGTTGAGAGAGCGAGTCCAGGCTTCGATTGAATGACTGCGAGCGAGAAATTCCTGAAGATCTTCCGGTGGGTAGAGATGGCCGAATGTCTCGGTGAACGTTTCGGCGCCGAGTGCTGCAAGCGCCGCTGCGTCTGCCGCGGTCGCTCGACGGATGGTAGGTTCGAAGCGTGTGCTCATAGTTGAACGCATTCTAATGGAGGCGCGCTGCGATCGTGTCGGCGGGCCGGCGCTCGAGAGCGACACTCAGAGTATCAATTCAGTATGAGCAGGCCCTACTATCCGATCAGATGCGGTTGCAGTTCGAGGTACCGATGAGATCGTCGATCGATGCAAGGCGTAACAGCGGATGGAGTCACGGGTTTGTTCTGACGTTGATCCTGCTGCTGGTGCTTCAGAGCGGGCTCACGCACGCGAACGGTGCAGCTTTCAGTTCATTGCCGAGCGATACCGTCTCGCGAATCGACGAGATCTTTGCCAACTATGCGCTCGATGCGCACGTGCCCGGGCTCGTATACGGCATCGTCTCCGACGGCCGCTTGATTTACGTCAAAGGTCTCGGCGTTCAGGATCTGGATTCGAAGCGTCCCGTCGATGCAGACACGCTGTTTCGTATCGCATCGATGACGAAAGCCTTCACTGCGCTCACTGTTCTGAAGCTGCGCGACGACGGGAAGCTGCGTCTCGATGAGCTTGCGGAAACCTATGTGCGCGAGATGCGCGGCTGGAACTATCCCACCCAGGACTCGCCGCGGATTCGTGTGCGCGATCTGCTCAATCACACGGGCGGGCTCGTGACCGACGATCCCTGGGGCGATCGGCAGACGCCACTTCCCGAAGAGGAATTCTCGAAACTCCTGCGCGAGGGAGTTCCATTCACGCGCACACCGGGTCTCGGTATGGAGTATTCGAATCTGGGATTCGCGATGCTCGGTCGCATCGTCACGAACGTTTCCCGAAAGCCCTACGCCGAGACCATTGGCAAGACCATTCTGCAGCCGCTGGGCATGAGCTCGTCGGGCTTCGTTGTCGATGAGGCGCCTCGCGAGCGGCGCGCGCTGGGATACCGCTGGGAAGACGATCGATGGAAGGCCGAGCCGACCATGGCGCACGGTGCTTTCGGTGCAATGGGTGGACTGCAAACCAGTGCGAACGATTACTCGCGATGGGTTGCGTTTCTGTTGTCGGCCTGGCCCGCGCGCGACGAAGCGGACCTGGGGCCGATCAAGCGCGCAACGGTGCGCGAGCTGGTGCAGGGTCTGAATTTTCCGCGTCTGCGCGATCGCTTCGGACGCTCGGGTGCACAGTCCTGCAAGCAGGTCGCGACCTACGGGATGGGCATGTGGGTTGCCGTCGACTGCGATCTCGGACTCACGCTCTATCATGGCGGCGGCTATCCGGGTTATGGGTCGCACGTCATGCTGATGCCGGATTACGGAGTGGGCGTATTCGCGTTTGCCAATCGAACGTATGCGGGTCCGTCAGTCGCCGTGTGGGATGCGGCAGTGGAACTGAAGAAAGCCGGATTGCTCAAGGAACGCGTGGTGCCGATCAGTGAGGATCTTGCGAGCGCTTATGCAGCGGTGGGTGAGATCTATCGCAGCGGCGATGTTGCGGTAGCGGGCCAGCATCTCGCCATGAACTTTCTGATGGATCGCGATGCAGCTGGATGGCAGAGCGATCTGGCGACGCTGAAAAAGAAAGTGGGCGAGTGCGCGACCGATGCGGCGATCAAAGCGACCGGAGCGCTCGCGGGCGAGTTCACCTGGCGTTGTGCGAGCGGACGCGTTGGCGGTGTGGTCCTGCTGGCGCCGACGCGACCTGCGTCGATTCAGAGCCTCAGGCTCGAGATAAAGACGCCGTAAATCTGCATCGGTTCAGGTCACGTCATAGCGCATCTGCAGGGCGATGCGCGCGAAGGTGGGCAACTCGTCCCAGTGGGCGCGAACGAAGATCGACTCGGTCACCGACACACTGCGCAGCATCGATAGCCGTTCGCTGCTGGAGAGTGAAGGCCATCGGTCCTCGATTCTCGCGCCCCGATCGGTCGTCGATGGTGCCATGCCTTCCTCTGAAGCAGCGACGGGTGCGGACTCGTCATCTTTCCAACGCTTGTTCGTCATCATCTCCAGACTCGCGCGCCGCTGACGCTTGTTTGAATGGGTTGAATCTACCGGCTGAGCCGTCCGGTGTCTGTCCGCCTTTGTTCTGTCGTTACGACCCGACTGTATGCACATTGTTCCGTTGCGTGCGCGCCTCAGCTCAGGTCGACCGTTCGATGACCCGGCGTCGGTGTGTGGGAACACAACGACACTGTAGGTCGTTCTGTGCCACGGCGGGTTTCGACGGGGCGGCGAAGAATGACGATCTGGGCGGATTCCTGTTCCGGCAGGAATGACGAACGACCAACGGCGCACACGTCTTCAGGACGAGCGCACGCGCGCGCACGTGTCGCATCACCGGCATGGAACCCTTCGGCGCGCTCCTTCGTGCCAGTAGAAGGGCCATGACCTGGCTGTACAACCACAGTCGACGTCACCCCGGCGCTTCGAACGCTGCGCATGAGTTCGAGGGTTTGATGCGCCAGCATGTGCCTGCGCTGTATCGGTCGGCCTATCGCTGGACCGGTTCGCAGGAGCGCGCGGAAGATTTGGTACAGGAGCTGTTGGTGCGGCTGTTTGCAATGCTCGACGACCTGCGTCAGATCGAGCAGGTGCGGCCGTGGGCCATGCGCGTGATGTATCGGATCTTCGTCGATCAGGTGCGTCGCGAACGCAGCTCACCGGTCGAGTTCGGCAGATATCACATGACCGGAACGGATGACGAAACAGATGAAGAAGAGGCGATCGATGCAACCGCAGATCCCGAGCTGCTCGCCGATCGCGAGTTCGCGCAGGAACGGATCATCGAAGCGTGGACGCACCTGCCGACGGAGCATCGAGTGGTGCTGACCATGCACGATGTCGAGGGATATACGCTCGCGGACATTTCATCGCTCACGGACACGGCGGTGGGAACGATCAAATCGCGACTCCATCGGGCGCGCACGAGACTTCGGCAATTGCTGGTGCATGCCGCGCCGGTCGGCACTTCTCAGTTGGATTTCTGAGCATGGATCAAGGGGAGCGCCGGATCATCGAAGCCCTGAGGCACCTTCCTGCGCCGCAGCCGAGACCTGGCTTCGTCGATCGCGCGCTGGCGAGAGCGACGCAGCGTCCACAGCGACACTCGGTGTGGCCCGCGTTTCTGAATCACGCGGAGACCTGGGCGGGTGTGGCGGCAGGCGCGCTGCTGGCGGTCGCTGTCTGCTTTGCAGTGTGGCGAGCCCCGACGACCTCGCCGTCGCAACCGATCAAGCTTGCCGTGAATGAAGTGAGACAGATCGAAGTACTGATCGATGCGGAACGCGACCTGCCCGATACCGACATCCGGGTCGCGGCCGTCGGTGGCATCGAGCTGGATGGGTTCGATGATCAACAGCAGGTCAACTGGCGTGCGAACTTGCGTCGCGGCCCGAATCTGCTCTCGCTTCCTGTCGTCGCCCGCAATGCAGGAGACGGCGTACTGCTCGCCGTGGTCGAGCATGCCGGCAAGCGTCGCAGCGTCACGGTGAACGTGCGTGTGCGCGATCAGCGCGGACTGAAGTCATGACGGTCGGCCATCGGATGAGAAGCGCCTTGCAACGATTCAGGCGCGGTCCGCTGTTGCTCGCGCTGCTTTCCGTGGCGCCGCTGACATCGGCACAGGACAAGAACATCGCCAAGGACGACGACGATCTCGACGTCACCATGCAGGTGCTGGACGACCCACAGCCGCGGCAGCCCAACGAGGCGTTGCGCATTCCATTACCGAAGCCAACGCCGCCCAGCGCCAAGCGAGGGGACAAACCTGGCGACAAGAACAAGGCGAAGGACGCGGACGCGAAGAAGAACGATCCGGACCCGAAGAAAAGCGAGGGAAGGGGCGACGCGAATGACAAACGGCCCGATAAGGAACGCGGCAGAGACGCACCGGACGGTCCGAAGGAGCGTGCCAAGGAAGCGCACGAGCAGCGTAAAGAAGCGCGGCGCGAAGAGGATCGACGCGAACGCGACGGACCACCGGGGCGCCCTCCGACGGATGCTCCGGGCCGGCCTCCACGCTGAAATCCTCAGCATTCTTTTGTGTGCTTGCGTATCGAACGCCATCGCGGCGGCTCCGGGGCGAGACCTGTTCGATGCCGGCCGTCGCGCCTTCGAGCAAGGGGATTACGCAGGTGCTTTGCGCAGCTTCGAGTCGGCAGCGCAGGCGGGTCTGAGCACCGCGGCCGTATCGTTCAATATCGGCGTAGCGGCCTATCGTGCCGGCGAGCTCGAGCGTGCGAGACGAGCCTTCGAGGACGCTGCACGCGATCCCGCCATGAGTGCGCTCGCACACTACAACCTGGGGCTCGTTGCGCGCGCCCAGAAGAACACGGCGGAGGCGGAGGCCTGGTTCCGACGGGTGCAGCAGGAGACGAACGATGAGCGGCTGCAGTCGCTCGCGAGTCGTCAACTCGACGAGTCCGATGCGCCCGATACGGCCGATGCGCGCGACTACTTTGATTGGGGCGTGTATCTGAGTGCGGGCATCGGATACGACGACAACGTGACGCTGACATCGGATTCGACCGTGCTCGATGTGAGCGGCAGGTCCGATGTGTTCACCGAAGCGCAGGCAGGCGTGAACCTGGTGTTCGATTCTCCGTGGCGCGTGGATGCCGGTTTCTCGCATGTCGATTACTTCGAGGAGGACGACTACGATCTCGTGAGCCTGTTTGGCGGGGTGCGCTACAGCTTCGACGCGCAGGACTGGGCACACGAAGGACGCTTTCAGGTCAGTTACTTGCGACTGAACAACGACTCGTTCGAAACGCGTCGCAGCCTCTCGTTTCAGAGCACGCGCGATCTCGACGAGCACTGGCGCTTCAGGGCGCGCTATCGATTCAGCCTGCTCGATGGCATGGGATCACGGTATTCCGGCCTCGATGGCACGCGCCACGAAGCCCTCACGCGCGTGAGTTACTACGCCGACGATATTCGCTACAGCGCCTCGTACGAGTACGAGATCAATCGTCAGGATCAGGATTCGTTGCCGACGCGGCGCCACCAGTTCGAATTCCGCGCGGGGCGGGATCTCAGTCGTTGGTGGAGCGTCGAGGTCGAGGCCGCTCTGCAACGCAATCGCTATGGCAAAGCGTCCTTCGGGAGCGAGACGCTCACCGAAGTGGGGTTGTCGCTGGAGCGCACGCTGACGTCGCGGTGGAGACTGCTCTCGCGCTATTCCTACGTCGATAACGATTCTGCTTCCGCGGATCTGGATTACGTCGTGAATCAGGTGTCGATCGGCGTCGAGTCGACCTTCTGACACCGCGCTGTCGGTGAATATCTCACCCGCCATCGTGGATCCTTTTCGCCGCCTGGTTCGTGTCCAGAAGTAACAGGCAGCATGGGATCGAATCGATGCACTCGCGGATCGATGTACTACTGATCGATGATTCGGATGAAGACGCCGGGCATACGACCCGAGCGCTCAAGACAGCCATGGATGACCCCGCCATCGTGCGTCTGATCGATGGCGAGACTGCTTCGCACTTCCTGTTTCGCACCGGTCTCTACAAGGATCGCCCGGATATCGCCCCGGGACTGATTCTGCTCAAGCTGCATGTTCCAAGACTGCATGGGCTGCAACTCCTCGAGCGCCTGCGTCGCGAGCCTGCCACGCGTGAACTGCCTGTCATCGTCCTCGCTGCGAACGCGAATCCCATCGCGATGCAGTCTGCGTACTCCCTCGGCGCACGTGCCTATGTGGCCAAACCGGAGGATCCGGAAAAATTCTCGGCAGAGATCGCGAAGGTCGTCACGCGATGTCTTGCGCCGAAGGCGCCTCGCGGTGCCAGAGCGCACGCGCGCGCAAGTCTCGGCGCCTCACCTGCGGCCTGACCTTTACAGCCACAGAGTCATCGCGCGCTCCACGGCAGCGAAATACCGCGAGGGTTGCGCAGGCTTCACGACGTGATCCCGGGCGCCCATCAAGTAGCTCTGCGCGATCTCACCGGCGCGAGCGCAATCCGATAGCACGACGACGGGCACCTCGCGGGTCGCATTGCGTGCGCGCATCCGTTTCAGCATCGCACGAGCGTTGATCGCGATGCCTTTCGGTTCGAGAAAGACCAGGCGCGGCAACTGCGGCTCGAATGTGAAGAGTCCCTGATCGAACATCAGGCGCATCGCCTGCCGCGGATCCTGCAAACGAACCGTGCTTGCGCCTGGCGATGCGCGGCGGACGGCGGCGACAGTGCGCTCCGCATCCTCGGTGCAGGGATCGACGATCAAGACATCGATGGAATGAAGCATCGGCGCGCACGATTCTCGCTGTGACAGCATAGACACGAAGCGAACGGCAGAATCGTTCCATTTGCGCGTGGGAACACATTTCCGTGCTGATTCGTGTCTGGCTGTAGAGAGGTCGAATCGTTCGATTTCGCCGCGACCAGACACTTCGAACCTGCCACCGTCCGAAAGGTCTGTCGCGTCGATCCGAGGCGACCCTTGAGTTCAAGGGTCGCCTCTTTCCAGGGGCTAGGTACTAGGCGCTAGGGACTAGCCAGACAGAGATGAACAGAAGGCGCTAGGGACTAGGTAGTAGGGGCTAGCCAGAAAAGATGCGACAGCATCGGTGCCTACAGCCTACAGCCTACCGCCTACCGCCTACCGCCTACCGCCTACAGCCTACAGCCTACAGCCTAGCGCTAGCGCTAGTGCTAGAGCCTTGCGCTCTTCGCGCTCTCTCAAACTCGCTGACCCAATTGCGCTCCCAGGTCTGGCCACCGTCCGCCGAGCTCGATTGTTCCCAGCGCGGCGCGTGCGGATTATCGGTGAACCATTGCACGCGTGTTTTCACTGTGCGGCCATCCGATTCTTCTTCGCCGATGAAAGTGGCGATCTTGTTCTCGAATCTTCCTCGCAATGGCGTGCCGAAGTCGTTCGGTTTGCGGTCGTCCAGCCACCAGCTCAGCCATTCGCGCGAGGCAGGATCGAACGTGCATAAGCCCACGCCACGCACACGACCGCCGGGAATGTTCATCACGTTGTCATCGACATTGGCGTGACCGCCCAGCACTGGCCAATTGACGCATGTGCCCTCGAACTGCTGCCAGTCGTTGCTTCCAACCAGTCGTTTGCGAAGTCGCCGATGACGAACTTTCCAGTGGCCTGTCAGGAAGTCCCAGTCGCCAGGTGCATCAGGCGCCAATGGCAGTGTCGATGCTTCAGGTGAGGTCCGCGTGAAGTAGTTGCGCCAGTTCACCTCCCAGCTCTTGCCTTCGTCGGTCGAGAACGCTTGCTCCCACCAGGGACGCGGGCTGTCGGTGTCGTTCCAGCGGAACCGCATCAGGATGGGAATTCCCTTGAAGGTGTCCCTTCCGACGAACGTACCTTGATTGCCAGCGAATCGACCGATCACAGGCGGATCGATATGGGTGGGGTTGCGTCCGTCCACCCACCAGATCGACCAGTTCTGCGTGGTTGGGTCGAACGCTCGAATCGTAAGTCCTCGGTAGGTGCCGCCAGGCAGATCCATGATGTTGTCGTCGATCGTGCCCAGCCCACCGAGGGCGAGCCACAAGGCGCTCTTGCCGCCGAATTCTTCCCACTCGTTGCTGCCGACCAGACGATCTTTCAGGCGGCGATGCCACACATCCCAGTTGCCGGTGAGCCAGTCCCAGTCGTGCTCATGGCCGATCTCCGCTCGCGTGATGTGGGGCAGGCCGAAGAGCGTTCCTGCCGCGACTGCTGAGCTCGCGGCGATGAATTCGCGTCGCGTCAATATCGAACGGTCAATGTCCGTCATCCTGGATTTCCATGTTGTACCCGGTGCCGCGATGATGGCGCGCCGCGCACAGTTGACCATTCAAGAACGGCCCTGCAGGCTAAGTCCAACTTATGGTCGCCGATCGCAGGTTCCCGTCGCTGTCCGCCATTCGCGCTTTCGAAGCCGCAGCGCGGTTGCGCAGCTTCGCGAAAGCCGCGCAGGAGCTCGATACCACGGCTGCGTCGGTGAGCTATCACGTGCGTCGGCTGGAGGAGCAGATCGGTGTGCAACTCTTCATCCGTCACCCGAATCAGGTCGTATTGACCGAGCCGGGCGACATCGTGGCTCGCGAGGCCATGAACGCCTTTGCGGCTTTGCGTGCGAGCTTCAGTCGTGCGATCGACGCGGACGATTGCCGAATCTCGCTGACCACGCTGCCGACGTTGGGCACCAGCTGGCTCACGCCCAAGCTTGGAAAATTCCGGCACAAGCATCCGGAAATGTCATTGGGGTTGGATGTATCGGCCACGCCAGAGGATTTGACGGACGGCCGCTTCGACGCTGCGATTCGCAATGGACATGGTCGGTGGTCGGGGCTTGCGACGACTCAGGTGCTGCCAAGCATTTTCATGCCGCTGTGCTCGCCGGCACTCCGAGATGCTGCGGCGGATATCGCCGATCCGACGCGTTCGCTTTCGGTGCCGCTGCTGGGTCGTCCCGATTGGTGGGCATTGTGGTATCGCGCGATCGGCGCAAAGGAGACGGTGTCGCCCAAGCGGTTTGCCACCCAGCTCGCGGCCGAATATCTCGACATCGCGGCGGCCGAGGCAGGACAGGGAATCGCGATCGGTTCACCGATCCTGTTTCGCCATCAGCTGGAATCCGGACGACTCGTGCCCGCGCACGAATTCGTTGCGAGCGATGGCAGAGCCTTCTGGCTCGCTTATCCGGTCGCCCGGCAGCACAGTCGCAAGATCCTCAAATTCCGCGATTGGTTATGCGATGAGGCGACGGCGGATCGACAGCACGCAAGAGACTTCATCCGCGCCGCGGTCATCGTTCAACCTTGAGCCCGGCTCGCCCGCCGGTTCTGCCTTGCCACCGCTCGCTCTGCAGCGAGCGGGCGTCAAACCCGCACCGGCGGCCTCACCACGATCACATCGAGGGTTGTGCGTGATCGCCGGCATGGTGTACGCGCAGACGGTTGTGAATCTCGTTCACGCCCGACAGTTCTTCGAGCAGATGCTCCGCACGACGTTTCTGCTCGCGTGATTCGACAGTGCCCGACAGCGTGATCTCGCCATCGCGTACTTCGACCTCGATCTCGGACGCATCGACATACTCGTCCTCCATGAGGCATTCGCATGCGTCTTCGCGGATGCGGTCATCGGAGCGGCGATACCCTTGCGGTCCGCGTCCGCGAAAGCTTTGCGATGCTGCGCCGCGTTCTTCCGGCCATCCGGCGCGGTCATTCCACCAGCGTGCGTCGTCTTGATCTCGAGAGGCGAAGTCCTGCGAATCGGTGTAACCCGAATCGGAAGCCGAGCGTCCGGTGTAATCCATGCTGGTCGAAGGAATGCCGGGTCCATAGGCGTTCTGCCAGCGATCGTTGAATGACGAGCCCTCCTCGGATGAGCGACGCCAGGGTGAGCGCCAGTCATCGTCCGAACCGCGATAGTGCTGTTCGCCGGCGAAGTCACCGCCGCGCGCGCGATAGCGGGCGTCGTTGTTGCCGTAGTAGTCGCTGCCCTCGCGCCATCCGCGTCGCTGGAATCCCAGGTCGTCGCGCTGACGATTCGGCCGGCTCTCGTAGTCGCGACGATCGCGATGCTCGCCGCGCAGATTTCGCCACAGATCTGAAAGCGCCATAGCGTCTCCTCGCCCGATGCACGGGCCGCTCAAGGGATGAGATGTAGGAGCTAACGAGACGGGGGCCGGTGAGTTCCAAGCGCGGCATGAAGTCGCCGCGCCGCGTCGTCAAACTCAGGACTTCGTTCGTTGTTGTCTTCTGCGACTGAACCACGATCTCAGCGCATCCCATTTGTGCTCGAGCCACAACATCATTCGCGCCACCGGCCGGCGCAGAAACGGCACTTCCTCGGCAATCAACAGCAGACCGATCGGCAACCACTCGATTCCGACCACGGGCAGGAACCAGAAGAAGCTCGCGAGGATGCACAGCATGCCGAGCGGAATACGGATCCAGCGCGAACGCGGATCGCGCAGCCACTGGATGAATCTGCGCAGACGGCCACCGGTGCGATCCTCGAGTCCATCGAAAGCTTCTTCGAGCAGTTCTGTGTCGCGGTCTGCCATATCCAGATCGTGCGGGACGGCGCCGAATTGACCCGCATAGTGGAGAACGCTGCGGCGCTCGAAGTTCCCGCTTGCGATCAGCGACCGTACTTGCGCAGTACCTGTCTGAGCTGATCGTGATCGATGGCTACTGCACGATGGCCGTCGACACCGATCATGGTCTTCGCCGCGATGAGCGCGTTGACGATGCTCTCTTCGACCGCCTGCACGGTCGCGAGGAACAGACCGTCGAGTTCGTCGTTGCCCAGTGCGGTGAGTTGTGCGGTCGCCGACTGAATGGCGGACGCATTGGCGGTGGAGAACGCGATGAAAATATCGCCGGACCCGTTTCCGGCGTAACTGCCGACGCGAGCGAGACCCATCGAGGCACGGCGTGCCAGTCGCTTGAGTTGATGCGGCATCAGCGGCGCATCGGTGGCGATTACGATGATGATCGAGCCCTGGTCCCTCACGGGCTCGCTCCAGAGCAGATCGTTCTGCAGGTGTTTTCCGACCGGAGCACCTGCGATCCTCAACTCGCCACGTACACCATAGTTAGCCTGGACGAGCGCACCGACGACATACGAGCGTTGATCGATCTTCACCAGGCGCGAGCTCGTGCCAGTGCCGCCCTTGAATTCATGGCAGATCATCCCGGTACCACCGCCCACGTTCCCTTCCGCAATCGCGCCGCCCTGAGCACTGTCGAGTGCAGCGAAGACGTGCTCGGGCTTCACGTGAAATCCGTTGATGTCGTTGAGGTGGCCGTCATAGGTCTCGGCAACAACAGGTAACGACCAGAAATAGCCGGACGCATCGGGCGGCCCCTGTTTGATGCGCCATTGGATCACCGAGTCGCGCACGATGCCGACGCTGTGACTATTGGTCAGCATGATGGGCCCTTCCAGAAAGCCCGACTCCTCCACCCAGTGCGAACCGGTCATCTCGCCATTGCCGTTGAGACTGAAGATGCCCGCGAACGCGGGTTGTTCGATGCTCTTGCGGCCGCGAGGCAGAATTGCCGTGACACCGGTGCGTACCGCCGATGCGCCTTCGCCTTCGATCAAGGTCGAGTAGCCAACCGTCACACCTTCGACATCGGTGATTGCGTTGTACGCGCCGGTCTTGCCATCGAATGGAACTCCAAGGGATCGAGCACGCACGGATTCTGCTCCACTGGTTGTCGACAGGAGAAAACAGGCGACAGCGAGACACGCACAGGCTACTTTGTTCATGGTCTTGCGAGAGATGGCCCGCCTCATCATATCGACAACGCCGATGACATGAACAACGAGAACGACGCTCGCGGCAAGATGGGATTCTGGATGTGCCTCGCGCTCGTCATCGGCAACATCGTCGGCTCGGGTGTGTTCCTGCTGCCGGCCTCACTCGCACCGTACGGATTGAACAGCGTGCTCGGCTGGCTCGTCACCGCGACAGGAGCCTTGTTCCTTGCGGCCGTGTTCGCGCAACTCGCTCGCGTCTATCCGCAAGCCGGCGGGCCTTACGTCTATCCGCGAGTTGCCTTTGGAGAGCTCGCCGGGTTTCTGATGGCGTGGGCCTACTGGGTTTCCGTATGGGTAGGCAATGCGGCGATCTCGATCGCGACTGTCGCGAGTCTGGCCGAGCTGATTCCCGCACTGAAGACGACGGTCGGTGCGCCTGCAGTCACCGCCTGTGCGCTCATCTGGATTCTGACGTTCCTGAACTATCGCGGCGTGCGATATGCAGGTGCCTTCCAGGTCGTCACGACGGCGCTGAAGTTGCTGCCGCTTCTCGCGGTGATTGCGCTCGCGCTGGTTCTGTTCGGCGAGCGCAACACCGAGGTGATCCAGGTCGAACCGCAGCCGTTTACCTGGTCCGCAATCACGGCCTCGGCGACGTTGACGCTCTGGGCCCTGCTCGGGCTCGAATCGGCGACGGTCCCCGCGGAGAAGTTGATCGATCCGCAGCGCGTCATCCCGCGCGCAACCCTGATCGGCACGTTCACCGCCGCTCTTATATATGTAGCGGCCTCGACGACCGTGATCCTGCTGGTTCCGGGTGAACAGCTGGCCCAATCGAGCGCACCCTTTGCCGATGTCGTCCGCATGTTCTGGGGAGATGCCGCCGCGCATCTGCTCGCGCTCTTCACATTCATCAGCGGATTCGGCGCACTGAATGGCTGGATTCTGTTGCAGGGAGAAATGCCGCGCGTGCTCGCCCGCGAAGGTGTTTTCCCGAAATTCTTCGCGCGTGAGTCCCGCTTCGGCACGCCTGGCGCCGCGCTCTTTTTCACCAGCGTGCTGGCAACGCCGCTGGTGCTGATGAACTACAACGCCACGATGGTCCAGATCTTTACCTTCACAGTGCTGCTCTCGACCTCGGTGTTCCTGATCATGTATCTGTTCTGTTCGCTGGCGGCAATCCGCCTCGCGCGGCGCGGAGATCTGGGTCTCGCAGGCGGAAAACTGACTGCCATGCTGATCGTGGCAGCCTGCGCTGCGCTCTATTCTCTCTGGGCTTTGTACGGCGCAGGCGGCGAGGCGTTCCTGTGGAGCCTGGTGCTGTTTCTGGCTGGCGCGCCCATCTATTTTGCAATGAAGGCAAAGGCAGTGGAGGGTAGCGAGATGGCTGGCAAGCAGGGATTGGGCAAGGAATAGGGAATGCCACAGAGGGGCGATGGTGCCGTTCACCCATTCGCTATTCCCCCTATTCCCAGTCCGCAGCGTCCGGCTTCTACCTCTAATGGCGGTCGCTTTGCATCGGGTACCATGCCTGTATGGATATCCAGGCGAAGTTGCGGATACTTGCCGATGCCGCGAAATACGATGCCTCGTGCGCGTCGAGCGGCTCTGCGAAGCGCGATTCCGTGAATGGCCGCGGCATGGGATCCACCGAAGGGATGGGGATCTGTCATAGCTATGCACCGGACGGCCGCTGCATCTCATTGCTGAAGATCCTGCTCACGAACTTCTGCATCTACGATTGTCTGTACTGCGTGAATCGCAGCTCGAGCAATATCGCCCGTGCGCGTTTCTCGGTCGAAGAAGTCGTAGGGCTCACGCTCGACTTCTACTCACGCAACTACATCGAAGGCTTGTTTCTGAGCTCGGGCATCATTCGCGATGCCGACTACACGATGGAGCAGCTCGTGGGCGTCGCACGTACGCTGCGTGAGACGCATGATTTCCGCGGCTATATTCATCTGAAGACGATTCCTGACGCGGCGCCGGAGTTGCTGACGCAGGC
The DNA here is from genome assembly GCA_023423935.1 of Pseudomonadota bacterium. Classification (GTDB taxonomy): domain Bacteria; phylum Pseudomonadota; class Gammaproteobacteria; order Steroidobacterales; family Steroidobacteraceae; genus Steroidobacter. The sequence goes on along the minus strand of JAFAEQ010000030.1, from coordinate 11,089 downwards.
CGGTCGCTACGCCGATCGCGTCAGCGTGAACATCGAGCTGCCGAGCGAGCAAAGTCTCACGCAGCTCGCGCCCGAGAAGGATGCGCAAAGCATCAAGCGTTCGATGGCGCAATTGCGTGCGCACATCGACGAGTGTCGGGCAGAACCGCAAGGGCCGAAGTTCGCGCCAGGCGGGCAGAGCACACAGCTCATCGTCGGCGCAGATCAGGCAACCGATCAGTCCATCATCGAGAAGAGTTCGACACTGTACAGCGCATATCGACTGCGGCGTGTGTATTACTCAGCCTTCAGTCCGATCGCGGACTCTTCGAAACTGTTGCCGTCGCGTCCGGCGCCCTTGATGCGCGAGCATCGCCTGTATCAGGCCGACTGGCTGATGCGCTTCTATGGATTCGCCGCGGCAGAGATCTTCGAGCAGTCCGACGGCATGCTCGATCTCGAAATCGATCCGAAGCTCGCGTGGGCGCTGAAGCATCGCGACCAGTTTCCAATGGATATCAACCGCTGCTCGCGGGAGCAGTTGCTGCGTGTTCCGGGTCTGGGCACCAAGGCGGTCGAACGGATTCTCGCTGCGCGGCGGGTTCGCACGATTACATGCGACGATCTGCAGCGATTGCGCGTTCCATTGAAGCGCGTGCTGCCATTCCTGAAGTTTTCGCAGACAGACGTGGTGCCGTCACTCGATAGCGAGCGGTTGTCCGAAGCATTGCGGCCGGCTCCGGCGCAGCTTTCGCTCTGGTCGGGTCATGCATAGTGTGACGCTGCGCGATGCGACGGATTTCGCGGGCTTTCGTATTGCGGCAAGAACTCTGATTCGCAACGAGGTCCCGCCTGAGCGGGTGAGCTGGCAGACCGAACAAGAGACGAGCGCGTTGTTTGCGGAAGAGCCTGCGGGCGAATCGGCGCCCTCTGCATCTTTCAAGGTGCCTGCGTCCTATCTGCGGCTCGCGCAATCCGTAGCGTTGCACAGCGATCCGGCCCGCTTCGCGCTGATGTATCGGCTGCTGTGGCGCCTGCGTGTCGAGCCTCGTCTGCTCGAAGTCACCATGGATGCGGATGTCGCACGAGCGCATGCCATGGACAAAGCCGTTCATCGCGACATTCACAAGATGCATGCGTTCGTACGCTTTCGCGAAGTTCCCGGCGTCGAGCCGCGCAGCTTCATTGCGTGGTTCGAGCCGCAACATCACATCGTAGAAGCCGCGACGCCTTTCTTCGTGCGACGTTTCGCCAATACGCCGTGGGCGATCGTGACGCCGGAGCGACGTGCGCTTTGGGATCTGCATCAGCTCACGTTCGGTCCCGGCGGTCTTCGCAGTGAAGTGCCGGCGGAGGATGCCGCAGAGACGCTCTGGCGCGCGTACTACGCAAGCATCTTCAATCCCGCGCGCTTGAAAGTGGATTCGATGCGCGCGCACATGCCGAAGAAGTACTGGCGCAATCTTCCGGAAAGTCCATTGATTCCAGGAATGATCGCGGAATCGCGAAGACGCACGCAGGACATGATCGATCATTCGATTACCGAGCCTGCGCGGCGACACCTGCGCCGGCTGGAAACGACCGAAACCACTTCGGCGCCGGAAGTCGCGTCCATGGACATGAAGGATCGCGCTGCGCACTGTCGAGCCTGTCCGTTGTGGGAACACGCGACGCAAACCGTGTTCGGCGAAGGACCACGCGATGCCCGCATCGTCGTGGTCGGCGAGCAGCCGGGTGATCAGGAAGACATTGCGGGCAGGCCGTTCGTCGGTCCTGCGGGTCAGTTGCTGGATCGAGCCTTCAAGGATGCGGGACTTACCCGTGCCCAGATGTATGTGACGAACGCAGTGAAGCACTTCAAGTTCGAGGCGCGCGGCAAGCGCCGGATACACAAGACGCCCGGTCAGCTCGAGATTGCTGCCTGTCATCGCTGGCTCGAAGCGGAGCTCACGGCGATTCAGCCCGAGCTGATCCTTGCCTTGGGCGGTACGGCGGCACGCAGCGTCCTGGGTCAGGCCGTACCGATCCTCGCGAATCGCGGCCGCATCATTTCTTCCGTGGAAATCGATGGCGTGCGCAGACCCGACGTGCTGCTCACGGTCCATCCGTCGGCGCTGTTACGCATGCGCGATCTGGAACGTGCGGATGCTTATGAAAAGTTCGTGAGCGATCTGAAACTTGCGTCGCCTTATACCAACGCGCGGCCTGACTGAAAAAATTTCACCCTCGATGACCCGGATCGACCCGGACTGTCGTTTGCAGTAACGACAGCCAACTGACCGGGAGGACCTATGGCCGCGACGCTGCATGCATTTCCCGCCGTGCACAGCTTCAATTCGCCGCGAAGCTGGGTGCTGGCCGCAATCGTTCTGATTCATCTCGCCTTTTTCTGGCTGCTGACCGCGGGCATGGGACGCTCGCTGTTGATCTTTCCGCAGCCGCACACCAGCGTTGTCGTTGTGCCTGCGCAGCCGAGAACACAGCCACCGCCGCAGGCTCAGCCGCGTGAGCCCATCATCGATCGGATGTTCGTGCCGCGGCCGTTACTGCCTCAGCCGATTCCGGTGGAGCCGGAAGCCACTGCTGTGCAAGTCGAGACGACGGACATTCCTACGCCGTTACCGCAGACAGGCACAGGAGCTTCCGTCGAACGCACGCCAGTCGAAATCCTTCCGGAAATCGATCCGCGCCGCGGATTTAGCGAGCCCGTCTATCCGGCCGCGGTGATTCGCGATGGCATCGAAGGCACCGTGGTCATGTCGCTGCAGATATTGGAGAACGGACGCGTCGGTGAGGTGCGTCTGGAGAAATCGAGCGGCGATCGCCGGCTGGACGAATCTGCCATGCGCGAAGCACGCCGTTGGCGATTCGTTCCGGGCACACGCGATGGCGTACCGGTCGTGTTCTGGAAGCAGGTGCCCGTCACGTTCCGTCTGCAGGATCGGCGTTGATCGAGCGCGGCTACCGATGAGCTGCTGAGTCCTGTGTCACCGGCTCAATGCGCAGTTGCATGGCGGCGCCCTTCTGCCATGCATCTGCGCTGGGATCGATCGATGGCGCCGGAATGTCGCTGCGCTGCTCGCGCTTCTGCGCACTCGACAGATTCATGCGCTTGTCGCGCTCGGTCACGAGCTCTGGGCGAATCTGGCCGTCCTGCGTGAAGCCCATCATCAACATGGGACCGCCGAGCGGCAGGGCATTGCCGCGATCGGTGTGCCAGGTATGCCAGGTCTTGCCGTAGGTGCCGACGAGCTGTTCCATGAGCTCTTTCTCCGCGACCTCCGGAATGCCGGGCGCGACAAGCTGTCCGGATTTCACTTCGTGAACATGACTGTGCCAGAGTTTTTTCTCTTCCTCCGGCAGCCCTGCGAACAATTTCTCCGTGACGATGTACTCGATGCCCATGATTTTCGCGTCGTCATCGTTGCCGTCGAAGATCACACACTGAATCAGGTCTTCATTGAGATGGCCGCAGTAGTGATGCGCTTCCATCTGACCTTGCATGTTGCCGCTGTAGAAATGAAACCCATCGAGATAGGCATTCAATGCGGCGAGCGGAGCCTTGCGCTGCAAGAGATCTGCGCCGACTTCGAGCGCCTGTGTCCTGGTCCGTTCGTCGGCGCCCGGTGCGCTGACGGGCGATGAAGTATTTTCTCGGCTGCACGCGAGCAGGAGCAGGCACGTAGAGAGCGCGGAACAAAGACGCAGCGACATGATTTGAATCAGGAACAGCAAGAGGTCTCAGACGAGAACTCATTCGGCGGCTGGGTGTTCCGAAGCGTGCAGTCGAGAGGGTTCCCCGGCCCTCGTCGGGTCAGTGCGAATCCGCGATGCGTTCTTCGAGCCAGTCGATTACATGCGTCACGTCACGCAGTGCATGGCGAGCGCAGGTATTCGCGGCTTCGCCCACCCGGATCGAAATACCGCCCAGGTGGTTGACGGCCTTGAAGCCCGACTCGTCGGTCACATCGTCGCCGATGAACAAGGGCCGTCGACCGCGAAAGGGTGATTCCTGCATGAACGCGTCGATAGCGCTGCCCTTGGAGTGACCCGAGGGCCGTATTTCGAACACGAATTTGCCTCGTTGCAGCTCGTGCGTGGCGAGCATTGCGAGGGCGGATTCAACCTCGGCCAAGGCGAGTGCCTCCAGATCGGGAGCGAGGCGATAGTGCAGGGCCAGCGCATAGCCCTTGTCCTCCAGCAGCGTGCCCGGATGGCGCAGAGTCCAGGCCGTCAGCTCATCGCGTGCCGCAGCGATGCGCACGACATCGACTTCCGGTCGGATCAAAATGCCAGTGGCATCGCGTCGCTCGGAGCCGTGAATGCCCGCCGAGGGGAGCCGAAGCGGATCGAACAGCGAATCGAGCGTGGGAACGCTGCGCCCGCTGACGAGTGCGAGCGCGCCTTTCAGCTGCAGCGACAGGTCCGACAACAGAATCTTGACCCTGTCGGAGACCCGGACCGATTCGGGTGTTGGGGCGATCTCGAGCAGCGTTCCGTCGACGTCGAGAAAGACGGCCAGATCTGCAATCGTCGTATAAGGAGGCGCGGACAGTTCAGACATTCGCGGCAAAGTACGTGCTTCGATCCGACGATGCAATCGCGCAAGCGGACGCGTGAGGGTAAATGTCCTGCGCGACTCAGACGCGGATATCGAGACGCCATTTATGTGATCGAACGCACGATGAGTACAGTTGTTCTCGGCAGGCTGTGGATACTTGTGGAGATACGAGGCGTGGGGCAGCCTCGCAGCCGGTAATCAACAACATCGACATCCAGAGCACAGTCACGTGGGATCGCTCGCTTCTTCGCCATTGAAAGATCTGCAGTCGCAGACGGATCGCGCTGTGTCTCGCGAGGCTCGGCCGATTCAGATCGGCGTCGATTTCGGCGGTACCAAGATCGAAGTGGCGGCACTCGATCCGGAAGGAGAATTTCTGGCACGCGTGCGTGCGCCAAACCCCGGCAGCTACGACGATGCGATTCGCACTGTCTGCGAGCTCATCGGCAGTGTGGAACTGCAAACGGGAGGACGCGGCACCATCGGTGTCGGTACGCCGGGTTCGATCTCGCCGCGCACGGGTGTCATGCGCAATGCGAACTCGACGTATCTCAACGGACGGCGTTTTCGCGAGGACCTGGCTGCGGCACTCGGTCGCGAGGTGCGTCTTGCGAACGATGCCAACTGCCTGGCGTTGTCGGAAGTCGTCGATGGCGCGGCTGCCGGCGCTCGAGTTGCCTTCGCGGTGATTCTCGGTACGGGTTGCGGCGGAGGACTGGTCGTAAACGGGCAGCTGGTCGAAGGCGCGAACGGAATCGGCGGCGAATGGGGACACATGCCGCTGCCTTGGCCGAGGCCGGAGGAGTTCGATGCAACTCAGTGCTGGTGCGGACAACGCGGATGCGTGGAGACGTGGGTGTCGGGAAGCGGACTGCAGCGCGACCATGCGCGATCGACGGGCATGCAGCTTTCTGGTCAGGCAATCATTGAAGCGATGCGAGGCGGGGATTTGCAGGCCCGCGCGACTTTCGATCACTATGTGAGTCGACTGGGGCGGTCGCTCGCGGTCGTCGTCAATATTCTCGATCCCGATACGTTCGTGTTGGGTGGGGGCATGTCGAATGTCCCGGAGCTGTACGAGCGGTTGCCAGCAGCGGTGCGCTCGTTCGTGTTCTCGGACAGCTGGGAAGCGGCGATCGTGCCTGCACGGTGGGGAGATTCTTCAGGGGTGCGCGGAGCCGCGCGCCTGTGGCTGATGTAGCGCATCGTCGCTCGTCGGCGAGCGTCCGGCGGTCTTTGCGCGGACTTCCTGAATCGTTGCAAGGAGTGCACTGGACAATCAGAGGTTTCATTCAATGTCAGATGCTGTGCGCGAAAGCAAAGATCTCTGTGCATCGCTGAAGAACTGGCTCGATGCCGCGTATACCGTCTGGTGGGAACGCGGTGCAGATCATGAAGCGGGGGGATTTCACGAGCGCCTTCGTCAGGACGGCACGCCGACGGGTGAGGCGCGTCGTGCGCGACTGCATCCCCGGCAGATGTATGCATTCAGTCTGGCCGAGGAGCTCGGCTGGGAAGGCGACTCCGAGAAAGCGGTTCAACATGGACTCGATTTCTACCTCGAGCACTACCGTCGCCCCGATCACTTGATGCGAACGCTCGTGGACGCATCCGGCAAAGCGCTGGATGAGCGGCCGGTTCTCTACGATCAGGCCTTCGCGCTACTCGGATACGCCTCGGCATACGACACCCTCGACGATGAGTCGCTGCGCGACAGCGCTCGGGATCTGCACGATCAGCTGCGCGCGAGGATGGCCAATCCGATTCTCGGCTTCGAGGAGTCGACGCCTCGATTACTGCCGTTGCTGTCGAATTCTCACATGCATCTGTTCGAGGCCAGTCTGGCGTGGATGGATCTGGACCATGATGCGCGCTGGCAGACGCTCGCATCGCAGATCGTGGAGCTTGCGCTGACGCGGTTCGTCGATCCCAACACCGGGTTCCTTCGCGAGTTCTTCGATGAGCACTGGCAGCCGGTGCCGGGCAATGAAGGACGCATTGCGGAGCCGGGGCATCAGTTCGAATGGGCGTGGTTGCTGCTGCGATGGGTAGAGCGTACGGGCGATGCCAGCGCTCGCGACATCGCGCTGAGGCTGATCGATCTGGGCGAACGCCATGGCGTCGACACCCAGCGAGAAGTCGCGATTACTTCATTGCTTACGGACCGAAGCGTCCGCGATCCCGTCGCACGACTGTGGCCGCAGACCGAACGCCTCAAGGCTGCATGCATTGCCGCCGAGCACACCAAGGATTCCCAGTACTGGGCGATGGCGGCATCCGCTGCTCGCGGACTGATGAAGTACTTGGATACGCCGATCGTGGGGCTATGGCGCGACAAGATGCTTCCCGACGGCACACTCGTCGATGAACCTGCTCCAGCGAGCTCGTTCTATCACATGGTCTGCGCTGTCGCGGAAATGGAGCACACGCTCCAGCGATCGGGTTGACCTGCTCGAACTCGAACGCCTGGTCAGGCGTTCGGGTCGTCCCGCAAGTAGGAAAATTACGAACACGCCCGTTTGGTGGCGCCTGAAACTGATCTGCCGAGACCGCCGCTCAACGGCACGACGCGGCCTGTGGAGATTCCGAACAGCCCCTGCCTGCCCTCGTGATCGCTTCCGCTTGCCATCTCAATGAGAAGTTGGTCAAGCCGCGATGAGGAATCAAGGGATCAGTACGGGCCTTGCGCCTTCCACGGCGCCAGGCCGTTTCCTGCCGGTCTTCATATACATACACATGCAGCTTCCTGCGTCTGGTTCTGCATGGAAACCGGTGACTTTGACTTTGAACCGTGGGAATGACGCCACGACCCAATAACGTGGCTGGAATACGTCAGGTATTCGCATCGCCGCGGTGCACGGAACCAGAAATCGGTCGCAATGTGTCGTTCGGTTGACTAAACAAGCAAACAGAACGCAAAAAAGTAGTGGACAGCGGTGGACATTCGGTCGCAAGATCCCGCGCCGGGTCGAGGCTTGGCGTCGGTGGGGTGACGCTATGGGGGTCGATCCGTGGCAAACAAGCCACAGGAACACGTTGATGTATTCGAGTCGGTTGTGACCGGGTCGAACGCAGACAACGCAACTGTGCAGAGAGAATTCAGGCAGGGGGAAAAATCAAATGTCGAGACCTTCTCTTCATTGAGCTGGGCCTTCGGGGGGCCAGCTACTCCTGCGTTTTCACACTGAATCAAAGACAAATCCGCAGTGGAGGACAACTCTGATGAAATCCAAACCGAACGCCGCCCGCTTTAAGTCAAGAATGCTGTTCACCATTGTCGGTGGTGCAGTTCTGATCAACCCTGCCTTCGCCCAGGAAGCGGCCCAGAGCGACACGCTCGAAGAAATCGTCGTCACTGGCTTGCGGGGCAGCTTGAAGGCCTCGATGGAAACGAAGCGCGATGCCATCGGCGTCGTGGACGCGATCACGGCCGAAGACATCGGTAAGTTCCCGGACACCAACCTGGCTGAATCGCTGCAGCGTATTACCGGTGTGTCCATCGACCGTCGTAACGGCGAAGGCGCACTCGTGACGGCTCGCGGCTTCGGCCCGCAGTTCAACCTGGTGACTTTGAACGGTCGTCAGATGCCTGGCGCTGAAGGCTTCGGCGGCGGTGATGCGATCACCGGCGGCCAGGGCTCGGGCAGCCGTTCGTTCAACTTTGCTCAGCTGTCGGCAGATGCGATCAGCGGCGTCGAGGTCTATAAGACCGGCCGTGCAGACATCGCCACCGGCGGTATCGGTGCAACAGTCAACATCAAGACCGCCCGTCCGTTCGATAACGACGGCATGGTGTTCAACGTTGGCGCCAAGGCCGTGAATGACACGACGAACGAAGTCGGCAGCGACATCACGCCTGAAGTGTCGACCATTTTCAGCTTCGCGAATGATGACAAGACCTGGGGTGTTGGCTTGAATGCCAGCTACCAGAAGCGTAATGCAGGTTCGGCACAAGCCACTGTCAACGACTGGCGTATCCAGCCCTGGCTCTCAAATATGGATAAGGTTGGTGATGCCAACGGCAACAACCAGAACGGGCCGTTTGCGCCGAACGCGGATATCCAGAATCGCCCAGAGGTTGGCCAGCTGTACGGCATCCCCAACGACATTCGCTACGCTTTCTCCGATCTGGAGCGTGAGCGCATCAATGCTCAGGGCGTGGTTCAGTTTGCGCCAGCAGACACGATGACGCTGACGTTGGACTACACGTTCGCACGCAATGACATCACTGAAGATCGCGGCGAGCAGACCATTTGGCTGCAGCGCAACGGATTCACGAAGGCTTACTTCGACACCAATGAGGCAGTCAAGACACCTCTGTTGCTCGAAGAGAATACGGGCTCCAGCAAGGACTTCGGCTACGAGCAGCAGCACAACGCACAGCGCAATCAGCTGAACTCGATCGGCTTCAACATGGCTTGGGACGTGAGCGACCGCCTGAAGGTCGGTCTCGATTATCACGATTCCAAGGCCAAGAGCACGCCTAATGATTCGCTCACGGGCGCCAGCCAGACTGCATTCAGCTTGGCGGGCGTAGTCCCGAGCCAGTGCTTGCAGTTTGTGCCGAACCCGGAGGGCGGAGATGATCTTTGCGTGAACTCCAGCAACGCATGGCGTCAGACGTTCCAGTTCAACAATGGTCTGCCGATCGCAGCGCGCACCCTGTACGCAGATACCAATGCAATGGTCAACGGTGTCGGTGGAAATCCGAACTACTCCTTCAATGAGAGCAGCTTGGGTTCTCAGGTCCTGCGCACCGGCTATCAGTTCCAGGAAACCGAGGTCAAGCAGCTCCGTCTGGATACGGCACTGGAATTCGAAGAAGGTCGGCTCCAGTTCGGTGTTGAAACGCGCGACATGGAGATGCAGCAGAGGACTTCTGGCGGTTATCTCGCGATGGGTGACTGGGGTGTCGGTGACGTCGGCAAGGTGCCGGATTTGGTTGGGCTGCTGCGTCCGTTCAGCCTCACTGGCGCGTTCGACGACTTCAGTGCCAATGGCGCTCCCACCGGCGGGTGGAGAGGCAATGCCGATACGCTGGGGCTTTGGGCAATGAACAAGTGCTTCCCTGCTACGACTCCTGGAGATCCGCCGAAGTGCTATAACAATTGGAGTGAAGAAGCTGCTCCAGATGGCAAGCTGCGCTACAACCCTGGCTTCAATAACAACAACATCGTGGAAGAGAAGACGGCTGCCTTCTATGTGCAGTTTGCGTTCCATGCTGATGTTGGCACGATGCCGACAAACCTGATTCTCGGGGCTAGATATGAGTCGACTGATGTGACTTCCACGTCGCACATGCTGCCAGTCCGTTATCTGACTTGGCAGGATGACAACGATTTCCAGGTGACACGTTCAGGCTCGGTGAGCGACATTGTCACAGTGTCCGAGAACCATAACTACAACAACTTCCTGCCGAGCGTGGATTTCGACATCAACCTGCTCGATTCGCTGAAAGCTCGTGCGTCGTACAGCAAGACCATTGCCCGTGCGAACTACGGCAATCTCACGGCAGCAGTGAATCCGAACGGCCCGAGCGGATCGACGCTGAACAGTATTCAGGCTACGGCGAATGCCAATAACCCTGGTCTGCTGCCGCTTGAATCGACTAACGTCGATTTCTCCTTGGAATGGTACTTCTCCGACAACGGCTACGTGTCGGCTGGCTACTTCACCAAGGACATCATCAACTTCATTGGTAACGCGACGTACAACGAGACGATCGTGGGTCTCGGCGGCGCCAACATCAAGGATCAGACTGGTGGCCCACGTGCCCAGGCCGCGCTCGCGGCACTGCAAGCACGCAACGTAGGTACGGATGACTCTCGTCTGTTCACCATGATGGCGATGATGGAGCATCCAAACGGCTTCACGGACAAGAACGGCGTGTTCTGGCCGGGCGGTGCTGGAGCGTATAACGATTCCAACGCACAACACGTCGCTTGGGCCACGCAGTACGATCTGCTGCCCCGTAGTGACGATCCTGACTACGTGTTCGCTGTGCAGCGTCCAATCAACAACAAGTCAGCGACGATCGATGGTTGGGAATTCGGTGGCCAGTACTTCTTCGGCGATACCGGCTTCGGCATCCTGGCGAACTACACCATCGTCGATGGCAACGTGGGTTTCAACAACGCTGCCGACCCCAGCGAGAACCAGTTCGCCCTGCTCGGTTTGTCCGACTCGGCAAACGCGGTGCTCATGTTCGAGAAGTGGGGCTTCAGTGCTCGCCTCGCTTACAACTGGCGTGATGAGTTCCTGCAGAACGTGAACCAGGGTGGCTACCGCAACCCCGTTTACGTCGAAGCGTATGACCAGATCGATCTGAGCCTGGGCTATGACTTCAACGATAACCTGTCGTTCTCGTTCGAGGGCATCAACCTGACCGGCGAGGACGTGCGTTGGCACGGCCGCTCCGAGAAGCAGTTGTGGCGTCTCGAGGACCAGGGTCCGCGTTACGCTCTGGGTGCTCGTTACAAGTTCTAAGCGCGTGACTTCTACGTAGCTTGAGAACTCAAAGCAGGCAGGGGGCCCCGGGGGAACAAGCCG
>JAFAEQ010000022.1 GCA_023423935.1 Pseudomonadota bacterium | reverse complement strand
ACACATGTGGAATTGATGCGCCACCTTTAGGTGGCGCGAAGAACTCGGGGGCGCATTAGCGACCCCGCATGCCGCTTTGAGCGGCTCACGACTTGAAAGCCCCCGGCTCTGCCGGGGGATGGTTACTTTTCACTGCTGACAACCGGAGCGGGTGCGCTCAACCCCGCTGGTCTCTACGCTCAAGTCTCCGCGCGAGCATCTCAAGGATGAGCGATCGCTCGTCATCGTTCTGAGGCCTCTGTGTGTTTCCGATGACGCGCTTTGTGCCTTATGGGTGGTGCGTGTCCTAATTGGTTGTCTCAAGAATAGGTGCATGCGGCGTCCACTGGCACACGCATCAATTCCCGGACCAAGTCGCTAGAGAATCGATGCGTGTCCTCGAGAGACGATCCGCTCGAGAGACGATCCGCGAACTGCGGGATCGACACTTGCAGGCGCGTCGCACACATCTCGGTGCTGCGTTGTGAGCCACCGCTCGCAGCCGCCGCGGGGCAGCTGCGAATTCCCGTGCATTACCGGACCAGCCCCGCGAGATTTGATGCGTGTCCTCGTGCAGCTCGTGATTCCCGGACCAAGTCGCTAGAGAATCGATGCGTGTCCTTGAGAGACGATCCGCGAACTGCGGGATCGACACTTGCAGGCGCGTCGCACACATCTCGGTGCTGCGTTGTGAGCCACCGCTCGCAGCCGCCGCGGGGCAGCTGCGAATGCCCGTGCATTACCGGACCAGCCCGCGACATTTGATGCGTGCCCTCGTGCAGACCTGTCGCACGAGTTGATGTGTGTCCAAGCACACATCGAGCAGCTCTCTCCCGAGGAGCACGAAGGTGTCAGCGTCTGGCGGCATTCAGCGACGAGACATTCGTAATCGCGCTCGCGATGCTGCTGTCAGTCAGTCGATGTTTGATCGCTCGCTGCGAAGGCGCTTCGGCAGCACTGGTATGCGCTTCGGTCCGCGTCGGTGGCTCGGTTTTGCCGTGCCGGTCGCGTCGAATGCCTTGCGTGCAGCCTCCATGGCCGGTCGATTCCGGCGCACCCAGTTCGCCACCGCCGTCACGGGCTCGTAGAGCGAACGACCCAGTCTGGTCAGTTGGTACTCGACTCGCGGCGGAATCGTCGGATAGACCGTCCTCGTCACCAGGCCATCACGTTCCAGATCGCGCAGCGTCAGCGTGAGCATCCGTTGGGAAATGCCACTGACAGTCCGGCGAATCTCGTTGAAGCGCATCGGCCCACCTTTGAGCAGTTCCACCACCAGCACGGTCCACTTGTCGCCGATGCGAGCGAGCATCTCGCTCACCGCGCGACACTCCGAGTGATCGGCTTCGTCAGCAGGTATCAAGAATGTGCCTCCAGCTAAAAAAAGTGCCTACCGCTCAAAAAAGTGCCTCCTTGCGGCGGCATCTGGCAGTGCTCATCCTAGCCCCAGTTCCGAAAAGTAACCAGGCCACTATTCCATCCCTCCCGAGCAGAGCACAGCATGACCGTCATATCCGTCATCGTCGGCAGCGTTCGTCAGGAACGCTTCGCGGAAAAAACCGCACACTGGATTCTCGATCATCTCAAGAAGCGCGAGGGCATCGATGCACGCTTGCTCGACCTCGCCGACTATCCGCTACCCTTCTTCGACGCGCCATCCCCGCCTGCGATGCCGGGGCGCCCGGCCTACGAGCACGAGGTTGTGAAACGCTGGACTCAGGCGATCGCGGTCTCCGATGCTTTCGTCATGGTGTCGCCGGAGTACAACCACGGTCCCTCCGGCGTGCTGAAGAATGCGATCGACTGGGTTTATCAGGAGTGGCACCGAAAACCGGTCGCCTTCGTCGGCTATGGCGTCGTCGGCGGAGCACGCGCGATCGAGGCACTTCGCCAGAGCGCAACTGCGGTGCAGCTCACGCCGATCCGTTCAGCAGTTCACATCCCCATCGCCGCGCTGTATGCGCATTTCCGTGGTGAGGATGTCTCCTCGTACCTCACCGAGCTGGACGCCGTTGCCAACGGGTCGATCGATGACTTGCTCTGGTGGACGAAGGTGCTGAACGCTGCTCGGCAGAACGAGGCCACGATCGAGTAGCTCGTGCAAACCGATCCCCGCGAATTCACCGCGGGGGATCGCACCTCACACACTAACAGGTCGTACACATTGGACCACCAACTCTGTGTGACCCGCAGAGAAAGTCACTCTCTGTGATCTGAGTTCCGTGGTGTCCAATGACTTCACCCCTTGAAGTCGCACTCATCAGGTAGCTATCCCATCCCGACGTGGCGTCTGCCAATGGGCGCATTCAAGATCTTGCACGCAGGTACAGCTCACGGCGTTTGTAGTCGATGACGAAGGTATCCAGTGAGCCAATAACATCCATGCCGATCAGCAGTGCTGGTTTGCGGGTGAGGTGCCAGTACTCGAAGATCGGCATATCGCCGAACGTGATGTGAAGATTGCGCACCTGGATGCTTCCGAGCCAGATCGGCGGAATGCTGATGCTCTTGCCCGGAGCCACATCGAGGGTCACGCCAACGATCTGAGTGTCTTGTGCCTCGCGGTTGCGCAGCAACAGCGCCTCGCGCAGGCTGTTGTTGCCTACTGTTATCTCGGCGCCGGTATCGATGATCGCCTCGGTGCGAACCCCGCCAACCAACAGATCAAGGACGGCGAGTCGGCCGCGCACGATATCGAACTTCAACGTGACGACGCCTTCGGGTCGAGGCTTGCCACGCGCGTATTCGATGCGGATCAGGTCCTTGCGAAAACCAACCGTGATTCGCTTGTCCATCATGCGTTGTGTTCCGAGCACGCCTTCGGCGCCGCCGAATACATCAGGCACGACAGGCAACTTCGTGTCGGTCAGCTCCAGGTCACCGACTTCCATACGATCCGCGACGACATAGGGCACCTGGGCATTTCCGGTGACGCCGCGAAGCATGAGCGTCTTGTCGGCGACCACGGGTAATCCCAGTCGCTCGGCGACAGAATGGACGATGGCTGAATTGGTCGCGCCTGAATCGAGCACGAGACGAAAGGGCCCCTGGCCGTTGATGTACACCGGCGCCCATATTCGACCGATGCGATCGCGCAGCGTCGGGGCCACGTAGCGTGGCTCGATCGCCTCAACGGTGACCCCCTCGATCGATTCCACTTGCGGATCGGCCGTGTGAGATTCCTCGGCTGCCGAAGCTCGCAAGCTTGTGCCGAGCGCGCAAGCAATCGCCAGGACGTACGTGAGCTGCACTATGACTCCCTGATTGTCTAATTCATTCCACCATCATCATCAGACAGTCCCGCCGCGAAATCGATCAATGCGGACGTGCATTGGCCCGGTGCTCCATTGGATTCTCCATCGCCGCAATCAAGCGATGCTCGATGCGGATGCACGTTGCGGTGAAAGGGGCGGGCGAGTGACCGGTGCGCGATCCATACGTGAGTTTTCGTAAGCTGGCGCTGCGAACTGTGAGAGTAGAGTGCGCAGACAAATTGGACGCCCCTCTCTCGTCTCACTGAAGCTGCGAGACGGTATGGTCATCGATACAACTGCAGTTCGCCAGCCATTCCACTGGTTTACCTTAAACACTGATTTCATAGGCGATCTGGATATCGACGGTTCGATAGCCGCGGGCTTCGGCATCGGCAATCCCCCGCCGGCGTGGGTGTCGAGGTGGCCGTGAATGTCATCGGCCTGACCAACTCATTCGAGGGACCCCCGGTTCGGTGGCGATCAAACTCCATCCCAACATCGGGGCGGCGCGGCACCTTGTCCCTCGGTAGCGAGAACGACTTTTGCGTGGGGGGTGGCCAGGGTCTAGGTGAGAAGCGCTCCAGCGCGAAGTTCGTCTCCTACAGCCATTGTTTCCAGCTGCGTAAGAGCCCGCTACTGCACCGCCTCGCATCAACTCGGTAGTGCTCAGGATCGGCGATTAACGTCGTTAGTTGCGGGCAATGGTGTATCGAAAATTGCCCCGTGCAGCCGTCCTAGATACTCGCGCGACGTGCCAGCTGCCTCATTGAGGCAGCATGCGCCAACTGATGTCGCAGAGCCATCGACGCCAGAGTTCGATAGCTTCTTCCGCGCTTCGCGCTGTGCCTCGCCGCATAAATCCTTCGATCAATGTGGGCCGTGAAAACAGCCTCGTCCTGTCGGCTGGCGTGCAGTACCGATGGTAGTGATTGCTCAGGATTGTGTTAGCAGCGAGTCATCTCAATCGTATGGGTGACCCCACGACATTCACGCCATTGCAAACCGCTGGCAACTTCCGCGCCGGCCGCGAGTTTCGCGACAGACTCGATTGCTAGCTTGACGATCTGAAAGACCGGCTTTCATCCCATGCCAACGCTCAGGGCGGAGATGGCTAGAAAGTGGCCTTGTTAGAGGCGAGCTGCAGCTTTTGCCATGCGAAAGCCGCCTCGCGCCGCACAGCCGAAACATCGGAGTGGACGCTGACATGAAACCGACCGCAGAACCTTTGAAGCAGCTCGCGGAAATCGCGCGGCGAGACCAGGACCTGCCATTTGTCGGCGCCGAAGAGACCTATTCCACCGACGAACTGATCGAGAAGATCGCCTTTAACGAGGGTCACGCGAAGTACCTCAAGTCACTGGGTCTTTCCGATCTGGGCTCGGGTCGCATCGCCGCAATGGATGACGCGGGGATCAACGTTCAAATCCTCTCCGTACACACACCAGGCGTGCAGAACGTCTCCGGTCAGGAAGGCATCGACTTTGCGTATCGTCTCAACAAGACGATTGCGAATGGCCCGATGGTCACCTATCCGGGACGGTTCCAGGCATTCGCAACCTTGCCGCTGCAAGACCCGGAGGCATCAGCGGACGAACTGGAACGCGCCGTTCGGGAAGATGGCTTTGTGGGAGCCATGACGAATGGACACATCGGGAACAAATTCCTCGATCACCCGGATTTCGAACCCGTGCTGGCGCGTGCCGAAGCCCTTGCGGTGCCGGTGTATCTCCATCCAGGTTTCCCGCCCAAGGAAGTTTTCGATATTTACTACCGCATTACGCGGCCACGATATAACGACGATTACCAGGACTACATTTTCAGTGGTTCAGGCTACGGATGGCACCAGGAAGTCCTCATGCAAGCCCTTCGAATGATCATGACCGGGTCGTTCGACAGATTCCCCAGGCTCAAGATCATTATCGGCCACATGGGAGAAGGCTTCCCGTTCTACTTCGAGCGGATCATGGAAGATTTGGGCGAGGTGACCGAACGCTCACTGGAAAAGCCGATCGGGCAATACTTCACTGACAATTTCTGGTTCACAACCAGCGCATTCCCCCGCAGTGACCTGCTTCATCTTCTGTTGAACTACATCGATGTAGATCGGGTGATGTTTGCAACCGATTACCCCTTTGCAGACATGAAGCAACAAACCGACTGGTTTCGGGCAGTGAAACTGCCCGGTGAAGCCAAGGAAAAGATTGCGTTCCGGAATGCGGAAAAATTGTTCGGTATAAAAGTTGGTTCGGCATGAAGAGCCGAGAGCACTTCCGCGATGAAGTGACTCGTGGCTCATATTGGAGATGGTCACACATGGGATACCCGTAACTTTCTGTGTGACCCGCAGAAAATCGATCTCCGTAATCTGATCCGACTTCGTAGCCGCCACTGATGGGCTACGCACGCAGAAACTGCGAACCTGGGGTCACTGCAGGTCACGCCGTGCTACCACTGCGTCGCTTGATGCGTGCGGCCGGGCGTGGTTGTGTCGGTGGTGCGTGTCAAGGAGTCGTCAACGCGTTCATTGGCGATTGCTGACTTGGAGCCGCGGTAGCTGCTGCTTCGTACGCCGGCAAGGACTATTCTTATCGCAAGGAATGGCTGTCGCAGTCGTCACAGATCTTCTCGATAGAGGTCTGCGCTCACTCGGTGTTGAGGACGCGCGTGGGACCCATCAGTTCGCTTAAGTGGATGGTTGTCCATTCGATTCCGACAATTGGAGGTCACAGCGATGAACGCCAGCGCAGATCGGGATTTCAGCGGGACGATCACGTTCCTTTTTGCGGTGGCGCTCGCACTCGGAGGTGCGAGTCCGTGGCGTGCAGATGCGGCGACCGATCCGGTCCCGTCTCAATCCGGCTCGTCCGATTCGGTTCGGATCAGCAGCATCGACTTCTACGGCGTGCGAACCCTGGATGTCGATGCGCTCCGCAAATCGCTGGCAATTCACGAGGGAGACCTCCTCTCACTTGCGGAGGCCGGTGCGTTCGAGCAGAAACCCGAGACGCGCTTGCCGCCGGTGCCGCAAATCGCACATGTTCGCGTGAGCTATCTATGCTGTGATGAACGAGGTGGTGTCGCGTTGTTCATTGGCGTGCAGGAAGTCGATGCTCCACCGCTGCAGTTTCGCGCGGCGCCCACAGGTGACGTGCGACTCCCGCCCGATCTGGCTCGAGCCGCTGCGGATGCCGAGCAGGCACTGATGAATGCCGTCCAGCACGGGCGCGCACAGGAGGATGACTCTCAAGGTCACGCACTATTGAGCAACGATCCTGAGGGGCGTGCCGCTCAGGAACGACTCATCCCGTACGCGAAGCGGGATCTGCGCATTCTGAAGCAGGTGCTGCACGAGTCCGCGGACGAGCGGCAGCGCGCCATAGCAGCTTCCGTACTGGGTTATGTCGAGGACAAGCAAGGCGTCGTGGATGATCTCGTGTCCGCCATGACGGATCCTTACGAGAACGTACGTAACAATGCGATGCGCGCTTTGCTCGTGTTCACTCACGCCAAGCATCCGCCGCACGTTCCATACGAGCCATTCTTTGCGCTGCTTGAATCACCCGTGTGGACAGACTTGAACAAGGCGTCCTATGCGCTGATGTCACTGGCCGCGAAGCGCGACCCTGCGCTGCTGGCACAGTTGCGTGCTCGCGCGCTCACTTCGTTGGCTGAAATCGCACGCTGGCACAGCCGCGGCCACGCGCTCGCCGGGTACTACGCCCTGGGTTATGTCGCCGGATTTACGGAAGAGGAGCTGATGAAGCGCTGGAGTGAGAATGATAGCGAGGTCGTTATTCGCGCCGCTCTTGGATCACACCAGGCTTCACATTCCCGGTAAGCACTTCGGTGCCGGACTTGAACGACTGGAGCTTGGCTGTGATGCGAGCCGTCGCGTCCGGCACCCGGGAGCTCTCTGCACATACCAATCAGCACATCGGCTGACGAATGATCGTCCTCCACTTGGAAGGATCGCTGCGACGTATGTCACTCAGGTAGATCTCGTGGTGCTTTCCTCGGAGTGCGGAACGCGATAAGACGAACTCATGAACGCGCTGGATCGTCGGCCCCGAGAGGGATGCTTTTGGTCGTCATCCCGGCGAAGGCCTGGCGAAGGCCGGGATCTCCGCGCGGGATTTCCCGTCGGTCACAGGGCCTGGATCCGGGCCTTTCGCCGGGGCGACATCACTTACCGAATCGGCTGCTACAGGTCACTGGATCATGGAGCCAGCTGGGATGCGCATCGCTTCGCGGAAGCGCTTCACCCGATGCGATGCGTCGTGCGCGGTTGTGTCATGTGGATGAGTACGAAACCGAGCGCCGCAGTGGTCACCTGACCGCATACCGTTTGCGCTGTTGCGCAAGTTGAGCCAGCGTTTGTGCAACGGCTTCGGTCTCGGTCGCTTCGAAGGTCGATTCGAGCACTCGGGTGAGGTGCTCTCGCATCGCACTTCGTGCCATTTCGGCATCGTGCTGTTCCAGGGCGCGCACGATACGTTCGTGCTCATCGATTCGCGGCTTGATGCCAAGGGATCGAACCTTGTCGCTCATCGAGCGCGATTGTGGTGAACGCACTCTGGCATCCCAGAGCAGTTGCACCGCGGAGATCATCCCGCTGTTCTCTGTGGCTGCGGCAATGAGTTCGTGGAAACGTCGGTCCGCATCCTCGCTGAGTTTCACGTCATGTTCATTCTCGCTGCGCATCTCCTCGACGAGTTGTGCGAGTTGGCTCAGTTGCGCTTCGGTGATGCGTGTAGCCGCCATGGCGCAGGCTTCACCTTCGATCGCGCGACGCGCTTCAAGAAGTTCGAAGGGACCGATATCACGTTCGCGCACCTCACTCGTCGCAGGCGATGAGCGCGTGACATAGACGCCGGAGCCGGTGCGTACATCGACCAGTCCGTCCAATTCGATGGCTATGAGCGCCTCACGGACCGTCGCACGCGAGACGCCAAATGACTGCGCCAGTTCTCGCTCCGAGGGGAGTCGCTGGCCGACCTGATAAGTGCCGTGAGCAATCGCCGACGCGAGCTCCCGAGCGATGCGTTCGTAGAGACGCTGTGTCTCAGCCATTGTGTTTGTCCTATGTCTTGGGTCGCCGGGGCCAAAGTGGCTCGACCAGATCGGTCGGTCACGGCCCATGTGGATCTTGTCATATCCAGACCGGCGCAGTGGATAACGCCGATCCCCATTCTTCGATGCTCTCCACCGCCGTTCACTGATCGATAAAGCCTCCCAGGCACTCCCCCGAGCCGAAGATCTTGCAGGGATTCGCGCGATCAGAGGTCCGTACTCAGGTCTTGCGAACTTGTCCGAGTATTGTTGCACCCTGACCGGTGGATAGTTTATGGTCAGACCAATAAGATCTACTGGTCGGACCAGTTAATAAGCAGTTGGGCGGATCAACGCTCGGTCAAATAACAAGGGGAGATATCGATGTCGAAGTTCACTCGGCGCTCAGGAGCATCCGGCGGTGGGGCTCTCATGGCTGCCTCGATGCTGATGGGCATGACGGCCACCTCGGTTCATGCGCAAACCTCAGAGACCCTGGAAGAAGTAATCGTCACCGGATTCCGAAAGAGTCTCGAGGACTCCACCCAGGCGAAGCGCGACTCGGTAGGGTTCGTCGATGCCATCTTTGCCGAAGACATTGGCAAGTTCCCGGACACCAATATCGCGGAGTCCTTCCAGCGTATTCCCGGCGTCCAGATCACTCGCGAGATCAGCGGCGAAGGTACGACTGTCGCCATTCGCGGTCTCAACACGAACTTCACGCGGGTGCTGCTCAACAATGCGCCAGTCGCAGTGGCCTCTTCTTCGCAGGAAGGCGCGAGCGCAAATCGCGAAGTCCCGCTGGATCTCTTTCCAACGGAGCTCTTCTCCAAACTCGAAGTATCGAAAACCCCTTCGGCGGACATGCTCGAAGGTGGCGCGGCAGGCACGATCAACATGCGCATGTCACGTCCTTTCGACAATGAAGGTCAGCATCTGACCTATTCGATTCAGGGCACCGACAACAGCAATGCAGACGGCTTCGGCTCACGTGGGGCGCTGATCGCCAGCAGCACCGGGGAAAAGTTCGGTGCGCTGATCGGTGTGACCGCCGTGCGCAACAAGATCGCCACCACCGGCTTCGAAACAGTGGGCTGGGCGAATCTGGCGCTCACGCAGGCGCAGTGCGGTGGCGCCGGCGCGCCGTGCAACACGACTGCCGGCAACGGACCTGGCACTCCGGCAACCGTGCCCGACAATGCGAGCACGCGAGCAGCCGGACTGACGCCAGGTGCGACGATCGATCAGGCATTCCTGCTTGCGAACAATCCAGGGCTTTCGATTCAGCAGATCGATAACGCGGTCATTCCGCGGCTCGGTCGCAACATGTTCGAAGAAGGCGATCGCGATCGTTACAACGGCGTCGTGAGCCTCGAATTCCGGCCGACCGATGATCTGCATTTCTTCCTGGATTCGATGTACGGCAAGCAGGAAAGTGAATTCACTCGTCAGGCGACAGCCTGGGCCATTCGCGCCGGCAGTCAGGGCGGCCGACCGATTCCGACTCAGATGCAGGTGGACCGCGACAACTGCGCGAACGGATGCGTTGCAACCGCTGGCAAATTCGCGAATGCACAGTTCATGCTCGAGTATCGTCCTTATACCGAGGAGGCGGACTTCTGGGGGACCAATCCCGGCATGACCTGGCAGATCGCCGAGAACTTGAACCTGGATGTTCAGGCTAACTACACCAACAGCACGTTCAGGCGCGAAGCCTCGACTGTTCTGTTCATCTCGGACACCACCACCGTCGACTTCCGCAACAACGGTGGCGACAGGCCGATCATCACGCCCAGCATCGATCTGAACGATCCGAACAGCTGGCAGTGGCTGGTGACCGATCGCGGCGGCCAGGACGTCGGTCGCGTGAACCTGTCAGTCGAAGATCGCGAAACTGAAACGATGGGCGGTCGCTTCGCTGTGACCTGGGGTGACGATTCCTTCAGCGTAAAAGCGGGTGGCGCCTACGACGAAGTCTCGCGTGACATTCGTCCGCGTGGCGCGGATGCGCAGTGGCAGGCGCAGGTTTGCGGCGGCAATCCGGCAAATTTCCAGCTGGCACCCAATTCGCAGCCAGCCTGCCGCGGTGAAACGGCGGCGCAGATTGCCTCGCAAGTCGGAACACCTGCATATCCAGCGTATGCCGGTCCGTACGGCGGCTCGCTGATCACCGATGCTGCGGTTCCCAGCTATCTGCGTCCCAGCCGCTATGGTGTGGCGACGGTCAACTGGAACGACTTCCGGCGCGACTCCAACTACGACGCTGTGCTCGGTGCGGCACCACAATCAGGTGCGACGCCGAATACCGCTCAGTGGGGCTCCATCGATGAAGACATCAAGGCTCTGTTCGCGCAAGTGAACGGCAATCTCGACGTCGCTGGTGAAAGTCTGCGCTACAACGTTGGTGTGCGCTGGGTCCAAACCGATCAGATGATCACATCGCGTGTGACGACTGCTGCGCCGACTCTGCCAGACGGGCAGCGAATTCCGGATCTGATCTCCATCGAAGAGCGGAAATCGAAGTACGAGAACTGGCTTCCTTCCGCCAACGTCTCGTGGAATCTGACGGGCAGCGCGCTGGTGCGTGCGGGTCTGTCGAAGACTATGACGCGGCCCAATCCCAGCGACATGCTGGGTGGTGTATCCATTCCGAACAACGATGCTGCGCAGGTCAATCTCGGCAACCCGGAGCTCGATCCCTATCTTTCCGACAACATCGATCTGGGTTTCGAGTACTACACCGGAGCTGAGGGCTACTTTGGCGTTGCGGCGTTCCGCAAGGGTATCGAAGGCTTCACTCAGACGCTGACAACGACGGTGCCGTTCTCGGCGCTGGCGCAGTACGGCATTACTTTCGAGTCGCTGAATGCCAATCAGCAGCAGAGCATCACCTCCCGCGGCGGTGCGAGCGCGCCGGTTCAGGTCCGTCAGCTCGTGAACGCGAGCGGTCGCCTCACGATCAACGGTCTCGAGTTCAACTGGGTGCAGCCGCTCGATTTCCTGCTGGCGGGCATTGGGCTGGATGGGCTGGGCTTCACCGCCAACTACACCATCATCGATCAGAAGGGTCAGGGTGCGGCTCCCGCGATTGCGATCGGCGTGCCACCGGAGAGCTACAACGCGACGCTCTACTACGACAAGCACGGTGTGAGCGCGCGCGTATCAGTCACGCACACGCAAGGTTCACAGGCGAGCGGACCGAACAGCAATCAGTCGGGTGTGATCGGCGCCGAGCTCTTCGGCGATGACTACACTCAATACGACTTCTCATCGAGCTTCGATTTCTCAGAGCTCTTCGGGTGGTCGGAGATGGTTCCTCAGCTCACGATCGATGTGATCAACATCAGCGAAGAGAAGCGACGCAGCTATCAGCAATTCGCAAACGCGGCGTTCAGCTACTACGATTCAGGTCGCACCGTCATGGTGGGATTGCGTGGTCGCTTCTGAGAAATGCACTTCTGTCCAATAACACTAGTGGGCCATGGCGAGTGATCGAGAGTCTGCTTCGGAGGAGATCCCGGCGAAGGCTGGGATCTCCCGCGGGATTCTCGTGGGTCGCAGGGCCTGGACCCCGGCCTTCGCCGGGGTGACCCCCGGGCCTTCGCCGGGGTGACCCCCGAGCCTTCGCCGGGGTGACCCCCGAGCCTTCGCCGGGGTGACCCCCGGGGCCTTCGCCGGGGTGACCCAGGGCCTACGCCGGGGTGACATCACTACGAGATCAGACGTTACGGCTCACTAGTTGCCTGATGTGCACGCGCGCTCACCCCCTGCGAGAACGTGTGCCCCGCGCGCCGGCCTAAACGGCCGGCGCGTTCTTTATGGGCATACTCGTGATCGCACGGCACGCTACGTCGTCTGATGAAATCCTATCTTCCTCCCGCTGAGATGCGAGTCGTCGTTGCGTGCAATTGTCCAGGTCCGGCACCGGGGCTGAGCGCTCACATCACTACTTGGCTGTCAGCTCCCGGTAAAAGCGTCCGACGTATGCATCCGTCGGGCCCCAGGCGCGATGAGCGCCTTCATTCCGCCAGCATGAACGCTTTGCGCTAACTCAGCACCGCCAGCGGGCGAGTGGCGCCAATTCGCAGTCGACCGGCGAACGTCGCTGCGGCCACATTCTGGTTCTCTCGGACGAAGGAGATGGGGGTCCAGCCGACGAAGCGGCGAAAGTCGCGCGTCAGGTGTGCTTGATCTGCAAAGGCGCGAAGCGCGTCATCAAGTCCCGCTTCGCCGCGTAATGCGAGCGAGGCGGCGGCGCGCAGGCAGCGATACTTCATGGCGAGCGTCTTGGGGGACATTCCGTGCGATTCGAGCGTGAGTCTGCGCAGGTGTCTCGAAGTCACGTCGAGCTCACCGCACAAAGCGTCGAGAGACAGATCGGAGGAATGCTCCAGCCAGTGATCGATGGCGAGCGCAGCGGTGCGAATCTCAGGTGCGCCGCGCAGGCGACTCAACAGGAACGATTCGATCACGCGAAGACGCGAAGCGTCATGCGAAGCGCAGTGGAGTGCGTCGCATAGTGTTTCAACTGCGCCACGTCCCCACAACAGTTCTCCATCGACGACTCCGTCGCTGAATTCCACGCCTGTTGCACGTACGAACGAAGCCCACCCCTCGGGCAGCAGTCCGAGAGCCAGCAACTCCAGGCCTGGCTGCAGATCCATCTGATACGACGCTGTGGTGGGCCCGATCACTGCGATCCGCGGCGCGGCGATCCAATTGCCGTCGCCGAATCGATAACTGCATTCCCCGGCCAGGCGGATGTGAATGTTCGGGAGCATTGCCGGCAGGATTTCCAGCCTGCGCTCGCTGATCGAGGCGAGCGCATACACCGTGAGCCGTGAACGCAAGGTTTCAGATGGCAGCAAGTAGTCCAGACGCATGAGGGGACAGACAGTTAGGCGGAATCATCAGGCAAGCATCACAGGCCAGGCGCGGCAGCTGTTCTTCTTCATTGAACTGCGCGGTGAGATACCAACGCATCGAAATGTACAGGCGCGCCAATCTCCGTCGGTGAGACGCAGTTCTCAGTTCAAGTTGCCGAACGCCGCGGTGCCCGGCAGGCGCATGGGGCACGCGATGTCGTTGTCCGATTCATTCAATACACGATGCGCCGGGGGATACGAGCATCGGCACGGCCCATGTCGTCAGGAACTCGCATCGGTGAACAAGTTATTGCGTGTTGTCGGATTAGCGCTCGTCATGGCAATGACGGCTGCCTGTGGCGGGGGAGGCGGTGGCGGCGGCGGAAAGAGCAGCACACCGACCTCTGGCAATCCATCGACTCCCAACGGCTCCAGCAGCAACTGGGACAGCCTGAAGTGGGACCAGGACAACTGGTCCTGACTTTTCATTATCTATTGAGGCAAACACTATGAGATTGAGTGCGCTGGCTTGCAGCGGACTGTTGGCCGCCCTGGCAAGCGGAGCTGGCATGGCGAGCCCCGTGGGCGAGCTTACTTCGTTCACTTCTGGATCGCCGGCGCGGGCGAGCGAAGTGAATGCGAACTTCGATGCGCTCAAGAGTGCGGTGAACGACACGGATGCGCGACTCGGCGCCGTGGAGTCGGACCTTGCTGCTGTGGACTCAGGCCTCGCCGCTGTGGAGTCCAGCGTCGGTTCGTTGGAGAACAGCAAGCAGAATCGAATCACCGGCAGCTGCATGCCAGGCATGGCCGTCACGTCGATCGGCGCCGATGGCTCCGTCACTTGCGAGCAGTGGCGAGAAAGCGAAGGCGCTTACCAGGTCTCACCCTGGGCATTCGTGGGAGAAGGCGGTCAAACCGACGGATGCGAGTACCGACCATCGCATACGTTCCAGAGCATGGGATTCTTCACTGGTACTCAGATCAACCATTGCCGGGCGATTGCGCAACTGCAATTGCCTCAGGGAGCCGAGCTTTCCGGCGTCACCTGCCGCGTCACCGACACAAAGCCGGGAAACATGCGCATCTATGCAGAACTCGTGGCCAACAACGCCCGGACGTTCGATCTGACGCAGAGCTCCGGCACCTCCTACCTCGCCACCACTAACAACTCGAGCGGGGTCGACAATGCCACGGCCGTCGAGGTGGTTGGAGCCACGACCTCGACCAACATGAGCGCGCGGTTCGTCGACAACAACACACGCCTCTACTTCCTTCGCCTGTTTTACTACAGCGATGGATCCACGGCGTTCGACAGCATCTTGGGAAATCTCGGCGTGTTCGGCTGCCGCGTCACGTATCGCTATTAGCGAAACCGCTGACTCATTGCGTGACGGAGAGAGCTCATCCGGGTTCTCTCCGTCGAGCGCTTCAATCGATCGCGCGTTCTCCAGAGCCAATCCCAGCTGCGAATTCTCCCATCGGAGGAGTCACCTCGCGTAGGCGAGGGTCCATCAGAAAGCGTTCGGCTCTAGCGCGAATCTTCTCCGCGCCCATCACTTCGAGATGATGACGACTTCGCCGGTTTCGCGATCGACGCGTGTTGAAGTCGTACCTGCGCAGCTCGCGCACGCCGGCAGGACGTGCGTTTACATAGACATACTGGTTCTCAGCCGCTCGGAAGCACCCTCCGGTTGGAGATCCGGGTGGCCAATCGAAGACTTCCTGCTCTCCGGTAAGGTAGTTGTGCTGCACGAGATGGCTCACTTCGCCACTCGATGTCAGCGTATAGCTGCGATCGACGAGGCGACCGTTCATCGTATCGAGATCGAAGGCTGAGGGGACCTCGACATACGAGATCGTAGACTTCGCCACGTCCTCGGTGATCTCGCCGGTCTTGTCCTTCACGGCGACGCTGACTTCATTGTCGCCTGCAGTCAGGTTGATTTTGACAGACCATTCCACCTGTCCCTCCTCTGGCCGCTCACCCATATATATGTGAGCAGCTAAAGCTTCCGAAGCTGCCATACCCAAGCGCGCAATACGCGGGCCTCGTTGCAGGCCACGCCGTACTACGGGGCCGTCGCTCAAAGGAGCGCTGCCGACAACCCGAACGGTGGGTCAGGCCCGTTGGTCTACACGCTCAAGTCGCTGCTCACGAACAGCTCGAGGCTCAGTGATCGCTCGTCTTCGTGTCGATGCATCTGTGCTTCTAAGGACGCGCTTTGGGCTTTCTGGTTGGTGCGTGCTCTCGTGCTTCCGTCATGCACGAGAAACAGCTCACCCCTGTGCAGGCATTCAATCGATGCTCAGATTTTCGCTCTTAGTTGTTGGCGCGTTGGGTCTGGCTGCGATTGGGAAGCGCCTGCAGACAGTAGGAAACCGTGGTGCCCGTACCTCCTGATAGTGATAGAAGTCAGCGCATAGGTGCAGATCTCGATCGAGAGATGCCGGCACGTTGAACCAACCGATTGATCACCCACTGCTTGCGATGCGAGTAGTCTTGATGATCGTTTCAGCCGCGGCCTTGTAGTTAAGCATTCCGCTTGCCCGCTTGCGTGCGACGAATCGCTGACCTGAGATACTTGTTCGCCGTTGCCTGAAGCGCGAGTTCATTTTCGACTGCGTCGACTGCCGGTCGTGCCCGCTGTTCGGCGCAGGAGAGAGCGTCGTCGCACCAAGCACGGTGATCGCGCCATTCACCGGATTGCATTGCGCAGATCTTCATGACAATGCACCGTGCCCCATCTTCGATGACGAGTTATCCAACGCGGGGCATAGGAGGTATCGCGATGAGCGATTCGATATTGAGTTCCGCCGAGGCCATGGGCGAGCGCATTCCGGGAACATTGCTGGCAGCCGGCCTTGGCGAACCGTGGAAAGATCTGCTGGTTCAGATTTTCACACGTCGCCAGGCCCAAGATGTCCTGCTGATTCCGGCGGTTCCAGAGCCGCTGATTGTCTGGGTGCTATCGGGCTCGGCGGTAGTGGAAGAGCGCGAGATCAACGGTGATTGGCAAGGCAATCGCGTCACAGCCGGTGACTTCTTCCTGACGAATACACAGATGCCCTATGAGCTTCGCTGGACGGCGGCGGAGACAGCGCCCTTCGAGGTCATGCATCTGTACCTGGGGCTGCCGCTGCTCAATCGCGCCGCCGGTGAGCTCTTCGGAAAGGATTTCAATATTGCATTACGCGACGTCTCGGGTCGGCGAGACCGTGTGTTGTCGGCGCTGCTGGAGCCGCTGCGCACGGAGTTACAAGCACCTCGACGGGCAAGCTCACTGTTTGTCCAGGGCATCGCGCAAAGCCTTGCAGTGTATCTGGGAGCAGTTCAAGACAGCCGCGGTCGCTGTCACGGGTGAGTCCCGGCTCGACATTCTGGTCAACAACGCCGGCATCGCACCTGCGATCTCCCTCGCGCAGACGAGCGAGTCCGCCTTCGACGAAATCATGACGGTAAATTTCAAGGCACCCTTCTTCCTGATCCAGGCGGTTGCCGAGCACATTCGCAACAATGGAAGAATCATCAACGTTTCGACCGGGTTTACGCGTGTCGCGGCTCCCACGCATCCGGCCTATGCCGCGTCGAAAGGTGCCATCGAAACCTTGACGCTGGCACTTGCTCCTGAGTTCGGTCTTCGTGGCATCACAGTGAATACGGTCATGCCCGGTGTGACTGAGACTGACATGAACACGTGGCTGAAGGTTCCGGAGGCACGTGCCGGCGCGGAGGCCATGTCGGTGTTCTCGCGATTGGGTCAACCTGCCGATGTGGCTGACGTCATCGCTTTCCTCGCTTCGAATGAGGCACGCTGGACTACGGGGCAGGTCATCGACGCGACGGGCGGCGCCCGGCTCTGACCGTTGTGTCGCCTGAAGGCCGCGCCGTGCTGCGCTATCGCAAGCCCTATGCGGGGCGATGCGGGCTGCGCGGCCTTCGCCCACGATCGACGCGGTTCTAAGGAATCTCTGATCTATTCGCCATTCGCTGCCATAGTTGCTTCGTCCACCGAAGCATTTCAACCCGTTGCAGACTTGCGAAGGTCAGGGAAGTCGATAAATCACAGCTTCCCTAATCCTGAAACGTGCATGGCAATTGATGCCTTGATTTTGGCTGGACGCAGCTTGGCGGATGTCCACTCTCGGCGGGTGAAACTTACATAGGTCCTGAAAACTCCATCACGAAGCGCGCTCCGCGAGCCGCATTCGTGTCGAGCGACAGGCGTCCGCCTTGTCGGTCCATGATGCACTTTGCGATTGCGAGGCCTAAACCCGCGCCGACGCGCGAGGCATTGGGCCCGCGGCGGAAGCGCTCGAACAGCGATGCTGCGGTGTGTGCAGCGATGCCGGGCCCATCATCGGCAATGATCACAGTGGCAGCATCCGCGGACAGCGTGATCGACGTGCCGGCGGGCGTGTACTGAATCGCGTTCTCGAGCAGGTTGCGAAAGACCAGGCGCGTCAGTGTTGCATTCCCGTGCGCAGGCACGGACGCGTCGGGCGTCGTGGCCGTCACGTAGTGCTCTGATTCGAGCGCAACAGGCGCCAGCTCCCGAGCCACTTCCAGCGCAACGGCGTGGGCGTCGAACGCGGCAAACTGGAACTGTTCCTGCGAATCGAGGCGCGCAAGACAGAGCAGTTGCTCTACGAGCCGCGCGAGTTGTTCGATCTCGAATGCAACATCGCCCAACTCCTGCGCCGAAAAGCGGGACTCGAGCCGTGCTCGCAACGTCGCAAGCGGGGTGCGCAGCTCGTGCGCTGCGTTGGCGGTAAATTCCCTCTGCACGCGATAGTCCGCTTCGAGCCGATCGAGCGAGGAGTTGACTGCCTGAACCAGCGGAACGAGTTCCCGAGGAAGGTTGTTGTCATGCAGCCGCTCGTCTAAACGGAGCAGTGACAGCATCGAAGCCTGATGCGAGACGGCACGCAAGGAGCGAAGCGATGACAGCACCGTTACGACCACGACACTGACTACGGCGAGCAGCAGTAGCGCAATCGGCCAATACAGCTCGCCCATCGCGCCGAGCATGAGTTGGGCGACCAGACTCTCTGTGTCTTCGAGATTCCGCACCACACGCAACCAGTGACGATCATCGAGATAGAGCGAAGCAGCCATGATGCTGTTGCCTGACAACGCATCCGTCTCCCGCTGCAGGACGACCTGCCCACCGCCTCGAGCGACCGGCAATGGCAGATAAGGCGCAGAGAAACCGCCCGACTCCAGCACCGTTCCATCTGCGCTCAGCAGTTGATAGCCGTTCAATGCATTCGGTGGGGCATAGAACTCTTGCAGAGACCGTGGCAACTCGAGACGCGGCGGGCTCGTCCCCGGCACGATCGACGCACGCAGGTTCTGCACTTGGATGGCAATACTCTGACCTTCCAGACCCCACAGCCCTTCGCGAAATTCTGAGTACAACACCAGATAACTGACGCTCATCGCCAGCACGACCACGATGGTCAGTCGAACGACGAGCGATCGAAGTAGGGAAGGTGCACGCATCGAGGCGCGATCAGGAGGCAAGGTAGCCCAGACCTCGCAACGTCCGGAGCGACACATCGGCCCCCGCAGCTGCAAGTTTCTTGCGCAATCTGTGCACTTGCGTTTCCACCGAATTCGCACTGCGCTCCTGCTCGAAATCGTACAGGCATTCGGCGAGCCGCTCTTTCGAGATCACGCGGCCCTGATTTCGCAACAACGCTTCGAGCACGATCAGCTCCGAACGTGTCAGCTCGATCGGCGTGTCGGCGACGGTGGCGATGCGCGCAGACGTGTCGAGCTTCACACTGCCGAGCGTCAACATGCGACCCAGTGCCGCGCCGGGACGACGCAACAGCGCACGCAGACGAGCGATGAGTTCCTGCATCGCGAAGGGTTTGACGAGATAGTCGTCCGCGCCGCTATCCAGACCGCGCACGCGATCCTCGATCGAACCTAGCGCGGTGAGAATCAGCACCGGTGTCATGTTACCTCGGTCGCGCATCTGCTTGAGCGCACCAAGACCGGTGCCGTCCGGAAGCATGAGATCCAGTACGACGGCATCGTAGTCGGCCGCCCGCCAAGTCCGCAGCCCCTCGGTCGCGGAGGCCGCTGTATCGACTGCGAACCCTTCCACGCGCAGGCTCTCCGCGACGGCCTGACAGAGACGCTGGTTATCTTCGATGATGAGCAATCTCATTCGACCATCTCGGTCTGGGCTATCTCGAATGACTCGGCTACCAGGCGTACTCGATGGTCAAGCCGAGCAGCGGCAACGTTTCCTCCTCCTCCTCGATAATCTTTCCCGTCAGAATGTTGAACTCGGGATGCAACCCAGCCGGACCGCCGTAAAGGTTCAACACGTCCGCGAACAGCACGAGATCGACCGGACCGAGCGGACGACGATAGTCGACGCGCACGTCGAGTGAATGGAATGCATCGCCGCGCTCCGTATTCAAATCGAATCTTTCTTGCGAATAGCGCACGGGTGAGTTCGGCGCCAGCACGTCAGCGTGCGCAGTGTAGCGGTACGTTGGTTGCCCGGAACCATACTTCCAGCGCGCTGCGATCTGCCATCGATCGGTGATTTCCCAACGCCCGCCGACAGAGACGAAGTGCTCGCGGTTGAAGTCCCAGTCGTACTCGCCACGCCCGTCGTTATCGTCCACTCGGTAGCGATTCCAGGAATAGACGAAGTCGGCCGACCACCGCTCATCGAACTTACGCGTCAGCACCAGGTCCACGCCCGTGTTGGTTCCCTCACCCTCATTCGAGATTCGACCGTTCGTGCGGCTGCTTTCCACGAGCCGGTTGTCTATATTTTGATAGTACGCCTCGACGAGCAGATTCAAGTTGTCGCTCAGCCGGTAGTTGAATCCCACGCCGAAATGCGTGAGCTTTTCGCTCTCGAGATCAAAGTTATCAGGGTCGGCCGCACGCGCGAGGTTGCCTGGCGCCTCATAAAAAATGCCAGTCGTTGCCGACAGTCTCAGTCGGGGTGAAATCGAATAATTGAAACCGAATCGCGGCGACACGAGGTTCTCGTCACCAAAGCCATTGCGATCGTAGCGAAGACCTGCGCGCAGATTCGCGTTGCCCCAGTCGAACACCTGCTCGCCGTAAGCGGCGTAGTTGGTTTCACTCGCGCGATAGATCGAGTTGATCTCACCTGGCTGTAACACAATGTAGTTCGCGCCCACGGGACGCGGATCGCCAGACTCGTAGATGTAGCGTATCCAGTCCTCGCGCAGGTCGGTCGAGAAATCGAGATCGTTGTTCGTAAGCTGCAGCCCGCCACGGAATATCCCAAAGCGGTTCGCGAAGGCCACATCGCTGCGCCAGCCAAACTCCGACTCTTTCTCCTTGACGGTCAGGACTTTCTCGCGCACCGGGACCAGGTCAGCCGACGTACCCGGTGCCACCAGGTCCGGGAAGCTCTCGCCTTCGGATGACACGCGGTCGCGCTCACGGTAGTAGATGCGGTTTGTCCATTCGCCATTGTTGCCGAACATCCGCCGCCAGGTGGCGCCGATGAGCACGAGGTCCTGGTCTTCGTTCTGCAACGTGACGTCCTCGATGGGGTCGCCTTCCTTCTCAGCGGCGAGGATGTGGTTGATGTCCCGCGTGTACTCCTCAGGCGCGTATATGGCGAGAAACTCGAACTCGTCGTCATCATCGAGACGCGTATGCGTCTTCAGGATGACGTCCGTGGAAACCGGCGCGCCCAGGCTCTCTTCACCAATCGTTTCGAAGAACTGGCCGAAGTCGAATTGCCGCGCCTGCAGGAACACCGACGTGTTCTCGTGGAAGCCGCTCGGTCCTTCATAGAGCAATTCGGCGCCGGCAAGATCGAGACGCAGGCTGGCGACGGGTGACGCTGCGCCGTCCGCGACATCGAATTGCAGGAGCGATCCGTTGAGGCCGCCGAACTCCGCGCTCCAGCCGCCAGGCGAGAACTCTGCTCCGGCAACGGCATTGGGAGCAAAGATTGAGTAGCGTCCCCCGTTGATGATCTCTTCCTCCTCACCCAGCGTCTGCTCAAAGTGCACGACCTGCTGGAACGGAAAGCCATCGACATAGATGAGGTTGCTCTTGGGGCCATGACCGCGCACTGAGAAGGCCGCAAACTCGCCGTTGGAGACAACTCCTGGCAAACCGCTCAGCGCGCGCATGACGTCGCTGCCGCTGCCGGGTGCGTTACGCAACTCGTCGCGGCCGAGGAATGTGTTCGACACTGCGCCGAAGGGGTCTGCCTCGCGTGCACGACGAGCGACAACGACGATCTCGTCTCTCGCGTCCGCTACCGGTCGCAGTTCAAAGCGAAGACGGCCTGTCCGTTCTTCCAGCACTCGGACCGCGGGCTCGACGGCCGTGACGTATCCTGCCGATTCTGCACGCACTTCAAAAAAACCGTCTTCCAGGTTGTCGAGCAGTGCCCGCCCTTGACCTGTCGTTGCCGACCGCACCTTGCCGTCACGAGACCTGGCCGTAATCGTCACGCCGTCGATGGGCCGGCGCGTCACGGCATCGACAACCTCTATCGATACCGCGCCAACGTCTGCAACAGCGGGGGTCGCCGCAAGTAGCAGCAAGAGGACCTTTTGCAACCCGACAACAGCTCGATGAAAACTGCGTGACATGGCAAGACCTGGTGAGAAGTGGATGATCTCGTGATGATGCAAACTGGGCAGAGAACGAATTCGAACTCTACTTAGCAGTTCTACTTGGCAGGCCGCCCAGTAGTGTGAATCCGCCACCGATCGTGAACCCGTTGATTGCGCGTGAGGGCACAGTGGCCGTCAGTAACGCGCGTCCAGTCACCGAGTCCACGATGCGTCCAGGAAGCCCACACTTATTCGCGTGTTGCGCGTGGGCATGCGCCGGATGCGAGGCGAATACATATATAAGAGCGGCAAGCGGCAAGAATCCCTGCAACACGGCGGGTCCCTCGAGCAGTTGATCCGTCATCGGAAGACAAGCTAGCAAGCGAGTCTGTCGTGAAACTTGCGGCCGGCGCGGACGTTCCCAGAGAAGGGAGAAGGGCTGATGGAGCGCTTCCGGCGCGGGGCCGGGAGCATGGATAACTGTCTCAGCCGCTCTGTGCAGAAATCGCAGGAGCGTGACCGATAGTGGCTTCGTCGCTATTGATGATGAGCGAGCGCTAGGGTGCGCTCTTGAGAGGCCGGGCTACTGCATTGGTTCTCGCGCAGCAGATGGAGGAGTGAAATGAATCGACCGTCACTCTTGGCGATAGTCTGCATCTTCATAGCGGCGACAAGTGCATGCACTCACCTGTTCGAGAGCACGATGACGTCTTGGGTTGGGAGCAGTCTTGATGAGTTCGAAGAAGACTATGCAGGCCAGCGATCCAGGTTGGGGTTGGCGGGCCGAATGAGGCCGGGCTCACTAGCCGTTCTTACATGCTGGAAGGAGAGGAATGTACGGTTACCTGGGACGTCGACGAAGGTAATGTGATACGCGCGTGGCGCCATAGCGGCAAAGACTGTAAGAGCACCTTCCCGTAGCCAAACGCTGATCTCACTAGAGGAGCAACTGTCTCTGATCCTCTAAGCCGCCGATCTCGTTGCGCCCACTCTCGCGCGTTGTTGGCCTCTCGCGGCGTCGGACCGCGGCGTTTCCAAGTCTCGAAGTGTTCCTGACGTGTTGGGCACGCGCTCAACGGCAGCTATCCGCAGGCGCCTGATCGCGATCGTTTGGGCCGTAGTCCCGAACCACGTGGGCAACGCGCAGTCGGTAGTCGGCGAAGATGGACTCACGTCCCGCATGCTGCGCAGCCCGATGTCGTGGAACGTTGCGCCACTGCGCTACAGCAGCTTCATCGCGCCAGAACGATAGAGACAGGAGCTTGCCCGGCGTCGTCAAACTCTCGAAGCGTTCGATCGAGAGGAATCCGTCGATCTCCTGGAGCAACGGTCTGAGCGCGGCTGCCGTGTCGAAGTATTCGTCCTTGTGTGCCTCGTGCGGGGTGGCTTCGAAGATGACGGCGATCATGATGCGGCTCCCGACGAGCTGACTGAGCGAGCGGCAAGATTCAGCGTGCCCTCGACACCGCGGACGAACGTCCTTTCCTCACGCAGAATGCATCGACGCTCGCGCGCGAAGGCGAAGTTCGCTGCGCCGCCATCATCGGATTTGAGGCGTACGCGATAGCGTTCGTAGTCGGCGAGGCTCGCGAATGAGATCAATCCCCATGCTTCGTAGTTCGTCCCCTCATGCGGCAGGAAGTAGCCCACGAGCGTGCCGCCGCAGCGCGGTATGATTTCGCCCCAGCGCTGCGCATACTCGCAGAAGGCATCGATCTGAAACGGATCGATCTCATAGCGGATCAGGCAAGTCAGCATGTCGTTCTCCACGAGGCAGAGTGGCCATCGTAGTGCCCGTCGTCCCACTGACGGTTCGTCACGCATCGAACCGTGCGCGATGCGAATCGTGGCAGTACGTGCATCATGAGCAACGGACCCGGCATCGCCAGTATCGCAGCGACCATCGGCGATCCCGCACGCGCTGAAATGCTCAATGCATTGATGGGCGGTCGGGCACTCACCGCCACGGAACTGGCCCGTGTCGCAGGTATCACGAAGCAGACGACCAGCGTTCATCTGCGCAAACTGCTGGACGCGCGACTGATCGCCATGGAGCCGCAAGGAAGACATCGATACTTCCGTATCTCTGGCGAAGAGGTAGCCCAGTTGCTCGAAAGCCTCATGGGTGTCGCCTCTTCAATCCACCGACAGACGCTCGACAGGACGCTTCACACCGGTCCTCGCGATCCGGCCTTACGCAAGGCGCGGGTGTGCTACGACCATCTTGCGGGCGAAATCGCCGTATCGCTCTACGCCCGACTGCAGCAACGACATGCATTCGACAACGCTCACAACGGCATCCAGTTGAGCGCTGACGGAAGATCGTTGCTGGACGCTCTCGGCATCGATACCTCAGCGCTGCAACGACAGAAACGTACCCTGTGTCGCATCTGCATGGATTGGAGCGAGCGCCGCCATCATCTCGCGGGCGCCGTCGGCGCTGCACTGCTCGACCGCATTCTCGAACTGCGCTGGGCGGTGCGCGATCCGAGATCGAGATGCGTTCACTTGCGTCCAGCGGGTGAGCGGGAGCTACGCAGATTATTTGCTTAGCGGCGATCGCAAGTGCCTCTCCCCCCGCGGACCCGACTTTAGTCTGACTTTAGTCGGACGGCTCTTCTGCCTTTGGATGCTCAGCGGGTTTCCTTCGGTGCCGGGCGCCGCGCCGTTGCTGACAAGCAAGCCTTCATTCGTCATCGGCGCGATGGATAGCGGCGTACACACTCGATGCGCTTATCGCGAGCTCTATTCTTCATTGGAGACGTGCGTGTTGCGGGATTGTGATAGCGAGCCCGCGTCGCTGGATCTGAATTCTCTTCGCGCGTCTGGCACGCGTGGGATGTGTGCGCGATGTAAGCGTTCATCGCACTCCATCGGCGCGCTATCACAGATACACTGTCGCGCGTGCTCAACGATGTGTGAATCTTTTCTTGCAAGCGGGGGGCGACATATCGTGTAACCGGAAGCCATTGCTGTCAGCGCTGGCATCCCTTCAATCGTGTAAATCTTTCTCACTTGGCGCTCTACTCGTACTTCAAGGCTCTCCTCGTCAGCTTGCTGTTGGGACTCTTCCTCTGCGCACAGGCCTGCGCGGACGATCTGGTGATCTCGCGTGCCGTCTTCGTGGACCGCGAGGGTGATCTGGACATCGAGGCCGTCGCGCGCAAGGAATTCACGGAGGCCGGCGCGATCCTGGTCGGCGGCTTCAGCGATGCGGCGCACTGGCTGCGCGTCACCGTGCGAGCGTTGCAAGAGGGCAGCACGTTCGAGTTGCGAATCCGTCCGACTTTTCTCGATGAAATCGCGCTCTACGAACCGGATCCGGTACAGCCGGGCGCGTGGCTGCGCCGCGTGACCGGTGATCGCCACGCCAATCCGGATCGTCCGGCCACGACCCTCGGATTTCTCGTGGCGCCGGTGCAGGAAGAGACGACCTATTACCTGCGGCTCAAAACCACCAGCAGTTCGCTCCTGGTCGTGGAGGCGCTATCGCCCGCCGACGGGCGCACAGACGATCTCGTTCGTCAGTTGATCCACGCCATCTATCTCAGCGTCATGCTGGCGATGGCCGTCGTCGCGGTGCTCGGCATCATCAACCTGCGCTCACGTTTGGCGGCGGTGTTCCTGCTTTATCTGGCAACACAGATCGCCTCGTTCATCGCGCTCAACGGTTATCTGGCGTACTTCATTCCCGGCGCGCAAGCGCACTGGGGCGACACGATTACCAGCGTCCTGGTGCTGGGCAGCGTCGCCACCGGCGTCCTTTTCTATCGCCACGTGTTTCGCGACTACGCCGCCTCCGCTCTCGGCCTGCGTGTTCTGCATGGTCTGTTACTGGTGTTCGGAGTCGAACTCTGCTTCATGGCCGCGGGCCAGATCCGGCTCGCGCTGCAGATCAACAGCTACGTCGTACTGTTGCTCAGCTTGCTGACACCGTTGATCGCGCTGTCAATGAGCGCAGGGCCCGAGCGTGAGCGGCGCATCGTCCGCGGTCTCGTCTTGCTGCAGGCGGGTGCTCTCACCGTGATGATGCTGCCGATGCTGGGACTGCTTTCATCCGGCGTCGAATGGATCGTCGATGCGCCATTGAGCCAGGGCGTGGTCGCTGCAGCAGTGATGTGTGCCATCTTGCATCAACGCACTCGCGGCCTGGTCGAGGCACGGCGGCACGCCGAAATGGAAGTGCGGATGACCCACACGTTGCTCGACGCCGAGCGGCAACGCGCTGCCGAGCAGGCGCGCTTCATGGACATGCTGACGCATGAGCTGAAGACGCCAATCGCCGCAGTCAAAATGGTTTTTCAGTTGCCTGCGCCCTCCGAAGGCACCCGACGCTACGCACTGGCGACACTCGATGACATGGATGCGGTGGTCGAGCGGTGCCGGCAAGCGGATCTGCTGCAGCAGGGCCGTTTCAAGCCACGTCGTGAGCCTTGTCGAGTGGAGGCGGTGATGGCCGAGATCCTCGCAACCTGCCCGGCACCGGAACGTTTACGTCTGAGCACTGGCTTGCTGCCCGTGGTGGAAAGCGATCGGCATCTGCTGAAGATCATCCTCAGCAACCTGCTCGACAACGCGCTCAAATATTCTGCGCCTGGCTCAGACGTCGAGTGTCGCATCGAGCCGCACGAGAGCGACGGGCAGGCGTACGTCCGCTTTTGCATCGAGAACTTATCCGGCCCCGCGGGGCTACCCGATCCGGACAAGCTGTTCGACAAGTATTACCGCAGCCCACGAGCCCATCAGTACACCGGTTCGGGTCTGGGTCTTTATCTCGTCCGGGACCTCGCCGGACTGTTGAACATCGGTCTGCGTTACGACCCAGTTGATCAGCGTGCTCGCTTCACTCTATGGATACCTGTTTGAACATCGCTGTGGTCGAAGACCACGAGACGCTACGCCTGGTTACAGTCGAGGCGCTGCAGAGCCAGGGACATCGCGTGATCGGAGTCGAAAGCGCCGAGTTCCTGCAGGAAGCGCTCGGTAATCAATCGCTCGATCTGGTCGTGGTCGACGTCAATCTGCCGGGTGAGGACGGCGTCAGTCTCGCGCGCCGTCTCAAACTCAGTCATCCGGATCTCGGTGTGATCGTAGTCAGCGCGCGCAACCGGCTCGACGACAAGCTCGGCGCCTATGAGTGCGGGGCGGATCTGTACCTGACCAAGCCTGTTTCGGTCCAGGAGCTTTGCGCGGCGGCGGGCGCGTTGGGCAAACGCCTGCAGCGAACAGACCAAGCGTCACGCCGAGGCTTCAGCCTGGATCTCAAGCGAATGCAGTTGCGCGGTCCCGCAGGCGAAACCTCGCTCACGTCGCAGGATGCGACGCTGCTCGCCGCGCTGGTGCGTGCGCCCGGTCACCGTCTCGAAACCTGGCAGCTCCTCGAGCAGCTCGGCTGGCTCGACTCTCCGGGCAAGATGGCTCTGGAAGTGCCGATCAGCCGTTTGCGACGCAAGTTCACTCTGGTGGGTGCCGCCGCGAATTCGATCATCGCCATCCGCAAGCACGGCTATCAGCTCGGCTGCGCCGTCGTGATCGATTGATTAAGGCGCCGCGGTAGTCATTGCGCGATGAACGCTTGCCGAAAGGGCAGGCGAAACCGGATCTCATCACCCTCCCGACCCTGTAAATGGCGCCGACACTCAGGGTTGAATCGCTGCAGGTCGGCTGTCGCAATCTTTTGCAATGTTCTCGATGCGCGCCTCCCTAGATTCCGCGGCAGAAGCAGGGAGGCGGCGAAAAAAGTGATATAGATCACACTGATAGCGACTTTTTACATGGTCGCGACAGCATCGGCGCCGCTCCTGTCCGAATTCTCAAGGAGCCCGTTGTATGCGATCTGCCTCTCTGAACCATGTCTACCGTCTCGTCTGGAGCACCGCCAAGAACGCCTGGGTTGCGGTAGCGGAAACTACTAAGGCGCGCGGCAAGTCCTCGCGTTCCAAAACCGTCCGGCGCGCCGCGCTCGCAACGCTACTCGTAGCGGGTGGCGCACATGCCCAAACGGCTGTGATCGACGGCGGCGGCGATTCGGGCTGCATGATCGGTGTCTTCAACTGCAATCTGCAGACGAGCGATGCGGTCTACACCAACTTCTTCACCGAGGGCGGTGCGGGCAGCGGCGGCGGTGCCGGCTTGGGCGGAGTATTCTTCGTCGACAGCGGCGGCACGCTGCAACTCAACAACGTCAGCTTCCTGCATAACGTCGTCAAAGGTGGCGAAGGCGGCAGCTCGCCCGATGTGAATGTCGCCGGTCTGACGGTGACATTGCTCGACAAGACCGCCGACGTCACGGCGGTCAGCGCGCTGCAGATCCGGCCCACGCTCTCGGTCGATGCCGGCGGCAACGTCACCGTGTCCGGCGCAACCC
This sequence comes from Pseudomonadota bacterium, assembly GCA_023423935.1. Classification (GTDB taxonomy): domain Bacteria; phylum Pseudomonadota; class Gammaproteobacteria; order Steroidobacterales; family Steroidobacteraceae; genus Steroidobacter. The sequence goes on along the minus strand of JAFAEQ010000022.1, from coordinate 9,191 downwards.
TGAGCTCCGAAAATCCGCTGATCAAATCCGGCGCGGTGGTCAGCATGACCGGCGCGACGGGCGCCACCACGATCAGTGACATCAGCGGCACCTCCGTCACCTTCGGTTCGGCGCTTGCTGTCGACAGCAGCGCGATCAAGAACCTGAGCGGCGCCACGCTGACGGCCAACAGTAATGTGATCAGCGCTACCTCGTTCGTTTCGCTGGCCCCTTCAGACGTCGTGGCCGGCATGTCGGTGGTCGGCACCGGGATTCCGGACGGCACCACCATCGTCGAAGTCACGCGCGACGGAAGCAACGCCGTGACCGGCATCAAGCTCAGCAACACCATCGCGAGCACAGCCAGCAACGTCGATCTCAAACTCGTCGACGTGCGCAGCTTCAGCGCTTCGCAGTTCGAAGTGTCGAACGGCGGCACGCAGATCACGCTGCCGGCCGTGGGCCTGGGGCTCGCGGAGGGCATGACCCTGACCGGGACCGGCATTCCGTCCGGCACCAAGATCACCAAGATCGAGGGCAACACGGTCACGCTGTCGCAGCCGATTTCGTCCGATGCCGTCGCCTTCACCGGCAGTCTGCCCGCGACGACGATCGGCCAGAACACGATTCAGCTCACCGCTGTCGACAGCCGCCTGAAGGTCGGAGCAGCGATCAGCGGCAACGGCATTCCTGCGGGCACCACGATCACCGACATCAATCCCTCGACCGGTGTGGTCACGCTGAGCCAGAACCTCACCGGCAAACCGAATGAGTTTTCGTCCAGGAGCATCACTGCACAGAGCGGAACGCAGCTGACGCTGCTCAGCACAGCCGGCCTGGTGGTGGGCATGCAGGTCGAAGGCGGGAACATCCCGGCAGGAACCACGATCAGCGCCATCAATGGCAACGTCGTTACGCTCTCCAACGCACCGACTGCGGCGGTCCAGGGGTTCGTCGCAAGCTCTCCGTACCGCGTCGGCGGCTCGCTGAACGGCATCTCCGTCACCGGCGCCAACGGCAGGAATGGCGGCAGAGGCGTCAATGCGCCTTCCGCCATCGTCTACATCACCGACGGCGAAGGCCGCGACGGCACCCGAGGCGGTAGCGCAGGCAATGGCAACGGCGGTGTTGGCGGCAACGGCGGCAATGGCGGCCACGGCAGTGGCGGCGTGCCGTTCCACTACGAATTGACCAAGGACACGATCGAGAAGACAGCCGATGCGGCCCAGAAAACGGCCGCTGCGGTCGGTGCGCTGGCTGCGTTCCCGCCCAATCCCTCACTGTCGGCGGCCCACGTCGCAGCAGCGGCTGTGTCTTACGCGCAGCTCGGTGTGGCGATCGCGAATCTCACGCAATGGGGTATCGATCTCAGCAATGGCACCGCCGGACGAGGCGGTGAGGGCGGTGCTGGCGGCAGCGGTGGCAACGGCTCTACGTTCTATGGCGGTGGCGCCGGTGGCGCCGGTGGTGATGGCGGTAGCGGCGCGCTCAGCCATACCGACGGCGGTGATGGCGGTAGCGGTGGCTCAGGCGGCGCGGGCGGATTCGGCGCGGGCGGTGGCTCGGGCGGCGCAGGCGGTTCGAGTGGCGGCACCGGCAATGCAGCCGATGGTGACAGCGGCGCAGGCGGCCTCGGCGGCTTCGGCGGTGGTGTCGGCAGCAACGGCGACGGCTTGTTCGGCGGTGGCGGCTCCGGCTACGGCGGCGCCATCTTCGTACGCAACGGTGGCACGCTGAGCCTCACCGGTAACGTGCTGTTCCGTGAGAACACCGTGCTCGCCGGTTCCAGCAACAACGGCGGCACACCCGGCCAGGCGGCGGGCTCCGATATCTTCATGATGCGGGGCTCGAATGTCCTGCTTGCTCCGGGCAACGGCAAGACCATCCGCGTCGAAGGTCAGATCGCCGACGACAGCAGCGCGAGTATCGCCAACGGCAGCTACGCGCCTGGCGCGGGCGCGGATCTGCGCATCGGTGGTGGCGGTCTCGTGCAACTGGCTGGCACCAACACCTATTCGGGTAAGACCATTCTCGAAGGTGCCACGCTCGAAACCACGCTGGGCCGCGGCATTCATGCGGCCAGCTCCGTCATGTTCAGTGGCCAGGGAAGCCTCGGCACACTGAATTCCGGCAACGCCGGTGTGCTGTTGCTTCGTGAGAACGTGACCCAGCGCGCCGGTTCTGTGGTGCCGGGACAATTCATCTGGAACGGTGCAGGCGGCTTCGCTGCCGCTACGGCCGACGGCATCACGATCAATTTCGGCAAGACCGATGGCGGCACCTCGCAGGTGCTCGGTTGGGGCAGCAGCTATCTCGCCAACAATTCCACGTTGGTGTTTGGCTCCGAGTACAGCCAGGGCTCGGTGACGTTGCAGAACGACATCAATATGAACGGCAACACTGGCAGGGCCGCGGTGTACGGCAGCCTGGCTGCCGAGGCGACGCCCGCGCAGACGGCGTATCTGACCGGCAAGCTCACCAACGGCGGTTTCGAAGTGGGCAGCGCCGGCTACGCAGGCACGCTGTTCCTCACTGCTCAGAACGAGCTCAACGCCTTCACTCTCAATGCCGGCGTCGTATCGACGCTGGGCAGCGCCGGCAATAGCGGCCGCTTGCTGCGCACCAGTGGCGGTAACGTGACCATCAACGGCGGCGTTCTGCAGCTGGTCGGCACCGAGAACATCACATCGTTGTCGGTCGCGAGTGCCGGCCACTTGCTGTCTACGGGGACCCTGACCGGCGGCACCGCCGTGAACGACGGGCTGCTCTCCTATCTCGGCGAGACATCGCTCGACACGCTGACCAACAATGCCAATGCGCAATTGAACATTGCCGGCACGCTCGCGGTGAGCGGCACGCTGACCAACCAGGCGCACGGCGCTGCATTCCAGCTCGGTCAGGTGACGGCGGGTGGAGTCGTCAACGACGGCGCCTGGCTGGTGAGCGGCGAGCGCACGCTCGCGACTCCTTCGCTGACGGGCAGTGGCGGGTTCGATCTGACGACAGCAACGGACATCCTGACCCTCGAGCAACGCGGCAACAGCACTTTCGCCGGCACATTCGGCGGCGAAGGTGCCCTCATCAAATCGGGTGCGGGCACATTGACGCTGACCGGCGCGAGCAGCCACGCCGGTGGCACTGCGGTGACAGCCGGTACGCTCGACACCACGGGCGGCGGCACGCTGGCCGATGCGGGTGGCATCGCAGTCGTCACTGGCGCGACCTTCAAGGCAGGCACTGCCGATACGGTCGGTGCAGTCGTGAACGGCGGCACCTTCATCGTCGCAGCGGATCAGCAGGTGGCCTCGTTCGCGAATGCAGGAACGACGCAGCTCGTGGCCGATCTGACCAGCGCCGGCAATGTCGTGAACGACGGTGTTTGGGCAGTGAGCGGCGAGCGGACTCTCGCGACCCCCACACTGACGGGCAGCGGCGTGTTCGATCTCGCCGCCGACGAGTTGACCATCGATCAGAGCGCGCACAGCACATTCGCAGGCGCATTCGAGGGTCAGGGCGCTTTGATCAAGACAGGCGCAGGCACGCTGACACTCACCGGTACGAGCAGCCATCTCGGCGGCACCTCGGTCGAGGCCGGTACGCTGGATACGACCGGTGGCGGCACGCTGGCCGACGACGGCGCAATCACGATCATGGCCGATGCGACGCTCAAGGCAGGCACGGCAGACACAGTGGGCACAGTGATCAACGACGGCACCTTCGTCGTCGCAGCCGATCAGCAAGTCGCTTCGCTGACGAACGTGGGCACGACTTCGCTCGGCGCTGACCTGACGAGCGTCGGCCACGTCGTGAACGACGGTCTGATGACGGTGAGCGGTGAGCATCGTCTCGCCACACCTTCGCTGACCGGCAATGGCGCGTTCGAACTCACGACGCAGACCGACATCCTGACCGTCAGTCAGGCAGGTAACAGCACGTTCGCCGGTACATTCGGCGGAGCGGGCGCGTTCATCAAAGATGGCACGGGCGTGTTGACGCTGACCGGCGCCAGCGACCACAGAGGCGGCACGGGCGTGTTGGCGGGAACGCTGGACACCACCGGCGGCGGCACTCTGGCGGACGATGGCGGCATCGCAATCGCCAATGGGGCGACCTTCAAGGCAGGTACTGCCGACACGGTCGGTGCAGTCGTGAACGGTGGCACCTTCATCGTCGCGGCGGATCAGCAGGTGGCCTCGCTGGCGAATGCTGGTACGACGCAACTCGCCGCGAATCTCGCGAGCGCGGGTGCTGCCATCAATGATGGTGCCCTCAATGTGACTGGCAATCGCCAAGTGACCACTGCCGGTCTGAGCGGTGGTGCGACGGGTGTCGTCCACCTCGATGGCGCGAGCGATGTTCTGACGCTGAATCAAACGGAGAACAGCGTGTATAGCGGCCAGTTCGCTGGTGCAGGCTCGCTCGTCAAGAATGGCGCAGGCACGCTCACGCTCGATGGCGGCGTCAGCTCGATGAACATCGGTGGCGAGCTCGTCATCGATCAAGGCACGGTCGCCTTGAATGGCAGCTGGATCCTCGATCAGAGCATGGACGTCATCGTCAACAGCGCCATTGTCGACAGCCAGCCCGTCGTCGGCACTCTGCAATTGATCAACGGCGACCAGAGCATCTTCTCGCTGAGCGGTGCGGGCCAGATCGACCTCGGCGCGACCAACCGTCTGACGGTGCGCAACGGCGGCAACTTCACCGGTACGGTGCTGGGCTCCGGCGCGCTCGACGTTCGCAGCGGCTCCTTCCGAATCGATAACGATCTCACCTCGCTCGACCCGACCAGCGTGTTCGCGCTGGGCGGTGAGGAGGCTCAGGCATCGGCCACGATCGGCGCCGGCGCCACGTTGCAATTCCCGGGCGTGCAGCTGCAAAGCAATGCGACCTTGGTGGTCGATACGGGCGGCTCCGTGGTCTCGAATCAGATCGGTCTTGGCGGCAATTCGCTGCTCGAGATCGCCCCCAACGGCGCAGTCCAATCGGGCACCGTAGAGGTCACCGATACTGCCAGGCTGGACGTGCGGGGCACGTTGACGGCGAACGACATCATCGTCCGCTCCGATGCCACTAGTCCGGATTCGGCGGCGGTCCTGCACCTCGGCAATCCGTTCGATCCCACGACGGCGGGCAGCATCATCGCGAGCCGGACGGAGATCACGGGTGGTGTTCTCTCCGGTAACGGCTCGTTCACCGGGCACGTGGTCATGGGTGCGAACTCGTGGCTCAACCCCGGCAACTCACCGGGCACGCTGCAGTTCGCCGATCTGACCTTGGGCAACCACTCCACGACGCAACTGGAAGTCGGCGGCAGTGCCGGTCAACGCGCCGCGGGCATCGATTACGACGTGCTCAAGATCAGCGGCAGCCTGCGTATCGAGGATGGAGCCTCGCTGGTGATCGATCGCTTGGGGACTGATGACGATCTCTCCCGCGGCGAGACGGTCAAGCTGTTCGAAGTGCGCGACGGTCAGGTCTCCGGCAAGTTCACGAGCGTGCAGAAGAGCGACGGCGATGAAGCGCTGCTCAACGTGAGTACCGGCAGCCTCATCGGCCTTGGCAGCGGCGGTTATGACGACTTCTACGGCCACGTCGCACGCGGTCGCAACGAAGCGGCCATGCTGGACGGACTGATGGTCGAAGATGCGGGTGGCGTTCGCCAGTTCTACGGCGGCAAGCTGCTCGAGCGGCTCGCAGGCGCCTACGCTGATGGCGCCGACAGTGCTTCGATCTTCGCCAAGGCTTCGCCCGAGGCTTACACCAGCCTGATCGAGCAAGGTCGGCAGGCGCTGTTCTTCATGCCTGAGGCTGGTATCGGCAGCGACCTCGGCGAGGCGCGCGGCGGCATCGCAACCGTCTACACCCGTAGCGGCAAAGCGAAGAACAGCGGCTACGCCCGGTACGATCTGGACGCCGATGGTGTGCAGATCGGCTACAGCACGGGCGAGAGTCTGATCGTGAAGGCGAGCCTGGGAATGGAGGACGGCCGCAATCGCAGCAACACCTTGCATGCCAGCTCGGACGGACTGATCGGCTCGCTAGCCGTAGCCAAGACGTTGCCGATCGAGGGGCTGTATCTGTCGGGTCGCGTGACGTACGCGGACTACAACACGGATGCTTCGCGCCAGACGAGCGAAGGTATCGCCAAGGCCAATCGCATCGACTCGAACGCCTGGCTGGCGGGCATCGGCGTGATGCACCTTGCGCGCTTCGATCGGCTCAGCCTGCGTTCGACGTTCGAAGTGGCCCGCTACGACGTCAAGGTCGACGGCTTCACCGAGACCAATCGGGTATCGACCACCGATGCCCTGTCGGTCGGCACGCTGAAGCAAGACGGTACGGCGCTGCTTGCCGGCATGGAGTTGAGCGGATATCTCTCCGATGACTTCCTGCTGCGTGCGGGTGCCAACCTCGTGCACGATCTGCGCGGCGACGACCATGGAGTGAATGCCAGCGTGAACGGTGAGGCGGCGACGTTCTCTGTGCGCAATCCAGGCCTGGGCAAGACGCAGTTCAGCGTCCTCGGCGCCGCGGAGTACCGCATGGGCGACGCCGGCAACGTGGGCCTGTCCTTGCAGACCTTCGGCGAGAAGGGCTCGCAGGTCAGCCTTTCGTACAGCAAGCAGTTCTGAGTCACTGGCGGGGTCCGGAATGGCCGGACCCCGCCACACTTTCGTGTACACACGGATGGCAGCTTGGAGGCTTGCTCTCCGCGCGGGGCCGGCTAATGCCTGAACTCGAAATGACCGTGCATCGGCTCACTCGACGTCCGATCTGATCGCGGGTTCTTTGACGTCGCTTATTGCTCTATCTGGTGCTCGGGATTTCGCGCATTGCTGGGATCCTCGCCTCATGCGTCATCGGTCCCAGGATCACGAATAGCGACATCCATCGCAGGTCAGCGCTCGAGTTGCTGCATCAGCAAGCTCGCGGCGCGGTGGGCCGAATCGTGCGGATAGAACCGTTCGAAATCGTGTAGCAAGGCGCGGGCAACGGGCCGCTCACCCGCATCTCGCGCGAGCTGCACGAGGCGGATCAGAGCGGCGCTCGCAAGCGGACGGAAATCTGCATTCGCAACGATGCGCTCCTTGAGTATATCGAGTGCTTCACCGTTGCGCCGCTCAGCGAGCAGGCGCGGAAGCAGTTCCTGCGCCAATCGATCAGCGAGCCGTTGATCGGGCCAGCTCTTCGCTTGCTCGTATAGCCATCGAAGCTCAGTGAGCGGTTGCGAGCTCTGGCTGACGTAGGAGATCACGCTCTCCCAAGCCGTCTTGTGCGAGCCGCCCCGCCACTCGGCATAGATGCGATCGAGGGCTTGCTGCCGGGTGCGATCGAGCTGAGCATCATCAGTGAGGTCGAGGGCCTCGATTTCGTATGCATCGTCCAGCCCAAGCTCGGCTCGTCGCTCATGAAGCAGGCCGCCGATCAGCGAGAACAACGCGAGCCAGGCATACATGAACAGCGCGATCTGCAGCAGCAGCGGCAAACCCGCCGCGCGTGCGAGGGCGAATAGGGCGCAAAGAAGGAAGGCGCAAGCGATGAGCAATGCGAAATCGACCCGCAACCGCATGATCAGTCGCCAGCAGCGAATCGGATTGAGCGACTGAGCGAGACTGCCCGTGGCTCCTTGCATGGCGATGATTGCGATTAGCGCGGCCAATACCAGCACGCCGATCGCCACGCTCAGCGTCGAACCGAACCAATACACCGCGGCTTCGGAGGCGAAGAACACGGCGACCATGAAGACGAGGGCCGCAAGCGAGCGGCTCTCGCCGATGGGATTCATCATCTCGATGGAAAGCACCGGCGGCTCGATCCTGCCAACCGTGAGCTCATCGAGCAGTGCGAAGGAGTACTTGAAGAAACCCGATAAGAGGAAGAGGCCGAGTGCGATGCCGAACAGCGTTGCCTTGATGGCAAGCGTCATCAACACGCTGACGACGACGATGAGAAGCAGTGGCGCCATTCGAAACGGCACCGTGATGTAGCGCAAGATCCAATCAAGGTGGTTGGCCGGGTGGTTGGCCAGATGGTGCGCAGGGTGGTTTGGCATCGTTCTGTGCCATGCGATCGGAGCGCTCAGGATGCGCTCGCGAGCCTCCCCGAGTAAAGGCGCGCTGGAACGCGGCTGCCTGAAGAGCGAGTCTGAAATCAGTTCTGAGGCTGTAGTGAGCGTACCGAATGCACTCGCGCAGCTGGTTCTGCGGGCGCGTGGATCGAAGTGAAGGACGGTCCATGTCCGATTGGTGTGTTATATATGGATGTATATGCAGTACATGACCAATAACGCTTTGTGCAATAGGTAGTTGTGATGGCAACGGGCGACATGTTATCTAGCAGCACCAGTTTTATCTCGCGCCTGGACGCGTGCGAAAACAAGTTAGATCTCACGGAGACATATGTCAGTAGTCGTTGAGAACGTCGGTGACCAACGGCAGCGGATGCCAGGGCTATGGCGCTCGCGAGGCGCGGGGATCTACTTTGCGGTCTTGGGAGGGCTTCAACTCATTGCCCTAAGTCTGGTTCTTTCCAGAAACTCAGAGCTTGCCGCCTCGCTCGCACCTTGGTGGTTTTACGCCGCTGGATTCATGTATCCGATCTCCCGGACCGCAGCCGGTGTCGCGCTGCTCTGTGGATCGCGCATCGCTGTTCCAATCTTGGGTTTCTTCGCAGTCTGCGCCGGGGTTGCTCTGTTCGGAGGTTCCGCAATCTGGCGCTCCCAAACAGGAATGCCATTGGAGATGTCGCAGATGTACGTTGTGTTCGCTCGGTTGGACTTTCTTCTGGTCTTGATTATGTTCGTCGCGAGCTTCAAATGGAAAGCAAGCGGGTTACTGAAGTGAGATCTAACAAGCGCATGCACGCGACGTGCGAGGACGCACGCGCGTGATGCGCGGCGTTGGGCCGTACACAGCGAAGAGAGATAAACGTGCTGCATCCGACAGGAAGTCTTCAGGTGTCATGGCTCAGTGGCTTCGCTCAGTCACTTTCAGAGTTGGCAATGTCATCGCGCGGCTGCATCTTTAGTGCCGCGTCGTTTGAACGGTTCGCGGCAAGTTCAACCTCGGTGGTTTCGGTGAAGCAGGATCAGGTGGCTTCGGTTCCAGAGATGAGAAGAAACCCGGTCAGAGTCGCACCATCGCTTGCAGTCCCACGCCGCGTTGCTGTTGCTTCGGCCAGAGCTGCGCGGACTTCGCAGTTTTCTTTCC
>JAFAEQ010000076.1 GCA_023423935.1 Pseudomonadota bacterium | reverse complement strand
CGATTGATTGGGTCGATGTGTGGTAACAAACATCCTATCAATCCTGGCCAGCCTGCTTTCCTTTCTATTTCAGCCCCTTCCGCTCATCTGCGCTCCGCGCTTCTGCTTAATGCAGTGCCATTGGGCTGAAGCCGAACCCACAGGAGTGCGAGGTTCTGTTCGATTGAATCCGAACCCACAGGACCGTACGTCCGCGAGTGCGCGTTCGAATACGCCTGGCACGCCGGCAGTATGGCCCAATCTCAGCCGCCGAACGCGAGACTCACCACACCTGCAACGATGCAGAGGGCACCGAGGATTCGCGAGGGCGCCGCGCGTTCTTGCAGCAATCGCGCGCCGAAGTACGTGCCGATCAGCGTTGCCAGCTCCCGCGTGGGTGCCACGTGACTCACGGGTGCGACGCGCATCGCGTATAGCACGAGCACATAGCCGATCGGTCCCAGTACGCTCACGACCAGCGCTGGCTTCCAATACTCGCGGATCTCTTCGCGAACCCGCACGCGATCCATCCATGCTCGCGGTCCGAGGACGGTCAGTCGAAACACGTTACCCACGTACTCGATCAGGAAGGGCGAGATGAGCAGCACCTTCGACGCCCAGCCATCGTTGATCGTGTATGCGGCGATGAAGAACCCGGTGCCGAGACCATAGAAGATGCCGGCGCGCGGCGCCTTGTGATGTTCGCTCAGCATTCCGGAGACGAGCAGAATGCCGCATACGACAAGCAGCACACCGAGGACCCCTGTCCATGTGAGCGGCTCACCGAGCAAAAGTACTGCAGCGAAGAACGACAACAACGGGCCTGAGCCACGCGCGAGCGGATACACCAGTGACAGATCCGACGCGCGATATCCCGCCTGCAGCATCAGCGAGTAGCCCAGATGCAGGAAAGCCGTGGCGATGAGTGCGACCCAGTGCAGGAACTCGAACTGCGGCCGCTCGGTGATCAGGATCCAGGCAATGATCGGCGCATAGAGAATCGCCGAGGCGGTCGAGTACAGCCAGACGAAATGGCGCGATCCTGCTGCACGCTTCGCATATAGATTCCAGGTTGCGTGCGCGGCAGCCGCCAGCAGAACGGCAATCAAAGCAATCGGCGGCATCAGGCCACGCGTATCAGATTGATGAAAGCGGCAATTGAAGTTCCATTCCACCGCGTGCGCAAAATTGCCTCGCGACATTCAAAGTGGACATCTGCTGTCGCTGATTGCTGATACACGTCGATCCTTTCAACTGCGAGGTGCTTTCATGCTCAAGACATACCAAGGCAGCTGTCACTGCGGAAAGGTTCGTTTCGAAGCGAACCTGGACCTGAGCACCGGGACGGGCAAGTGTAATTGCTCGATCTGCACCAAGCAGCGCAATTGGGGCCTGAGCATCAAGCCGGACGCCTTTCGGCTATTGTCAGGACAGGACGATCTCGGCGACTACACTTTCGGCTCGCACAGCGTGCATCACATGTTCTGCAAGCACTGCGGCATTCGCACCTTCAGCCGTGGCTACGTCGAGGAGATGGGCGGGGCGTTCTATTCCATTGCGCTGGCCGCACTGGATAACGCCACTCCGGAAGAGCTCGTCACCGCGCCCGTGCGCTATTTCGACGGCCGCAGCAACCATTGGGAACGCGAGCCCGAAGAAACGCGCCATTTGTGAATCGACGCGTTGGACGTGCACAACCGTCCTGCGTTGGGATCAGCAAGCGCGATTCTTGCCAACCCTTCGCGGTCTGCGGCGCACACATTCATACGCCTGGCCCGGACGTGACATCAGCAGCAAGCCGCGCCGCTCAACCTGTCACGCATCGACAGATTCCGATAGCGACGAACGTTTCGAATCGCGTTTGATATCGGCCAGCTATCACAGGAGGGATGAAGAAGATCATGACCACGCAACTCGAAAAGGCCGACCGCTTTCAGAAGCTGCATCGCCGCGCGGGCGCCTTCGTCATCGCAAACGTCTGGGACGCGGGCTCGGCAAAGATCATGAGCGGTCTGGGATTCGAAGCTCTGGCCACGTCCAGCGGCGCTTCTGCCAACACGTTGGGGCGGCTCGACGGCCAGGTCACACGCGCAGAAGCCCTTACCCAGATTCGCTCGATCGCGGAGTCGACGGACCTGCCTCTCTCGGGCGATCTGGAGAAAGGGTTCGGTGATCGTCCCGAGGATGCAGCGGACACTATTCGCGTCGCTGCGGAAGCAGGTCTCGTCGGCGGCTCGATCGAGGATGCGACCGGCACCGATGAGTCACCGATCTACGACTTCAATCTTGCAACCGAGCGCGTAGCCGCTGCCGTTGTCGCAGCTCGCGCGCTGCCGTTCCCGTTCACGCTGACGGCGCGATGCGAAAATTTTCTGCGCGGCAATCCTGATCTCGACGACACCATCAAGCGTTTACAAGCGTACGAGAAGGCCGGCGCAGATGTGCTGTTCGCACCGCTGTTGCCGGACCTCGATGCCGTTCGCACCGTGTGTTCGTCGGTGAGCAAGCCGGTGAACTTCATGGTGGGCGTGCCCGGCAAATCGTTCAGCATTGCCGAGCTCGAGTCGGTCGGAGTGAAACGCATCAGCCTGGCGACCTCGTTGTATCGCGCCGCCATGAGCGGTCTGATCGCCGCCGCTGAAGAGATCAGAGATCGCAAGACGTTCACGTACGTGGAGTCGTTGCGCGATATCAATGGGTTCATGCGCGGATGAGGTCTATTGTTCGACTGAAGTCGAACCCACAGAAGAACAGGCGGTACCGCTTTTCCTTGTGGGTCCGGCTCAGCTGGACATCTCCTTGTTCGACTGAAGTCGAACCCACAGAAGATAGGCGCAGGGCTGCTTTCCTTGTGGGGCCGGCTCAGCCGGACATCTCTCTGTTCGACTGAAGTCGAACCCACAGAAGAAGGGGCATGCTGCTTTTCCTTGTGGGGCGGCTCAGCCGGACATTCCCTGTTCGAGAAGTCGAACCCACAGAAGAGAAGCGCATCGCTGTTTGCGTCCGGAGCATGCCATCGAGATGTCTCATCTCGACTCCGTGATCTCTGTGATCTCTGTGTGAAACCTCTTCCCTGATCACGGCTCGAGTGTCGAAGACATCGCCGGGCGGAGCTGGTGTCGCAGCCATCCCTTCAGGCGACCGAGAGGGGCACGCAGTTTCCATTTCGCGTTGCGAATGGTCGCCGCGAGATGGACACCGCCCGGTAACTGCATCGACATGTTCGCGGTACAGAGGACGGGCTTGCCGGAGATCTTCGCAATCTCCTGTGCCTGTCGCAGGTCGCTTTCATAGAACAAGCGTGCCTCCGTTTCGACGTAGATCTTTGCCTTGTGCGTGCTGTGAGCACCGAGCCGGATGCGCTCGGCTGCGGAAGGCAAATCGATCAAATGCAGCTTTCCATATTGGATGCCGGCTTGTGCAAGCCAGGCTTCCGTCTGGGTGCGATATTTCTCGAGGCGCGCTGACACGATGTGGCCGATGCGTTGCGTGGGCCTGAAGAGTGTCTTGGCGGAAGCCAGGAATTGCTCGTAGCAGACGCCATCGTCGTTCTCATCGTCGGTCGGATCGAGGCACAGGATCCCATCGAGATCGAAACAGGAATTCGCGATGTCGGGATGATGGAAGGCGTTCCATTCAAAAATGCGCGGATAGGCCAGCTCGCGAAAGAACAGATCGACATCCCACTGACGTGACGGCGCGACGATGGCTGCACAGGTGCTGATTCGTCCGCGGAAGTTTGCAGCGTGAAGTCGTCCGAGGCACTTGCGCATCGACAGCCCGGTCGCAAGGCTGTCATCCACCAGAAGAATATGTCTGGCATCGAATGGCGATGCGACCCGGGTGCCGACTGGACGCGTCTGCCCGTGACCGGCCAGGCCTCCCGCGAGGAAGTTATCGAGATCGATAACCAGGCGGTTGAGATACAGACCGATCATGTACGCAGGGATCATGCCGCTGCGCGGAATGCCCACGATCAGATCCACGTCCGCCGGAACCTTATGCAGATGCGCGCGGATATCGTTGGAAAGATCTGCAATCGAAACGTAGCCGTACATAAATCAATCCCCGCCCGCCGCACGTCCTCCATCGGGTTCGGGTACTGATCTGCTTCCTATCGGGGCAGGTCCTGCGCGCCGATGTGATCGCGATGCCCGAATCGTTTTGATCTCTACCCGTCGCAATCGAGTCGTCGAGTCGACTACACGAGTACCGCGAACGCTCGCTGTGTCGGGAAAGTTCCTTGCTTAGCAGCCCCGGGCTCGCACGGACTAATAAAAACAGGACGCCGCAGCATTTGGTGTATGGTTTCGCCTACGTTGTGTGGCTTCCGGGGATGGCATGTCTGCTGATCGTTTCGATCTGGTAGTGATCGGCTCGGGATTCGGATCGCTCTTTTTCGTCGACGGCTTTCTTCGCAAACAGCCGCAGGCGCGCGTGCTGATTCTCGAACGTGGCGCATTTCATCCTCACGCATGGCAGATCGAGCAACAGCGCAGTTCGGCGATCGCGCCAGAAGACACCTATCGAACACCGCGCGGACACAAGCTCTGGAATTTCACGATCGGCTTGGGCGGCGGCACCAATTGCTGGATGGCGCAGACCCCGCGCCTGCATCCGAACGATTTCCGGACTGCCTCGCTGTATGGCGTCGCGCAGGACTGGCCCATGAGCTATGAACAGCTCGAGCCTTACTACGTTCAGGCCGAAGAGCGAATGAACGTTGCTGGCGCGCCAGAGATGGCGGCCATCCTGCCGCGCTCGCGTCCGTTTCCTCAGCCCGCCCATGCACTCATGTCCGCCGATCGCATCATGCAGCAGGCACAGCCGCAGCATCACGTGCCGATGGCCTGTGCGCGCGCGAGCGTCGCCACGTCCACGCGCGGGAAGTGCTGCGCGAGTGCGCGGTGCAGTCAGTGCCCGGTGAATTCCAAGTTCACGTTCGAGAACGGCTTTAGCGATTTTCGTGAGCGGTCGAACGTGGAGATTCGCACCGGCTGTGAAGTGACGCACTTGAACGTCGCCAACGACGTGTGCTCCGGCGTCTTCTATCGACAGGACGGTCAGCAACTGCAGGCGAGCGGAGAGCTGGTGGTGCTCGGCGCGAATGCCATTCATAGCCCTGCCATCCTGCTGCGATCCGGGATCGATCAACCGTACACCGGCGTCGGCATTCACGAGCAGCTTGGCTATGGCCTCGAAGTGATGCTCGACGGTCTCGATAGCTGCGATGGCGGCACGCTCACGACTGCGCTCAATTACTCGCTGTACGACGGCGCATTCCGCAAAGATCACGCTGGCGCGCTCATCTACTTCGACAATCGTTGGCCGTTCGGGCTACGCAAGGAGTTCGGTCGCTGGCGACAGTTGGTGAGCCTGGTCGTCGTGGTCGAAGATCTGCCGCAGGACGACAATCGCGTGACGCTCGATGCCGACGGCCTCCCGCTCATCACGCACGCGCGCAACTCCGAGTACGCCGTTCGCGGCGTCGAGCAATCGCGACGCGCGATGGAGAAAGTGCTTGCGCCGCTGCCGGTCGAGGGCATCGAGTTCCGCGGCATGCGCGCAACCGAATCGCATGTGCAAGGAAGCCTGCGGATGGGAACCGATCCCGCCACGTCGGTCGTTGACTCGAAACAAGTGCATCACAAAGTGCGCAACCTCGTCGTCGTCGGATCGTCGGTCTTCCCTTCGGGCGCGAGCTCGAATCCGAGTCTTACGGTCGCGGCATTGTCGTTGCGCAGTGCTGACCTACTCGCCTGATCATGAGCAGTCATTTCTCCACATCGCGACGACGCGTTCTCATCGGCGCTGGACTCTTCGGTTGCGCAGCGGTCGGTGCCGCAGGCTGGAGTTATTCGGAGCGAAACCGCGCGCAGTGGATTGAAGCGGTCATCCGCGACAATCTACCGGGGATCGCGCTCGACGAGCCCTCCTTGCAGCGCTTCGTGCGCGAGACTCTCGATTCACCGCTGATGAACTCGCAGCGCCGCCGCCTGGGCATCGCCGCGCAGTCGCAGGCGCCCTGGCTCGCTCGCCGGATTCGCGCCATCGACGAAGGCGTCGAGATCACCGAACGGCTGGTTCTCACCAGTTTCCTCACGGGAAGTAACTTCTTTCGCGTGAGTGACCCGACCCAGGAGACGATCGAGTACTACGGGGCCGCGCCTGCGTGCGGCAATCCTTTCGTACGCTATGGATGAGGTCAGCTCGCCGGATTGTGGCGAAGCTGGCGACGACCGAGGATCCGCAGGGTCAGATTGCGGCCGCCGCGCATCACGGGATAGAGCACGCGCGAAAGTGTGCGCGAGCGGAAGATCACACGATTGATGCGATTGAAGAATCCCGAAGGCGTCGTGAGCAGTGCGAGCGCGTGAATGCAATCCGCGCCGTGGTAGTAACGACCATCGAGCTTCAGGACCATGCCGGTATCGAGATCAAGCCCTTGCTTTCGCGCCTCGTCGACGCGATCCGGATGCATACGTGCGTTCAGCAGCGGCACAGGTCCCGCAGCCTCGCGCAATCGCACGTAGCTCACATAGGCGCTGCAGAAGGGACAATCGCCGTCATAGAGCAGCCAATTGTCGCTGGAGTCCTGCATCTTTCATCCTTCGAAGGTTCAGCCCGCGTCTGCGTTGAGCTCGGTGCTGCCGGGGCACTCGGCATAGAACGAACACCCAGTCATCACAGGAAGGTTATGCATCGCCTCGTAGAGACCCGCCAGTGCCAACGCTCCGAACAGAAACAGAACGAGCTGTTTGCGTTTACCCACGACGACTCCCGGTCGTTGAATCCAAATTGATCATATAGAAAGCGTGGTCACGACGTCGATCTTCGCGGCCGTTTGAATTAGCCGCAGTTTTTTCGCGCAGGTACGGAACCGTAACGCCCGCTGTGCATTCCGCCCCGGGTAGGCCGCGTCCGACAAAGAGACTCATGCGCGAAATTGCCAGTCGATCGTTTGCTCCGTTTCGCTCTTTGCTGCCTGCTTCGGCAGCTGAACGTGCCGCGTATGACGGCCTCACCGCATTCGCACCGATCTGGGCGATCGCAACGCTGTTCAGTATTGCCGGCGACCGCAGCGATATTCTTTTCCGGGGTGGTTTGTTCCCGAGTCTCGTGACATGGGCGACGATCGGGGCGGCCGTGCTGCTGATTCTGCGTCCGCGCGCGACCTCACTGCTGCTGGCGGTCTCGGCGCTGATGCTGACCCGGTATGCGATGCACATGCCGGTCGCCTCCAATAACAAGATGATCAGCGCCTTCATGAATGCGGGCGTACTGATCATCGCGATTCAGGCGTATGTCACGATCAGTCACGGCGAGCCGATTCGCGAGATGCTGTACGAGCGCATGCGGGTCGTCGGTCGGGCCTTGCTCGCTGTGATGTACTTCTACGGCATCTTCCACAAGATCAACACGGACTTTCTCGACCCGAGCGTGAGCTGCGCCGTCGCGCTGTACACGCCGCTCGCCAGCGGATTCGGACTCGGCGACAGCATCGTCGGCAAATACCTGGCGATCTGGTCGACGTTCATCATCGAGGCGATCACGCTCGTCGCGCTGTACTGGAAGCGCTATTTTGCGATCGGTCTGATATTCGGCCTGATCTTTCACTTCATCATTCCGATCTCTGCGTACTCCTGGTACATGGATTTTTCGAGTCTGGTGTTCGCGCTCTACATCCTGTCGGTGCCGCGCGAAGTCAGTGCAGAGTTCTATGCGAGCTGTGCGCGTTTCTTTCGCGGAATGCGCGAGCGCATGGGTGAGATGGGCGCGATCCTGCCCTTCATGATCGTCGTCGGCGCCGCCGCAATGACCGTGCTGCTGCTGCGGTATCTCAATCCACAGGTACAGGCAGCGCCGTTCCATCTATGGCAGTCGATGTGGGTGCTGCTGTGGGTGGTGTACGGCGGCATTGCGATGGTGCTCCTGGTCAACGCGGCGCTGGATCATCTGCCCTGGCGCGGCAAGCATCCGCCACGTCAACCGCTATGGCTGTATGCGATCCCGCTCACCCTGTTCGTCTGGAGCGCATCTCCTTACGTCGGCTTGCGCACCGAGGGCACGATTGCGATGTTCAGCAACCTCCACACCGAGGGCGGCATCACCAATCATCTGGTGATCCAGAAGGCCGGCACGCTGTTCGATTATCAGCGCGATGTCGCCATGATCCGCGCATCCTCCGATCCGAATCTGCAGCGCATGGCGGAGCGCGGCAATCAGGGCCTCGTCATGCATTCGCTTCAGGAGTACCTGCGCAAGAATCCAACTCAGTGGGTGAGCTACGATCTGAACGGCGTTCGCCATGAGAAGGTTACTGCCAACTCCGCCGTTCTCCCGGCCGCACCCAACTGGTGGGAACGCACCTTCCTGATCTTCAAACCGGTCGATTTCAACCGGCCGAAGGTGTGTACTCATTAGAGCGTGATGAGTGATAGAGAGTGATGAGTGATGGGTGATGCGAAACACTATTAGCCACTGACTATGTTTGCAGAGCTTTGGCTGGTCAGGCACGGCGAAACCGAGTGGTCGCGCAGTCGTAAGCACACGGGGCTGACTGACATTGCGTTGACTGCGCAGGGCGAGCGGGACGCGAAGAATCTCCAGCCGCGCTTGCAGCCACACACCTTCTCGAAGGTGTTTTGCAGTCCGCTGCAACGCGCGCGACAAACCTGTGAGCTCGCGGGATTCGCCGGCGCATTCGAGCGGGATGAGAATCTGCGCGAGTGGAACTACGGCGAGTATGAAGGTCTGCGCACCACAGAGATTCGCGAAAGACAGCCGGGCTGGAATGCGTTCGAGCATGGCTGTCCGGGCGGTGAGAATCTGGACGATGTCGCGGCTCGTGCGGAACGGTTCATCGAGAAGGTCCGTTCGATCGAGGGCAATGTGCTGGCCTTCGCGCATCGGGACATTCTGCGTGTGATCAGCGTCTTGTGGATCGGCTTGCCACCGCAAGCGGCACAGCGCCTGTACATGGATCCTGCATCGATCAGCCGACTCGGCTATGACCACAGTCTGCAGGAGCCGATCCTGCGCACACTCGATACCTGACCGGCAGACAGATCGGGAACCGGATCGCCGGAATTCTGACAAGCAGAT
This sequence comes from Pseudomonadota bacterium, assembly GCA_023423935.1. Classification (GTDB taxonomy): domain Bacteria; phylum Pseudomonadota; class Gammaproteobacteria; order Steroidobacterales; family Steroidobacteraceae; genus Steroidobacter. Next base: position 31,650 of record JAFAEQ010000076.1, on the reverse strand, counting down.
CCGCCGCTGCTTGCAGCTTGCGACTTTCATTCGCGATGCGCGCGCACTGCCTCTCTTCGAGCCGCCATCGCTTCGCTTACATAAAGCGGCCGAGGGCAGGCAATGTGACGCAGCGAGGCGATGATGTATTGCTGGCTTTCCGAGCGAAGCACTACATTACGGCCATGACGTTGAAAAAGAACGCGAGCGGCGCAGACACGAAGTCCAGGTCCAGAAGCCGACGACGGACATTGCGCATCCACGGGAAGATTGCGCGCGACATCGGAGTGCGAATCGTCTCGGGCGAGTACAAGCCCGGCGAACTGCTGGACGGTGAAATCGTCGCCAGCGGCCAGTTTCAGGTGTCGCGTGGCGCGTACCGCGAGGCAGTACGCATCCTGGCGGCGAAGGGACTCGTCGAGGTGCGCCCCAAAGTGGGGACACGCATCAGTCAACCCGAGCACTGGCATCTGCTCGATCCGGACGTGATGGCATGGATCTTCGAGGTCGATCCCGACGATACCTTGCTTGCCAGTTTGTTCGAGCTGCGCAGGATCGTTGAGCCTCGCGCCGCTGCACTGGCAGCCGAGCGTCGTACTGAAGAGCATTTGCGGGCAATGGAACACGCGCTCAAAGGAATGAGCGAACACACCCTGTCCGTCGAAGCGGGGCGTCAGGCGGATCACGATTTCCATTCGGCGCTGCTGCGCGCGAGCGGCAATGCTTTCATGGTCTCGCTGATCACGAGCATTGGTGCAGCGGTTTCATGGAGCACGGTGTTCAAGCTGAGGTTCAATCCTCAGTCGCGCGATCCCGTGCCGGATCATCGACGCGTGTATGAAGCCGTCGCTGCCTGCGATCCCGATCGCGCGCAGCGCGCGATGGAAGAGCTCGTCGATCTGGCGTTCTCGGATACCAACGACGCTCGCAAACAAAAAAAGCGCAGTGCGTAGGCACTGCGCTCTTCTTATCGCCGCTCGTTACCGCGGCAGACCGTAGGGGAATCTTGAGCAAGTCACCCGCGAACGCCTTCCGTGTCGTTTGCGGGTCGCGAAGTTGCTCGACTGACTGCTGATTCGCTCCCTTGCAGTCTGTCCCGGATCACCAGAAGTAGATGTAGATCCAGGCGATGATGCCGAGGATCACCACGGTGTGGAAAATCTCCCAGAAGCCGTAGCTCTGACGATCGTCCTCCGTCATCTCCTTCGTCACGGACTTATAGGTAAGACCAGCGAGCTGCGACTCCGGCGCCTTCGGCGTGAACATGCTGACGACGAAGATCACGAGGCAAGTGAACACGAACAACAAGAAGCTGAAGTACAGCCAGTTGATGTCGACCAGGTTCTGAATGAAGCTCGGCCATTCGACATGCTTCACCTCGTGCAGCGCCTGGAAGATCAGACGTGCCATGCCGATCACGAAGCCGGTGATGATGCCGACCAGACCGGAAATGGGCGTCACGCCGTGAGCGAAGATGCCGAGCATGAACACCGCCGCGATCGAAGGCGCGAGCAACGACTGCACCAGCTGCAGGTAGGTGTAGAGCTGGCCCTTGCCGAGATCCTGCAGGAACGGAATCCATAGCATGCCCAGGATGATGACCACGCCGGTCGCGATGCGTCCGACCATCACCAGTTGCTTCTCGCTCGATTGCGGACGCAACCGCTTGTAGAAGTCGACGGTGAACAACGTTGCGGTCGAATTGAACAACGAGGCGAGCGCGCTCATCAGCGCCGAGAGCATGCCGGCCAGCACCAGTCCGCGCAGGCCGACGGGAAGCAGACTCGACACCAGGATCGGGAACGCGCCTTGCGGGTTGTTGCCGATCTCCTCGAAGCCCGGCGTGCCCTGCTTGTACAGCGCGACGGCGATCATTCCAGGCAGCAGGAAGATGAACAGCGGCGCAAGCTTCAGATACGCCGCGAAGATGGTGCCACGACGCGACTCACGCAGATTCTTGCCGGTGAGTACGCGCTGCACGATGTACTGATCGGTACACCAGTACCACAGGCCGATGATCGGCGAGCACAACAGCACGCCGAGCCAGGGCGTGGCGCTCGGATCGAACAGGAATCCCGGGAAGCCTTGAGTCTCGGGCGTCGTGGACAGAGGACGCCACAGATGGATGGTTTCCGGATTTGCGGCCTTCAGCGCGCTCATGCCGCCGATCTCACCCAGGCCGACGAACAGCAGCACGGTCGACCCGGCGAGCAACACAGGCACGTGCATCGCCTCCGTCCACAGCACCGACTTCATGCCGCCCAGAATCACGAATACACCCGTGATGACCACGAGCGATGTGGCGGAGAACCAGAAGAAGTCGGTCTGTCCCAGGATGGGCAGATCGACATGCTGATAGCCGAGGATCGTCTGGATCGCGAAGGCTCCCGCGAAGATCGTCACCGACGCCTTCGTAAGGATGTAGCTCACCAGGAAGATCCCGGACAGCACCGTGCGAGTCGCCGGCGTATATCGTTTCTCGAGGAACTCCGGCGTCGTGAAGATCTTCGCGCGCAGATAGAACGGCGCGAAGATCCAGCCCAGCACCAGCACCATGTAGGAGTGCAACTCCCAGTGCGCGAAGGCCATGCCCGAGTCGGCGCCCGAGCCGGCGAGACCGATCAAGTGCTCGGCACCGATGTTCGAGGCGAAGATCGACGAGCCGATCAGGATCCAGCCTGCGCTGCGACTCGCGAGAAAGTAGTCTTCGGTATTCTTTTCTTTCTGTAGGGCACACCACACGCAGATCGCGGTGTTCAGTACGAAGTACGCGGCCACTACAGCCCAATCGAGCCCTGAAAATACAACTGCGGTACCGGTCATGCTTGCCGTCCTGTCGTCATTGTTTGTAATTGCATGGTGCCCGCGCCCGCCGTCACGAGACGGCCGACGAAGTCATTCACGCGGGAACTGCCTGCGAGGCCCGAAGGCCATTGAAAACGATTTTTATCTCCCCCAAACGTCTCGACAGGCGTAGCTGATGTTACCGCTATCGCGATTTTTAGTCCGCCTGTACCCTCTCCGCCCCTTCGCATTGGCCCCGACCGAAAGGTGGGCGTGGCGGGGCGGTGCAATAATGTCTGAGTTATAGCAATCTAGCCAACCCTGAAGTGGAGAGAATCATGGCCGTTTCCGGAGACTTATTCATTGGCTCGCGCAGGATCAAGAAGCCCGAGACCTTTTTCGCGAGCAACCCAGCAACCGGCCAGCAGCTGGAGCCTGCCTTCAGTGCCGCAGGTCCCGAAGAAATCGAGCAGGCCTGCAAGCTCGCGTGGGAAGCATTCCATGTGTATCGCGACCTCGATCCGGAGCTGCGCGCGAGCTTCCTCGAGACCGCTGCCGACCAGATCATGGCGTTGGGCGATGAGCTGCTCGAACGCGCAAAGTCCGAGTCGGGACTGCCTCTGCCCCGCCTGACGGGCGAGCGCGCCCGCACGGTCGGACAGCTTCGTCTGTTCGCCGATGAGCTGCGCAAAGGCGGCTGGATGGGCCTGCGCATCGATCCAGCGCTGCCGGATCGCAAACCGCTGCCGCGCTCCGATCTGCGCCTGCGCAAGATTCCGTTGGGCCCGGTGGTGGTCTTCGGCGCCAGCAATTTCCCCCTCGCCTTCTCGGTGGCCGGCGGCGATACCGCTGCGGCCCTGGCTGCAGGATGTCCCGTAATCGTGAAGGGTCATTCGGCACATCCCGGTACGAGCGATCTCGTTGCGCAGGCAATGACGGCCGCCGTGAAAGCCTGCAATCTGCCCGAGGGCGTGTTCTCGCTCCTCAATGGCAATTCGCGCGCGCTGGGCCAGGGCCTGGTCGCACATCCTTATGTGAAAGCCGTCGGCTTCACCGGCTCGCGCACAGGCGGTCTGGCATTGCTCAAGATCGCCAACGAACGGCCCGAGCCCATCCCGGTATATGCCGAGATGAGCAGCATCAACCCGGTCATCCTGCTTCCCGGTGCGCTTGCAACGCGCGCCGAACAGATGGGCAAGGACTTCGTGACCTCGCTGACGCTCGGGGTCGGTCAGTTCTGCACGAACCCGGGCCTGGTACTTGCGCTCGAAGGTCCGGGGCTGGACACGTTCACCAAATCCGCTGCCGCAGCGCTCGGCCAGGTCGCTCCGGCGACGATGCTCACGGCGGGCATTCATGCCGCATACGAGAAGGGCGTCGAGAAGCTGTTGAGTCATCAGCGAGTCACGGTGCTCGGGCGCGGTGGTGAAAACACCGGCCTGCATTGCGGACGCGGCGCCCTGTTCTCGATCGCTGCGGCTGACCTCCTCAAGCATCCCGAAGTGACTGAAGAGGTCTTCGGCTCCTCATCAATCGTGGTTCGCTGCACGAGCCAGGCGGAGCTGCAGCAGGTGCTCGAGCACCTGGAAGGCCAGCTCACCGCGACACTGCATCTGACGGATGACGACGCGAAGCTCGCCGCGCCACTCGTGCCGATTCTCGAGCGCAAAGCGGGTCGTTTGATCGTCAACGGCTGGCCGACTGGCGTCGAGGTCTCGCATGCGATGGTCCATGGCGGACCGTTCCCGGCAACGTCCGATAGCCGCACCACCTCAGTGGGTACGCTGGCCATCGAGCGATTCCTGCGACCGGTCTGCTATCAGGACTTCCCGGACGCACTGCTGCCGGCACCGCTGCGTCGTGACGCTCCGAAGCGTCCGCGCCGGGACGACGGCGTGTATCGCGCGGATTGACCGCAACGCGACGGCGAGCCCCGCTCGCCGTCGCTTTCCTGCCCGCGTGACGGCTTGTCGGCGCGAGCACAAGAAGTCGAACGACTCACGTGGGATCCGCATGAACAGAATAAGAATCGCGCTAGTGGGGATCGGGAAGATTGCTCGCGATCAACACGTCCCGGCCTTGCAGGCCAATCCCGCGTTCGAGCTCGTCGCTGCGGCGAGCCCGAATCACAAACTCGACGGCGTGCCGAATTTCCGCGACATCCAGTCGATGCTCGCCGCCCTTCCCGAGATCGACGCTGTGGCGGTGTGTACCCCGCCACAGGTTCGCTACGACATTGCCCGCTATGCGCTCCAGCAGGGAAAACATGTGCTGCTGGAAAAGCCTCCCGGCGCCACGCTGAACGAAGTCAGCGCTCTTCTGGACGTTGCGGTTGCTCAGAACGTTGCTCTGTTCGCGACATGGCATTCGCGCGAAGCCGCCGCTGTCGAACGGGCGCGCGAGTGGCTTTCCACGCGTCGCGTGCGCAGCGCGCTCGTGACCTGGAAAGAGGACGTGCGTGTATGGCATCCCGGTCAGACCTGGATCTGGAAAGCCGGCGGCCTCGGCGTCTTTGATCCCGCCATCAATGCGCTGTCGATCATGACACGCATCTTTCCGAGCGCGCTCGTGCTGCGCGATGCCGAGTTGTCATTCCCTTCGAATTGCGACGCGCCGATCGCGGCGAAGATCCTTCTCACTCAGGACGATGGCGCCGAAGTGCGCATGGATCTCGACTTCCTGCAGACCGGTCCGCAGACCTGGGACATCGACGTCGAAACGGATCAAGGCCGGCTGCTGCTCTCGAAGGGCGGCTCGGTCATGCGCGTCGACGATCAGTCCGTCTTCGAAGCACCGGAACGCGAATATCCCAATCTGTATGCGCGGTTCGAATCGCTCGTACGCAACCGACAGATCGACGTCGATGTCGCGCCGCTGCGCCTGGTGGCAGATGCATTCATGTGCGGCCGGCGTGTGAGCGTCGCGCCGTTCGTGGAATGACAGGATCGGCCGCAAAGACCGCATTAAAGAGAGTGACTGGAAAGAATCGAAGCCTCCCGATCTTGTGACTCTTGCGGCGCTCTGCGGTCGGCTTGTCTGACTCTGTCCGGCAGCTGAAGCCAGGCTTGAGCCCAGTTCGACTAAGGTCGAACCCATAGAAGAAAGAGGCAGCTGCTTCCTTGTGGGGCCGGCTTTAGCTGGACATCTCCCTGTTCGACTAAAGTCGAACCCACAGAAGAAAGAGGGCACTGCCGCTCCCTGTGGGTCCGGCTTCAGCCGGACATCTCCCTGTTCGACTGAAGTCGAACCTACAGAAGAGAGAGAGAGAGAGAGGCAGGTGCTGCTTCCTTGTGGGTCTGGCTTTAGCCGGACATCTCCCCTTGTTCGACTAAAGTCGAACCTACAGAAGATAAAGAGGCAGTGCTGCTTCCCTGTGGGTCCGGCTTCAGCCGGACATCTCCCTGTTCGACTGAAGTCGAACCTACAGGAGAGAAGCAGGCACCGTTTCCTTGTGATCCGGGAGGTGCAGCAATCTTTTTTGCGGTCTTTGCGGCCGTGTCTCGTCCTCTGGCCGTGGTTCGTTCTCTGCCGCGATCAATGATTGTGTCGAGGCACACCGATCGTCTGCGCGATGCGCTGATATTTCGGTGCGTTCTCGAGCACGGCGCCGGTTTCGGCCTGGCCGACGGTTGCGCGCTGGATTTCCTGCCAGGGGGTCTGGCTGGCCGGGATCGGATAACCGCCTGCAGCTTCGAGTTCCTTGCGGCGCTTCGCGAGTTCCTCATCGCTGATCAGAACATTCGCTTCGCCCTTGCGCAGGTCGATGCGTACGCGATCGCCGGTGCGCAGAAGGGCCAATCCGCCGCCTGCGGCAGCCTCGGGGGATGCGTTGAGAATAGAAGGCGAGCCTGAGGTACCCGACTGACGTCCGTCGCCGATACAGGGCAGATGGTGGATGCCTGCTTCGATCAGGCGCACGGGCGGACGCATGTTCACGACTTCGGCAGCGCCTGGATAACCGATCGGTCCGGTGCCGCGCATGAACAGCAATGTGCACTCGTCGATACCGAGCGCCGGATCGTCGATGCGCTTGTGATAGTCCTCGGGACCGTCGAACACGACGGCGCGACCTTCGAATGCTTCGGGATCATTAGGATTCGACAGATAACGCTCGCGGAAACCTTCCGAGATCACGCTCGTCTTCATGATGGCGGAATCGAACAGATTGCCGCGCAGGACCGTGAAGCCCGCCTTGTCTTTCAGCGGTCGGTCGAAGGGGCGAATGACTGTCTCGTCTTCGATCACGGCATTGCGGCAGTTCTCGCCGAGCGTCTTGCCGTTGACCGTCATCGCGGACTCCGCGATCAGACCCTGTTTCATGAGCTCGGAGACGATCGCAGGCACACCGCCGGCGCGATAGTAGTCTTCGCCCAGGTATTCGCCTGCCGGCTGCAGATTCACCATCAACGGAATATCCAAGCCGAACTTCTGCCAGTCGTCGATCGACAGCTCGACGCCGATGTGGCGCGCGAGCGCATTCAGATGGATCGGAGCATTCGTCGAACCGCCGATCGCGGAGTTGACGCGGATCGCGTTAATGAATGCCTCACGCGTGAGAATGTCGGATGGCTTGCGATCCGCTTCCACCATTTCGACGATCTGCTTGCCGGTGAGATACGCGCATTCCTGGCGATCGCGATAGGGCGCGGGAATGGCCGCGGAACCGGGCAGCGACATGCCGAGCGCTTCGGTGAGGCTGTTCATCGTGGTCGCCGTGCCCATCGTGTTGCAGTAACCGGTCGAAGGCGCGGACGAGGCGACGAGCTTGATGAAACCCTGGTAGTCGATCTTGCCGGCGGCGAGCAACTCGCGCGCACGCCACACGATCGTGCCGGAACCGGTGCGCTGACCGTGATACCAGCCGTTCAACATCGGTCCGACCGACAGTGCGATGGCGGGAATGTTGACCGTGGCTGCAGCCATGAGACACGCCGGTGTCGTCTTGTCGCAGCCGATCGTGAGCACCACACCATCGATCGGGTAACCGAATAACACTTCGACCAAGCCCAGATAGGCCAGGTTGCGATCCAGTCCGGCAGTGGGCCGCTTGCCCGTCTCCTGGATCGGATGCACCGGAAACTCCAGCACGATGCCGCCGGCTTCGCGAATGCCTTCCCGCACGCGTTCCGCGAGCACGACGTGATGCCGATTGCAGGGCGACAGATCGCTGCCCGTCTGGGCGATGCCGATGACGGGTTTGCCCGACTGCAGCTCCTGCAGGGTCAGACCGAAATTCATGTAGCGCTCGAGATAGAGCGCAGTCATGTCCGCATTGGACGGATCGTCGAACCATGCGCGCGAGCGCAGACGCCGTGTACCGGCAGGTGCTGAGTTTGATGCAGTCATTGCTTTGTCAGATGGAGTGCTGATTCCGTTGAGCGCTCAGTGCGGGCAGAGTGATCCGCCTGTTCCCGACCCCTCATCGCGAGGGGACGGTAAACCGATAAATCATGGTGTTGCTGTAGACCTTCCCTGGATCCAGGCGCGCGGAGGGGAAGTCGGCGCGGTTCGGCGAATCCGGGAACACTTGCGGCTCGAGGCACAGCCCATCGCCCTGGCGATAGATGACTCCGTTCTTGCCCGTTACCGTCGCGTCCAGGAAGTTGCCTGAATAGAACTGCACGCCGGGTGCCGCCGTCAACAACTCCATGACCCGACCCGATGCCGGATCTTCCAGTCGAGCAGCAGGCCGTACGGTACCGGGAGTGCCGCGCACGATGTAATTGTGGTCATAGCCACGACCGATGCGCATTTGCTCGTCCTTGCCGTCGCGAATGCGCTGACCGATCGGGTGGGGCGTACGGAAGTCGAAAGGCGTGCCCGCGACGGGGCGGCGCTCGCCGGTCGGGATGAGGGTCGCATCGACGGGCGTGTAGGCATCCGACATCAGCGTCAGCCGCTGCGCCATGATGTCTGCTTTGCCGGCACCGGCCAGGTTGAAGTAGCTGTGATTCGTAAGGTTCAGCACCGTCGGCTTGTCGGTCGTCGCGCGGTACTCGAGCTTCAGCTCGTTCTTGTCGTTGAGCGTATAGGTCGCCGTGACCTTCAGCGTGCCGGGATAGCCCTGATCGCCATCGGGACTGGTGGTGCTCAAGGTCACCGAATCCTTGCCCACGGCATCGATCTTCCAGACGGCCTTATCGAGGCCTTTTACGCCGCCATGCAAATGGTTCGGACCGTCGTTCACGGTGAGCTGATATTGCTTACCGTCGAGCGAGAACTTGCCGTCGCGAATACGGTTCGCATAACGGCCGACGGAAGCACCGAAATACTGAGGCTTGGCGAGATATTCCGCAGGCGTGTCGTAACCGAGCACGACGTCGGCCTCGCCGTCCCGTCCCGGAACGACCAGCGATTGCAGAATGGCGCCAAGGGAGATCACGCGGGCGCGCACGCCTCCGGCACTGGTGAGCTCGACCGCCTCGATGACAGTTCCGTCATCGAGCTTGCCGAAATTGACCCGTTTCACTTCAACAGCGTGCGCCGTGCTAACTGCGGCTGTCATGGCGACCAATGCGAGCAACGTAGTTGTGTGTCTGTTCATGTTGTTGGATGGAACGCTCACCCCCTTCCGACCCCCGGGGCGCGCTCATCTCCTGTTGTGAAATACTCAGACAAAATCTCATTATTCACGGTCCCAGGCAAGTAGTCGCGCACACCGGTCCATGCGATTCGCAATTGGATCGCCGCCGAGGCCGGTCAACTGTTCATTGTGGCGGCCGCACGACTGCGGCACCGTCGGTCCATGAGCAAAGTCATGGTCATTACCGGCGCGAGCCGGGGCATCGGGGCCGCCACCGCGCGCCTGGCCGCCCAGCGTGGCTATGCGGTCTGCCTCAACTATCGATCCAACGGCGAGGCGGCGGCGCAGCTTACCGAGGACCTACGCAGGCAGGGAGCCAAAGCCCTGGCCGTTCAGGCGGACGTGGGAGTCGAATCCGAGGTCGTGCGGCTGTTCGAAACCGTCGACCGGGAGCTCGGACCGATTGCGGTCCTGGTCAATAACGCCGGCATGCTCGAGCGGCAGATGACGGTGGCCGAAATGCCCGCCGATCGTCTCACGCGGGTGTTCAACACCAACGTCGTCGGCTCGTTCCTGTGCGCACGCGAGGCGATCCTGAGAATGTCCACACGTCGTGGCGGCAAGGGCGGCGCCATCGTCAACGTGTCATCGATGGCCGCCCGCTTGGGCTCCCCCAACGAATACGTCGACTACGCCGCCGCGAAAGGCGCGATCGATACATTCACCCTCGGACTGGCCAAGGAAGCCGCAGCCGACGGCATCCGCGTCAACGCCGTCCGACCTGGACTCATCTACACCGACATGCACGCAAGCGGCGGCGAACCCGGTCGCATCGAACGCCTGAAAGACTCCGTCCCCTTGCGGCGCGGCGGCCAGCCCGAAGAAGTCGCAAACGCCATCCTCTGGCTCGCCTCCGACGAAGCGTCATACACGACCGGCACGTTCATCGACGTCTCGGGCGGACGATAGGAAGGCAATGGACAATTGATAATTGACAATGGACAACCAGCTTCGCTGCGGATGCCGGAACTTCTCTCCGTTTTCAATCGAAGCGTCGCACACGACCAGTGCGCTTATCGATGTGGCGAAGATCAGGAAGCTAATGGACAATTGATAATTGACAACCAGCTTCGCTGAGAGAGCTTCGCTGCGGACGCTTGTAACTGGCTCTCTCCGTTGTCAATTGTCCATTATCAATTGTCAATTCATGCGGATCCTTGTAACCGGCTCTCTCCGTTGTCAATTGTCCATTATCAATTGTCAATTCATCAGCATCCCGATCACTGCTTGATTGCCACCGTGCTTCGCACGCTCGATCGGAGTCAATCCGTCGGCGGCTTTCTTTCGTGTCTGGGCGCCGGCAGCAACCAGAAGGCGGACGACTTCGGCGCGATCCGCAGGTGATGCGGGAGACCAGCGCGGTGCGCGAGCTACTGCGTAGTCGAGCGCGGTGTATCGGCCTGCGTTCGCGAAATTCGGTGAGGCGCCGGCATCCAGAAGAATCTTCACCGCATCCGGGATGCCTGCATCCGCCGCGATCATCAACGCACTCATGCGTACGGTGCCGCGCGAGACGAGCACGTTGAAGTCGGGTTTGCGTGCCGCGACGAGACGCAGGATCTCCAGAGCACGCGCACGTAGCGCTTTGATCTCTTCCTCTTCACCACGTCGCGTGAGTGCGGCGCCGCTGGTAGCGAAGAAAGCAGCGGAGAGTGCGTTGCCGATCGTCGGACCTTCGGCCTCGCGATTCGGGTCGGCACCGCGATCCAGCAGGAACCTCACCATCGCCGGCTTCACCATCATCACGGCGGTGATCAGCGCTGTCCGTCCTTCGCCAACCTTTGCGTTCAGATCGACGCCGGCATCCAGCGCCGTCTGCGCCATCGCAGGATTGTCTCTCATCGCCGCAGCCGCCAGCTGATCGGCCCCTTGCGCTTGCGCGAAACCTGCGCAAAGCGACAGCACCACCGCTGCGGATCGGATGATTCGCATGAAATCGACCTCACGGAAGCTCAGGGAATGTGTACATGTTGCGCAGAGCAACGCGGCGCGCCTATTGCCCGGAGGAGCCATGACGCGGATCTGGGCAAACCCTCGCGCGCCGAGGTTTTTTCGCTGTACACATGGCGAATCTGTCAGGTGTATCGCACCGGCTTGGCAGATTCTGAGGCTGCGCAATCGTCCATACGTCCCGTAAGCTAGCGACTCTTCCCACGGTGTCGGGCACTTCGCACGCACCATTGTCGCGAGTCGTCGTCATGTCCTGGACCTTTTCTCAGCGCGCTCAGAAGCTCACGAGCTCCGCCATCCGCGAGATCCTCAAAGTTACCGAGCGCCCCGAAGTGATTTCCTTCGCAGGTGGATTGCCGTCCCCCGCGACGTTTCCTGTCGAGCGTGTGCGGCAGGCATGCAACGACATTCTCGCGAACAATCCTTCGGCAGCACTTCAGTACGGTCCGACGGAAGGCTATCTGCCGCTGCGTGAATGGGTGGCAGAGCGTTACAGCAAGAACGGACTGAACATCAGCGTCAATCAGGTGTTGATCACCACCGGCTCGCAGCAGGGACTCGATCTGCTGGGCAAGTGCCTCATCGACACCGGCAGCCGCGTGCTGGTCGAAACGCCCACGTATCTCGGCGCATTGCAGGCGTTCTCGCTCGCCGAACCGCAGTTCGTGTCGGTGCCCTCGGACGATCAGGGTCCGATTCCCGCCCGCATGACTCGCGATGTCATCGATGGCGCGCGCTTCATGTACTGCCTGCCCAATTTTCAGAATCCCACCGGACGACGACTGCCGACCGAACGTCGTATCGAGCTCATACGCGTTGCCGCGGAAGCAGGATTGCTGCTGCTCGAAGACGATCCGTACGGCGCGCTTTCATACAAGGGTGAACAGCTGCCGTCGCTCCTGTCGATGAATCCCGACGGCATCGTGCACATGGGGTCGTTCTCCAAGGTGCTCGCTCCCGGGCTGCGCGTGGGCTATCTGATCGCACCCGAAAAGCTCTTGAGCAAGCTGGTGCAGGCGAAGCAGGCTGCCGATCTTCATACGCCAAGCTTCAATCAGCGCATCGTGTACGAAAGCGTGCGCGACGGATTCCTGGATCAGCACATCCCGAAGATCCGCGACTTGTATGCCTCGCAGTGCCAGGTGATGTTGAGCGCACTGAAGCAGTACTTCCCTGCCGGCACGTCATGGAACGAGCCGCAGGGCGGCATGTTCATCTGGGTCAAACTGCCTGCCGGCATCGACAGCTCCGCCCTGCTCGCGAAAGCTGTCGCACAGAACGTCGCGTTCGTACCCGGCGCGCCGTTCTACGCCAACGAGCCGCAACTCAATACCTTGCGTCTGTCGTTCGTCACGGTGCCGAAGGAAAAGATCGAAGAAGGCATCGCGAAGCTCGGCAAACTGATCACGCAGGAGTGTGCGCTCGCCGCTTGATACGGTGGACGCTACTTGGGTGAACTGACGCGAGCACCCCGATCGTGGCGCTCGCATCGTCAGCCGGTCGCTAGAAACCCAGCAGATCCAGCTGTCGCATATCGCCGATCACTTTCTCGAAATCGAGTCGCAGCGTTGCCAGCACGGGCTCGGCCACCGGCTTGACCTGCTTCTGCACGTAATGCTCGAGATCGATCGGATGCTGCAGATTGTCGAGCGGCTCGGCTCCGGCAGTCGTCATCACATAGCTGATGGTGCGCCCTGCGGGCTGAGTCGACTTGCGGGCCGCCGCCACATGCGGCGGTGTCGTTGCGGTGTACTCCTCCGCTTCCTTGCGCAAGCCCTTGCGATACACCAGCAGATCGTCGAGCGCCCCGTTACGTAACTGCTTGACGACATCCGCGAGATAGCGATCCACGGCCTGATCGCTGAACAGCCGCTGATACAGCTCGCGCTGCACCTGCTTTGCAAGTGCCGTCCAGTCGCGCCGCACGACTTCCATTCCGACGAACTCCACGGTGTCGCCGCCATGGCGCAAGCCGACGTAGCGTTTGCTCGCGCCGCGAGTGCTGTGACGCGCCTGAGGAAGAAACACCCGCACATAGAGCTTCTCGAATTTCAGTTCGAGCTTGCTCGTGACGCCCCACTGCGCCCGAATGTGCTCTGCGATCTCCTTGTTCAACAATGCCGCCAACTCACGACCGCGTCTCTCTGCGTCATCGGCCGCATCCATTCCCGAATGCACGAACAAGCTGTCGGTGTCGCCATAGAGAACCGTGTAGCCCGCATGCTCGAACCAGCGCTTGGACCACAGAAGCATTTCGCGACCCGTGCCGGTGATCGAATTCGCAAGCGCCGGATTGAAGAAGCGGCACGCGGGCGTGCCGAGCACGCCATAGAACGAGTTCATCAGGATCTTGATCGCATGACCTGCGACTTCATCGCCGGCTTTTTTCGCGGCTTCGCGACGCGGAAACAGCTCATCGAGCATGCCCGGCAGGATTCCGGGCTCGCGACGAAACGCACCGCCGGGCAGACGGATCAGATCGTCGTGAGCAGCCGGATGAGCCACGTAGGCGAGCGGATCGATGTTGAACGTGCGGATGAGGCTCGGATACAGGCTCTTGAAATCGAACACCCAGACGTTGCGATGCAGGCCGGTGATCGGCTCGAGCACATGGCCGCCCTGCTGAGCGGCATGGACACGCGAGTCGTCGGAGCGCACCGTCGGGGCGACCAGCTTGCGCCGCTCGAGCTCCGACAGGTACAGGAAATCGAACGATGCAATGCTGGCAGCGACGCGATCCGGCGTCATGCCCGTCAACTGACTGCGCGCGAGCGCAAGCTCGATGACATTGAGCTTCTCAACGATCTGATAGGCCAGCCGCGCATCCGTACGTGCGTAGAGCGCGAACGCCGGAAGATCTTCGCGATAGTTGTGCAGGATTTCGGCCAGCCGATCCTGCACCATCCCTTGCACGGCCTTACCTTCGCCGAGCACATCGCGCGCGACCGAATCGAGCGAATAATCGTCCATGCGCACGAATGCACCACGCAGCAGATCGATGCCGTCGAGCACCAGTCGCCCCGGCACTGACGCCTGTCCGCTGCCGAAGTAGCCCTCGGGTTTACGCAAGCGCATCGCGCCGGGATCGCGACCGATTTCGAATGGAAGGCGCACGCGTGCGGCGATCCTTTGCAGGACGCTCAGATCGAAATCGATGATGTTCCAGCCGGTGATCACATCGGGATCGAGATCGCGGATGCGCTGGCAAAAGCGTTCGATGGCGGCGCGTTCGTTCTCGCAACGAATTGCCTTCTCGGGCATGGCACGATCGAGCTCATCGACGATGAGCACCTCGTCGAGGTCCGGCGCGTACATCGAGATGGCAAGAAGCCGCTCGCCATCCGGATCAACTTCAATATCGAACGAAAAGACGCGCGGCTCGATCTTCACCGTCGCCGGACGCAACTCCGGATTGTCGAAGATCAGATCGACGCCGCCACCGGCGCGGCTCTCGCCTGCGATCTCGCAGCCGCCCTTGATGCCGCGTTCGATGAGATAGCGCGTTGCAAAGCGCACGTCGGCTTCGAAGGTATCGATGCTGGCGCGATGCAGACGATCACGCAGCTCGGGAACATCGGTCGGAACCTCCACCTGAATGCGACTGACCGGCTCGCCCGCGAAATTGCGCCAGTCGCTCTCGACGGATTCGATTTGCAGCGTACGTGCCCGTTCAGCATCGCGAGTGCGGATGTAGAAATGAGGCCGCTGGCGATCGTCGCGGACCAGGAACGTGCGACCGTCGCTCGAGCGTCCGTAAAGATGGATCACGGGTACGCGCGCGCCAGCGCTTTGCGACGACACGCGATAACTTGCCTGCAGAATGAAACCTTGCACGCTCACCTGAAGATCAACGCGCCTTTGCTTCGGCGATCTGCACGCTCGAGGTCAGCGGATCGAACAGGATCCGCGCCTCACCGCGCTCCAGTTGTCGCATGACGTGAGCAACCTTCTGCTCGAGGGAATATTCGTAAGTGCCATAGTCGGTCCCTTCGCGCAGCACGAAGGATTCGACGACGCCGCGCAGAGCCTCGGCGGAAAGCTCCGTGTGGGGAACGATGATCGGTTCGGGAGAATTGTCGGGGTGCATTGATTGCTAGTGTAGCTGTCGCAACTCGCGGCATGCGGGCGAAGTGTCGGTCTGCTGCCTGCTCCTGCGTCTTTCAGTCAGACACTCAAACTCATCGAGGGAACACCATGAAGAAGACCTATACGGGTGGATGTCACTGCGGCGCGGTGCGCTATGAAGCCGATATGGATCTCACCCAAGGCACGATCAAGTGCAACTGTTCGATTTGCAGCAAGAGCCGCAGCTGGCTTGCAGCGGTCAACGCACAGGACTTTCGCTTGCTCCAGGGTGAGGACGCGTTGTCCGACTATCAGTTCGGCGCTCATCGCATCCATCACATGTTCTGCAAACAGTGCGGCATCAAGCCGTTCGGCCGCAGTCTCGATGAGAGCGGCAAGGGGTTCTACGCCGTCATGATGAGCACGGTCGAAGGCATTCCGGATGCAGAGCTGGCAGGCCTGAACGTGATGTACGTCGACGGGCGGAACGACAACTTCAAAGCACCGCCGGCGGAAACGCGCCATCTTTGACCGTATCGTTCACGCACGGCGCTGGAGCCTGCGGCGATACTCGGCGGGTGAAACTCCCAGCTCGCGCTGGAACACCCGCCTGAACGAAGCCACATCGCTGACGCCGACGGCCTGCAGCACTTGCTCAACGCTTCGGCGGGTCGTGCGCAGCAGCGTCTGAGCTTTCTCGATGCGCTTCAACTGCACGAACTTGCGAGGCGTCGTTCCGTACGCCTCCTGAAACTTGCGATGGAAGGAGCGCAGGCTGAGTCCGCACCGTCGTGCAAGCAGGGATGCGGGCAGAGGACTGGCCAGATGCGTCTCGATCCAGTGCGCCGCCTCGCGCACCGGCCCCTGCGCCACATCCGGATCGATGAGCTGATGCGCATACACCGACTGCTTCTGGCGCACAGTGTCTGCGAGCAGGACCTGCCCGACTCGATGAGAGACCTCCTGCGAGCACGTCTTCGCCACGATATGCAGCACCAGATCGACTACCGCCAGATATCCGCCCGCGGTGATCACATCGCCGTGATCGCACAGCATCCGCTGCAGATTCCAGTTCACGCCTGCATACCGCTCGCGTACCAGACTCGCCCAAGCCCAATGCGTCGTTGCTTCGCGCCCGTCGAGGAGCCCGGCTTCGGCGAGCGTGAGGGCACCGAGACAGGCCGAGGCGATGACCGTCTGCCGAGCATGAGCGCGGCGCACCAGCTTCACATCGGCGATCGCAGGCACATAGTCGCGCGACACACCGAAGAGCGGCGTCACGATCAGATAGTCGGCTCGCCGCAGTGCGCTGGTTTTCACGGGCACACCGCTCAACTCCACACTCGTAGCCCGTGCGCTGGAGACGAAATCGACCTGATAGAAGCTGGACTCGAGCAGCCGATTGGCTCTTTCGAAGATCTCTTTCACCAGCGAGCTCAGCGCCAGCGACGCGTCAGGACTCAACAGGACGGCTACCCGGACGGATTCTTTCATGGTTGGCATTTTTGCCTTCAAGGATGGCAAGGATGCCACTGCCCGCGCCTGGGGTGAAGGCTGAGGATCTCCTTCCAGCAACACACCCAGGAGACTCCTATGCTGCTGCCGATCCCGCCTGCGATCGAGGTCACCTATATCGGCGGCCCGACCGCGGTAATCACGATCGACGGCGTGACGTTCCTCACCGACCCGACCTTCGATGCACCCGGCCAGGCGTATCCGTCCGGCAAAGTCACGCTCAGGAAGACCGCAGGGCCAGGCGTGCCGATCGAGCAGCTCGGCAAGATCGACGTCGCACTCGTCAGTCATGAGCAGCATCCGGACAATCTCGATACTTCCGGGCGATCGCTGCTCACCAGGATTCCGCTGGTACTCTCGACTCAGCCCAGCGCCGCCAGACTAGGGTCCTACGCCATCGGACTGCAGCCCTGGGAATCGAAGGTGATACCGACGCCTCGCGGCTCGACGCTGCGCATCACAGCTACGCCGGCTCGCCATGGCCCCGTCGGAATCGAGGCGACCGCGGGCGAAGTCGTAGGCTTCGTCATCAGCACTGAAGCGACCGATCTGGTGTATGTCACGGGCGACACCGTCTGGTACGAAGGTACCGCGGAAGTCGCGCGTCGCTTTAAGCCGCGCGTCGTCGTCCTCTTCGGCGGCGCCGCATCCACGCGCGGGCCGTTCTATCTCACCATGAACACGAACGATGCCGTCGAAGCGGCGCATGCCTTCGGCCGCGCAGCGATTGTTCCTGTTCATCACGACGGTTGGGCACATTTCACCCAGACACAGTACGACCTGGAGAAAACCTTCAATGCGCTTGGCATCGGCGAGCGACTCAAGCTGGTGGAGCCGGGCCGGACGGTGCGGTTCGAGTAAGCGATGGAAGAACATCAGAGCAGCTTCGCGTTGCAAGGGCGCAGCATCAACCTACGCGCTGCAATGCGGCCACGAGTGCGGTGGATGCGACGCTGCAACGCCGATTCTGACGGTAAAAAGCGCTCAAGGACGAGCGGCAAACACGCGGAACCTGAAGGGTGTTTTCGCATTGATTCACTACCGAACGCGTCCCGCGTTCGAAATGCGTAAGGAGAGTGGAATATGCCAACACCTTCGGGTCACACATCCGCCATCCGCGCCAAGAAAGTCATCGGCACCCACGTCAAGGACATGGCCGGCGAAAGGATTGGCGAAGTGGAAGATATCGTTCTGGACAAGCAGTCCAACCAGATCATGTTCGCGATCGTCGGCGTCGGTGGCGTGCTCGGGGTAGGCGAAAAGTACACGCCCGTGCCATGGAGCACCCTCAACTACGATCCCGACGAAGGCGGCTACGTCGTCAATCTGAGCAAGGAGCAGCTCAAATCCGCTCCTGCGGATTCGATCGAGGAGCTCACCAAGAACGACGGCATGGGTTATCGCGATCGCGCGTACGCCTACTACAAGGCCAAGCCTTACTGGCAGTAACAGGCAGCGAGTCCAGGATGGCGCGATCGCCATCCTGGATCGCCCTTCATTTCAGCGGTGCGGTCGCGTCGCTGTCGATATCGATGGTTGGCAGGAACCTCGGAATCGGGCGTGCATGAGTGCGCTGCTCGAAGGCATATGCAGCTTCGAGCAACTGCTGCTCGCTCCATTTTTCACCGATGAAAGACAGGCCAACGGGTGTCTGCTTGAGCGTTCCCATGGGCACGGTCACATGCGGATACCCTGCGACGGCAGGTAGCGTGCTGACCGAGCCAGTGTATTGATCGCCATTGAGCAGATCGATGCGCCAATCCGGGCCCGTCGTCGGCGCGACGAGAAAATCCAGCTTGTCCTTTTGCAGCAGTCGCGTGATGCCCTCGGGCCCTGCGAGCCGTTTCGAATCGGCGAGGGCCGCCTTGTAGTTCGGATCGTCGAGCGTCGGTGAATTGTTGGCGCGCTCGAGAATCTCCTGCCCGAACAATGCAAGCTCCCGAGGATTCGCCCGGTTGAATTCGATGAGCGCCGCCAGATCGCGCGTCTTCACAGACGCAGGCGTCGTGGCGAGATAGGCGTTCAGATCGGTCTTGAACTCGGTGTAGAGCACGATCTCTTCGGCCTCGTCGATCCGCGCGGTGTCGCCGAAGTCGGTTTCGATCAGGATCGCACCCGCCTCTTTCAACTGCGCGAGCGCACCCTCGTACACCGGATTGAGTTGCGGCACGCGATCGCCGCCGTAACGCAAGACACCGATGCGCTTACCTGCGAGCGAAGCTTTTGGAAGTGCGCTGGCATAGTCGATCTTGCGGCAACCGTTCGCCAAGCAGATCGGTCTCTCGCCCACCATCGCCGTGAGCATGAGGGCGGCATCCATGACCGTGGTCGTCATCGGGCCTGCCGTATCCTGACTGTGCGAGATCGGCACGATGCGCTCGCCGGAAAGCAGCCCGAGCGTCGGCTTCACACCGACGATGCCGTTCAGCGCCGACGGGCAGACGATCGATCCATCCGTTTCGGTTCCGACCGCTGCCGCCGCAAGTCCCGCGGCAATCGCCGATCCGCTGCCCGAGCTCGAACCGCAGGCACTGCGATCGAGGACATGCGGATTCTTCGTGAGACCGCCCACGCCGCTCCAGCCCGAAGTCGAATGGGTCGAGCGAAAGTTGGCCCATTCGCTCAGATTTGTTTTGCCGAGGATCACCGCACCCGCGGCGCGCAGGTTCGCCACGATCGGCGCATCCCGCTGAGTCACGTTGTCGATCAGTGCGAGCGAGCCAGCGGTAGTGGGCAGCGGATCGAGGGATTCGATGTTGTCCTTCAGAAGGATCGGAATGCCATGCAGCGCGCCGCGGAGCTTTTTCTTTTTGAGCTCGGCATCGAGTGCGCGCGCCTGATCGAGCGCTTGTGGATTGAGCGCGAGGACTGAGTTCAACGCAGGTCCGGCGCGATCGATCTCCTCGATACGGCGTACATAAGCTTCGACGAGTTGGGCCGAAGTGACCTGTCCGCGATCGAGGGCCTGGCGCAGCCCGGCCATGGATTTTTCAGTCCAGTCGTCTGCGGATGCCTGAAGACTCAAGCCACAGAGGGAAACGGCGAATGCAAGAGTACGAAGTGTGATGCTCAAGCAGCAGGCCTCCCGTATTGATGGGAGGCATGCTACACGGCTTTCAGAGATCAGGTGCTCGAGAGCGTTCTGCTCAAGCCTTCGCCTTCTCGTTGATAGCCCACATGATGCCGAACCCCAGAACATCGGCGTGATGGGCATGATCACTTCCGCACCGGCTGCGACGGCGCGTTCGAACCAGGGGTCGATGTTGTCGACCTGCAATGTGCAGTTGAAGCCCTGCGGCTTCTCCCAGCCACAGCCGTGCTCCGGATACGCATCGCTCAACATGACCGACGAGCCATTGATATACATGTGAATGTGCATGGTGCGGCCCGACTCGTCTTCCGGATAACGGAACGGCTCGATGGCACCGAACGCACGCTTGTAGAAATCCGCCGCCTTGCTGGCACCATCGACCGTCAGGTACACGACGACACCGCCCAATACTTCAGGCATTGCAGGGGGTTTGGTTTCGTTGACTGCTGCGCTCATGGATCTGCTCCTTTTGTGATTGCGAAGGGGTTCGACCCGAGGACGGATAACAGTTCCGTGAGCCGACATCCCGGTACACAAACTCCGCCCATCATGACGCAATGAATGCGGTGCAAACCCGAGTCGGGATTATTGATCAGGGTTCAGACCATGCCGCGCCTGAAAAGAACCCAATGGGCCTGGCGCGTCCAGCCTCAGGCCGTCTTCGTTCAGAGCAAAAGAAAACGGCTGCACCCTTGCGAGTGCAGCCGTCGTGCGTGCAAGGCTAATCGCCTCAAACGAAGCGCGATACGAGATTCTCGAGATACTCCTGACCGCCTGAGACCGGCTTGGGATTGATGTTGCTCGACACGGCCTGATCCGCAATCGATGCAAGGGTCGAATCCTTCGCGAAGATCTTCTGACCGAGGCTCTCGCTCCACTTCGCATAGCGCTTCTCGACGAACTGGTCGAGCTTGCCATCCTCGATGAGCGCGGCGGCATTGATCAGCGCGCGGGCGAGATGATCCAAGCCGCCGATGTGGCCATGGAACATGTCCACCGGATCGATGCTCTGGCGGCGCACTTTCGCATCGAAGTTGAAGCCGCCGGTGGTGAAGCCGCCCGCCTTCAGGATGCGATACATCGCGAGGATCAGATCGAGCGGATCGTTGTGGAATTGATCCGTGTCCCAGCCGTTCTGCGGATCGCCGCGGTTGATGTCGATCGAACCGAAGATGCCGAGCGCCGTGGCGGTGGCAATTTCATGCTCGAAGCTGTGGCCGGCGAGCGTTGCATGGTTGGCTTCGATGTTCACCTTTACTTCGTTCTCGAGGCCGTAGCGCTTCAGGAAGCCGTACACCGTCGCAGTGTCGAAATCGTACTGATGCTTGGTGGGCTCGTGCGGCTTCGGCTCGATCAGGATCGTGCCGTTGAAGCCGATGCGATGCTTGTGATCGACGACGAGGGTCAGGAAGCGGCCGAGCTGATCGAGCTCGCGCGTGAGATTGGTGTTGAGCAGCGTGTCGTAACCTTCGCGGCCGCCCCACAGCACGTAGTTCGAGCCGCCCAGACGCTTCGTCGCATCCATCGCGAGACGCACCTGCGTCGCGGCGAACGCGAACACTTCGGGATCGGGATTGGTGGATGCACCCGCGAGATAGCGAGGATGCGAGAACAGATTTGCGGTGCCCCACAGCAGCTTGATGCCGGTCTCGGCCTGCTTGCGCTCGAGGCCATCGACCGCAGCGGCGAAGTTCTCGACGTGCTCCTTGATCGTGTTGGCAGTCGCCATCACGTCGACGTCGTGGAAGGCATAAAACGGCGTGCCGAGGCGCGTGAAGAAATCGAACGCCTCGTCCATCTTGTGCAGCATCGCCGCGTGATCGATCGGGCCACGCAGCCACGGGCGATCGAACGTGCCGCCACCGAAGACGTCGGTACCGTTCCAGGCGAACGAATGCCAGTAACACACCGCGGGGCGCAGGTGATCTTCCATGCGCTTGCCGAGGATGACGCGATCCTTGTCGTAGTACCGATAGGCCAGCGGGTTGTCGCTCTTCAGGCCTTCGTAACGGATGGGCTCGACGTTCGCAAAATACGAAGCCGTCTTGCGAATGGGGGTTGCGCTCGACATGACTACTCTCCTCGAAAACGTAGACGAAGATCCTGATAGAGCCTGGAGAACACTTGCCGCTTCGGCTCCAACTGCTCCATATCGCGATCGTTGGGTTCGATGACGACTCGTACTGGCGGCGGCTTGCACACGCTCTGCGGCGACTCGCCCGTCTGGGCGATTCGTGCAAGGCGTGCAGCCCCGTATGCGGGACCGACTTCCGATCCGTCCCGGTAAATCAAAGGACGCTTCAGTGCGGCTGCGAGCACACCGCCCCACCACATGGAGCGCGCGCCGCCGCCGATGACAGAGATCTTGTCGATGGTCGCACCGGCTTCGATGAGTACATCGAGGCCATCGGCAAATGCGAAGGCGACGCCCTCGAGCACCGCCTGGCCGATCGCCGCGGCATCCGAATCGTGCGACAGGCCGAACAGCACGCCACGTGCATGCGGATCGTTGTGCGGTGTGCGTTCGCCGGACAGGTACGGCAGAAAGATTTCCGGATTGTTGAGATGTCCGCGTGCTTCGACCTTCGAAAGCAATTCCGCCGCGTCGTGCGAACCGGTCAGTTTCACGGCCCAGTCGAGGCAGCTCGCTGCACTCAGCATGACGCTCATCTGATGCCACATGTTGGGCAAGCAATGGCAGAACGCATGGACGGCACGATCAGGATTCGGCAGGAACTTCGGCGTGACCAGGAACAGCACTCCCGACGTGCCGAGCGAGAGAAACGCATCGCCCGGTTGAATCACACCGATGCCCGCGGCGCCCGCAGCGTTGTCGCCGCCACCGCCAGCCACTGGCACACGTGACATGCCCCAGGACTCCGCGACTTCGGGAAGCAGCGTCCCAGTGGCATCCGTGCCTTCGACCAGGCGCGGCATGTGGGATTCGTTCAATCCGGTCGCTGCGAGCATTTCAGGAGACCAGCGGCGCTTCGCCACGTCGACCCACAAGGTGCCCGCGGCGTCCGAAGCGTCGCTCGCCTTCTCGCCGGTCATGAGCAGCCGCACATAGTCCTTCGGCAACAACACCGTGCGCGTGGCCTCGAAGCAGGCTTTCTCGTTTTCGCGAACCCACAGGAGCTTGGGCGCGGTGAAGCCCGGCATCGCGATATTGCCGGTGATCTTGCGGCTGTTCGGCTCTGCCTTCTCGAGGGCGAGACATTGCTTCTCGCTACGGCCATCGTTCCAGAGAATCGCTGGACGCAACGGCTTGTCGGACGCGTCGAGCAGGGTCGCACCATGCATCTGTCCGCTCAGTCCTACAGACTTCACGGCACGACGTGCCTTGGCCGGCAATGCCTTCACTGCGGCTTGCGTAGCTGTCCACCAATCGGCGGGGTCCTGTTCCGACCAGCCCGGCTGCGGGCGCGACACCGTGAGCGCCGCGGAGGCCTGCTCTACGACCGCATCGTCCTCGTCGACCAGGACCGCTTTGACGCTCGAAGTTCCGATATCAATGCCAAGGTACATTCGCGCCTCTTATGGGAACCGCGTAAGTTGTTGGAGGCGCGGACGCCTCGTGCACTGCCACGACAGAACCTTTCGGAGTTGTGGTCCCCCCGCTAAGCCGAAAGGTCGAACGAACTTTGCACCCGAAACGCGGAATCGCGAAAGAGTGATTTTCGATCGCGCCGTCACACGGCCCGATCGACTCGATCACGTCCGGATGGGATGCGGCGCCTGGCCGCTCGAAATACTGATGATAACGGTACCATGATCATTCGACCGAAGGTACTGGGATGTCCGCCGTCCCGCACTTTGTAAAGTCCGCGTCATCGGCCCTTCAGGATCTTGAGCGCGATCTTCTCCATGCGCCGCGGATGGGTCGCTGCGGCAGGAACCAGTTTCGTAATGATCCCGCTGCGCCAGGCCTCGAAGACCAGCGGATTGATGTAGGACTTGCGACACACGGCCGGCGTGTTGCCCAGTGCTTCCGAGACCTCGCGCGCACAGGCCACTACGCACTTATTGAATGCGGTCTTGCTGATCTCGCCTTCGCATTTCTGACAGGCGAGATGCGCAATGGCGCGCACCGTGGCTCCCCAGGTTCTGAAGTCCTTGGCCGTGAACCCCACGCCGTCCTCATCCATGATCTCGCGCAGGTACTCGTTCACCATGCCTGAATCGACAGGCTGTCGATTGCCTTCATCATCGAGGTACTGAAACAGCTGCTGACCTGGCAACTGCTGCGTGCGCTTGATGATGCGCGCCAGATTCTTGTCGTCGAGAAGCACGTCGTGCTGCTTGCCGCTCTTGCCGCGAAAGGAGAAGGACGCACGCCCGTCCTTCAGAAATTTAACGTGCTTGTTGCGCAGGGTCGTCAGACCAAACGATTTGTTCGTGCGCGCGTACTCCTCGTTGCCGACACGAATCAGCGTCTCATCGAGCAGCGTGACGACGACGGCGAGCACCTTGTTCCTGGGCAGGCCCGGTAGTGCGAGATCCTGCTTCAGACGCTTGCGAAGTCGCGGCAATCGCCCGCCGAACTCCAGCATGCGCGAAAACTTGCCGTCATCGCGTGTCTCGCGCCACTTGGGGTGATAGCGATATTGCTTGCGGCGACGCGCGTCGCGACCGGTGGCTTGCAGATGCCCGCGCGGCTCGGGGCAGATCCATACGTCGGTATAGGCCGGCGGAATCGCCAGCCTGCGAATGCGTTCGAGTGTCGATTCGGACGAAATCGGCCGATGGTTCGGCGCGAGATAGCGAAAGCCCTTGCCACGGCGTTGCCGTGAAATCCCGGGAGCGGCGTCGGAAACATAGATGAGCCCGCTGGCGCGGGCGTGGCGCTTGGCGACGGCAATGACAGCAGGAACGTCGCTCGAGGAGAGCGCCATCGCTACACCGATCGGCCGATCCGCTTGCCTTGCAGGAATCCCCAGACGATCGCCACCAATCCGAGGATCAGGAGCAGATGGATGGCGCCAACCGCCATCTTGATGCCCAGCCATAGCACGGCCCAGGCGATCACCATGACAACACCCAACCAGACCAGAGCCTTCATGTCGAATCCCGATAGCTGCTCAAAGCCAACAGGAAAACGCGCTGGACCCGGAGCGGTTCCGGGCTGCCGACTAAGCCCGACCTCCGGCCTCGAAGGTCATTCAGCTCTCTGTGCGAGCCGCGCCTCACGCGGCTCGATCGACCGCCATTTCGATTGAGCGATGAGAGACGGAAACAGGCGCGTGATGACGCTCGGGCGGCTGGACCATCGCAAACGCCGAAATGGCAGCAACCATCTGCAGCGATTCGTCGTCGAGCTGGCTTGCGGTACCAATCAGGGCCTGTGCCATCTGCGCATCCTGCTGGGTGATCGTGTCCATCTGTGTCATGGCTCTGTTGATCTGTTCGATGCCCATCGATTGTTCGCGGCTCGCCGTTTCGATCTCGCCGATCACATCGACGACGCGCTTTACCGACTGCACTACTTCGCTCATGGACTCTTCCGCGCGCCCGGCGAGCTCGCTGCCGCGCATAACCGTCTCGCGCGAGCTCTCGATCAGGTCCTTGATCTCCTTTGCGGAAGCGGCCGAACGCTGCGCCAGGCTGCGCACTTCCTGAGCGACGACTGCGAAGCCGCGACCCTGATCGCCTGCGCGAGCCGCTTCGACCGCGGCATTCAGCGCGAGCAAGTTGGTCTGAAAGGCAATGCCGTCGATGAGCGTCACGATGTCATTGATGCGATTGGACGACTCTGAAATCGCCTTCATCGTTTCGAACATTTCAGAGACGACGTCGCGGCCTTGGGTCGTCGCCTTCGATGAACTGCGCGCGAGCTGTGCTGCCTGCTGCGCGTTCTCGGTATTGCGCTGAACGGTCGCCATCAGCTCCTCGAGCGACGCGGCCGTCTCTTCGAGACTCGCTGCCGTTTCGTTCGTACGATTCGACAGATCCGCACTTGCGCTCACCACGCTGGTCACGCCGCTGCGCACCTGCGATGCCGCGCTGAGATTGTCCTTCAATACGCCATCGAGCTTGCAACGCAGCTGCTCGAGACCTCGAGCAAGCTGGACCACACAAGCGGCGCCCTGAGCGTCGATACGCGTGGACGTGTCGCCGCTGATCAACTGAAACGCGGCCGTGTGCAGTCGTTGCAAGGGACGCACCACGCGGTTTTGCACATAGATCATGTTGCTCACCGCTATCGCGCATCCGAGAAGACTTCCGGCGGCGAACCAGTCGAAGCCGCGACTCACCCATGAACCGATGCCCATCACCGCCATCAGCACGGATAGAAAGCCGATGAAGATCCAGGTGCCCGTGCGCAGAGAAGGTTTCATCGCACGGCCCAGCATTGCGGCGAACGAGGTGTCGTAGATGCGACCTTCCTTCAACCGCACGCTTCCCGCGCGTCCCGCACGCAGAGCGGCATAGAGGCGCTCCGCCTCGCGGACTTCATCGCGAGTAGGCTTGGTGCGGACCGACATGTAACCGGAGACCTCGCCGCGCGTCTTCATCGGCGTGACGTTCGCTCGCACCCAATAGAAGCCGCCGTCCTTGCGACGGTTCTTGACCATCCCCGTCCAGCTCTTGCCCTGGCGAATCGTCTTCCACAGATCGGCGAATGCTTCGACCGGCATATCCGGATGTCGCACCATGTTGTGCGTCTGTCCGAGACACTCATCGAGCGTGAAACCGCTGCTCGACAGAAATGCCGAGTTGGCATACGTGATGCGACTGGAGGGATCGGTGTGGGTGATGATCACTTCTTCATCGGGAAGGATGTATTCCTGATTCGTGACCGGTCCGTTCATTCGCATGTCGTGTGGCGTATCTGTATGCGCGCCGGCGTTGGCGCTTCGCCAGCTGCATCGGCCACTGAGGCTCGATGCTTGAGCCGCGCAGTGCACATGGAAATGCGAGCGACCCCGCAGATCCGCGCCTGATGTGGCGCGACCTGGGGAGAATCACCAACGAAGCAGCAACGATTAGGAAAGTCCCCGAGCAAAACGCTGGGAACATGTCCGCCGCGAATCAGCGCGGTTGTGCCGCACTCATCGAATCGGCCGACGCGTGAGCGGCGGCACACACATTATTCAATCGCCATCATGCAATCGCCGCGGCTCGCGTCTGCGAAGTGGATCGCGCGGCGCTTCGACGTGCGGCGACTGCATCTGCGAGTGTCTCGAGAATACCGAGCGAGGTCTCCCAGTCGACGCAACCGTCGGTGACACTCTGGCCGTACACGAGCGGCTTGCCGGTCACCAGATCCTGGCGGCCGGCTCTGAGATGGCTTTCGACCATCACACCTGCGATGCGCCGTTCGCCCCCGGCGATCTGTCGTGCGATATCCGCAATCACGAGCGGCTGATTCTCCGGACGCTTGCTGCTGTTGCCGTGACTGACATCGATCATGATGCGCGGCGTGAGACCTGCAGCGACGAGCTGCGCGCTCACCAAGTCCACACTTGCGGCGTCGTAGTTCGGCGTCTTGCCGCCGCGCAGAATCACATGGCAATCCGCGTTGCCGGCCGTCGATGCAATCGCGCTGCGACCGGCCTTCGTGACGGCCAGGAAATGATGCGGATGCGAGGCGGCCTGAACCGCGTCGATCGCAATCTTCACATTGCCGTCCGTACCGTTCTTGAACCCGACCGGGCATGACAGACCCGAGGCCAGCTCACGATGCACCTGGCTTTCGGTCGTGCGCGCGCCGATGGCGCCCCACGCCACGAGATCCGCGATGTATTGCGGCGTGATCATGTCCAGGAATTCGCAGCCCGCAGGAAGCCCGAGCTGATTGATGTCGACCAGCAGGCTTCGCCCCACGCGCAGACCCTTGTTGATGTTGAAGCTGCCGTCCAGGTCGGGATCGTTGATCAATCCTTTCCAGCCTACGGTGGTACGTGGCTTCTCAAAATAAACACGCATCACGATCTCGAGCGTGTCCTTGAAGCGCTCGCGCTGTTCGCGCAGGCGCGTCGCGTACTCCATCGCCGCGTGGGTGTCGTGAATCGAGCAGGGACCGATAACGACGGCGAGCCGATCGTCCTTGCCCTGCAGGATGCTCTGCACGCCTGCTCGCGATGCTGCGACCGTGTTCGAGGCCGCTTCGGTGCACGGATACTCGGCCATGATCTGTTCGGGCGTACTCAGCTCACGAATATCTCGAATACGCAGGTCATCGGTCCGAATGTTCACAGGGCACCTGGCAGTTTGAATATCTGGGGGATCGGAAACTCATGGCAAAAAAAAAACCGCCATCGAGTGGCGGTTTTCTTGGGTCTCGTCGTTCGTCGTTTCAGGCCGAACCCAATCCTTCCGCCACCGGCATGGGATTAAAGTAAAACCAGAACCAATAACGTGCGGACTTCATGTGTGCCTTGATAGCACAGTCGCGCTCGGGAAGGCAATTTGAGATTGATGGATTCGACGGTGAATGAAGGCCTTCATCGAGTGCACGACGAAGCAGGCAATCGAATTACAGCAATTGGCGCATCCGGGCCTGAGGACATCGTTGGATCCGATGCGCTCCGAATCCGGTCCGACCGGCTTGGTGGCGACAGGACCGACATCACTGATTCTGACGACCGCGAACTGCAGCGCCTGCCGCCCACTGCGGGATTTTCAGCGCGTCGACACGAGAGATAGGTTTCCGATACTCGGATCTAAAGACAACTGCGCCAATGGTAACCATGTTGATGCGCTTCGCCATGTGCGGCGTCGACCTGCAGGCTTTAGGCGAGCGAACACGCAACCGCGACCAAAAAGAGAGCTACGGGACCGACGAAGGTGATGGTCACTGCCCGGTGCCTAACGTAGAGGTAACCGGCGACCGGCGGAAAGGGCCGTGAGCGAAGCGAAGGCCCGCCGCTGGGCGTCCGTGTTGACCGCCTTGTTAGCCCTCATGCGGCCACTTCTCCCCGGCGCAACGGGCAACCCAGTCGAAGAACATTTCCGTCCCATGTGGCTCGTGCGGCAACTCTACTCCGTTCTGCGAAAGTCTAAGCCCCTCAAGATTCATCCTCTCACTCAATTCAACGAGGGTGTCGTGAATGCCGCCTTCACGCGCCTTCATGAGGAGCGCGGCAACACCCAACCGCTGCTCCGGCGAGAGCGAAGCCACCAGATCGTTGAATTTGGCGAGGTCCGCCTTGCCAGGCCATGGCTGTCCCCCCAACACGCGCCTTGAGAGGACGCAATCTCGGCGCGCGACTAAGGCGTCAATCAGCGCCTGGTAGGCAGCAAGTCCGGGTTTCATGAGGGCTAACGCCGCCGCTGTGCCGCGAGCAACGGCGCTTCGCTGTTGCGAGTCGGAACCAGCGGCTTGTTGGGCAAGCTAAATGTAGTGCACATGGCAGCGAGCCTTCGTGCTCTCGTAGCAGTGATGGCACAAAAGCTTGATCTCTGTCTTCGCCTCTGAGACCTCATTCCACTCACCTTCGCTCTCAAACGCCGCATGGCATTGCTCGCACCAGGCGTCGGGCCACGGGTCGGTTGCGTCTGGCGCCGCTGAGTACCAACCGATTCCTCTGGCGCCGAGCAGGTGCTTGCACACGAAGGTTGATCGAGCTTCGCCGTGCGCTTCACATTCGACTTTGTCTCTCTCCATCTCTCTCACGCCCAACGCCCGCGTTGTGCCGCCGGCGCAGTGCTTTGGCTGCGCGAACCAACAGGCGCATGCCTGTTGGCGGTCGGAACCAACGCATTGTTGGGCAGCGAGATTGAACGAAGGAAAGGAAACCGTGAAGCCCGCGCAGCGCTGGCCGAAGCAACAGCAAGGTGGCGTGAGACTGCAAGCAATGATGCAACCCTGCGCGAGATGCTTCTGATCTCTGGAAACGAAGCCACCGCTTCCTGCTTCACAGAAACCACTGCCATTGAATGCATCAGCGACCGTTCAGACGACGCGACAGTGAAGATGCAGAGATGCGATGACGCCGGCAACTCCGAAAGTGGCTGGGCGAAGCCACCGAGCGATAACACCTGAAGACTTCCTGTCGGATGCAGCACGTTTATCTCTCTTCGCTGTGCACGGCCCAACGCTCACGCTAACCCGCCGGCACCGCGCACGCGCGGTGCGAACCCAAACGCGCTAGCGTTTGGGCGGTCGGTGTTGAGCGTGTTGTTGGGCATGCGAGCGGACTCCATGGCGGCTAATGAGCTTAGAGCTGGAAGACTTGTCGTACCCATGGATCGTCAGCAGGAAACGGTCCATGTATCGAACCGGCCGCGCCGTGCATTGGTACGCGGCGCGCTAGATCGTCGACAATCCAGCGAACGTAGATGCGCCACTCGTCATGATCTATGTCTGTAACGATGCCGAGCGCACGAATTTCGATGTCTGTTGCCCCGCGGCCCAGCAGGCGTTTGACCGCGATGCGGTCCCCAACCTGAATCTGCGGGAACCGACTCTCGACTTCGGCCGGGATTGCCGCATTGTGCCTGGGGTCCCAGCAGTACCAATACCCACGGAGAACGAACGACTCGAGGTTGTCCTCCGAGCCGCCAAACATTGCTCCCACAACCCAGTACGCCATTCGTCACCTCCGTTCTGAAGCCCAACGCCGCCGCTGTGCCGCGAGCAAAAGCGCCTCGCTTTTGCTCGTCGGAACGAGCGGCTTGTTATGCAGTGGACCGCTCACGAATACCATTCCTGTGATACAGAAACGTGGCACGCACTCCGGCAACAAGAAGGATTGCAAATAAGATCGAAAGCCAAGATGCGCCAGAACCCACCCACGCAACGTTGTAAAGAAGCAGTACCAGCGCAGCCAGAGCAGCAGCGCGCGACATGCGATGAATGCCAAACGCTATCAACAGCCACAGCGCAGCATCGATGAGCGCCAAAGGTGGACGAGTCAGTGAGTCCTGAGGCAGACCGAGTGATGTAAAGACCAACACTACCGTCATTCCTGCGATGAAACATGAGACGGCGACAGCAGGCCTCGCGGCATGTCTAGCGGAGGCAAGGTCAACGATCTTGGGCCAGAAGATGTCTTCAGCATCAGCCACTATGCTTTCTCCGATGCATAACGCCCGCGTTGTGCCGCCGGCGCAGTGCTTTGGCTGCGCGAACCAACAGGCGCATGCCTGTTGGCGGTCGGAACCAACGCATTGTTGGGCAGCGAGGTTGAACGAAGAAGAGGAAACAGTGAAGTCCGCGCAGCTCTGGCCGAAGCAGCAGCAACGCGGCGTGGGACTGCACGCGATGATGCGACCCTGGCCGAGATGCTTCTCATCTCTGGAAACGAAGCCACTCGATCCTGGTTCACAGAAACCACCGAGGTTGAATTCGCCGCGAACCGTTCAAACGACACGGCACTGAAGATGCAGCCGCGCGATGACATTGCCAACTCCGAAAGTGGCTGGGCGAAGCCACTGAGCGATAGCACCTGAAGACTTCCTGTCGGATGCAGCACGTTTATCTCTCTTCGCTGTGCACAGCCCAACGCCCGCGTTGTGCCGCCGGCGCAGTGCTTTGGCTGCGCGAACCAACAGGCGCATGCCTGATGGCGGTCGGAACCAACGCAATGTTGGGCAGCGTGGTTGAACGATGGAAAGAAAACTGCGAAGTCCGCGCAGCTCTGGCCGAAGCAACAGCAACGCGGCGTGGGACTGCAAGCGATGGTGCGACTCTGACCGGGTTTCTTCTCATCTCTGGAACCGAAGCCACCTGATCCTG
>JAFAEQ010000053.1 GCA_023423935.1 Pseudomonadota bacterium | reverse complement strand
TCGAGCCTCGACTGAAGAAGCGGCGATCCAAACCTTACCTGTGGCTACAACAACCTCGAGCTCAAGCCCGAGCGCACATCTTGGCTCATCGCAAGGCTGCAGCAGCTTAATGCAGTGTCATTGGGCTGAAGCCGGACCCACAGGAGAAGGAGAGTTCACACAGAGTGGAAGAGGAAGAGATCTCCACGGGGAAGACGGGGTTGAAAGCACGTCATGCAGCGTTCAAGCAGAAAAAACTTCGTCACCCCGGCGCAGGACGGGGTCCATCCTGGAGCTGGGAATGGATTCCCGCCTTCGCGGGAATGACGGGGTTGAGTAACGGAAAACCGTCGTCACCCCGGCGCAGGCCGGGGTCCATCCCGCAGGGTTGGAAATGGATTCGAGCCTTCGAGTTGAAGCAGTCATTGCAATGTTGAGACGGAAGATCTCCGCGGGGCGCACGGGGTGCGGGTTGAGGAGCAGAGTCACACAGAGACACGGTGCGCAGAGGCGAAAAGGATTGGACCCCCGATCGCGAATTGTCTGAGCGCGTGACCCTGTGGTTCGACTTCAGTCGAACACTCTTTCCGGGATCGTGTGCCCCGTGCTCCCCGCGAAGATCTTCCTGTGGTGTCGGAGACATGAAAGAAGATGCTGACGAATAAAGTAGCCATCGTGACTGGCGCCGGAGGCGGTCTCGGCCGCGCGCACGCGCACTTGCTTGCCCGCTACGGCGCGCGGGTGATCGTGAATGATATGGACCCCGCAGCAGCCGGGCGTGTCGCCGATGAGATTGCCGCAAGCGGAGGTGAGGCGATTGCGATCGCGGCATCCGTAACGGATGAGTCGCAGGTCGCCGCCATGGTTGAGCGCGCGGTATCGACATGGGAGCGAGTCGACATCCTCATCAACAACGCCGGCATCCTGCGCGACAAGAGCTTCGCGAAAGTATCGCTCGACGATTTCCGACTGGTGCTCGAAGTGCATCTGATGGGGGCAGTGATCTGCACGAAAGCGGTGTGGGACCTCATGCGTCAGCAGCGCTACGGACGCATCGTGATGACGACGTCCTCGTCGGGCCTCTACGGCAACTTCGGTCAGTCGAACTATGGCGCGGCGAAGATGGCGCTCGTGGGACTCATGCAGACCCTCGCGCTCGAAGGCGAGAAATACAACGTGCGCGTGAACTGCCTCGCACCGACCGCCGCTACTCAGATGACCGAAGGCGTGCTGTCGAAAGAAGCGCTCACACAGCTCGATCCCCGATTGGTCAGTCCCGGTCTGCTCGCGCTGGTTGCCGACGACGCACCGACACGTGCAATCCTGTGTGCAGGCGCCGGTCATTTCGCACGCGCTTACGTAACACTGACCGAGGGGCAGTACATCGGCGGCGACGCCGATGCCGGCGAACGCGTGATCGAGCAATGGGATCGCATCGCAGACCGCACCGGCGACATCGTGCCCGAATACGGCTTCAAACAAGCCGAGCGCGAAATCGCGAGCGCCGGCTGCGAAGCCCCGACGATGGCTCAATCGAGGTAGGACTCCCGGGAAAGAAGATCTCCACGGGGAACAGAGGGTTCACGGGGTCGGAAAGGCCTGCTGCAGGCTCGGTCCCACGACAGGCCGCTGCCTGCAGCCATCACCTCCCTCCGAACTTTGTGCCCTCTGTGCTCTGTGTGAACTCCACTCTCGCGATTAACCCCGTGATCGAGTGATGACGGTGATGGCAGTCATGGCAGTGATACCGGCACAGAAATCCGTCTCTCCCTCTGATCTCTGTGATCTCTGAGTTCTCTTGTGAGCTCCGCTCTTTGTCTTAACCCCGCGAACCCCGTGCACCCCGTGGAGATCCGTTTCTTCTCCTCCGACCTCTGTGGTCTCTGTGCTCTCTGTGTGAACTCTTGATCTTCCCCGTGTCCCGGTGTCCCTCGTGGAGATCTTCACTCTTCAATCTCTGTGATCTCTGTGCACTCTGTTCGACTGAAGTCGAACCCACAGTGGAAAGAAGCCACAGCAGGCTCTTCACATCCGCCGCTGGGCCAGCTCCGACGACCGTGCTCTCCTTAACCCCGTGCACCCCCTGCGCCCCGTGGAAATTCCTCCTCTTCCGACTCTGTGTCCTCTGTGCACTCTGTGTGAACTCTCCTCTCCCACTGTTCGACTGAAGTCGAACCCACAGTGGAAAGAAGCCACAGCAAAGGTTTCGCATCCGCCGCGCGGCCAGCTCGATGACCGTGCTCCTCTCCTTACCCCGTGCACCCCGTGCTCCCCGTGGAGATCCTTTTCTCTTCATCTGTGTCCTCTGTGTGAAATCTCCTTCCGCTCCCAAACCCAGTCTCACGTTTTGATACCGGCGCCTGCTGGAATGACCTCCACGACACCAATGGAGGTCCGCCATGTCAGCCCACCCGCGCACGATTGCCGTCCGAGACGAGCACATTCCCGATCCCACGATCGCCTGCCCGCACTGTCAGCACGAAATCAAATTGACAGAATCTCTGGCGGCGCCGCTGCTGAAGAACAAGGAAGCCGAGTTCAAGCGTCTGGAGGCGCAGCTTCGCGAGCGGGAAGCCGCCGTCAACCGCGAGCGCGAATCGCTCGACGCGCAGGTGGCAGAGCGTGTCGCGCTAGAACGCAAGAAAGTCGCCGAGGACGAGCAGCGCAAGGCACGCCTCGCGCTGGGTGCGGAGCTTGAAACGCGGCAGCGCGAGGTAAGCGAGTTGAACGACCTTCTCAAGCGCCGCGACGAAAAGCTCGCCGAGGCGCAGCGCACGCAGGCCGAAGTCATTCGCAAGCAACGCGAGCTGCAGGAGAAAGAGCGCGAGCTCGAGCTCACCGTCGAGAAGCGCATCAGCGAGAGCGTCGCTGCGATCCAGGCAAAGGCGAAACAGGACGCCGAGGATCAGCTCAAGCTGAAGCTCGCCGACAAGGACCAGCTCATCGGCTCGATGCAGAAACAGATCGAAGATCTGCGTCGCAAGGCCGAGCAGGGCTCGCAGCAACTGCAGGGCGACGTGCAGGAGCAGGAGCTCGAATCGCTTCTCACCGGCCGCTTCGTGCACGACACGATCATGCGCGTCCAGAAAGGCGAGTTCGGCGGCGATGTCGTGCAGCTCGTCGTCACTCCCTCCGGCAACGCCTGCGGCTCGATCCTCTGGGAATCCAAGCGCACCAGGAACTGGAGCGACGGCTGGCTCGCCAAACTTCGCGAGGATCAGCGCACCGCGAAAGCCGAGTTCGCCGTGATCGTCAGCCAGACCCTGCCGAAGGACGTGAAGAACTTCGATCTCATCGAAGGCGTGTACGTCGTGAGCCCGCAGTGCGCACTGCCGGTCGCCACACTGCTGCGCAAAGCACTCGTCGAGCTCGCGATCGCGCGTCAGTCATCCGAAGGCCGCGAAACCAAAGCCGCAATGGTCTACGAATACCTCACCGGCCCTCGCTTCCGCCAACGCCTGCAAGCCATGGTCGAAGCCTTCACCTCGATGCAGGACGATCTCAACGCCGAAAAGAAAGCGATCCAGAAACAATGGGCCAAGCGCGAAACCCAGATTGAGAGAATGATCGGCGCCACGACAGGAATGTTCGGCGACCTGCAAGGCATCGCCGGCAAGAGCATCGAGGAGATCGAAGGATTGGGGCTGGTGGCGTTGGAGGGGGCGGGGTGAGGGGAGTGAGACGCGCGACAGGATTCGTCAGACAGGTAGTGCTCGCGTGTGCGGATGCGCTGGGTAAACGCTCATGGGCTTAGCGACTGTGACCGAGGTCTTTCATCCAGCACTCGCATCGCAGTCAAACCTTCGAGTGGAACGACAGAAACCATCTTCACGTCTGGTTGGTAGATGGAGCAGATCTTCTCGGTACAGAGCAGGCGGTACCCCTCCTCGATCGGGCGCGGACCGGGAAACGAGAGCTGGATCCAGTGCGTGTTGGACTTGGTTTCATTCTCACGGTCACTGCTCAACGCAGTGATGAATCGTTCGCCTCTGCTTGTGCCGGCTTCCTGAGCCTGGTTGAGGATGAATCGCGTCAGCCAAACGAAGTAGATGCTCCCCAATGCCATGATCGCGATCGCCGCATGTCTTCCATGCGCCCTGGGTGTCGTCTCTGGCGATTCACTCACCCAGCGTGCCGCCCGCGAAAGCAATGGCCGTCGTTGCTTCGCTCGACCCCAAATGGGAGGAAGCCACCAAGTGAGCGCAGCGAGCACGAAGAACGCACCGGCAGTTCCGATCAGCCACAGAATGGCGAGACTCGTTATCGTTCCAAAGCCGCCCAGAGCGTAGCTGTTAAAATCATCAGGGACCTGATAGATGTCCAGTCCGAGCTGATAGAGGAAGGCAGCCCGATTCTGTCTGCCGACAGCGAACAGGATTCCGGCGAACGCAGCTATCAATAAACCGGCGGGGACGCCCAGCCGGTTCCATGGCGATGATAGGGAAGTCTGTTCAGCAGTTCCCTGAGTGCTGTTCGTACTCATCTAATTCCTCTGTGTGGCTGTTGCCGCTTTCTGGCGGAGTGCTGAGACCTGGGGACGTTGCAGGTCATAGCGGCTGCCCGCAGCCCTCACGGTTTTTGTCAGCTCTCGCTGAATGCGTCGCGTGGATTCTCAGTCCAATGCACCGCTGCGCGAGCTGCTCCTCGATATCGGAATACATCAAAGCAGTTCAGTGCAGGGAGCATTTCCTTGCCACGCTTATCGGTTTTGACGCGATCCCGTCTACCTCTCCCCATGACTCTGCAAATACCCGCTCGCGACGCGAGCGGAGTCCTCGTGAGCCGCGTATGTGCGGTTCGCATCTGACTCGCTGTAGCCCTGTGCGATCGCTCGTTTGTACATGGTGTAGTACTCGAATGCCTGGCCGCACATCGTCTTCAGTTGGCTGTCGCCGCCGCCTTCGACCGCTTTGGTTCTGTAGTTGTCTTCGGTGAAGCCGGTGCACGCGCTCGAGGCGAGATTCGGTTTCGTCGGATAAGAGGCGTTGCTGGTCGTGCGGGTCGGCGTTGTGCCCGATGAATTGCCGATCAATTGGTCGCCGACCGTGCCTGCAGCTGCGCCTGCAGGGTTGCCGTTGCTGGTGACCTCAATTCCCTTCATGACTGCACCAAGTGTTTGTGTGCTGTCGAGGCCGTACGCCTGGCCTGCGGCGAGACCGACGCCGGCACCGATGAGTGCGCGAAGCCAACCATCGCCGGAGTTTTGCTTCTGATGGAGCTGTGAAATCGTCGCGACGAACTTCTGCTTCTCGCCTGCGATGAGCGCATTGATTTGCGCGGGAGACAGCGTGTCGACCTTGAAAATGCGAACGTACGAAGAAGGGACCTTTACACCATTGACGATCTTTCCGGAGACGATGTCGCGATTCTCACCTTCATAACTTCCGTCCGTGAAGATCAGGTCTTCGCCTATCTTGTGTTCTTGATGAAACGGCTGCCCGAATGCGGAAGCCGGTGCCAGGCCGATCTGATACTTGTGTTCGGTCCCGGTCATGGAGCCGCTGACATGACGTTGCTCGACGTTGATCTTGGCTGCGGCTTCGTCGAGCGTCATGGTTTCGACCCATCGGAACAAGGCGCTCGCGGGCAGCGGATCGGGTTCTCCTTTGGCGCCATAACCCCAGCTGTAGCTCGTCGATTCGAGCAGGCTGGTGGTCTTCTTCAGTTGCGTGTCGCTGAGCCACTCATACTCATACAGCATCACGCCGTAGGAGTAAGTCGAGAACTTGTTGCCCGGGGACATGGACTGGTTGATGGCGAGCTGCTTGCCGATGAGTGCCTCTCGCCCTTGGAAGCCCCACTTCGCAATGAGCGCCTCGCGACGCGCATCCTCTGCGCTGACTGCTTCCTTCTGCGGCGTGCCGACGGCGCTGAGTTTCTCGAGCAGTGCTTTGCGAAGCACGTCACAAGTTTCGCTGCGTACCTCGCCGGCGCAGAGCTTCGCGTATGTCTCTTCCAACGACTCGGCCCGCGCAACCGTCGACAGGGCGAGGGCAAGGGCCGCAGCTTGTAGCGATGTCAGGATGCGAATCATGGCGGGTCTCGATGCTGTTCAGTTCGTGGACGCTCGAAGGATTCCTTCGATCGCCGGGCGCTGATGATTCGTCCAGCGTAAGGATCGCGTTCTGGATTCGCACGCTATCGCGTCACGAATCTGTCAGGCCGTGGCCCCGCCCTTTTGTCCGCCTGCAGGTCCGCTCGTAGGTCCGCCTGTAGGTCCGACTTTAGTCAGGCTAAAGCCGAACCCACAGGGAAGTGAGAGGTCGGACACCAACCTGTTCGGCTGAAGCCGAATCCACAGGGAAGTGAGACCGCAGCTCCCCCCGCATCGGGTGCTGCGGATTCGTGGCTCGGCTAATCAGGTCGCCCGCTGCCGACGTCATTCCTTGAACGGTTCGATGTCATGAATCACCACGCGCTCCCAGAAGGACTGGCAGGTGGCGACGAACCTCGCGTGATGTTCGCACTGGGTCTGATAGAACGTATGGTCTTCGAGCGATTTGAAATGGAACGAAGTTGCGAAGTCGAAAGAATGATCGGCGACGGGACGACGTTCGGTCTGTGCGGGCGGGCCTGCATAGCCGTGTTCGAGGTAAGGAAGCTTTGCGAGAAGGCGCAGCTCCGAGACGAACAATTCTCGTTGCGCTTCGGTCAGATCCTTTCTTAGCCAGAAGAGTGCGCTGTGAATGAACATGGAAGTGCACCTGTCGGATTGAAATCAGCTGACGATAGAAGCGGCGCCGACACTTCCGGACTCGCAGAGTCCGCCCCCATCCAGGGGCGCAGGCGTGTCGCGCGGCGGTGTCACATTGCGCCTCTGTACTCTGGGCGCCTTCTCACCGTCAAGCGTTGATGGCTGAACGGAAGTCTGTGCAGGGATTCGGATATCCGGGGCTCTATCGAGCATCAGCGATGCAGATCTGGCGCCTGTGGTTGCTCGCGCGGGACAGAGGTCACTCCCGACCCTCCACGACGAGCGGAAGCGGTCGGGCTCGGCAACAAGCGAACGCCAGGCTGAGCGTCCTACGCCATCAGCGGGTTCCCGATGTGCTTGCGAGTTTGCGCACGGCGAGTTTGCGCCGCGTGTCTGCGCGCCTATGTTCTCAACTCGTCTCTGCGCTTGATTTGCGCGCAGGGATTCTATTGGCAGCTTGCTCATACAAACGATGAACTGCCCGCACATCCGCACGGCGTCACGCCACATAGCGTCTCGCGTATGAACAATGCGCGCCTCCAATCGAACTGATCCAGTCAGGAGCTCGCGTCGAGCTTGCGCTGGAGAATAACAAGGTGAGTCGTGCGTCGATCCGTGTCGGTGTTGATGATTGCAGTTGCGTTGCCGTTGGCAGGTTGTCTGGATTCCAAGAGTTCCTGGTCGGGATCGATCACCACGCCGCCGAGAGCCACTGCCGCCGTCGGCGGCAACATCAGCGGGCTGTCCGGAACCACGACGCTGGTCCTCAACGGCAGTGAGGAACTGACGCTTTCGCAGAACGGAGCCTTTCAGTTTGCGACACAGCTCGCGGCAGGACAGCCCTATTTCATCAGCGTCGGCACGCAGCCGGCCCATCAGACTTGCACTGTCGCAAATGACAGCGGCACGGCGGCGAACACCTCGCACAGCGA
The DNA here is from genome assembly GCA_023423935.1 of Pseudomonadota bacterium. Lineage (GTDB taxonomy): Bacteria > Pseudomonadota > Gammaproteobacteria > Steroidobacterales > Steroidobacteraceae > Steroidobacter. The sequence goes on along the minus strand of JAFAEQ010000053.1, from coordinate 87,566 downwards.
AGTCAGTGTGACGTGCGCGACCCACGAGTATGCAATCGGGGGTGCGATCTCGGGTCTGAATGGCACTGTTCAGCTTCAGAACGGCAGCGAACTGCTGTCCGTGTCGGCGAACGGAAGCTTCGTGTTTCCAACGCGCGTGCCGTCAGGCAGCACCTTCGCGATCTCGGTGGCCACGCAACCTGCGGGTGCTCAATGCGATGTCGTGTCAGGTGCGGGCATCGTCGGCAGTGAGGATGTATCGACCGTCGCGGTCCAATGTCGAGCGACGTATTCGCTCGGCGGAATCGTCACGGGCCTGATCGGCTCGCTGACATTGAGCCGGAACGGTGAGGTGCTCACGCTTGCCGACAATGGTCCGTTTGCGTTCCCGACGCCCGTGGCGCAGGGCGCGACGTATGCGGTGACGGTGCAAACACAGCCGGCCACTCAAACGTGCACGCTCAGCAACGGCAGCGGCACGATGCGGGCAAGCGACACTCACGATATCAGCGTCAGCTGTGTCACGAACGTGGCCACTGTCAGCGGGACGGTGTCCGGGTTGGTCGGCGGATACGAGAGTGATGTCGTACTGAAGCTCAACGGCAGCGAAACGGTGGTCGTATCCACGGATGGGGCATTCGCATTCTCGACGGCGCTCCCCGTCGGCACAGCCTATGCGGTCACGGTGGATGCGCACCCTGGCGTTCCTCCACGGAGCTGCAGCGTCGACAATGCCACTGGCAGCATGGCGAATGCCGGCGTCAACGTGACAGTCACCTGTGTGGCTCCCATTCCCCGTCTGGTATTCATGTCGGGTGCCGCAAGCGACGATCTGAGCGTGTATTCGATCGATCCCGCCACGGGCTTACTTTCACACGCATCTTCGATCTTCACCCAAGCAGACCTGTCCTTCAGCCTGGCGCTCACACCCGACAAGCGGTTCCTGTACATGCCGGACATGACCAACAATAAGATCCTCGCCTATGCAGTGGATGCCGTGAATGGCACGTTGAGCGTAGTGCCGGGGTCACCTTACGCTGTCGCCACTAACAGGCCGCGCACGATCAGCATCACGCCGGATGGCAGATTCCTGTATGCCATTGGTCAGAGCGGCAATTCCATCGCGGCGTTTGCGATCAACGCCGTCACCGGCGCGCTGAGTGTCGTGGGTACACCCGTGTCGACCGGCGGCCAGCCGCTGTACTCGCTCATCACGCCGAACGGAAAGTACCTTTACACGGCATCCTTCGACACCCGATCGGTCTACGGATATGCGATCGATGCCGCCACTGGCGCGCTGACACAGGTCGGCGTCGCTGCGCTCAACGCTTCGATGTACGGTCGCGCCCTCGCGGTCGATCCTCGTGGCAAGTTCCTGTACGCCACGTCGTATAGCGCGAACGTAGCTGCCTTTAGCATCGATGATGATACGGGTGCTCTGTCGCCGGTCTCCGGCTCTCCGTTCGCCACCGGCGGCACTCAATCGTCATTCGCGGTTGTCGAGCCCAGCGGGCGCTTCCTGTATGTGTCGAACAGTAGTTCGAACGACATCAGTGCGTATAGCATCAATGGCGCCACGGGCGCACTGACGCCGCTGCCAGGTTCGCCGTTCGCCAACGGTGCCCCGCCGCATAAGATCAAAACGGATCCGAGCGGCAAATTCCTGTACGTGTCCAATCAGACCGCGGGACAGGTGAACGTGTACACCATCGACGCCACGACCGGGTTGATTACACGCGTCCCTGGTGCGCCGTTCTCGACTGGGCTCAATCCGGGTGGGCTTGCGATTCTGACGGAGTGATTTCGATCTCCGGTGAAACCAGCGGGTCGCGTAACCACGTCGCATTCGTCGCGTTCGCTTCGCGCATGTAATCGACGAAAGCGCGAACCGCAGGTGAGATCTTGCGCTTGCTCGGAAAAATGAGGCTCACCGGAAGCGGGGCGAGCGACCAGTCCGGGAGCACGCGTTCCAACCGTCCATCCAGAATGCCTTCGCCGCACAGATAAGCGGAGATCGCGGCGATGCCGGTGCCTTGATGCACGAGCGCGCAGATCGTGAGCGCGTCGTTGACGAGTACACGCGCGCTCGGTTCGACGATCTCGCGATGTGTTTCGCTCATCAGGCGCCACGGATGCGGTCGGCCGCTCGCGCTCGGCATCGCGATGGCTTGATGCTTGCTCAACTCGCGCGGATGCGTGGGGCGGCCGAACGTATCGAGATACGTCCGTGTCGCGCACAGATACTGAGTGAGCACGCCGAGCCGGGTGGCAACCATCGTCGAGTCGGTGACTTCGCCCATGCGAATGGCCACGTCGACGCGCTCCGACACGAGCTCGGCATTGCGACTCGTCAGATCGATCGAGACATGCACGTCGGGATAGCGGCGCAGAAACTCAGGAAGCTGTCGGGCGAGCACGTTCACGCCAAAGCCAATACCGGCACTGATAACCAGCTGACCGCGTGGGGACTGCGCCAGCTCCGCGGTCGAAGCGAACGCATCTTCCAGTCCTTGCAGCATTACGCGACTGCGCTCGAACAGCACTTCGCCCGCTGCAGTCAGGCTCACCTGTCGCGTCGATCTCTGAAACAGCCGGATGCCGAGCTTTTCTTCGAGTCGCGAGATGCTGCGGCTGACGCTCGACTTGGGTAGCCCGAGCTCCTTGGCCGTCGATGAGAAGTTCTTGAGCGTGGCGACGCGTTCGAAAACGCGTAAATCGTTCAAATCCATCATGGCTGATTGTTCCATCTGATGAACACAGCTTGCCTTGCGTGGATGGCTCGGATTCGGTCCTCAGTCGTTAGTAATCCGGCGGTGCGCAACTTACGTCCGTCAGGCCTTTCCGCCGATACCAACAAGGAGAACAGTGTATGAGAACTGGTCGCGTAGTGGTGGTGACAGGCGCTGCCGGCGGCATGGGTCGTCCATTCGTGCAGCGATTCCTTGCAAATGGCGACACTGTGATCGCAACCGACATGGACCGGAAGGCTTTGAGCGAGCTCAGTGCGAAGTTGGGGGACGAGCGGCTGTTCACCCAGGATGCGGACATCGCCAAGCTCGATGATTGCGACACGGTCGCGGATGTCGCTCGCACTCACGCTGGACGGGTCGATGTGCTCGTCAATGTCGCGGGCTTTTTTCCTGTCGAACCTTTCCTGGAAATGTCGGCAGAAAGCTGGCGCAAGATCGTCGACATCAACCTCACCGGCACGGCCTTCATGTGCCGTGCCGTGTTGCCGCTGATGCGGGGCCGCGGTTGGGGCCGCATCGTCAACATCGGCTCGGCATCGGTGAACGAAGGTGTCGCAGGCCAGACGCACTATGTCTCGGCCAAGGCGGGAGTGATCGGACTCACTCGTAGTCTGGCTCGCGAGTTCGGCAGTGAAGGCATCACGGTCAACTTGATTGCGCCCGGCGTCACGATGACTCCCGCCGCTGCCAGGGCACTGCCGCAACAGATCCGCGACGCGCAGATCGAGAGGCGCGCGCTCAAGCGGGAAGAGAAGCCCGAGGATCTCGTCGGCGCTGCGTTCTTCTTCGCATCGCCTGATGCCGACTTCATCACTGGCCAGACGCTGGTGGTGGATGGCGGCCTTCACATGGCTTGATGGAGTACGACATGACCCACCTGTTCACACCGATGAATTTGCGCGGCCTCGAACTTCCCAATCGCATCTGGATGTCCGCCATGACGCGCACTCGCGCGCAACTCGACGGCGTGCCGAGCGCGCTCATGGCCGAATACTATGCGCAGCGCGCCGACGCAGGCCTCATCGTCACGGAGTGCACGGCTGTTTCGAAGCAGGCTCGCGGCGTCGTTGGCGGCCCGGGCATCTGGAACGAGCGCCAGATCGCGGGATGGCGTCTGGTAACCGATGCGGTGCATGCAGCCGGCGGCAGAATTTATTGCCAGCTTTGGCATGCCGGGCGGGTCTCGCATCCGGACGTACTGGATGGCGAGCTGCCTGTTGCACCTTCTGCGCTGCCAGCGCAGGGCAAGTTCAAGTTTCCGGATCGGCAAGTGGATTTTCCCGTGCCGCGCGAGCTTGCGGCGGAGGAGATCCCATCGATCATCGCCGACTTCGCACGTGCGACGCGTAACGCGCGCGATGCCGGATTCGATGGCGTCGAGCTGCATGCAGCGAATGGCTATCTGCACGATCAGTTTCTGCAGGATGTGACGAATCGGCGTGATGACGCGTGGGGCGGCACCGTCGAGAAGCGAGCGCGTTTCATTCTCGAGACCGTCGATGCGATGGCTGCCGCGTGGACGATGGACCGTATCGGCGTGCGCCTCGGGCCTTCGATCTATCTGTACGGCATGGGCGATAGCAATCCGCTTTCGACGTTTGGTCATGTGGTCGGCGAGCTCGACCGGCGGCGCGTCGGTTGCGTGACGTTGCTCGAGCCGAATGCGAAGGATCTCGAACGCGGTGTGCAGATCGAGAACGTCGCCGAGACATTCCGACCGATGCTCTCGGTCCCGCTGATCGCGAACACGGGCTTCGACAAGAAAAATGGGATGGCGACGATCGCAGCGGGACATGCGGATGCCATTGCCTACGGCGTAGCCTTTCTCGCCAACCCGGATCTGGTGGAGAGATTTGCAAAGGACGCGCCGCTCAACCAGCCGGACCCGTCTACGTTCTATGGCCGCGATGCCAAGGGTTACACCGACTATCCGTCGCTGCAGACCGCGGCTGCGTGAGGGCGCTGACGAAGATGTGCACGTGATGAATGAGGGGAGCCTCTCGATGAAGCTCAGTCGCGATCGATCTCGCGAAATGTCGTCTCTATAAGAGGAAGCCACCGATGACCAGCTCCAGAATCTATGGTCGCGCGTCCGACCTGCCGCTGCCGCCGGATGATCCCGCGCGTGAGTTAGCGCACGTGCGTCTCGACGATCCGGCGCTCGAGCACATTCATCTTGCAGGCGGGACTTACACGATCCTGCTCAGCGGCAAGGACACGAACGGCCAATATTGCCTGCTCGATTTCAATGTTCCGCCATGCGCAGGTCCCGGCCATCACCGCCATGACTTCGAGGAGATGTTCTACATTCTCGAGGGGGAGGCCGAAGTACATTTTCGCGGCAAGAAGAGAACAGTGCGCGCGGGCGACACCGTCAACATTCCTGCCAATGCGCCGCACTTCTTTCGCAATGTATCGGACGAGAAGCTTCACATCCTGTGCGTGTGCTCGCCCGCAGGTCAGGAGGAATTCTTTCGCGAGATGGGTACACCCGCCGCAAGTCGCGATCAGCCGGCCCCCAGGCTCACGGATGAGGAGATGAAAGCGTTCAAAGAAAAAGCGCAGCGACTTGGACTTGCTTACCGGACCGAGTTTCTGCCGCCGGAGAAGTGAGATCGAACGGCGCGGCGATAAGCGGCCGCAGCGCGCTTTCCGCAGTCCTTTCGGAGATCGGCATGGATACTAAAACGACTGATCGAACCCGCGCCGCGAAACCCCAGGTGACATTTCGCGAGGCTGGCTCCGTACTTACGATCCTGGCACCGCCGGGCGTTCCCTTCGCCAAGGTCACGCGGACGATCAATCGTCCCATCGAAGAAGTCTTTCCCAAGGTCGTAGAAGCCGATCTCACAGCCATCTTCCCGGCGCTGGAGGGCGCTGCGGGCATCGTGTCCACCTCCGTCAGCGAGGGCTGGAATCGCGCGGGGCTTCAGCGCGTGAATACTTCGTCCGACGGCAGCACGAACCGCGAGCAATTGCTCACCGCCACGCCCAACCGTTCGTTCAGCTATGAGGTCACAGACTTCACGGCACCTGCTCTTTCGATCCTGGAGCGAATCAGCGGAGGTTGGATCTTCAGTGACAACGGCAACGGCACGACGAGCATCGAATGGATCTACGCGCTCTTTCCCAGGAAGGATGCAGATCGGGCGCAGATCGAGCAGGCATTATTGCCGCGCTATCGCAGGCGGCTAGAAACTGCGATGGAGATTCTCAAGACGCAGATCGAAGGCGATAGGTGAGAAGACTTCGCGCGATGCGCATCCTGTGCTCAGTCTCCGCAGCGCATTAGAAGCTGTCGACGACGCGCACTCTGCTACTGCGACCTTTGACGCCCGTTCGTCCAACACGTCGGACGATTGCGTATTGCTCCGATCTGGCGGAGGTGTTGCTGTGCAGGCCAGTTCTCGAAGGGGTCGAGAAGCGCGTTCCAGGAGAATGTCATGAAGCAGCGACGACTCGGAAATGCGGGGCCGCAGGTTTCAGCCATCGGGCTCGGATGCATGAGTATCGGAATCTCGGACACTTACACGAGCAGTGTGCACAGCGACGAGGAAGCGATCGGATTGATTCATCGCGCTCTGGATCTCGGCATCACGCTACTCGACACGGCGGACGTTTACGGCTCATCGGAAGTGAAGGTCGGCAAGGCCATCCAGGGCCGGCGCGATCAGGTCGTACTTGCGACCAAGTTCGGCTTCGTCGCGGGTTCCTCGCAGCACGGGGTCAACGGCAAGCCCGACTACGTGAAAAGCGCTTGCGATGCTTCGCTGCAGCGGCTGGGCGTCGATCACATCGATCTGTACTACCTTCACCGAGTCGATCCTTCGACGCCGATCGAGGAGACGATGGGTGCAATGGCTGAGCTCGTGCGGCAAGGCAAAGTGCGTCAGCTGGGTCTGTCGGAAGCGAATGCCAACACCATACGTCGTGCCCATGCGGTCCATCCGCTTGCAGCGGTTCAATCGGAGTATTCGCTTTGGACGCGCGATCTCGAGCAGAGTGTGTTGCCGACGCTCGAAGAGCTCGGGATCGCACTCGTCGCGTACAGTCCGCTCGGACGCGGGTTTCTGGCGGGGCGGTTCAAGTCGATCGACGATCTCGCTCCAGACGACTGGCGCCGCAACAACCCACGTTTTCAGGGCGAGAACTTCGAACGCAACTTCGCGATCGTCGATCGCATTCACGAGCTCGCGGAACGCAAGGGCTGCACGGCTGCGCAACTCGCGCTTGCGTGGCTGTTGAATCGACACGACAACGTCATTCCGATTCCAGGAACGAGCAGCATCAAACGGCTCGAGGAGAACGCGCGCGCCGCCGACATCGTCCTGAGCTGCAAGGAGCTCGATGGAATCGAGAGCGTTGCGCCGCCTGAGAACGTCGTCGGTTCTCGATACGACTCAGCGATGACGCGACTGCTCAACGGTTGAGACGCGAGAAAGCTCGATCACTGCGAATGCCCATCATTCAGTTCAGGAATTCCTACAGGCGGGAGGAGGGGATTCGGATCCCGGATGCTCTGGCCTGGACCATGGCGCAGGAGCGCGAACCAAGCTCCGTCATTCCCGCGAAGGTGTTGCGGAGGCGGGAATCCATTCCCACCAGCACGATGGACTCCCGCCCGGCGCGGGAGTGACGAGGCCTCTTCTGGTGCGACGGGAAACAGGCAGGGCGCCATCACGACGCCCTGTCTGCCCAGAGGACACGCGGGGAGGATTAACCGCTTGTCCTATCAACGATGGCCGGGCCGGCCGATCCGATTGCTCGTGAAAATGTCGCCATCGCGTCCGAAGTAGAGACGCTTGCCGTCATGCGACAACGTGGAACGTTGCTCAACGCCGGCGGTGTTCACGGCGGGACCGAGATTCTCCGGCGCCGTCCAGCCCTTGGTAGGCCACCACGAGTACGCGATGTACACGTCCTGCGCGCCGAACGCAGGTTGATTGCGTCCCCACGTGGGTCGGTTCGAGCTGTACACGATTTCGAGAGAGCCGTCTTCACGTACGCGGACGTTTGGCATGAGGTCATCGTAGGCCGCGGTGCTGAGCTCGGCGATCTTCTTGCCGGGTCCGAATGTCCCCTTGGGACCGAGCTCGCTCACATAGATGTCCTGATTCGCTCCGCCGCCGTTCGTGGAATAGAACAGGAACGTGCCGTACCAGGTCTGTATCAATGAAGGGCTGCGCTCGCCGCCTGCGGTGTTGGGACCCTGGGGAGCGCACGGCAACATTTCCGGTGTGCTCCATCCGCCAGCCGGACTCTGCCGGGTGAGATATATGTCGCCGCCGCCGCAGGGAGCAGGGCCAGTGCCGTCGCCCGGGCGTTCGGATACGAAGAACAGATAGCGACCCATCACCGGCGTCGGACAGAAATCCGCCGATGCAGTGTTGACGGGTTCGCCGAGATTTCTGGGTGTTCCCCAGGGCGAATCGATGCTGTCGCGATCGGCGGCCCAGACGTCGTTGCCGCCCAATCCGCCCGGACGTGTCGAAGCGATGAACAGCGACAATCCATCTTCCGATTCGATCGGGCAGCCATCTGCCACCGGCGAATTGAGCTCCGGGATGGTGACGGCTGTCGTCCATTGAGAGCGATCGGCGGGTCCGCCGGGTCCGTGTCCTTGTCCCTGCTCGTGTCCGTGTTTATGTCCATGTCCGTCCGGTCCGCCTCCATGGGCCGCGGCCGAGATCACGATCGCCCCCACCGCAGCTGCAACCAGAGAACAGCTCCTGCGCGCCAGCAACCTTCTATGTTTGTTCATGTTCCTGCCTCACTTCCTCGTTGATGACCTGTGCGTCCGGCGACAAAATCACGGCCGTCGCCACGACGACGCGCGGCTACAATCGAGCTGAGCGCTCTCAAAACTCTTGGGTCGCGGCTCAAAATTTCTAAAACACGCGCTGGAGCTTTCTGCGTGGTGCAGCGGCAGGGACATTCGATCTACGAATTCGCCGACTTTCGGCTCGACGCACAGCGACGAGTGCTGTCATCCCGAGTAGACGGCGAGCCGATTCAGGTCACTGGCAAGGTCTTCGACACATTGCTGTACTTCGTCGAGCACGCCGGCGTCCTTCTCGAAAAGCAGACCTTGCTCGCGGCCCTGTGGCCCAACGTGGTCGTCGAGGAGAGCAATCTCACCCAGACCATCCACACCTTGCGGCGCGTGCTGGGCGAACGGGCCGGCGAACATCGGTTCATCGTCACCGTGCCCGGTCGAGGCTATCGCTTTGTCGCGGATGTGACCGTGCCGGCGAGCGAGAGTCCGGCACCAGCGACTTCATCCGATGCGCAAGTGGCGGATCGAGCGGGTGGGCCGCGCAGGGCGTGGCTTGCAGCGTTCATCGGGGTCGCGGTCATCGTGGCGGGACTTGCCTTCGTTCTGATGCGAACGGCGGGGGACGAGCCTCGACCTGGCGAAGGCATCGTCGCGAGCAAACCTGCCGTCGCTGTCTTGCCGTTCGTGGACATGAGCGAACAGCAGGATCAGACGTACTTCGCCGATGGCCTCTCTGAAGAGATTCTGAACTTGCTCGCACAGTCTGCGGGGTTGCGGGTGATCGCGCGCACGTCATCCTTCTCCTTCAAGGACCATCCCGGTCTCGATATTGCAACCATCGCGCGCAGGCTCGGCGCGACGCATGTGCTCGAAGGAAGCGTGCGCAAGTCCGGGGAGCAGATGCGGATTACCGCTCAGCTCGTGGATGGCGCAACGAGTGCGCACTTATGGTCGCGAACCTACGATCGCAAGGTCACCGATGTGTTCAGCGTGCAGGACGACATCGCGGGAGCAGTGTCCGCGGCACTGAACGCGGCGCTGAATGAAGATGATCCTCCGCAACGGGCGGACACCACGAGCTCCCAGGCGTTCGAGCTCTACCTGCACGGCAAATACTTTTTCAATCGTGGCGGCGAGTCGGACGTGATCCGCGCCAGGGAGTATTTCGAGCAGGCCCTGCACGATGATCCGAACTACGCACGCGCATGGGCGGGTCTGGCGGGCACTTACAACGCGACCCTGAGCTCCGATCAAGCCGACGCACAGGTTTCGCAACGCGCCTGGTTGCAATCGATCGAACGAGGACTGTCGTTGGGACCTGGGTTGCCTGAGGCTCATGTCAGAGCGGCGCAGTACTACTGGTGGCACGGCGACTGGGAGACGTCAGAGCAACATTGCAAACTGGCGATTGCGCTGAATCCTTCGGATGCTTTGGTTCTCACTGTCTCCGCGCTGAAAGCGCTCGCGGTCGGGCATCGGCTCGAGGCCTTATCGCTGCAACGGCGTGCAGTGGCGGTCGATCCATTGTCAGCCCACGGTCGCGCCAGCCTCGGCTTGTACCTGGCCGCCCTCGGGCAATTCGAAGACGCTGAGAAGGAGCTGAGGCATGCCCGCGAGTTGAGTCCGACGCTGCCCAGGATCGATTTCAACATCGCACGGGTGCTGGTGCTGCGACAGCGGTTCGATGAGGCGCTGACAATGTTCGAGCAGATGCCCGCAGGACCGTTGCGAGATCAGGGGCTCGCGCTCGTTCACCACGGCAAGGGCGACGTGAAAGCTGCGGATGAAGCCTTAGCGCGACTGACCGCGGAAGCGGAGCTGCCAGACGCCACCCCTCACCCCAAGCTCTATGTCGCAGAGGTTCACGCGTATCGGGGCGATCCGGACCAAGCGCTCGATTGGGTGGAACGCACGCTCGGCCCGGCTGCGGGACGACAGATGACGGCTGCCACCATCGATGCAGTGCAGTTCGCTCATCGCTCGCCGTTCTTCATCGCGCTGCGCACCGATGCGCGCATGCAAGCGCTGTTGCCAGATCAGGAGAGCGTCGGCAGGAATGCCGTGGGCCAGTGAGCCCGATCGAGCACGCGAGACACCAGGGCGGAGCCGATCTGGCTCCAGCGACCGAGATCGTCCGCCCTTGGAGAAATCGCTTGATTCAAGGAATCTCTGATCAATTCGCCATTCGCAACCCTGGTTGCTTGACCCGCCGAAGCATTTCAACCAGTTGCAGACTTGCGAAGGTCAGGGAAGTCGATAAGTCAGAGCTTCCTCAAGCCGCTGCGGCAGACTTCAGCATCGCTGCGAAGCTCTCCTGATCCGCTCCCACGAAACGCGGCGCATTGCGTGCAGCGATCAATGCCTCCACGAAAGTCTCTGTCATGCCTGACGATGCAGGCAGATGGCTGCTCAGAATTGCGGATGGAGCCATGCGGCGCAACTCATTCACGGTGCCTGCAAGCCAACGCTCGCTTGTGTTGTGGATCCATGGCGAATCGATCGTGGTCCATAACACCTGGCCTTCGCGCAATGCGCGGGGATCGACGGCTGCGGCATCTTCGGCGGGCCCTTCCAGCAGGGCACCAAAGGAATCCGAGCTGAAAAAAGTACGCGACGCGCTGTCATACACGCCCATCGTTTCCGGCGCGTCGTACGTGGGCGGCGAGACAGCAAATAGAGTGCGATCGCCCGCATCTATGCTCTGACCGGGATTCAGCAGGTGAACCCGCTCAGGCGGAACATCGGCGAACAAGGCGAGTTTGCCTAGCCCCAGGAAGCTGGTCACGACCTTGGCGCGCGGCGCGTCATCGAGCAGACGGCGCAGGCTTCCGACGTGATCCTGGTCGATGTGAGTCAGCCAGATCCATTGAAGTTCTCGCGGGTCGATCTGGCTGCGCAGCGCAGTCATGAATTCGTTAACATCCGCGTGCAGTCCCGTATCGATCAGCACGGGGGACGTGGACTTCACAACGTAGGCATTGACCGGAAGCATGCCGAGGCCGGGAATCGGCACGTACGTCGACAATGCCGAGATGGTGCTGGAAATTCGCAATGGCTTTGCCACGAGTGTTCTCCTTCAGTGAACGCGTGGCGCAACTTAACAACGGGGCGATCCGCAAGGTCGCTGAAACGAGCCAATGGATATCGCGAAGCTGCCACTCGCGAAACCGGTGGATCACGGTCGGGTGAACGACCCGCAACGACCGATCCTGACCATGTCCTATCGTCTGGGTCCGGGCAGGACGCCCGAGCACCGGCATTCGCGTGCGCATCTTTTCTACTGTGCAGAGGGCGTCTTCCGGATCATGCGCAAGGACGCCACATGGATGGTGCCGCCGAGCCAGGCGGTGTGGATTCCTTCGTACGTCGATCACAGCGCGTACGCCACCCAGCCGGTTGCGCTGCTTTCGTTATTCATCGATTCGTCGGCAACGACGGGGCTGCCTGATGTCTGCCAGGTGGTGCATGTCGGTCCGTTGCTGCGCGAGCTGATTCTGAAAGCCGTGGAGGTTGGCAATGAGTACGCGCCCAGCGGCGCTGCGCCGCGTTTAATGCAGGTCATTCTCGATGAGCTGATCGGTCTGGAGCCTGCACCTTTGAGTCTGCCGCTCGCCAGCGACAAACGCGTCCGGCAGGTGTGCGAGGGATTGCTCGCCAATCCCGCCGACGAGCGCAGTCTCGAATCGTGGGCAACACGGGTCGGTGCGAGTGCACGTACGTTGGCGCGATTGTTCGTGAGAGAGACGAGCCTGACCTTCGCTGAATGGCGCCGGCAAGTGCGCTTGCTGGAAGCGATCGATCGGCTCGGCAAGGGACAGACCGTCACCCGTGTGGCGCTGGACCTGGGTTACGAAAGTCCCAGTGCCTTCATTGCAATGTTCAGACGCACGCTCGGCGCCTCGCCGGGAAAGTACTTCCGCGGTTCGGATATCGGCTCGGAGTAACAGGCCGCGATCGACGCGACACTTTCGTTCCATGTGCGAACGGGCAATCACGTCAGTTGTCAGCTTCGCGATATCGGCTGACCGGTTCCCGCAATCGCCTCGCGCCATTCGCTGCAAAGCTGCGCTCCCTTTTTTCACCGATGGGAGATTGCCGTGAGCCCGAATGCAGCTGTTTTCTTGCGTACGATCGTGAGTGCGATTGTGCTGACCACCCTGTCGATGTCAACCGCCTTTGCGCACGGTGATCATCATCCCGAGAAGCCTCAGTCCAGTGTCGAGCGTGTGGGGCCCGCCGCCCTCGTACAGCTCGAAGAAGTGCGCGAGGCGACGTTCCGCTATGTCGATGTCGATGCTGCAGTGGCCGATGGATACGTGGACATCGGCGCGTTCGTTTCAGGGATGGGTTGGCATTACGTGAATGCCAATCGAATCGATCAGCGCTTCAATGCCGAGCGACCCGAGATCCTGGTGTACGCCGATGATCCGTGCGGCGGCAAGCGCCGGTTGGTTGCGGTGGAGTACGCCATTCCGCTTCCGCTGTCGAAGAAGGCGCCGGACGGATTCGTCGGTCGCGCCGATCAGTGGCACAAGGACGAATCGCTCGGCTTGTGGACGCTGCATGCATGGGTTTGGGAGTACAACCCGGATGGCGTCTTCGCGCCGTTCAATCCTCGCATTCCCTGATCGTCCGAGCCCTTTCTAACCCATTGACGCGAAGTGAATTCGCGAGGCATCGACTCGATGTCTGAGTCGATGCCTCGCTTTCAATCCTGGAGCTTGATGCTCACGGTCGTGTGCAGCTTCTGCGGGTCGGGTTCCTCCGCCGGACTGTTGTGGTAGATCTCCAGTCGATTCGAGAACCACTCACCGTGCGACTCCTGCCGCGCATCGAACGTCCAGCCGACGTGGCGTGCCCAACCGATCAACATGCCATTCACCGTGATCAGATCGTCGTACGGGCCAAAGTACGACACTTCGCCATAGCGCCCTGCGGGCAAGTAGCCACTGACGAAATCGCCTTCGACTGCGATGGTTCGATCGACGGGCACGCCGAATTCCATCTCGATGTGCGGCATGGCCACGAAGTTGTGCTTGAAGAACACCGGCCCGGCTTCGCGAAGATCGTTGTCCTTCAGGAATCCGAACAGCCGATCCAGGATCGGCGGGATCTTGTCGTCGAACGGCAGCGACACGTGCGCCTTGATGGCGATGTAAGCCACTGCAGGGCGCTCGACGATCTGCGGAAGAGTCAACACCAGGCATCTCCTTCGTCTCGGGTTTGGGCGGCGCGACGCGCGCTCATTGATCGATTCGTCTGGAATAGACGTGCGAAGCCGAGGCGATCCGACACTGGCAACGTCTATTTACGGCGGTTGTCTTCGTTTGTCGTGGTCGAAGAACTGGATCCCGGCCTTCGCCTGGCCTTCGCCGGGATGACGGCCAAGTGGCACTCTCGAATCAGTCGTTACAGGTGTTCGTGGCATCCTTTGCCGCCACGTCCATCGAGAAACTTTCGATCTACCGCGTTCGCTACTGATCCGCGCAGCCCGCGTCAGCTCGTGCGGTTGTTCGATATGTCGAAGGGAGCGTGAAACTCCGCCGGCCTGCGATTACACCGCGCGTTCTTCCATCCACGTGGCCACTGCGCGTCGGACGTCGCCGCCGCTCGGCTGCTGGAATACGCGCAAGCCGAACTCGGGCAGGATCGCGTACAGATGATCGAAGATGTCGGCTTGAATGCCTTCGTACTCGGCCCATGCAGTCGTCGAAGTAAAGCAGTAGATCTCGAGCGGCAGGCCGGTCGGGCCAGGCTGGAGCTGTCGCACCAGCAAGGTCATGTCCTTGTGAATGCGCGGATGCTGTTGCAGATAGGCCTGAACGTACGCGCGGAAGGTGCCGACGTTCGTCACGCGTCGAGTGTTCACCGGGTCTTTGCCTTCTGCGATCAGCTTGGCGTTGAACTCCTCGAGCTCGGCTTGCTTGCGATCGAGGTAGCTGTCGATGAGTGCGAAGCGGTGCAGTCGCTGGCGTTCCTCGGGAGCAAGGAAGCGCACGGATGTCTGATCCAGATACATCGCGCGCTTGATGCGGCGTCCGCCCGATTCGAACATGCCGCGCCAGTTCTTGTAGCTCTCGCTGATGAGACGCCAGGTAGGAATGGTCGTGATCGTCTTGTCCCAGTTCTGCACTTTGACGGTGTGCAGCGAGATGTCGATCGCGAAACCGTCAGCGTTCAACTGCGGCATTTCGATCCAGTCGCCTACGCGCAGCATGTCGTGCGTGGAGAGCTGCACGCTCGCGACCAGCGACAGGAGCGTGTCCTTGAATACCAACATCAGCACCGCCGTCATCGCGCCCAGTCCTGACAGCAGCAGCAGCGGGTCGCGATTGAATAGCGTGGCTACGATCAGAATCCCGGCGAGCCCGTAAGTCACGAGCTTTGCGACCTGCAGATACCCCTTGATCGGCCGCGCGCGAGCACGTTCGGGATCGCGCTGTTCGTAGATCGCGCCGATCGTGTTCAGCAGGTTCGACAGCGACAGGGCGATCGTCAGGACCACATAGGCACTGGCGGTGCCGCGCACGATCAGCGCGACATTGGCGGGCAAGCCTTGTACGAAGTTGATGCCGTAGTAGGCGACCAGCGCAGGCACCACGTTCGCGAGACGCGCGATGACGCCGCGGCCGAGCAACGCGTCGTCCCATAACGTCGGCGTAATCTTGACGGTGCGCGTGATCGCGCGCAGGAGCAGCGTGCGTGTCAGGGAGTTCGTGAGCCAGACGAGGAATACGAGCAGCGCGAGCTGCAGCGTCGTCATCAACCAGGGATAGCCGTGTAGCGGGGCAAGGAAAGCGTCGAACGTGTTCATCCGTCGGATTCTACCCAATACAGTCAGATCGCTCCTGCTTGCGATCCCACGCGTCGCGCTCGTAGCAGCAGCTCTTTATGAGGTGCCGGCATGCGCCACTGAACGGTCGTAATGCACGAGCTGCTCCGCGTATACAGAGCACATTGACTGGCAGCGCAAGGTTCTTCGTTATCGCGCTCGATGACTCTGCAGAGATCAGCGTGACGCGCGCGGAGCGTCAACGAACGCGGGAGATTCAGCAGGATGTTTTGCGGTTTCGAGCGACGTCCGTTTGCGGGACATCACGAGCCTCGATAGAAAGCCCGGTCTGCCGCATCGTTGGGGGATTCTCTCAAGCGAAGACGGTTGCGCCGAGGATTCGCGCAGAGTAAGCGCTTGTTCCGTCCTGAAGTCACGCGGGGCGGCTGATCGCAGCACAAACGCGCGGCGCACATGTTTCTGAACCCAGTGTCCCGGTGCCCCCCGTGGAAATTCTTCTCCTCTGCTTGTCGCGCGTGTCGTGCGTGGGCTGCGATTCGACGTCGCATGAAGCCTGGACGCGATGGCTCACCCTCGCGAATGCGGATCGCGCTCGTCAGATGATTGCGACGGGGCAGATTCGGAGGATCTGCGCGGCTCCACGGTACGCTCCACGCGGGATATCACGACGCCCTCGATCACATCTTCCTGACTTGTCGGTTCGTACGGCCGGCGTGCTTGCGTGTGGCCCTGAAGCTGCTCGCGGAGTTGCCGGCGGATCTCGCGTGTCTTCCACCAGAAAAAGCCAAATACGACTGCCGCAACCGCGAGCGCGACGGCGAAGAATGCGATCGATACGACGAGTGTGCCTACAAGCAGGGCACCGCCCACAATGACGCTGCCGATCTTCGCTATGAACGATCCGACGCTGGACCGTGAAGATCCGGAAAATCCAAGTGAATGTCGTCTGTCGTAGTTCATGCATGCTCTGGGCGTCGATGGCGACGCGTCTAAGATTGACTCATGAGACGGTCGCGAGTTCCTCGCTGGCCGGCCCGATGGTTCGTCGCGAACGCGCCGCGCCGCGGCTCAAAAAAAATGTCAGCGCGACGTGGTGTTGCGCCGTTTGCATCCGTCTCTTTCGTTGCGCGTCGCGCGCTCGAGTGCGAAAAGTCTTCGCCCTCGAAGGCCGACACTGCGACTTCTCGTCTTCGGTTTCTCACATTTTGTGTGATAGGGTCCGCCGTCCGGACTCGCTGGAGATGCGCACCGCAGGTTCCACTTTACGACGGAAGTGAGTGAACTTGTCTGCGTAGGCCATTGTCCGAGAGGGTTCGAGACGCATTGTGATTTCAGACTTTTGCTGAACTTCCGACTGCCGAAGACCATTGACGCCACCGCATGACCAGCCCAGCAATCCTCCTCGTAGAGGATGATCCGGGTCTGCGAGTACTGATTGCTCGCGCCCTCCGACAGAACGGTTTCACCGTTTCCCAGGCCACCTCTGAGCCTGAGGTATGGAGCACGCTCGAGCAGAAGTCGATCGACCTGATCCTCCTCGACATCATGCTTCCAGGAAAGAATGGCATCGATCTGTGCCGCGAAATCCGTGCGCGCAGCGATGTCCCCATCGTGTTCGTCAGCGCGAAGGGCGACGAGATCGATCGCGTGATCGGTCTGGAGCTCGGTGCTGACGATTACATCCCGAAGCCGGTCGGCACGCGCGAGCTGATCGCGCGCATCCGCGCCGTGCTGCGCCGTCGGCCTCCCGGAACCTCGACGGATACGGGGGCTGCAACGCGAGACAAAGTGCGTTTCGCGGGCTGGGAGATCGACTTGCGACGTCGCGCGGTGTCCTCACCGACAGGTGCGAGCATCGAGCTGACCGGTGCCGAATTCGATCTGCTCGCGAGCTTCGTGGGCAGCCCGCAGCGAATTCTCGGCCGCGAACGTCTCATCGAGCTGACGCGCGTGCGGCTCGGCGATTCGTCCGATCGCAGCATCGACGTACTCGTCAGCCGCCTCAGACGCAAGCTCTCGAGCGCGGGTCAGGAGCCGCCGATCATCACCGTGCGCGGGGTAGGGTACATGCTCACCGCAGACGTCACGCCGGGGTGATCGTTGAAAGTCGTTCCGCGCACCGCGATCGGTCTGGTATTGGCCGTGGTCGCGATCACCGCTGTGATTGGACTTACGACCAACGTGCTGTTGTACGAACGCACGGATCGTCTGGACGTCCGCGAAGAGGAGGCGCGCCGCACTTCTGAGCACATCGTCGTCGTCGCTCGCATGCTCGAGGACGAGGAAGATCCGGAGGCTCGCGCAAGGATCGTCAAGTTCACCTCGACCGAACATTTCAAGGTCGAGTTGCGCGACGAGCCGGTCGAGGCCGGCGACGAGCCCACGTTGCAGGAGATGCGGCGCCAGATGGTGAAATGGGAGCCGACGCTCGCCGGGAAGAACCTGCGAATGCGTCTGGGGTCTCCGGAGAAAAGCGCCGAGGTCGTTGGATCTTTGCAGCTCAACGATGGATCGTGGCTGCATTTCCGTGCACAGGATCTCGTCGACGAATGGCCGCTCAAAGGCAGCCGTATCGCCATTGCGAGCATACCGATGCTCGTGCTCGCACTCGTCGCGGTGCTGGCGCTACGCGCGATACTGCGGCCGCTGAATCTGCTGGCGGATGCAGTCACGCGCGTGGGCATCGGCAATCCCACCGTGTTGCAAGAGCAAGGCCTGCCGGATTTCCGGCGTCTCATCCGTGCCTACAACGACATGCAAGGCCGCATCGTGTCGATGATCGAGTCGCGCACCGAAGCGCTCGCGGCCGTCGGTCACGATCTGCGCACGCCGCTTGCGCGCATGCGCCTCAATGCGGATAGCGTGGAGGACTGCGAGACGCGCGACGCTCTGCTCGAAGATCTCCACGAAATGGAGCAGATGGTCGAGGCGTTGCTTCTGTATTTCCGCGGCGACGATGCATCGGAGAAGTCGCGTCTCGTCGATGTGGCCGTGCTGTCGGCCACGGTCGTGTATGACTTGCGGGATCGCGGATACAACATCAGGTACGACGGTCCGCGCCATTGCGATGCGTGGCTGCGCCCCGTCGAATTCAAGCGCGCGTTGAGTAATCTCACGCACAACGCCTGCGTGTACGGAACGCGCTCCGTCGTGCGCCTGCATGCGGACGAGCACAACATCTGCATCCGTGTCGAAGACAACGGTCCCGGAATTCCAGAACGAGACATGCAGCGCGTTCTCGAGCCATTTCAACGGCTCGAGCTGGCGCGTGAGCGAAATACCCGCGGGGTGGGGCTCGGCATTCCCATTGCACTGCGCGTCGTGAAGGCCGCGGGCGGCACGCTGCGCCTGAGCAACATGCCCGAAGGCGGCCTGCGCGCGCAGATCGATCTGCCCCGTAAACTGCCAGCAATTCTTTGTAACGAAGCGGAGGGACTTTGTAACGAACCAGCGCGCGACTAGCAAAACAAGCGCGGCACTCTTCAGGCTGGCCTGTCAGCCCTGAAGAGTTTCAGAAGCGGCAGGCCTCGAATGGAAATCTCCAATGTCGAGGTCTCTTGAAATGAACGAAATCATCAGCCGCGTTTTCAATTTCGAGAAGCAAGTCTTTGCACGCCATGCCGACATGTACAGTCGCCTGGCCACGGATGGGCAGAGCCCCAAGGCACTGATGATCTCCTGCGCGGACTCGCGCATCGTCCCGGAGATCATCCTGCAAGCCCAGCCCGGTGACCTGTTCGTCACACGCAATGCCGGCAACATCGTTCCTCCCTTCGCGCAGGCGAACGGCGGTGTGTCGTCAGCCGTCGAATATGCCGTCGTCGCGCTCGGCGTGACGGACATCATCGTCTGCGGGCACTCCGGATGCGGCGCCATGGGCGCGCTGTTGAAGCCCGGTTCGCTGGATGAGATGCCGAACGTTGCCGCCTGGCTGCGGCACTCGCACGCCGCTCAGGGCGTCGTGCGTACCTGCTATCCCGACATCCCCGACACCGAACGGCTGCGCGCGCTCACGCTCGAGAACATCGTGTGTCAGATCGCGCATCTGCGCACGCATCCCTCGGTAGCCGCCGGCATCGCACGCGGCCAGCTCGCGCTGCATGGCTGGTACGTCGACATTCACGCAGGCTCGATTCTCGCGCTTGATGAATCCACCGGCGTCTTCACCGCGATCAAGGACCACGAGCCGCTGCCCGTCGCACTCCCGCACGGCGCTCGCCTCGCGGCGTCCGAACTGTTGAAGCGCAGCGCCTGAGGTTCCGGCCATGACACCAGGAGAAAGCGCTGCGGGAGCGACGTCCCGCAAGACAGTGTGGGTGCGCGACTTCACCGCATCCATCGTCGTGTTCCTCGTGGCGATGCCGTTGTGTATGGGCATCGCCGTCGCCTCTGGTGTTCCCGCCGAGAAGGGACTGATCGCGGGCATCATCGGCGGCATCGTCGTCGGTGCGCTGGCCGGCTCGCCTTTGCAGGTGACGGGTCCTGCTGCGGGCCTCGCCGTCATCGTGTTCGAGCTCGTCCGCCAGTACGGTCTGGCGGCGCTCGGTCCGATGATGCTGATCGCCGGCACGCTGCAGTTCATTGCAGGTGTTGCGCGGCTGGGCGGCTGGTTTCGCGCGATCTCGCCTGCAGTCGTCCACGGCATGCTCGCGGGCATCGGCGTACTGATCTTCATCGGGCAGTTTCACGTGCTGTTCGGAGACTCGCCCAAGCCCAGCGGCGTCGACAATCTGCTCGCCATTCCGATCTCGTTGTTCCGTCTCTTCACGGAGTCCGAATCGACGGCGGGTGCGTTCGCTGCAGGCAGCGTCACGATCCTTGCGATGCTGGCGTGGGAGAAGTTTCGGCCGGCTGCGATGCGACTCGTTCCAGGCGCGCTGGTGGGCGTGATCCTGGGAACGCTCGTCGCGTTCTTCCTGCAGCTCGATGTGACGCGCGTGCAGGTCCCCGAGTCCATCTTCGCGACGATCACGTGGCCGACGCTGGGCGACTTCACGAGCTTGATGGGCCCAGGATTCTTCGCGACCGCGGTTGCCATCGCTTTCATCGCGAGCGCGGAGACTCTGATCTCCGCCGCGGCTGTCGATCGCATGCACGATGGTGTGCGCACGAACTACGACAAGGAACTGCGGGCGCAAGGCATCGGCAACTTCCTGTGCGGTGCCGTGGGTGCGCTGCCAATGACGGGCGTCATCGTTCGCAGCTCCGCGAACATTCAGGCCGGCGCCATGACTCGCATGTCCGCAATCCTGCACGGCGTGTGGATTCTCGCATTCGTGCTCGGATTGCCGTGGCTGCTGCGCGAGATTCCGATGGCCGCGCTCGCAGGCATTCTGGTCGTGACCGGTTGGCGCCTCGTGAGCCTCGAGCACGTGCGGCATCTCTATCATCATCATGGCGTGATGCCCGCAGTCATCTGGGGCGCAACGCTGGTGATGGTCGTCGCGACGGATCTGCTCACGGGCGTGCTGGTCGGCTTGGCGCTCTCGCTGATCGAACTCGCACCGCACGCACGCAATCTCAAGTGCCAGGTCGACGTCGACCAGAAAGCGGAAGAGGTCACGTTGCAGGTCCGCGGTCGCGCAACCTTCCTGACGCTCCCGCGCCTCACGAAGGTTCTCGACAGCCTTCCGAACGGCGCTCGGATTCGCATCAATTGCGCCGAGCTCGCATTGATCGATCACACCTGTGCAGAAGTCCTCACGGACTGGATTCAGCGCAAACGCAAGGCGGGTGCGCAGCTGGAGCTATCGCTCAGCGATGCGGCAGCGTGCGGCGGTTCGTATCGCCGTCTCGTCCAGTTCGCAAGCGCGTGAGCGAAATCAATCGTCATCCCGAAATTCGCAGTATCGGAGTATTACCTGATGAGAATGTTGAAGAGTCGAGTTCCTGCCACCGTCCTGGTTTCATCGAGCCTTGTGTTTGCAGGTCTGTTCGCCGCACCGCTCGCCGGTGCGACTGACGCGAAGCGAACCGATGGCGATGGATGTCGCGAAGAGACGCGTCGCGTCGCTGTGTGGCCCACGGGTCCGAAATCGGTGCAGGGTGTACGGTTCAAGAACAAGAAAGTGACGGTCTGCGACGGCAAAGTCGTCGCGCAGGACGTCTCGCAGAAGAAGGACTAGCGGCCATGCTGATCCGCTCACTTCGGATCGCCGCGATCGGTGTCATCACCGCGCTCGCGGCGGGGTGCGCGACGTCATCTCCGGGCCACTATGGACTGGATGCCGACAACGCGCTGCTCGTGCAGCACGCGTGCAGCGACATCATGGGCCTGAGAGCCGGTGCGGAGTTCGAAGCGTGCGCGGGGAGCCTCGCGGGCAGCGTGCTCTCGATGAAGGAAGCCGACGTGTTGTCGCGAGCGGATCAATTCTGCATGGGGCAGGGCATGGAACGCGGAACGCCCGAGCTTGCGAAATGTACGGTGAGCTTCAAATGGCAGGCGATGCAGGCCGCAACGTCATCGCTCGACGCGAGCGGTGCGGGGCCGAGCGAGGCGAAGACGAACGCCTCTGTGTCGCAGGCCGATGAGCTTCCCAGAAAGTATTACCACCACATGACCCACTCGGAGCAGGACCACAGAGCCGAGTTGTCGTGTGCTCAACTGGGGCTGCATCCGGCCTGGGAAAGTTTCAGGCAATGCGTCAGCAGCCTGAGATTCTCCCTCGTCGATGTGCGCTTCGCCACGCAGCACTGACAGTGCGCGTCGCGGAAGACGAGAGCCAGAGTAACCACATAGAACACAAAGATCACAAAGAACGGCGATCGGTTGCTAGTGACCTGTAACAGCCGATTGAGTATTGATGTCACCCCGGCGAAGGCCATTATGGGGTCACCCCGGCGAAGGCCGGGGGCCAGGCCCTGCCCGACGGGAAATCCCGCGCGGAGATCCCGGCCCTTCGCCGGGATGACGACCAAAGCAGCACTCTCGAATCAGTCGTTACAGTCCATTAGAGGCCACACTCCGCACTTTGTGTTTCTATGTGATCTTTGTGGTTACTCTAAACTCAGAAAGTCACGTTCGCAGAGAGCCAGAAACGGCGGCCCTCATCGCTGTTCGGATACATGTTCGCGTAGGCAAGGGCACCGGTGCTTGCGTCGTTGACGTACGGCTGAAAGTCGATGAAGTCCTTGTCGAACACGTTGTAGATCGCCGCGTTGAGCGATACGTGGTCGGTGAGCTGATAGCGGCCGCCGACATGTGCGAGCGAGTACGCCTTGTAGTTGCCGAGCCCGGTCTGCGCTGCGCCAGCACCTCGGAAGCGGTCGCTGCGATGCTCTCCGCGCACGTACAACCCAACTCGTTCGCTCAAGGTCCAGTCGATCTTTGCATTCACCATGTGCTCGGGCGTATTAGCCAGCGGGAGCCCTGCGCCGGCGCCGCTTTTCTGCTCGCTGTCGACGTAGGTGTAGTTCAGATCCAGGGACCAGTCTGCCGCGAGTTGCAGCGAGCTTGCGACCTCGACGCCGCGCGTCACCGCCTCGTCGATGTTCACGCTTTGTGCAAACGTCGGGCTTCGCGTCCACTGCGGACCGAGGTCGAGGCATGGCTGCTGGAAGTTGTTGAAGTGACAGTTCGCTATCGGTGCGCCCGTAGCGATCTTGTCTTCGAAGTCGTTGTTGAACAGCGTGACATTGGCGCGCATGCCGCGGCGATTGTCGAAGTACAGGCCGAGCTCCGTGGACGTGCTCGTCTCCGGCTTCAATCCCGGCGATCCGATCAGCGGAATGGTGCCCTGGCCGCCGAAGCCGACGATGCCATCCGCCAGCTGATCCAGCCGCGGCGTCTTGTAGCCTGCGCTTACGCCGCCCTTCAAAGTCCAATGATCGCTCGCGTTCCACACGAGGTAAGCACGCGGGCTCGTGTGTCCGCCGAACGTGCTGTGATCGTCGCGCCTCACGCCGACCGTCAACGACATCGAGTCGGCGAAGCGCCACTCGTCTTCGACGAACATGGCCCATTGCTCGTGCTCGAACGGCTGGGCGGCGACGGCATCGACCATCTCGGACTCCCACCATTGTCCACCGAAGGTGACGACATGCCGGCCGATGTTCGAAGTGAGCTTGGTATCGAACACGAGGTTGTCGTTCTCGAGCGCACGCGGCGAGCCGGCGCCTGGTACGCCGACAGGGATCAGCCTGCCGATCGTTTCAGTGGTGTTGCGCATGACGCTCGACTCCAACGTGCCGAAGTCGAAGCGTGCCGTGTGTGCAAGCGTGATCTGTTCACGGTGATATCGCTGGACGGGGCCATAGCCTCCGCTGCCGAGCGTACCGACCTGTCCTTTGCTGTTGTCGTACTTCTGTCGATTGATCGAGCCTTCGAGCGAAAGCTCCTGCGCATCCGTGATGAGCCAATGCAGACGCGCGCCGACGTTGTGATTGGTGTAGCTGACGGGATTCGCGCCCATCCACGGCACGACTTCGTCGCCGCTCGAATCGCTGTAGCGGACATTCGCGGCATCGCGATCGTAGATCGCGCCATGAACGAAGAAGCCGAGGCGATCGGCGATGAGCGGTCCGCTCAGCGACGCGTTCGCGGATGAGCTGTCGCCGAAGCGTGAGTCTGCCTGTGCCACATGGTCGACGCCGATCGAGGAACTCCAGTCGGTATCGACTTTGCGAGTGATGATGTTCACGACGCCGCCCATCGCATCCGATCCATAGAGCGTGGACATCGGGCCACGAATGACTTCGATACGCTCGATCGCGGCAAGCGGGGGAATGAAATTGTTCTGGGTGCCGCCGAAACCGTTCGGTGCGACGTTGCCGGCGACGTTCTGCCGACGCCCGTCGATGAGAATCAAGGTGTACTCGGACGGCATGCCGCGAATGCTGATGCTCGGCGCGCCGGTCTTGTCGACCGCATCGCCGATGTCGATCCCTTCGACTTCGGCCAGCGCCTCGGCAAGCCCGTGATAGGCGCGCGACTCGAGCTCATCTCGGCTCAGTACCGTGATGCTCGCAGGCGCGTTCTCGATCTTCTGCAGAAAGCCCGAGGCTGTGACGACGACGCGGTCGATGGTTTCCTCATTCGAGGCGACCGTGCTGTTCGCAGATGCTTGGGCGCCAACCCAGGTGAGCAGGGCGCAGGAAACCGTACGGAGCGCGATGCGCACCGCAGAAGCAGACGAACTCATCTGAAGAAGCCTCCCAACCTAGGTAAGCGCTGAACAAGTCGCAATGCGCCGCGTTGGCACTTCGCTCGTCGAAGTATTTCCGGCAGTTGCCAACTTCCGTGGGTCAGGGAAGTCGCTTAATCAGCGCGTAAATAGATGTTTGACTCGTTGGCGACGGCTACAAGAGCTGGAGCGGATGTTAATGAGAATGATTCGCGTTGTCTAGGTTATCTTGGTTTTCCTAGTCCTCGAATCGCATATCGGCGGCATCGGTCATTGGCACTCGAAGTCGTCTGCGCCGATCGGCGTGCAGCCATCGCCCCACGTGCCGGTTTGGCGCCAGTAGTCGGCTACACCTGCTTCGATCAGCAGCTTCTTGAACTCGGGATGCGCACGAAGATTCGAGTACGGGGAGATCCAGAAAACGACGTAGGCGTACTGCGCCATGGCGCGCTCCCCGAAACCCTCCTGCGCTTCCAGATTCTTGCGCATCGCGGCCAAGGCCAGCTCGACATCGCCTAGGGCATCGGCGACGGAGATCGGCACATACGCGGGCTCGATGCCGCGATCGGTCGGGTCTGCGAGTGCTTTGCGCACGAGCGCGAGCATGGCTTCGCGATCATCCAGCACCTTGCCCAGATCGTGAAAGAACGGCGCGTCGAACTCCTTGCTGTGTCCCAGCAATTTTCCATGCAGTGCTCGCAGTTCATTCAAACCGCCAGGCCGTCGCCCCGCCAATTGGCGAAGGAAGGCGACGTAGGTCGGCTCCAGTTGATTACCGTCCAGCTTCAGGCCGCGTTGATACTCCGCCTCGGCATCCTCGAAGCGGCGCGCCGCGGTGTAGTCGTACTGCAGATCGCGCGACAGAAATAAGGCCATCGGCTCGACCGCACGCACCTGCTCGACAAGCGCGATGGTTTCGTTCAGATGACCCATGGCGAAGATCATGAATGCGTAGTCCCAGACACGCTCCTTGGTCGGCGGGCCTGCGTCCGCAATCTCTTTCGCGAGTGCGATGGCTTCGGCGCGCTTGCCCTCGCGCCATAGCGCGTTGGATCGATCACGTTTGGCGACCCAGCTCTCGGGTGCCATTCGTTCAATGTCCTGGCGAACCTGCGCGGCCTCTGCACGCAGCCGTGCGGCTTGTTCACCGCCGACGTGGCTCGCCATGGTGTTCAGCGAGCTGGCGAGCGCATCGCGACACACCACGCATTGCGGATCCAGCGCCACCATCTCGCGCGCCAGTTGCAGACGTTCACGGTCGTGCTCGAAATCGAACAGCTCCGCCATTACGATGCCGCGCCAACGCAGGAAGCGTTCGTACGCTTCGACGTTCGTCGTTCCACCCTGTTCGCGATTGAATGTCACCACGTCGAGCTTGACGCTCAGCGAGCGCGCCACATCGCTCGAGATCTCATCCTGCACCGCGAATACGTCAGGCAGTACACGCGAGTAAGTCTTCGACCAAAGGTGGGTGCCATCATCGGCGCGAATGAGCTGTGCAGTGACACGCAGCTGATCGCCCGCTTTGCGCACACTGCCTTCCAGTATGTGAGTCACGCCGAGCTTCTGGCCGATGATGCGCAGGTCTTCGTTCTTGCCCTTGAACGAGAAACTGGACGAGCGACCGACGACCCTCAGTCCCGACACTTGTGCCAGATGATTGAGAATTTCTTCCGCCAGACCGTCGGCGAGGTACTCCTGATCACGCGACTCCGATAGATCCGCGAAGGGCAGCACCGCCAGTGAAGGTTGTGTCGCGAGTGCGTCGGCGACTGCAGAACTCTTTGGGTCGTGACGCAGC
Organism: Pseudomonadota bacterium; assembly: GCA_023423935.1. Classification (GTDB taxonomy): domain Bacteria; phylum Pseudomonadota; class Gammaproteobacteria; order Steroidobacterales; family Steroidobacteraceae; genus Steroidobacter. Next base: position 61,345 of record JAFAEQ010000053.1, on the reverse strand, counting down.
CACGTGACGGTGGCAGCGATCGCGAGGACTGCCGCAGCTGCGACAGCGAAGACCGCCCGGCGCTTGCGAACCCACTCTGAGATTCCTGCAGTCGGAACGGGGGCGGGTGGAGGGATGCTCGCCGGCGGATTTTCGATCTCGTCCGCTGCCGCCGACGGCAGGGTCGCAGAGGCGGGCAGGTCGAAGCGATATCCGATCGCGTGCACCGTATGCAGGAAGCGCGGATGCTGCGCATCCTCACCCAGCGCCTGGCGTAACAGGCTCATGATCCGATTCAAGACGCTCTGGGTGACGTGCCGATGACCCCAGACGGCGTCAAGGATTTCGTCGCGCGTAAACACCCGGCCAGGGGACCGCGCGAGAAGCGCGAGCACTGCGAATGCCTTGGGTTCGAGCGTCTGTTCATGGCCGCCGCGTAACAGCCGTCTCCCTGTGAAATCGATGACGACATCGTCGACGGTGAGGCGGTCCGATACAGGCGGCATGCGGTTCCCGAGCGGCGGATTTTTCGCCCGTCAGTATATGTGGAGCCGATTGGTACTGCGCCAAACCTGACCTGAGCGGTTCCTCATCGACCTGCGAATTTCCTGAGCCTTCCCTCAGGACTCTGTGACTTCCGCGCAGGCACGCTGTGGCCGGGAACCAGACCAAGGATCAGACCCGCCATGAGCGCGATTCCAGGATTCGATGCCGGTGACACGGCAACAAGAAGAGAGCGGCCCATCAGCCCCCGATTGCCCGGCCATGCGACAGAAGATCGGCTGTTCCGCTGGACTGGCCGGTTCTTCTTTTTCGCGACCCTCGCAGGCATGGTGACCTTCGGCGTCTACATCGTTCTCCGAGCGACGGGCGGTACCGGCGAGAACTTCGTTCAATGGCACGATCTGGTGTCCGGTGTACCCATGCGCGCCAGCACCGACTGGATCGCCAATCTCGGCATCGGCATGCACTACTTCATGGGCACCGTGCTGGTAACGGCGTGGCCGATTTTGCTTTCGTCCCGCATCCGGGCCCGCCACCGAACGGTGCATCGCTGGACGGGCAGGGTCTATGTCACTGCAGGTCTGCTCGCCGGTGTCGGCGGGATGTCATTCATCCTGACCCACGGTGCAAGCTACACGGCATCGTCGATTGCGTTCGGGATCTGGGGCGCGCTGATGATGCTGAGCGCGGCCATGGCCTATGTGCACGCGCGAGCGAGACGCTTCGATCTGCACCGGGCGTGGGCCATCCGCCTGTTCGCAATGGTTCTGGGCTCATGGATCTTCGACATCGAGTACCGCGCCTGGGAAGACCTCGCCGGCGGCATCGGCATCGGCCAGGACGGAGCCATCGGCCTGTTCGACTACTTCATCTTCTACGCCTTCTTTGTTCCGAACCTGCTGGTTGCCGAATTCTTCATTCGCAACAAGCACAAGCAAATCAGTGGTTTACTGCGCGGCTCGAAGTGGCCGGCACTGGCCGCGCTCGTGATCGTTGGGCTCGTGTTCGCCTACGCGATCGTTGCGACGACCGCCACCCATTCCGGGAAGTACGGTCGACACCTGCTGCAGGTATTCGGCGGCTGACCTCTGGCGGGTCTGACGCACACATATATATGTGTGGTCGCGAGCCGAGGGGCAGGCCTCAGGCAGGCGGCGGTATGGTTTGAGGCCGCCTGTTCTGCAGTGCGAATCGTCCTAGAACTCCCTGCCGAGACCCACCACGATGACGTCCGTGTCGCGACTGTTCGTCGTGACCGTTCGATACCAGCATGCGCGAGCGTGCCAGCGCGGGCCCACGTCGTAGGCAGCGCTCATCACAAGCAAACCGAGCACGCGGCTACTGGCGGTCGTCCCACCCTCGTCCCGGGCGAAGTACGGACCCGTGGCGAGGCCGACCGCCGCGCGCTCACCCAGAAAACGACGTGTCACGCCAAGCTGAGCAGACACTCCGCGTCGCTTCACATCTCCGGCCTCGCCTTCATCGATCGCGTTTGCCGTCACGACGACGTACGGCGTGAGCATGCGCCGATACTCGAGCACGGCTGCGGCTCCAGTGGGCGAGGAGAAATCGTTGACGATCGTCGAGCCCAGCATGAGCGTCAGCTCGTTGCGCTGCGCCGATGAAAACCCATATGACTTTGCCGGCACGGTCGGTCCCGCTCGGCTGTCTGACTCGAACTGATATCCGATCCCCAGTAACAGCGTATCCGTGCTGATGCTGGACGACGTCTCGACCCTGTTGTAGCGGGCCTGCAGGATGAGCGGCGCAAATCTGTACCAATGCACGGCGGCGCTGTAGATCACGCCGAAGCCGTGATCGTTGATTGCGATGTCGCGGCTCGGATGCAGCGTGGTGTCGTAGTAGCGATAAGGTCCGACTCCCAGTGCCGCGTCCCAGGATCGTTCCGCACTCAACCATCGGTACCAGCCCTGCAAGCCGAAGCCATCGCGATGATGCGCGGCGACGTGACCTTCATTCAGCCAGGTGAACGAGAGCAAAGCATGGTCGGCGACATTGTGCTGGTACACGATCGAGAAGGCGTACGAGCTGTCATTGATCTCCGGCGTTTGTTGTCCGCCAGCGAGCAGGTACAGCTCCTGAGCGTGACTTCGACCCGCTGCGAACACACAGCACAGCAGGCATATAGCGCGAATGATGCACCGTCTCGCCGACCAGACGCGGCCTCGTTGAGCGAAGTCACTGCCGTGAAGCAACATCGTTGATGCGATCGAAGTGCGCCCTTCATGAGAGGGCGGAGGCTCACACGAACGGGCCGATTCTAAACAGCATGCTCACGATCACGGCGATACCAATGGCAAGCAGCGCTACGGCAATGAAGAACGGAAGGGACATTGGAAAGATGCTCACGGGATAGCCCAGTCCCTCGCTCTTCAGATTGTCGCGCGACTTCCGCATTCCCCTCATGAACGTCACTTCGTACACGATCCCGGTCACCAGCATGACGATACCTAAAGCGACGAGCGCGACACTGAAGTTACGCGCGCCATGCCATCCGGTAAGCGCCTGGCTTTCGGCCAATCTCTGGAACACCGTATGGATCGTGAACCCGAAGCTGATGAGTGCAAGCGATGTGCGGATCACGGACATCAGCGTGCGATCTGAGCTCAGGCGAGTGCGCTGGAAAGACAGCTCAGTGCGCGCGGCCGAAAGATCGGTCGAGATCTGCTCGGCTGTGCGTTTATGGTTGGCGTCCGCCATGCGTCGACTTACATTTCCAATTGTGTCGCGTGTGACCGATTCCGAGTCGAAGAGCTTCGGACAGACGTCGAATGGTCGATACCAGCCCAGCGGTGGCCCGCCGCGTCGAGTGGCTGACCGATCGCACTCGTCGACTGATCAGATCGCGCACCGCATCGCACGAGAAGATGCCTGCTCTCTACTCGCGCCGACTCTAGGATCAATGCCTCACCCATCGCAATCGCGGCAAGACGTTGGACTGTTTCGCGACGATTGCGATCCTGCGTCGTAAGCGGTTCTGCCGAAGTCTCTGCCTTGAATTCATCTCATGCAGCCTAGGGGAGTTCAGATGCCTGACCCAGAACGCTGTTCATGATGAGCGGATTCTCCGAGCCGTTGCGGCAACGCGGGTGACAGGCGTCCTGCAGGAGAATTCACCGCGATGACAGCGCTTCCGCTTCACCGCGAGAGCAACAGAGATCGGAGCATCGAGATTCAGGGCTGCTCGGTTCCGTGGCGATGATGTGTTCTGAATCTGCCAGGCTCCATCGAGCTCGGCCGCAGGTCGCTGAGCGCGGGTACTTCACGCCTGAAAGAATTTCAAAAATGACGCTAATCCAGGTTCCGATTTGGCCTTCTCGATCGTCTTAGTCATTGTCACTCGCTATGTCGAGTGACGCTGATGCGGATGCTGCGACATCCGCGTCGGGGCACAGCGGCAGGGAGGCCGCTGATGCTTGGGCAATGAACCTGGGGAAGCTCTGATTTATCGACTTCCCTGACCTTCGCAAGTCTGCAACTGGTTGAAATGCTTCGGTGGGCGAAGCAACTAGGGTTGCGAGTGGCGAATTGATCAGAGGTTACCTAAGGCTCTGCAGCGACGACGGTCGAAAAAAAACTCCAAAACCAGGTGTGGATTTTCCGTTGTGAAACGTCTTATCTATTGCCGCTCGCAACCTCCTCTCGCGGGCGGCAGGCGTGGAAGCTGCGACTTCCGCGCCGGGCTACAGCGGCAGGGAGGCCGCTGATCTCCCGCCGCGTGATGGATCTCGTCCAGGCAGGCCCGTGTGGTCTCGCCCCTTAGGGGAGTCACGGCAGAGACGGCTGGCCCGCTGATCTGCACTTCGCGTCCAGCGCCGAGACGCTATACCCTTGCATGCAGTCCGGCTTCGCGGTCGGACGGGATGTGAGGACAGCATGCAGAGAGTCTCGACCGAGGACGTTCCCGCGCGGGATCGAATGGCCTTCGTGCACGACTTCATTGCGCGCCATTGGGCGGGCATGCGCTTCGTGCCGTTGCGGGACGATCTGCACATAGATATTTCTGTGTTCGACCTGCCGGATCGCGTGGGTATTGCGAAGGCGCACTATCCGCCGATCGTGGGCACCCGTCCGCGCGATCTTCTAAGCGACGGACGTGACAACTACACGCTGGCGATCGTCTCCGGGGATCACGAGGTGTCCGTCGAGGGGCGCGAGACATTCACAGTCAAAGCCGGCGATCTGGTGCTCGTCAACGAAGCAACGTGCTTCGAAGTCCGGCACGCGTGCCCCACGACTGTCGACGTCGTATCGCTCGGTTACCAGCAGCTCGCCGCACGCGTGTCGCGTCTCGAGCGCGCGCCGTTCTATCACGTGTCACGCAGCGCGCCTGGGGCTTCGTTGTTCGCCGGTTACGCAGATCTGCTGCGGCAGGCACCTCCGGAAGGCGACAAAGCGCGGCAGATCGCGGCGAACCATGTTCACGATCTGATCGCCTTGGTACTCGACAGCGTCGTCGCGGGCGGTTCGGACCGCAATCTGCGCGGCATCCGCGCGGCGCGGCTCGAGCTCGTCAAGAAGGACATTCTCAACTGTCTCGAGGATCCTTCCCTCAATGTCAGCTCCGTTGCCGCTCGCCAGGGCGTCACGCCGCGCTACATCCAGCAGTTGTTCGAATGTGAAGGGACGACCTTCACCGAGTTCCTGCGCGAGAGACGGCTCGAGCTGGCGTTTCGTCGACTCGATGCAGGCACTTCGACAATGAGCATTGCGGAGATCGCATTCGACTCCGGTTTCACGGATCTCTCGAACTTCAATCGCGCGTTTCGCCGCCGCTACGGCGTCACACCTTCCGAAGTGCGTGCAGAAGCGATGCGCAGGCGATTGAGCTGAGCAAGGGCGGGGCGTGCATCGCGTCCGCGCTCTCCATCTTTCGACACACTTGGGAACGCTCCCGCGCCATCGACAATCGCGTTGAGTGACGCTCGCTCGTTTGAGCGTGCCCCGCAGTTCATCTTCCAAATCGCGCAGTAGTTCCGAGAGAAGTTGCGGTTCGTTCGCCGCAACATCGGTTCGCTCGATGCCAAGACGCGCTCTGTCTGGTCCGCGATGCTAGTTGGATCATTTGGGCCGGCACTGCTGGCCCGCACAGTCCAACGGGAGCCAGGGTGACGAGCGTAGTTCTTTCCAGTGCAAGTGATCATCAGCGCGACAGCGCTCAGTCCGACACTCGCGTGAATCCGACCGAGGGCGGTGTTGACGAACCCCGATCCGCCATCGCGGCTGTCGAATCCGGGCACGCATTCATTCCCCTGTGGACGCTTGCGATTGTGCTCGGCTTCAGTGTCGCGCTGCTGCCGACTTCCGTACTCGCTTTATCGGAGAAAGAAGCGGCCACGGTCGTTCGCTTACTCGAGTCGCTTCGGGACGAGTTCGGCAACTTCTCCTATGACGAAGGCGTGGCGGAAGACTGGTTCGAGCAGGATGCCGATAGTCACGGTCTGATCGCGGCCGCCGGATTCACCAGAGAAACATGGAAGAGGGCGCTCGGCGAAACGTATCGGGGTTTCCTCGCGAACGTTCCGGAAGCCGAGGTCCTGAAGACGTTTGCCGATGCACGCCGCAGACTCGAAGGAACGAAGTCACTCACGCCTGAGCAGAAGAAGCTGATTCGTCAGACGACCGATGAGAAGGAGAAGGAAATCCTGAAGCTGCGCGCCGAAGGCAAGGCCTTCGCAAAAGCGGTGCAGCCACTAGCCGAGCGCATTCGCACGCTCAGCAATCAAGTCGCAAACGACGAGTAGCGCTGAGCGCTTCTTCGTCTCGAACATCCACACGCAGAGCAATCAAGATTCAGATGACACGCAGCAGAACGTGTCGCTCCGAGAGAGCGGCAGAAGCACATCCTTGTCGCGATGAACGCACAGCCGTATCCGATGATACCCAGCAAGTAAACGCGCCTATGTTTCGGTGCGTCGGCAGGATGAGCGGGGCACGCGCGATCTGTGTCGCGGGTTTGCTCGCGCTTCTCGCCGGATGCGGCGGTTCGAGCTCCGATGATCGTCCGCCGCCGCAGAATCCACCTCCCGTACAGGAACCCCCGCCCGCGCAGCCGCCACCGCCCGCGCAGCGACAGCCCGTCGCCACTGCTGTCGGTACAGCGCTCGAAGATGCCGTTTCGAAAGAGATCGGTCCTGCAGGCGGTGTCATCGAATCGGCCGATGGCACGGTGCGTGTTGAAGTGCCCGCCGGTGCGCTCGCCACGCAACAGACTCTCACGATTCAGCCGATCTCCAATCACGCACACGGCAAGATCGGCGATGCCTTCCGGCTCGGACCGGAGAACATGACGTTCGCGATGCCTGTGCGATTGACGTTTCATTTCACCTCCGAGCAAGTGCTCGGTACCGCGCCGCAATTGCTGCGTATCGCGAGTCAGACCAGCGCCGGATTCTGGGAGCTCCACGAATCGCTGGAGCTCGATGCCGACGAAGGCACCGTCTCGGTGAGCACTCAGCACTTCAGTGACTGGTCGCTCGTCACCGGTGCGCAGCTCACGCCCCAATCAGCCACGGTGAAACCCGGCGAAAGCGTGTCCTTGTCCGTCGTGGTGTGCGAGCGCGTGATGGCCGACGATCTGCTCACGCCGCTGGTGGCGGAGTGCAAGCCGAGCACGGTGATCGCGAACCTGGTCAGGAACTGGTCTGTGAATGGAACGCCGGGAGGCAACACAGAGGTCGGTTCCGTCTCGGTCCAGGATGACCGCAGCGCGATCTACACAGCGCCGGCCGGTGCACCTCATCCCAGTAGCGTCGCCGTCTCCACGGAATACGGCGGCTTGCAAGGTGAGCTCGTCATGCTCATCGCGAACATTCGCATCCAGTCGGGCCTGTGCACGCCCCCAAGCCCTGGCGAATCGTGCCGCTTCGATCTCGTCGAGCTCAACGGCAAAGCGTTGCCCTACAACGATCTGCCGCGCGAGTCCTGGGAGAATGCAGAGTCCGTCACGTCGGGTCGACTGTCACTGTGGGATTGGGATGGCGACGGTGCCGGGACGTGGTCGCTGCGCCATGTGTGGGTCGAAAGCAAATTATCCGGCGATCTCGAACAGTTCCTGCAGCTGGCCGGTGACTTCACGAGCGATGCAAACGGCACCCTGAACTTCACCGTGATCAACGGCTCGCCGTTCACCGGCTCGATCACGCAAAACACAGTCACGATCGATGGCTATCCGTTATCGACCAAGAACGTGACACTTCCGGTGCAGATGAAGTTTCAGGCGGAATAACACGCCACGCGGGGAGTCGGTACCGAGTGGCTCGGTGACGAGACGCTCGGTACCGAGTCACTGACGCGCAGCGCTTAAAAGGCAACGGGTTTTGATTGGTCGGCTTTCAGCTCTGGCTACAGCCTACAGCCTACAGCCCAAAAAAATTCTCCATCCTCAGCTGACCCACGGCACTCAAACTGTTCCCCAAGGGCGAAGCGTCTCGCCAGCCATTGCGATTCACCCCGAGCGACCGTCGCGGGATTTTGACTAGGAATCCCTTCGTTTCTGGTTACAGCCTACAGCCTACAGCCTACAGCCCAAGAAAAACCTCCACCCCAAGTGTCCCTTTCGCGTTTCGCAACGCTCTAATAGGGTGCTGAAAAAGGGTTGTCCGGCCCTTTCTCAGCCTCGCTTGCGAAAGGCGTGACTTTCGCAGCGCTCCCGAAATCATGCGATTGTCTCGCACGATTTCGCCGGGCCATCCGTGGCCCGGCAATAGCAGGCTCGTGAAAACAGCCTGCTAATGTCATGAGCGAAGTTTCGAGCCCGAGTGAGAACGGCTTTGTCGAGCGATCCGAAGCATGCATTTGTCGCGACGATGGAGGGGACGCATGGTCAACGCCTGCGTCGCTACCTCGCCGTTCGCCTGCGCAATGCCGCGGCCGATGTGCCGGATCTCATGCAGGAAATCTTCTTGCGCCTCTTGCGCATCGAGAATCACGAATCGATCCGCAATCCGCAGGCGTATCTCTACACGATCGCAAGTCACGTGCTTCATCAGCACACGTTGAAGCGCGCGGCGACTCCCGAGGCGGTCGACATTACCGATCTCGCCGCAGAGATCGAAGCGATCGCCGATGGCGATCCGGCTGAGCAGGTCGAGATGGAGCAACGCTTCGAAGAGCTCGGGCGCGAGTTGCAGAAGCTCTCGCCGAAGGCATACGCAACGCTCGTCATGCATCGCCGCGACGGCGTCCCACTCAAGGAAGTCGCCGTACGACTCGGCGTCTCGTACACGATGGCAAAGCGTTACCTCGCACGTGCATTGAGCTACTGCGAGCAGCGTTTGGAAGACCGGTAAGGACGCTGCATGTCCAAGCTCAAGACCCTCGGCAATCCGCAGATCCGCGATGAGGCCTCTCAATGGTTCGTCGAGTTCAGTGATGGCGAGCTCGATGTTCGAGCGCGAGCAGATTTCGATGCCTGGCTGCGTCGCTCGCCTGAGCACGTTCGCGCCTATCTGCAAGTCGCTGCCACGTGGGAGCGCACGAAAGGCATTGCAGATCGCGAGCAGGCGAGCGAAGCGCAACTCATTGCATGCGCACTCGCCGAAGACAACGTCGTCGCGCTACGCGCGCCCGCGACCGCGGATACGACTGCATCGCCTGCAGCTCACGAATCCACCCGCCGTCGCGCACCGCGTTTCGCAATTGCGGCCGCGGTCGCGCTGGTCTGTTCGCTCGCTGCGGGAATGTTCGCCTGGCAACAGCGATTGCCGCTCTACGAAACCGCGGCGGGCGAGCAACGCGTGGTTACGCTCACTGATGGCTCGACGATCGAGTTGAACTCACGCTCCCGGCTCCGTGTCGCAATGCGCGACACGGAAAGAGAGATCCACCTGCTCGAGGGCCAGGCGATCTTCCGCGTGGCGAAGGATCCCAATCGTCCATTCGTGGTCCACAGCGGTGACACGCGTGTGCGCGCGGTCGGTACCGAGTTCGATGTGTACCGCAAACGTGAAGGCACCGTAATCACCGTGCTCGAAGGCAAAGTGGCCGTGATGCCCGCCGCGGAGTCAGCAGGCCGCACGAACCTGTCCGGCAGTGGCCCGAACATACAAAGCAAAGACCCTGGCGCACTGCTCGACTCCTCAGGCGCGATCATGCTCGCCGCAGGACAGCAAGTCGTCGTGACACCACAGAGTATCGAGTCACCGAAGCTCGCCGACATCGAAGTCACCACTTCATGGACGCAGCGCCGGGTCGTCTTCGACTCAACACGACTCGACGAAGCAGTCGATGAGCTCAATCGTTACAGCCCAAGACAGATCGTGCTGAACGACAGCGATCTTGCGAGCTATCACATCAGCGGCTCGTTCTCATCCACCGATCCGAGAGTATTCTTCCGCTTCCTCGAGCAGCGCTTCGGCATCGAAGTCGTCGAATCCGATTCACGAATCGAGATCCACAGAAAATAAATACCGAGTGCCTGTGTCCATTTCGATTCTGTCCGCGCTCATAAGCATCAAGAACACGCCGACGACACGAGCGGCAAAACATCATGAGCCTGGCTGAGTTTAGGGGAGTATTCATGCGCACGACGATTTCCGCAGCAGTGTGTCTTGCACTCGCGAGTGTGGCCATCGCAGACAATGCCGATGCAGCCATCCGCAAGCACACCTCCATCTCCGCACAAAGCCTGGAACCCGCACTCCGCGAGTTCGCAAAAGCACGCGATCTCCAACTCATCTTCGTCGCCGAAGATCTCCACGGCCGAAACACGAAAGGCGCCGTCGGCGAGCTCACGCACATCGAAGCATTGAATGAGATCCTGAGCGGCACGGGACTGATGTTCATCGAGATCGACGAGCAGACGATCAGCATCCTTCCGAAGACGATGGCGCTGGATCAAGCACGCAACGGAGCGCGGAACAGCGTTTCCGAGTCGCGCGGTTCCCGGCACGAGGAGCCAGTGGAGCAGGCCGGCTTCACGCGAACGCGGCTTGCCCAATCGAGTGAGAGCGCTCCGGTACGGGAAGTCACCGCATCTGCAAAATCTGATGCGTCGCTACCTGCCAGGAAAGAACTGGAAGAAGTAGTGGTAACGGGGTCCCACATCCGGGGGGCGCAGAACCACTCATCGCCGGTCATCACATTTGATCGCGAAGCCATCGAGGCTAGTGGCTACGCGACGACGCAGGAGCTTATACAAAGCCTTCCGCAGAACCTTGCCAGTATTTCGGATACGACAGTGGGTGGCTGGAATGGCGGCCCACCGAGCGGCGTGTATGCGTCCTACGACGGTTCCGGCGTCAATCTGAGAGGGCTAGGGGGCGGTGCAACTCTCGTTCTTCTGAATGGGCGTCGTATTGCAGCCGCAGGTGACGGCTCTTTCGTAGATCTCTCGTTGATTCCACTTGGGGCCATCGAGCGCGTGGATGTTCTCACTGACGGTGCTTCCGCGTTGTACGGCTCAGACGCCGTCGGAGGCGTGGTAAATCTCGTGCTGCGCAAAGACTTCCAGGGTGCTGAGACACGCGTCTCCTACGGCGCGGTGACCGAGGGAAGTCTTGATGAATTCCAGATTGGACAGATGTTCGGCCATTCATGGGAGTCCGGCCACGCACTTGTAAGTTACGAATACTTTGAGCGCTCTGATCTTCCCGCCTACGAGCGGTCGTTCGTTGACACTAAGGGACCTTTTGGGGATTTAGTGTTAATCCCGGGGCAAGAGCGCCACGGCGGTCTCGCCGTAATCGAGCAGCGTCTGTCCGATCGCATCACGCTCGCAAGTGATGTCTTTTTCGGCCGTCGCGCCAGCGAATCAGGGTATGTGTCGGGTGGGATTTCCGTCACTCAGTCCACGCAGTCCAGCCAGCGAGGTGCAACGCTGGGACTAAAGATGGATATGGCGCACGACTGGCAGGCGCGGCTCACAGGTCTCTATGACAAAAACGATTCCGAGTTAACGTTCGCCTACGATGGAGGCGCATTACAGGCGGGCAATGAGATGCGGTTGATGGCAATGGATCTGGCCATGGATGGTTCAGTTGCTGCAACCCCCGGCGGAAATGTTCGTTTGGCCGTTGGAGCACATGCCCGGAAGGAGGACTTCGCACAAGTCGATCTGAGTTATCCCGTGGAGCTGAAGCGTGACCTCACTGCGGCGTACGCTGAAGTGCTAGTGCCATGGGTGAGTGAGCAAAATCGTAGGCCTGGTATTGAAAGGCTCGAACTCAATGTGGCTGCACGCTATGAGAGCTACAGCGATTTCGGGAGTACGTTCAATCCAAAAATCGGTCTCGCCTGGGCGCCAATAGCTGGACTGAACCTACGCGGTACGTGGGGCACATCTTTTAAGGCGCCGTTACTTACACAGCTCAATGCAGGATTGTCGTATACGAATCTGTATCTGGATTACTTCAGAACGCCGTCGGGGATGGCGAGCGGTGTGTACTTGGAGGGGAATGGTCCCAACCTGAAGCCTGAGGAGTCGAGCAACTGGACCGTAGGGTTTGATTTTTCTCCGCCATCCCTGCCGGAGCTGTCGCTCTCAACAACGTACTTCACTATCGACTATGACGACCGGATTACCCGGCCATTCCCAACGGGATTCAGTTCGGACGAAGTCCTGATGTTCCCGATGTATGACGGGATCGCTGTGATGCGAGATCCCGACCGTTCGTATGTCGATCAGCTGTTCGCTAGTGCAGTGATCACAAGCTGTCAGGATCTTGCATCGCGGACTACGTGCGACTTCACTGATGACAACCTGAATCAGGTGATCGCAGTGGTAGATGGTCGGCTGCGAAATCTAGCGGGAACACACATGAGCGGCGTGGACTTCTCGGCGAGCTATCGTCTGCCAAGTTCTATTGGGGAATGGGGAGTGAGCTTAAGCGGGTCATATCTTCTGGAGAATCGCCAGCAGCTAGTTCCGACCGCACCAGAAACCAACGAGATGAACAAGGTCTGGAATCCAGTGGACCTGCGCTTGAGGAACAGTGTTTCGTTCAGCCGCAACGGCCTGAATGCGATTGCGACCGTGAACTACCTGGATAACTACCGTGACACGCGGTCGCAAGCATGGTTGGGCGCGACACCGCGCACACGAGTGGCTTCGTGGACGACGCTGGACCTGACCGTTGAGTACGACCTGGGTCGTTTGTGGTCCCTGACTGAGGATGGAGCCTCGTCGTTACGGGTTAGCGCGTTCAACTTGCTTGATCGTGATCCGCCATTTGTTGCGAGTTCGATGGGATTGTATTACGACGGGGCTAACGCGAGTCCTCGCGGCCGGTTCGTTAGTGCGCAGTTCACTGTGCGCTGGTAGAGCAATCAATAAGAAACGTTACAGCTCCGATTCTGCGGGCTGACTGCGATCTCTATCAGTCTGCGGTGCGGTCGATTAAGACTGAGGAAATCCTTGAAGTCGCCACGGCCATCGTGAGCGATGTGGAGAACTTATGATGGGAACTTGCTTGCGATTTCCGGCAGCTCTGCTGGTATCAACGCTGCTGATTGGTGTTGGGGTGGCACAGGCAGAAGGGAGTAGGCGTGCGATAGCTATCGCAGATTCAATTGAAATGCGGAAGTTCGGCAGTGAAACCTTTGACGAGGCTGGTCCGATTCTGCGCAGCCCCAATGGATCAAGGTACGCTTTCGTTGTTCGAAATGGAGTGCTCGAAGCGAATCACAACGTGTACACGCTCTTCGTGTTCGATGCTCCGCGCACGAAGCGGTCTGTGCCATCGGATCCTCGCGAGATCTTGCAGCTCACCTCGAGCAGCAATGAGGCGTCGATACAGAATCTCACTTGGACTCAGGACAGCGAGTATCTGGTGTTCCTGGGTGATGCTGGAGATGGACATCGCCGCGTACACCGACTACGAGTTGCTGACCGCGCTTTCGAAAGCCTGACACCGCCGAATGTTGACGTTCTGACCTACGCGATCAGCGAAGACAGCAGCACGATCGCCTATATCGCGCAGACTGAATCGCGGCGAGAAACGACTGTAGACGGCCAGACTGGAACGGTGCTCGGTTCGGTGAACTACTGGGAATTGACCGAGGGTCGCAGTCGCAGCGTGCCGCGTATCGGAGAGGAGATTGTTGTGCTCAGGGGTGGGCAACAGCACAACTACCCGCTGCCGTTTAGTACTAACTATTCCGCGCCCTCCTTGGTGCTCTCCCCGGACGGTTCCCAACTGCTTGTGCAAGAGCTTCCCGAGATCGATGCGGGCCAAGCGCCCGCTCATTGGGCCCCCCTGTTCGGGCGGGGCTGGGCTGTTGCAGCCAACTACTGGGTCATTTCCACGGATGCCGGTGGGGCGCGCCGTGTTTTGGATGCAACCATCGGCGAAGCGCGCGGTCTTGCTTGGACGGGAAACAGTACGGTTGCTTTCGGAACCAAGTTACCGGTTGGCGAAGGAGATCCAGAGAAGCACTACACGATTGAAATGGATCTGCGCCAGCGCACATACCAGATCATCGCCACCGGCTGGTTCGATCAACTCGAATGGAGTTCTTCGCGTCAGATTTTGAGCGGCAAGAATGATCGAGAACGCGTGGATCAGGTGCTACGAGGTGCCTACATCAAGCGAGCCGGAACTTGGAGGTCAACCAGCATAGACCCCACGATTTCGGTGAACGACCAACCATTCGTTGAGCAAGGGATGAATTTGCCGCCGCGGCTCGTTTGGCAAAGTGCGAACGGGTCGAAGAGGGTGTTGCTTGATCCAAACCCGCAGCTAAAGGAAATCTCGTGGCGAGAGGGGCGCGAGATCGAGATTCCGTTACGAGATGGGAAGCGGTTCAAGACGACGCTCTACTTGCCCGAAGGCTGGCGCGCGGATGGGGCTTATCCAGCAGTCCTTCAGACGTACTATCGGGATCCAGCCCGGTTCACGCTGGACGGCAACTCGATGACGTCAGGGATGTCCGCTCAGGCGCTCGTTGCAAAGGGATTCGTGGTGGTGCAGTTAGATCTGCCCGATACGATTTACCCCGAGACAATCGGCACACCGGATGAAGCGCGAGTAGGGGCGGCCGTGTATGACGAAGTGGTCGGCGAACTTGTGCGCAACTACGGCGTAGACCCGACGCGGGTCGGGATCTTTGGGTTCAGCCGTTCGGGTCTGGTGACACGCTACGCGTTGGCGAACACGAAAACGTATGCTGCCGCGATACAGGCGGACTCGTTCTACACCGGATACGTTGCGCGCATCCTTCTTCACGACACCGGTCGCGTCATTGGCATGGACCCAATCATCGGCGCACCTCCGACCGGCGAGGGATTAAGAGCATGGCTGGAGCATGCTGCAGCCTTCGCGGCTCATCGAGTGACCGCACCGCTTCTGGTGATGAACTTCGGTCAGTGGAGTGATCTGATGTCCATCGAGGAGAAAGTGACGATGGAGCTTGCGAAGCGACCCGCCGAGTTTGTCGTATTCCCCACGGCACTACACAACCCCGTGAAGCCGGCTGAGCGATTCTCAGTCCAATCACGCTATGTCGACTGGTTCCGATACTGGCTTCAAGACTATGAGGATCCAGATCCAAAGAAGGCAGATCAGTATCAGCGCTGGCGAAAATTGCGCGAGCAGCGAGACTTGAATAGAGCATTAGCCCAGAACAATTACTCGGCGGGGGCAGATTAGCCGGGTGCTCAGCAGTCGACCGAGAGGTCGGCAAGAGCGGTGGTTTCAATAGAACGTACAAGAGACCACGGCTCGGCTTGCCTAGACAGGAAGCATCGTTGCCGGACTTGGACTATTGGACTTTGGCCATCGGAGAACCCAAAGATCCAAGCCTGGTGCCGAGTGGCTCGGTACGAATCGCTGACGCGCAGCACTTGAAAAGGCTCCTGTTCAAACGCGAGCTTTGTCGCTCGCCACCGAGAGTCGCCCTGAGTGACGAGCAAAGGATCTTGACTGGTCGGCTCTTCGATCTGGCTACAGCCTACGGCCTACAGTCTACAGCCTGATAAAAATCTCCCGGGGCCTCGGTGCCGCGGCACCGGTGCCGGACTTGGACTATTGGACTTTGGCGATCGAAGAATCCAAAGATCCAAGTCCGGTACCGAGACGCTCGGTGACGAGACGCTCGGTACCGAGTCGCTGACGCATGCACTTGACTCCTGTTCAAGCGCTCGCTCGCCCCGAGAGTCGCCCTGAGTGACAGGCAACGGGCTTTGACTGGTCGGCTCTTCAATTCTATCTACAGCCTACAGCCTACAGCCTACAGCCTACAGCCTACAGCCTGAGAAAAATCCCGCGGTACCGACGTTTTGCGCGCCGCGCGGTTCCGAACAAGTCGCTAGGCCAGCACGCCAACTCGAGTAAGACGGCCCAGATCCGAAAACCCGAACCGTTCTCCACGATTTTCTTCGTGCAACGATCTGCGGTGACCGAGTGTGCTGTGGGCGCCTTGCGCATTGTTGGGTGCTGCGTCATCGTCCGCGCATCGTGACTCAATGACTCGTGGCATGTCCGCCGTTCCGAAGATCCTGATCAGTACTCGACTCGAAGAAGTCGCAAAGCGTTATTACGCACCGCTGCTGAGTTTTTTTCGCAAGCGCACGCGTAATCCCGCCGAAGTCGAGGATCTCGTTCAACAGGTCTTCCTGAAGCTTGCAAGGCATCCGGACATTGCGAACGTCGAGAATCCGGATGCTTACATCTTCCAGACGGCATCGAACACGCTGAAAGATCATCTGCGACGCGACTTTGTCCGCGGGGAGTTCGCTGCGCCCGCCGAGATGGCGGAGGAGCCGAGCTCCGAGTTTTCCCCAGAGCGCGTGCTCATCGGGCGGGAAGATGTATCGCGGCTCGTCGCCGCTCTGCGCGCGCTGCCCGAGCGGACGCGCGACGTATTCGTATTGAGATGCTTCGAGGGTTTGAAGCATGCCGAGATCGCCCAGCTCATGGGTGTCTCGGTGCGTGCCGTCGAAAAGCACGCGGCACGAGCGTTGGCTCACGTGAGTGAGGCATTGGAGTAGGGCATGAGCGCACATGACGTGAAAACGCAGGGAACCAATGCCGTGAATGAAATCGCGGCGCGCTGGCACGATCGATTGCAGGGCGAGAATGTGAGTGCCGAGGCACGCGCGGACTTCGAGCGGTGGCGCGACAGCGCGCCCGAGCATCGGCAGGCGTACGCGCGAGTCGCTGAAGCGTGGCGCTGTATGGAGAACGCTGCAGACGATCCCGGAATCCTGGCGTTGCGACACGAAGCGGCATTGCGACTCACGCGCAAACACACGCCGGCGCGCAGGTGGCTCTCAGTCGCTGCCGCATGTATCGCCGTCGTCGCATTGTCGATCGCGCTGAAGACCGAGTGGTCGATGACGCCCGCGTCGACACTGCAATCAGCAAGCACCGATGCGCCCGCGCGCACCTATCGGACGGCCATCGGAGAACGCCTGTCCTTCACGCTGGAGGATGGCTCTCGCATCACGCTCAACACGGATACGCAACTCGAAGCCGCGTTCAATGCGACCGAGCGAAAGATCGCGCTCACGCGCGGCCAAGCGCTGTTCGAAGTCGCGAAGGACAAGCAACGGCCCTTCATCGTCGAAGCGCAAGGCCAGCGCTTCGTCGCCGTCGGCACAGCTTTCGATGTCTGGGTTCGCGATGCAGGCGTGCAGCTCACGATGGTGGAAGGCGTGGTGAAAGTGGAGCCCGATGCGGAAGTGCAGAGCGAGAAGGCGAGCGCCCCTCGGAGGCCGCGCGAGGCAATCCTTTTGACAGCCGGCGAGCAGCTCTCACTGGAAGCCGGCGTACAACGTGTTCAAAGAGCGGACGCCGAGCGCGTCACGAGTTGGCACACCGGGCAAGTGATCTTCGACAACACGCGCCTTGACGAAGCGATCATCGAGCTCAATCGCTACTCCGATCGCAAGCTCGAACTCGGCGATCCATCGCTGTCCGACTTGAGACTCAGCGGCGCCTTCGTCACCGGCAGAACTGGGGTTTTCGTCGAAGCCGTCACGACGTATTTTCCAGTGGAGATCACCGAAGAGTCGGAACGCAAAGTCGTGCTCGCCGCTCGCAAGTGACGGCGCATCCTTGAACGGACGCAAACAGAAGAAGCTCAGAAAGCATCGCCGGATGAAAGGGATCTAAGAACCCATCAGGTTCTATCCCGGTACGGACGCAAGTTCGGCTTTTCAAATCTCGCGCGTCTTACCCCGCACAAGCCGCTCCAAAGAGCGCGACAACAACAAGGGGAAACACATGCTCAGGTTCAGATCTCGAACACTCGCCGCTTCTTGCGCAATGATCATGGGCTGCATGCTCGCCAACGCGCAGGGCACCTCACCTCAAACATTCGAGATCACTCCACAGAACTTGCGCTCCGCGCTGACCGAGTTCGCGCGTCAGAGCGGCACGGAGATTCTCTATTCACCCGACATCGTCTCCGGCAAGCGCTCACCCGGCGTGCGCGGCAGACTCGATCCGATCAGTGCACTGTCGAGATTGCTGAGCGACAGTGGACTCACGTTCACAACAACACCGCAGGGCGCGATTCTGCTGCAGCCTGCGACGCAGTCTGCGGCGAAGATGCAGACGATCGCCCTGGTGCAAGGGAGCGTAGGCCCTTCGACCGAAACGGCTAGCCCACCGCCAGCATCGAGCGATGACAGCACGAACACCGCGCAAACGGTGCGGCTAGAAGAGGTGATTGTCACCGGTAGTCACATCCGAGGTGCGCAGGACGTGACAGCACCTTCGCTCACGATCACTCGCGAGGACATCGACGCTGGTGGCTATACAACGATTCAGGATTTGTTTCGGGAGTTGCCACAGAATTTCGCGGAGTTCACTCCTTCTGCCGCATATGGACATGGGGTGTCGCGCGCCGCCGCGCAGAACACGACGGATCGCGCATCTGGCATTGATCTGCGTGGCCTGGGAACGCAGTCGACATTGGTGCTGTTGAACGGTAAGCGCCGCGCGGGAAGTGCCGCTGGCCGAGCCGTGGACATCTCCGCGATTCCGGTGTCAGTGATCGAGCGCGTCGAGGTCGTTACAGGCGGCCGTTCTGCAACATACGGATCCGATGCAGTGGGTGGAGTCGTGAACTTCATCACCCGCAAGTCCCTTGACGGCATGGAATCCGGCGCGAGCTACGGATTGTCCGATGCTGGAGGCGAGTATTTCGGTCTCAATCACAGCGCTGGCATCGAGGCCGAACGTGGCGGGCTGGTGGTAGCTTACGATTACCGCCACGAACAGCCGCTAAAGGCGCTCGACACTGGCCATGCTACCTCATCATGGTTGCCATACGGCTATCGCGTCTCACGGCTCGATCTGCAGCCGAGAGCCGATCGGCACTCTGGTTTCATTGCGGGCCAGTACAGCTTCTCTGATCGCTTCGAATTCTATGCCGACGGTTTGTTCTCGCGTAAAGAGACTGAATCGGTTGGAGTGCAACTGTACTCCGGGGCCGAGTCCGACTCGGTGAGTCGCAGCGCGTTCGAAGCCGACGATTACAGTTTGTCCGCTGGTGTTCGCGCAGGAGTCGGAGGCGATTGGATACTCGATATAGCCGGCACCTATGCGCTCGTCGATACACTCGCCAACGACGCTGCAAACATGGATTACGGGTTCTTTGCCGCGGCGTATGAGTATGCATTAACTACTGAGGTCGCTACCACGACGGGGTCGATGGTCGCGGACGGCCAGCTTTTTACCTCGAACTTGATGTCCGCCCGTGCGGCGGTCGGTGTCGAACACCGTGAGGAGGAGCTGAAGTATCGCGTCGCTAGCACGGGCGTGACGCAAGCAATCGGAGGAGAACGCCGAGTGGATGCAGTATTTGCGGAGCTGCTGCTGGATCTCCTGCCCGACGCCGGTATCGGCAGCTTGCAAGTGACGCTGGCGGGGCGTTACGACGACTACAGCGACTTCGGGTCCTCCTTCACTCCTCAGGCGGGGATCTCATGGCAGCCTGCACGTGATTGGCGGGTGCGTGGCGCCTACTCGTCGGCATTCCGCGCGCCTGCGTTCTTCGAGTATGTGGGGAGCGCGAACACCGGCCGACTGCTGAGCGTATCCGATCCTGCCATTGGCGATGACCTGCGCACGGTCCTGGTGTGGGGAGGATCGAATCCAGCGATTCGGCCCGAAGAGGCCGACACCTGGAGCGTCGGTCTCGACTTCTCTCCTGAATACCTGCCGGGACTGCAACTGTCCATTTCGTACTACGACGTTGAATACACTGGGCGGGTGGACTCGCCCTACTTCGGTGGCGTGGAGGAGGAGCTGATTCTCCAGCGCGAGGCGCGATACCCGGGCTTGATCGACCGTAAACCGACAGAGCAACGAATCGCAACCATTCTGGAATCCCTGGAGGGCCGGCCCGTATTCAATGAATCCGGCACGGCATGGGATCCCGCCACGCAGAGCCTGCTGGAAGCGATTCCCGATCTCGCCGTGTTCGACCGTCGCATCGCAAACCTGGCTCGCGAGAATGTCTCTGGATTGGATCTCAGCGGTTCCTTCGCCATGAATACGTCGCTGGGCAGGGTCACAACCAGCGTCAATGCTGCGTATACGCTGCATCATACCCGCAACATCACAGCGACCAGTCCCGCGATTGAGATGCTGGACGAACCGGGCAAGCCGGTGAATTTGCGCGCCCGCGCCTCGTTCGGGTGGGCAAAGGACGCGCTCGCGGCCAATTTGCACGTCAATTACGTCGATGAGTATCGCAATCCCTATCGGACCCCGACGGGGCGAATTTCGTCATGGACTACCGCCGATCTCACGCTGCGGTATTCACCGCAGGCAGTCGACGCGCGTTGGTGGAGCGGATTGGATGCGAGTTTCAGCATTTCAAACATGTTCGATCGGGACCCGCCAACGTTCCGCGATGACCCTGTCAATGGGTTGCTGTATGACCGGCCAATGCGGATGCGCGGGGCCGATTCGTTTCGCTGCAATTGCGCAAGCGCTGGTGAGAACATAAATAAGGAATGCGTTCATATGATGATGGCTTCGCGAGTATCGAGAGGGTCGAAGCTGCTGGCGGCAGTGGCGTTGATGGTTGGTGCATTGTCGGGTGTCGAGGCGTCGGAAGATCGGCCCGACTCCGTCATGCCGCAGGTCACCGTGAAGGACATCGTCGAGTTCACGCGACTCGCGCGGCCTCAGGAGCGGCGCAAGATCGATGCCTCACCCGTGTTCGACGTATCCCCGGACGGGCGACATCTGCTGTTGGTGGTTCGCAGAGGAGACGTGGCCCTCAACAAGAACATCTTCACCCTTTTGCACTATCGGATGGATGCAATACGCGGCTACTTGGCGGGCCCGGAGAATGCAGTGCTGCCGCAGCCTCGGCAGCTGCTGCAATGGGCGTCGTCATCGCTGCATGTGTTCGAGGAGGCCATTCGGGATCTGAGATGGCTGCCAGACAGTCGTCGCATCACATTTCTGGGCGAGGAGAATGACGCGCCCACCCAAGTGTACGAGATGGACATAGAGTCCGGGCACTACACCCAGCTGACCCGCCATCCGCAACCCGTGCTTGCCTATCACTATCGTCCGGACTCCGGCAAAACGATCTACGTGGTGCGCCACAATCAGACGCTGAAGGAATGGAATCCGTCGAGCCACATCGCGGGGGTGAATGCGGTCTTCCAGTCGTTGTTGCCACACGACCCGACGCACTTTCCCCTCAAGTTTCAGTTCGCGGTCACCGATGCCGCAGCTGCGCAGCAGTGGCGTTCCATTGGAGATGCATTCGAAGCGGACAATGTCCCCATTCTTCGGGTCTCGCCCAACGCCAGGATGGCGGTCTCGTTCGAACCCATTACTGACATCGAGGAGGTGCAGCGCTGGGCCGATCAATATCCGATCTTGATGCAAGGGACTGCGGCGCGCGCACTGAAGATGAAGGAGGAGCGCTCAGACTACTTCGCCCGTCGATACAGCGGCGGGCTGGGCCGTTTCGCGCTCTACGACCTGTCGAGCGGCAAGCGTACATTCATCGACGCGCCGGGGGGTGGGTTCGTAGCGGGACATGGCGGGTCAATCGATGCCCACTGGTTGTCGGATACGAAAGTCGTACTCGCAAACATCTTCATTCCTCGGGGTGCAAAGCTTGTTGGTGCGATCCGGCGCAACGAGCGGGAACTGCCCGTGGTGGCCGAGTACGACCTGGAGTCGAGTGCGTGGCGCATCATTGAGCACCTGTATCCGGCTTATCTCAAACTCAACTTCGACAAGATGCTGGCGAGCACCGTACTGCGCGATGACGCAGTACTGGAGGTCAGAACGGCGCAGGAGGTTCGTGCTTATAAACGCGGGGCGCAGGGTTGGCAGCGCGTGACAGCGAGGAGCGCTGCAAGTAAAGCGTCACAGGCTCTGCAGTTTTCCATCGAGCAGTCGCTCAACTCGCGACCGGATGTGTACGTGGCTGACCCGCTAACTGGCCGCAAGAAGCGCTTGACCAATCTCAATCCTCGATTCGATCAACTCGAGTTGGCCAGCGCACAGCCGTTCACGTGGAAGGACCGGCACGGCCAGGAATTTCAATCGCAGATCATCTTGCCGGTCGGTTACCTGGCAGGGCGGCGATACCCCCTGTTCGTGCAAACGTACAGCTTCGATCCGAGCGAGTTCGTGCTGGACGGAGCGGGAGGTACCACCAGTGCCGCTGCCGTCCGAGTGATGTCTGCTCGCGGCATGCTCGTGTTGATGTTGCCAGTGCTCAGAGACGGTACAGGTGGGCACGATGAATTTCTGGGTTATCGCGAGCTTCTACGCGATGCGGTTGACGCACTCGATGCACAGGGGTTGATCGACCCGACGCGTATCGGCATCAGCGGTTTCAGTGGCATGGGCAATATCGTGCGCGATCTGATCACATTCTCCGATGTGCCGATCGCCTCCGCGACGATCGCGGACTCCTGGAATTCATCGCTGTTTGGTTACCTCGTGTACAACTTCGGCTTCGGCGTCTACGGCAGTGTGCTGGCGAACGAAGCGATGATGGGGGCAAAGCCATGGGGCGAGGACCTCCAGACATGGGTGGAGCGCGATCCCATGCTGCGCACCGATCGCATCGACGCGGCGTTGCGCATCGAGCACTACGGCAGCTATGTGCCGCCGCATTGGGATGCGTATGTGCTGCTTCGGCGCCAACACAAGCCTGTCGAGCTCGTGTGGTTTCCGCCGCCAACGATTCATCAGCTCCGGCGGCCTGACCAGCGAATGGATTCTCTGCAGGGCAACGTGGATTGGCACAGCTTCTGGCTCAAAGGAGAGGAAGACCCCGACCTCAGCAAGAAGGATCAATACGAACGCTGGAGAGAAATGCGGGAGATGCGTGAGACCGCCCGGCGTTCGCGCGGCGAGCAGACATCGGCCCGGCTTCCGAGCAGCTGACACTCATGTGCCGTATCGGTCCCTGTGTCCCATACAGGTGCGCACGCTACCGGCAGGATGTGGTTCACCGTGCCGCCAGTACCGGACTTGGACTATTGAACTTTGAGGATCGAAGATTCAAAGATCAGGTCCGGCACCGGTCCGGCACCGGTCAGGCGCGGACATCCATCTGATCGCAGGTCGCTACTTGGATGTCCATCGGTTGTCAGTGGTCGGTGTCCGTATAGAGCCGTCGTTGACGACGCGAAGGCTTGGCGCAATCTCGCTGCGTCTGATTAGCATGAAACCGTTCCATGCTCGCCGCATCCCGCCTTGGCCGACAATTGTCGGAAGCGATCGCGCTCTGCGAGCGTTTGGGGGCGCCGTCTGCGTTGATCGGCGGGCTGGCGTTGGCATCCCACGGTGTCGTTAGAGCGACTCAAGCTGTCGATCTGCTCATCGACTTCGATGCGGCGGACCGCATCCACGAGGCGCTGTTGCAACTCGGTTACGTGTGCTTGTATCGCAGCGGAGATGCGGGCAATTACGTGCGGGGCGACGAGCGTCTCGATCTGCTCTATGCCAGTCGTCCGATCGCGCGGCGATTGCTCGCCGGAGCGGAGGAGACAGGCACTCCGATGGGACACATCCGAGTCATCAGCAGCGAAGGCCTCATTGCATTCAAGCTGCGGGGGATCGTCAATCATCCTAAACGCACGCAGGATCTCGAAGACATCCGCGCACTTTTGCGGATGAACCGCTCGACGCTGAATATGGGTGAGGTCTCCGAGTATTTCCGTTTGTTCGATCGCGAGGACTTGCTCAATGAGCTCCTACAAGAACTCGAATGAGCCGCCCATCGTGGCCGATGGCGGACTTGATAGCCGCGCAGATACTTCACGTCCGCAGGATCCGTACGCTGCCCTCTTCGAACTGATGGTGGTTGTCGAAGCGCTGTGTCCGACCTGGCCGCCGCGAGAATCTACATTTAAGGACAGCGTGTTTATCCTGTAACCGGATATCGCAGCTGCCGAATCAACAGTGCCGGGCCGGGAAAGCGGGATGACGTTGCATCCTCTCATCCTCTCAATTCGTTCTTTCCCGGCTTTCCGGCCCGACACTCGAGACGCAAACGGTCCGCGACTTTCCGCTACTCACTCAAGCCCTTCCTCTTAGCACTGATTGGACATCGAATCCCAGGTCACTACTTAGCTGTCCAACGGCTTGAAGGCCTAATCCCAGCGACAGCGCGCATGTCCACAGTCATTGAAGTGGACGTCCACCAGGGTCAGTTTGCCTTCTCTCGGATCACGATCTGGCGGCCGGTTCGCGATACCTCAAGCTCTCCGTTGCGGCTGACGAATGCAATCAACGATTCCGGATCGTCTGCGTCGAATGTTCCGCCGTAGCGGCGTGCGCGGGCGGCGTCGCCTTCGATGATGAGTTGCGGTGAGCGGTTGTAGCGATTGAACTCCTCGGCGATCGTCGCGAGGGTTTCTTCGGTGAACACGAGGCGGCGCTGGCGCCAGGCGGTGGCTTCGTCGACGTTCACGGTCGCGGTGCGGATGACGGCCTTGTCTTCGACACGAGCGGATTCGCCCGCGGTGAGGAAGTGCTGTTCGATGTTCGATACGACGGGAGGCGAACCGGCACTCTGCGGAGCAGCAGTCGGCTCGAGCTTTGGGGTGACTTCGACTTTGCCTTCGATGACGGCGACGATCGTGCCTTCGGCGCGTCGATTCACATTGAACTGTGTGCCGACAGCGCGGATCACGGCATCGTCGGTACGCACTCGGAAGGGTCGGGCAGTGTCGTGGGCGACTTTGAATAGCGCTTCGCCGTCGAGAAGAAGCACATCGCGGCTCGAATCGCTGTATCGCACCTCAACTCGCGATTGGGTGTTGAGTTGCAGGACGGAGCCGTCCTCGAGTTCGAAGGTGCGTTGCTCGCCGATCGCTGTGACGTAGAGATCAGGCGCAGCGAGATAACGCGGTGCCAGCCAAGCAACACCCGCCGCGATTGCAACGCTAGCAGCGGTCGCGAGCCACAAACTACGCCGGCGATTCGGTGGACTCGAATCGACTGTGGGTTCGCGCTGCAGTGAGACCACGTTGGTCGAGTCGTCGAGCTGGAGATCTCGCTCCACCGGAAGGTTTGGATCCAGATTCTTGGCGGCGGCGTCGAGCGCTTCCATGAACATGAACTCGCGCACGTGACGTGGCGAGGCTTTGATCCAATCGGCGAACTCAGCCTGCGTCTTCGGATCGTTACGCTCGAGCTCACGCTGCCAGCGCGCGGCTTCCTCCGCAATTCGGAGCTCGTCGGTGCGAGGCGTTTTCATTTCCTTACGCTCCATGTCAGCGATTCCACTCGATCGCGCGAATTCGAACCTTCGCTTGCAGCAGATATTTGTCCACCGTGTGAACCGAGATATTGAGCTGCTGCGCGATCTCCTCGTACGAGTAGCCATCCCGTTTGTGCATGATGAATACGGTGCGGTGCGCGGCGGGAAGTCTTCGGAGCGCGCGCTCGAGCTGTTGCTGGATATCGAGTTGCTCCGCGAGCTCATCTTCAGTCAACTCGCTGCGCTCCTCGGCGAGGTCGGCAATGTCTTGCGGATCGAGCGTTGCCCACGTGCCTGCTTTGACGGATCGCATTCGAAACTCGCGCACGACATGCAACGCGATGCCGTAGATATAGGCACGGGGGTTACGAACGAAATCGCTGTTTCCGATGCGAAGCAGGCGCAAGAACACTTCCTGTACGACGTCCTCCACTTCGTGCTCGCGACCGATCCGCCGCAGCAGGAACTGGTGCAGCTCCGGGCCGTAGCGGCGGAAGGTGGCGATCGCGGAAGCGGTCGATTGCGGGTTCGGTTTCATGTCCCGTGGACGAAGAGGGAGAAATGCTCGACAGGATCAACTTGGTTGGCGAGATGTCGTGCGGGCATGGTGATAAGCATATAAGTGCGAAGCTCGCCTGACCTCTTGGGTTCCGTCGTCCAGCCAATCTAGCATCCGGTCCAAATCGTCCCTGCCTAGTCCGGACAGGAGCCGACGCGCGGGTCACTAAGAAACGAATCCTGGCTAGGACAACAAGGTAGGCAGGATCAAGATCCAGATTTCTTGTCTCCGATCATCTCGTGAAACGCGTTCATCCCGTCAAGAGTGTCCTTGCCTCCAGTTTGGATATAAAGAGTCCCGCGTCAGACATCTGCCAACCGGCGCGGTTCGCGACGCCTCGAGACTGCCTCTCCAGTTAGTGTCTGCGACAGACAAAAACTCCTACGGAATTTTTCGCGTAGGACTTTACGCGGCCGGCAGACACTTATCAGGCAACCGGCGCAAAGCCGCAGTCACAAGAATACGGGGAGAGTTTCGAATGCGAGCCATCGTTCGTGGTGTATTAGCCGCTGCCTTGTTGCTGCCGGGCGTAGAAGTGTCCGCGCAATCGACGGAGACGCCCATCGCACTCAGCCTGCCGGCGCAGTCACTGCGCGATGCGCTCAATGGACTCGCGGGTCAAACCGGCCTGCAGATCATCTACACCGCCGACGATGTCGCCCCAAACCTCACCGCCCCGCGGTTAGAAGGCAGCTATACGCCAGCCGCCGCGCTCGACACACTGCTGAAAAACTCCGGCCTCACGTTCGAGTTTCTGAACTCGCGGACGGTTGCGATTGGCAGTGGAGCGGTGACAACCAAAGCCGGTTGGGCGCGTACGAGCCAGGTCAGTTCCTCACCTGCAGAAAGCAACATCGTGCTGGCACGCGCGAACGGAGCGGAGGCCGCTTCGACGTCGACGGAAAGCACGCCTCAGCCGACAGCGTTATCCGATAGCGATAAGCCCGTGCGGCTGGAAGAGGTCATTGTGACGGGCAGTCACATTCGTGGCGCGCAGAATATGTCGTCGCCGGTGATCGCATTCGATCGGGATGCGATTGAGGCAAGCGGGTACGCGACCACGCAGGAGCTCGTCAGGACGCTAACCCAGAATCTCAACAACGTTTCCGACATGACCTTCGATCAGGTCAATGGCGGCATGGGTATCACGGAGTCATATGGCGGAAGTGGCATCAACCTCCGTGGTCTCGGCGGCGATGCCACGCTAGTGCTCATCAATGGCCGGCGCATAGCCGCGTCAGGTAACGGCTCCTTCGTTGATATATCGCTGATCCCGCTTGCCGCAATCGAGCGCGTGGAGATACTCACCGATGGTGCGTCAGCGATCTACGGATCCGATGCCGTCGGCGGAGTCGTGAACCTCATTCTCAGGAAGGATTTCTCCGGAGTTGAAACGACCGTCCGTTACGGAACGGTGACATCTGGAGATCACGACGAGAGTCAGGCCGCGCAGGTTATGGGAGGCTCCTGGGATTCTGGCCAGGCGATGCTTAGCTACGAGTACTACAGGAGAACAGAACTACTCGGCGCCGATCGCGCGTCTTTCGCTGCGCAGCCTGGTTATTATGAGGAGGCCCTTCTCATTCCGGGGCAGAAACGTCACGGGGCGGTCGCAACAGTTTCGCAGAATCTCGGTGATCTTCTGCAGTTGTCCGCCGATCTCTTCTACGCACGTCGGGACTCGGTGTCGGGATTCATTTACGGCGCTGACCCGTACGAAGTTCTCACTGAAGGACGCCAGCGAGGGGCGAGCCTATCTTTGAGTGCAGATCTTGGTAGTGATTGGCAAGCGCGCCTTTCGGGGCTGGTTGACGAAACGGAATCTTACATGGAGCAGCGGCTGCGTTCGCAGCCAGCGATGTTTACCGAGGGCAATAACTCGAAACTGAAATCCTTCGACTTGGCGGCGGATGGGATTCTCGTGGAGTTACCCGCGGGTGCACTTCGGTTGGCAATAGGGGGCCAGCATCGGTTGGAAAGTCTCGATGGTACGTCGGCTATCTATCCGGGACCCGTTGAGAGAGACGTGAATGCGATCTACGCCGAAGCGTCTATTCCAGTTGTGAGTTCGTCTAACAGATTTAGCGGTGTCGAAAGCCTCGACTTGAGTCTGGCCGGTCGCTATGAGGAATACAGTGACTTCGGCTCGACCTTCAATCCAAAGGTGGGGGTGTCATGGAGGCCGGTTGGAGGATTGAACATTCGGGGTACATGGGGAACCTCTTTCAAGGCGCCGCTGCTGTTGCAGGTCAACCCGAACCGAGAATACGTCTACGCGATCCTGGGTCAATATCGTAAGGAATCCGGCCCGGCCAACATCATTATGCTGTCGGGAAGTCGTGTAGATCTGCAGCCTGAAGAGTCCACCAACTTCACAGTGGGTTTCGATCTCGCTCCGCAAGATGCGTCGTGGTCGCTCGCTGCAACCTACTTCGACATAGATTACAAGGATCGGATTCGAACCCCTTTTTATGCTGGCTACGACACTCTGAACGTCCTGCTCGATCCGGCATTCGCTGTTGTCTACGACCGCCATCCGGATCCTGGTTACATGATGCAGCTGATGGCCCATCCAGGCGCCGTCTGTATCACCGCAGATTATTTGTCGTGCTCAATGCCGGCCGTCAGCGAGATCGACGCTGTCTTGGACAGTCGCTATCGAAACCTCGCTGGGGTTCGCCAGAAAGGGGTGGACTTCTCTCTCGAATATGAGATTCGCCACGATGCGACCAATTGGCGTTTTCAGTTGAGCGGGAGCCACTTGTTGGATAGCGTCGAGCGACTTGTGCCCTCCGCGCCGCCGATGGAAGCGATGAACAATGTGTGGAGACCGGTCGATACTCGTCTGAGAGGGGCCGTGGTCTTCGAGTGTGGTGCTCTTTCGCTTGCGGGCTTTCTCAACTACGTCGACAGCTACCCTGATCGTAGGGCAGCGATATCCCCCGACCTACAGCGCACGCATGTGGCGTCGTGGACGACCGTCGATACGACTTTGCAGATCAAGATGGGATCGATCGCGCCGTGGCTGGGAGATTCGACGCTCACGCTGTCTGCGAGCAATCTCTTGGATCGTGACCCTCCCTATGCCGCAAACGACGCGGGTTTCTTATTCGATGGCGTGAATGCGAACGCTCGTGGTCGCTTCATCAGTCTGCAAGTCAACGTGGCTTGGTAACCCGCCTGATTGGAGGCCGATCGGAGCTGTTGTCGCGCAACTGCGCGACAACCAGGCCCGTACTCACTCGCGCAATCTGCGAGCGCGGAGCTTCGGATGCACGGCCTGCGCCCAATCGAAGTCCAGCAATCTTGAGAGAATCAGATGATTCGCGTGTGCTCAACTGCCCTCGTTGTTACGCTCGCTGTCTGTGCGGTGATGACGGCGGCAAATGCTGATTCGACGGAGCAAGTACACTCACTGAGTATTGAGCATGCGATGGGTGCGGTAGACCTGCATTCAGAGAGTGGTCTCGGGGCCATTTCTCCAGATGGCAAATTGGTCGCCTACACTGTCTGCGATCCCGGTCGCATCGCTGGCGACACAAGTGGAAGCGTGCAATTCACCCAGGCATCTGCGTTGCGCTCGATGGGGTGTGATGTGGTGATACTGTCGATCAGCGCAGGCTCTAGCCAACGTCTCACCAGCAATCAGGGCGGGAGCTGGGCGCCAAGTTGGTCCGCGGACGGCAGCAGACTTGCTTTCATATCTGATCGCGATGGTGCACCCAATATTTGGATGTGGGATCGTCGCGAAGAAGCGGTTCGAAAAGTGTCTGACGTTATTGTCCGGACGATTATCGGTGAGCAATTGCCGATATGGACGCCGGATGACCGCCACGTCCTCATCAGTCTGCTTCCAGAGGGTATGTCTCTTGGAGATCTCGATGAGGATGTCGGTAGCGGAGCAAAGCCTTCCGTGGCGGTGGCAACTCTGACGATGTATCGATCGCCTGACTCAATCGACAGTTCGTCGGAGCGCGCCGTTAAGCGGCCTTCTTGGTCTTTCTCTGATCTAGGTTTGATCGACATCGAAAGTGGCGCGGTGCGACGAATAGTGCGAGGAGTGTATCTGTTCCCCTGGTATCGCCTGTCTCCTAATGGTCGGACGGTCGCGTATTTCGAGTACAGCGATGAACCCAAGAGCGCTCCAGCGTCACTGTATGACCCGATCAGTCTGAAGGCAGTGAGCCTTGGCGGCGGCGAGCCACGCGTGCTGGCCAAGAGAGTCTATAGAGGATTTGGTGGAGCCACATGGTCTCCAGACAGTCGATACTTGGCGTTTACAAGCGGGACAGAGGTCGGAGAGAGTGAATCAGGAACCGATATTCTGACGGCCGTAGCGGCTTCTAGAGATGGCGGCGATCTCTATATCGTGTCTGTCATTGACGGGAAGGTGACACGCATGGCGGGAGCGCCCCGCGGCTCGCTGCGTTTCAACGTGATCGACCCTTTGTGGAGTGCGTCCGGTGATCATGTGGTAGCGCTGGGACAGGAACAAATCTACCTGGGCAGTGTGAAGACAGGTCAATTGACACAAGTGTCGAGCACTTTGCGAGTAAGTGACATCCTGCGCGACTCGAGGCAGATCACCTATTGGTCCGTCGATAATAGTCGTTCCGTCGTAGCGCGATTGGCCATGGAGCCTGGTACGCCGGAGCGAGGCTTCGCGCGAGTTGATCTCGAAACGGGTCGCGCTGAGATTCTTCTTCGAGAGCGGAAGCTGTATGGCGGCCTGTCGCATGCGCCCTTGGTTTCCAAGTCCGGACAACAGGTGATATTTCGATCCGAGAGCGCTACGGAGCCAACGGAGCTATGGATCAGCGATGCACAGTTTCAATCACCTCGCCGGCTCACAACGCTGAATCCAACGCTGTACTCGTACGCCTTCGGCGCCTCTCGCGTGATCGAGTTTTCAGATGACGACGGTGACCCGCTAAAGGCTTTGTTGTTGTTGCCGGCTGGCTACGAGCCTGGTCGTCGTTATCCCACTATCGTCTGGACCTATCCCGGCGAAGAGGAGCAGCAATTCGCGAACCTGTTCGGGATGCTGGGCTACCCGCAGTACAACATGCACATGTTCACAACCCGTGGATACGTCGTACTGTGGCCGCAGACTCCCATCCGAGTGGGCACGCCGATGCTGGATCTGCTGAAATCGACAATGCCCGCGATCAACAAGGCCGTGGAGCTGGGTATCGCCGACCCAGATAGACTCGCGGCAATGGGGCAAAGCGGTGGCGGTTATTCCACGCTGGCGTTGATTACCCAGACGAAACGTTTCAAAGCCGCCATCATGAACGCCGGCTACGGTGATTACACCGCTTTGTATGGGGCCATGGCGGCAGATGGGACGGGAATGTGGCACAACTGGATCGAAAGCAACCGAAAGCGAAGCGGTCTAGGTGCGACTCCGTGGGATGAGCCATTGAGATTCGTCCAGAATTCTCCGATCTACTACCTGGATCGAGTCACCACGCCGCTCATCATTCAGGCTGGTAGTGCAGATGACGGAATTGTTTCTTACTCGGATCAGGTCTTCGTTGGGCTCAAACGGCTAGGCAAAGAAGTGACGTACCTGAAGTATGGCGGTGAAGGGCATGGACTTGCGCAGCTCCCCAATCTGAAGGATTACTGGGATCGCGTGATCGGCTTCTTGGACAAGCATCTCAAACAACCACTGCAGCCAACGTCTGCTTTGAATTGAGATCTGGAGAACGCGCGCACCATAGAGTGGATCGCGTTTTTGGTTGATGGGGTGGAGCTGCAGGGCTGAAAAGGAAGAGCAGTACGGTAGCCGGCGTCAGCTGCGACCGGAAAGAACGATGAGGAGTGCGAGGCCATAGCAGACGAACCAGCCGCGACTTTCCGTTACTCACCTCAAATCCTCTCTCTTACCGTTTAAGATCCCGGCGTTTTATTCACCCAACGAACGCGCATGGCCCGAGATCCGGGAAGTGTTAAGCCGTCTGAAGAGCTGCTCTTGCAGGCGCTGGAGCATGAGCGGCTATTGCGTGCGTGTTTGTATCGGTTCGTGCGGAACAATGAAGATGTGGAGGATCTGCTTCACACGACGTACGAGCGGTTGCTGAGGGTGGATCCTGCGGATGTCGGCGAGGTGCAGTCGGTGCGGGCGTTTGCGCTGAAGGTGGCGACGAATGTCGCGCTGGATGTGCTGCGGCGGCGGCAGGTCATTCCCATCGAGCTCGTAACGGATCTCGCGGAGCTGGACGTCCTCTCTGAAGAGGAACTCGTCGAGGAGATCGTGAATACCGATCAGGAATTGGCGCTGTTGCGCAATGCGGTCGCGTGTTTGCCCGAGCGCAGTCGACAGATCTTTACGCTCCGTAAGGTCTACGATCTTTCGCAGAAGGAGATCGCCGCGCGCCTCAAGATTTCGGAGAACACGGTCGAGCAGCATCTGCGCAAGGCGGCGAAGCGCTGCATGGAACTGTTGAAAGAGTCGACGGGCGGAAGTGCCAGCGTCAACCGGCTCGCGTCGCGACGCAAGGAGCTCGAGTAGTATGGATACACGCAACGATATCGAAGCGCAGGCACTTGATTGGTTGATCCGGATGGATGGTGCGAGCCTGTCTGCAAGCGAGCGTGCGGAGTTCGATGTATGGATCGCGGCAAGTGCGAGGCATCACGTCGCTTTCTTGCGAGCGGAAGCAGCGTGGAAACGGGCTGATCGACTCAGAAAGTTGCGGCCACTCGATGGCGAGATCGATGAGAATTTGCTCGGTCCATCGCCGCGTACTGTCGCGGCCCGCAGCGCGAGATCGCGCTTTCCGATATGGCAATCGCTAAGTGCTGCTGCGTGTCTCGCGGCTCTCGGCGTCGTAGTGTGGTTCGTCGTTCAGTCCCAAGGCTGGCAAACCTACGACACCGCCGTCGGCAGCACGGAGCGCGTCGTGCTTCAGGATGGCAGTACGCTGAGCCTCAATACTGACACCAGTGTGCAAGTGCGCTTCACCGAAAAGCGACGACGCATCGTGCTCAGGCGAGGCGAGGCGCTGTTCGAAGTGGCGCATGACGCCAGCCGACCATTCGACGTGCAGGCAGGCGAGTCACTCGTTCGCGCGGTCGGCACTGCGTTCAAAGTGCGAATGCACGGCAAGACCGACGTCGAGGTACTCGTCACCGATGGCACTGTTGCCGTTGCGCCGGTCATCGCAGCAATATCTATCCATGAACCCTTGCCGCCGACACTCCCGAAGTTGACAGTCGGAGAGTCCGCACGGGTGAAACGTGATGGGCTCGATGTGCAGAAGGTCTCGCATGAGGAGATCGCACATAAGCTCGCGTGGCGTGACGGTAGATTGTGGTTCGATCGCGATCGTTTGAGCGATGCCGTCGCGGAGTTCAATCGATACAACCGTCGACGCCTCGTCGTCGCGGATCCTTCGATCGCCGATCTACGCATCGGCGGCGGTTTCGCGGCGACAGATCCGGAGAGCTTCGTCGCAGCGCTCGAGCGGTCTTTCAGTGTTCGCGCAGTATCGATTCAGCAGGCGAACGGAGAGGGTGAGATCGCCCTATATCGAGCAGAGTAGGCGTACCTAAGGGTTCTGGCGGAATTCACGCGATAAGCAGGCTTCGAGATTCACGGGATTTTGAACGCCATCCTGTAGAACGTGCCGCCTTCGTCCGGGTTTCTTGAGGGCGAACCGAGCAAGAAGCGTTCGATAGGAGCAAGAGAAAGGACAGGATGCGCGAACAATGATGGCGCAACTATAGTCATCCTGTAGAGCACGCGGAAATCTCGTTGCGACAGTAACGGAAAGTTTATTGACCGACGTCTCCTCCATACTCGAACAATAATGGGGAGACGACGATGTTGAATAAGAACCGCGCAAGGCACGCCGTACGTGCCGCTGTCCTATCCGCGCTCGCAATATTCGCCGCGCCGATGTCATCGGCCCATGCGGAAAAGATTCAGCTCGACGTCGCTGCCGGCGAAGCGCCGGATGCACTCAAGGAGTTCATCCGTCAAACCGGTCTGCAACTCATCTTCGACTTCGATTCCATCGCAGCATTCAAGACTCACGCGGTCAGCGGCCAGTTCGACGCAGCAGAAGCCCTCACCAGAATGTTGTCGAACACCGGACTCGCGTTCGAGTTCGTGAATGAGCGCACGGTGACGGTGACGCGCAAAGAAGCGATCACGCAGCGTCCGAAAGTGATACCGACAAAGGTCAGCTACGAGCGTGACGCGAGCGCGACCTCTGAAGTAGAGCGAATCCGATTGGCGCAGGCGGTAGAGGCGGCAACCAGTAGCCATGAAACGACTGCGTTGGAATCTTCATCGAAAGAAGATCTCTCGGAACGGCGCATCCAGCTGGAAGAGGTCGTCGTGACGGGGTCGCATATTCGCGGTGTGCAGGATCTTTCGTCACCAGTCATCAGGTTTGATCGCGACGATCTCGAGGCAAGTGGGCATACCACGTTGTCGCAGTTCATCCGAGGCCTACCGCAGAATGTAAGCGCCGTTGCCGATACGACCTTTGGGGCGGTCAATGGAGGGCTCAACGAAGTGACGTACGGCGGCTCCGGAGCAAATCTTCGCGGACTCGGCAGTGATTCCACTCTCGTGTTGCTAGACGGCCGACGGATGGCTGCGGCGGGGCAGGGATCATTTGTTGACATATCGTTGATCCCAATGAGTGCAGTAGAGCGAATCGATATCCTCGGAGATGGCGCCTCGGCGATTTATGGCTCAGATGCAGTCGCAGGAGTGATGAACATCGTGCTGCGAGACGACTTCGACGGTGCCGAGACGCGCTTGCGCTACGGAACAGTCACCGAGGGAAGTCACAACGAGTTTCAAGTGGGACAGATGCTCGGAACTTCGTGGAGTACAGGAAAGGCGCTGCTGAGCTATGAATACTATCGACGCACTACACTCGATGGAGCTGACCGAAGCTTCATTGAGCTCAATGAGCAGCTTCCTGTATACGAGGCGATACCGGAGCAGAAACGTAACGGTGCGCTTGCCGTCATCTCGCAGCGCATATCGGAGGGTGTCGAATTAACGACCGATGTGTTCGTTGGCCATCGCGAAAGTTCCTATCAGTATGCGCTGGTGGGGGGATTGCGCAGTACGGATGATGAGGTGCTGCAGTACGGTGGTTCGTTAGCGCTGAGCATCGATTTGGCTCGGGACTGGCAAGTTCGTGTCTCCGGTCTTACCGACCAGAATCATTCCGATCAGATTACAAATTTCGTTCAAAGCGGGGCGTTGTACAACTCTACGTCGAACGAATCGAGTGTGTGGTCAGCTGATTTGGCCGCAGATGGACCGATTGGGCGCATCTCCGGGGGGGAGATGCGCTTGGCGGTTGGCAGTCAATTCCGGACGGAGCAGTTCCGGGAGAAGCGCACTTCCATCGCTGCCGATCTTGAGAGAGAAGTGTCAGCCGTCTATGCGGAAATGCGTGTTCCATTGGTGAGTGCGAACAATCGCCACATGGGGGCTGAGCACCTCGAAGTCACTTTGGCTGGGCGCCTTGAGGACTACGATGATTTTGGGAGTACTCTCAATCCAAAGATCGGATTGGCCTGGGCGCCGATAAGTGGGCTGAATGTCCGCGGTACATGGGGCACATCGTTCAGAGCTCCTCAGCTAAGTCATATGAACCCCGCAAACCGGTCGGCCATTGTTGCGCAGGGATTCTTCCGTGATGTTTCTGGCTTAACGACGGCTGCACTTCTCTCCGGGACCAGCGAGGGGCTAGGGCCTGAGGAATCGCGAAACAGAACCATAGGGTTTGATTTCACTCCGTCGCATATGTCGGATCTTAATCTCTCGGTAACGTACTTCGACGTGGACTACAAGCAGCGCATTCGCGAACCTTTCCCGGCGGACTACGACCCTTTTGGGGTATTGATGGACAGCAATTACGCGGTGACCGTCACGCGCGATATGGACCCAGCGCAGCTCGCCGCGCTACTGAGCCAGTACAAAGTCACGTGCTTTACCTCGTCGGGCAATATCGTGTTTCCCTGTACGTCTCCCCCGGTCGCCGAGATCACCGCAGTCGTCGATTCGCGCATCACTAACCTGTCGTCGATTCGCGTTAGCGGACTCGATTTCTCGTTTGGCTACGGTTTCACTAGCCCTTTCGGCGATTGGACCGTTTCGTTGCTCGGACAAAAGCAGCTGAAGAACCGAGAGCAGCTCGTGACAGGAATGCCGGAGGTGAGTCAGATGAATACTGTTTGGCGCCCGACGGACCTGCGTTTGCGGAACAACGTTGGATTTACTCGCGGAGATTTCAACGCTACTGTTGTCATCAACTTCACGGATGACTATCGCGACAATCGTGCGCCCAGCCTCGCTGGACCAGGACAGAGGTCTCGAGTCAGTTCGTGGAGCACGGTCGATCTCTCACTCAGGTATGACCTCGGAGGTTCCTTCGCTAGCGGTGGGCTGGGCGAGGTAACGCTCGGGCTTTCTGCAGTCAATCTTTTCGATCGAGACCCACCGTTTATCGCCAGCTACAACGGACTATTTTTCGACGGAGTGAATGCAAGCCCCTTGGGGCGCTTCGTCGGTGCGCAGATTACTGCGCGGTGGTAATGGGGCGCGGCGACCGATAACCGCGATAAGCCTGCTATGCCCCACCGGGCATGTTCTTTCCAGGGTAGCTAGTGATGCTCATTGCGCTGCAGCTGCGTGTGCTGGTGCTCCGAAAACTATGATGAAAAACAAATGAAGAGCGTATTGCGAAGAGCTGGGGCGCTGGTTGCAATTGTGCACGTTTCGATAATTGCAGTCGCTGAGTCTCCGGGCGAATCTCACGCCGTTAAGTCTGGTAATGCGAAATCCGCGCCGATACTCAATGACTTTCCTCGGTATCAGAGCCCGCCGCTCGATATCGCCCCGGATGGCTCAGCAGTCGCTTTTGTCGTGACTCCCACGAACAACGGGCCAGCGGCGATTTGGGTTGAAGATCTGGCTTCCGGAAAGAGCACGCAGCTGCCAGGTCAGGTGTCCAGTGGGAGCGAGGGTGACATAGAACCTGAGTTTGTCCGTCCGCGGTGGTCTGTGGACGGTATGAAGTTGGCTTACTTGGCTTCGAGTGACGAGCGGAGGTCTTTGCATGTTTGGGACCGACGGACCGGTGGCCACAGCGTCTTCTCTTCCCGAGTAGCTTGTTCGAACACCTGCGGAGCTTACGAACTTCAGTGGGCACCCGATGGCAGGAGTGTCTATTACCTCGCAGAGAATGAGGCACTGAGAAAGAAGGCACCTTGGGTGTATGGGAAGGCTAGAGATGGCTCGGGTGGCACTGAGTTCAGGGAGCAACGACAGTTGCTCTTCGAGGATCCGGAGAATGGCGGGATCACAGTCCGCGTATCGCCAGCCAATGCCATGTTGGATACGAGTGCTAAGGCTCGGGCCATCGTGCCTTTGGCGGATGTTGTTGCTGCTGATCTAGAGAGTGGGGTGGCCACTAACATTCTCACCGGTGCTCACGCTAACAGGATCTTTCTTTCGCCGGACGGTCGGAAGCTGCTCACGATCTCTGCCGGTGATCTCGTGTCGAACGTTAGACAGGCCTATCTGGACTTCTATGTCCTCAATGTTGCGGAAGTCATATTGCCTGGCATCGATAACCCTCCGTCGGTCGCAGAGCGAGGAATCGTCCATAACTGGAACGGTTTGGTTGTTCAGCCGACGCTCGCTCGAGTCCGGCAGTTCGCTTACGGGATTGCTGCCTGGAGCCCAGATTCGAACCGCATCGCGTTTGCCGAACAAGGCGCATTAGCGGAGGGGGACGTCTTCGTCCTTGACGTGACCAGTGGTGAGATGCGCAATCTGACCCGAGGGTTTCGTGCGCCCGTACAGCCGCAGGATCGCGGCACCGCGGATCCTGCCAACATTGCAGCTCGGTGGTATGACTATGCAGGTAAGTTCGGGCAGACCTACAGTCCACCAATCTGGAGCCGCGATGGCCGCTGGTTGTTGGCGATGCGCTCTGGCGAGCGCGGCAAGGAAGTTTGGAGGATTGCTGTGCAGGATGGTGCCGCGCAGCTCGTGACGTCGCAAACGGATTTTGGCGTCGTCGACGTTTTATACCGGGACGGCGTTGCAACTCCTTCTGGGGCGAACCCGAACGAGATCGTACTTTCGGTGAAGTATGGCGATGGAGACATAGGCTTTGTGGCAATGGATACAGAACATGCTCGCGCCAGACAACTACTCAAGTTCAGCGGTGCGGGAGTTCCGATGACCTTGAGGGCGCCTGCTAGTCGGCAGCCCGCGGTGGCGTTTGTCAGCGAAAATGCCGAGAGTCCACCTGAAGTGTTCGTTTTGGATGTTCGAGCACGCTCGGTACGGCAGGTCACGCGGGTGAACCATGAGTTTAAAGGCCGGGGTACAAGCGAGCGCCGGATCGTGTCGTGGAAACGATCAGATGGCACTGAACGGCAGGCGCTGCTTCATCTACCGCCAAGACAAACTTGGCCGGAAGCGCCGACGAAGCTTCCCGTAATTATGCAGATCTATCCACGTCGCGAGGCAAAACCTGTTGAACGCACGAACCTTGCCAAGTTTATTAACCGGGAAATTTACCAACCACTCAACGAAATGCTTAGTTCCGGCTATGCGATCCTCGTTCCAAATATAGCCATAGAGCCAGGCGGAGGCGCCTGTGAGGATGTATCTTTAGAAGTTGGGCGTGCTCTGGACGGCGCTGCGGAAACTGGGCTTATAGATGCATCACGTGCGGGGATATTCGGGGTTAGCTTCGGTGGGTGGGCCGTGAACTGCGTGATTACTCGCATGCATCGGTTCAAAGCTGCCGTGAGCGCAGCAGGCATCTCGGACATGATTAGCAGCAGCTTTTGGCCAAGCCCATGGGCATTGGGCGGCGGGCAGACTGAGCTGAATAAGTCCATCGAAGAAGCACCGCATCTATACATGCAAGAGTCCCCTGTGTTGCACCTTAAAGACGTGCAGACGCCTTTGTTGTTAGTGCACGGCAAGGCTGATACCACTGTTCCCGTAGGGCAGTCGTTGGAAATGTATGTGGGGCTGTCGCGACTCGGGAAGACTGTGACCTATATTGCCTATGACGACCGATCGCACTATGACCTGGTGGACCATCCGGATTATCGCAAACGCGTCATCGAGTGGCTGGGAAGCCGTTTGATGCAGACACGATAAGAGAGTCACGTTTACCCGCATGCTTTCAGATCAACGAGGATAGCCTGCTATACGCGCGAGCCAACAAGTGATGGAGTCCACAGAAGAAAATGTCCGACACTTATAGTTCCGCCGCAGCGGAACCGGCGGAATCCACCGTCAATGATGGCTAGTTGTTTGAAGGTTCACTGCTGCCGGCTTTGCGGCCGGCGGCGGCCTTTGCTTCAACGTCACGGGCGCGACCAGAATGGTTCGAACCGGAGCGCCTCATCTCGCTACCATCTTCGGCATTTAATTGGCCAAGGCCAGTTTCTGGCCCGTTCCCCGGCAGCTGCGTCAGAGCCAGGCCATAGCAGACGAACCAGTCGCGACTCTCCGGTACACCCCTCAAATCCTCTCTCTTAACGTTTAAGATCCCGGCGTTTACTCACGCATCGAACGCGCATGGCCCGAGATCCGGGAAGTGTCAAGCCGGGTGAAGAGCTAACGCCTTGTAGCGGCGCTCAAAGAGATGCCTTGTGGTGCGCAGCTGCCGGTGCCGATAGCGCCCGCTCTGAGAATCAACGCGTCAGAGACAAGTTTGGAACGCGGCCCTTCAACGTTGAAGGGCCGCCGCGCGGACGACCGCTTATCGCGGGCATGCCCCCATGTTGTCGTTGATGATCTGAAGATCCTGCGTGTCGGTCACGCCATCGAAGTTGAAGTCGTAGGCGCTCGACAAACCCCACGAGGCATTGATCGCCGTGTAGTTGGCCACGTCCTGCGCGTCAACCACGCCGTTGCCATCGCCATCGCCAGGACATGCAATCTGCGGGAAGCATCCGTGCCGGACTTGGACTATTGGACTTTGGCGATCAAAGAATCCAAAGATCCAAGTCCGGTACCGAGACGTGCAGCTACAACTTTTCTCGAAACGCTCTGAGTGTGTCGAGATATGCGATTCGATCCTTCTCGGTGCGAAACACATTCTTGCGGTTGTGTCCGCGTTGAACGATGTGATGTGGATAGTGGGCAAGTGCGATCCTTCGCGTGCGTGGCATACGTGCTCCAGCGATTGTCGCCTTTGGGGTTGATCCATCGCTCATCGCGGCTGGCCAGGCACTGGGATCGATATGAAGACGCCTGGTGATGAGCGGAAGCTTCGGATCGTTACTGGCGGTTGGTCTATCGCGGCGTCTCGATGCGGCGCACGGCATTAGCGGCCGCGAGAATCGGAATGCCTTGATACGTACCCAGGTCGAGCAGATCGAGATCGCGCGTGACGATGAGATCGGCGCGCGCGGCGAGTGCGCAGGCGAGCACGTGATCATCGTCGGGGTCGCGGCTGGCCGGTGCCGACAGCGGTTGCGACTCGACCAGGTGAGCGAGCCGGCGGTATTCCTGGACGTGCTCGGCGGCGGATAGGCCCGCGAGTTGGATGCGGTGCGCGAACTTGTCACGCGCGATGACCTCGGCGAGTTCGGCGAGCAGGATCAGGCTGGTGTACAGCGACACGGTACGTGCGCGAGCCAGATCGATGAGGCGGCGCGGCGGCCCACCCCAGAGCAGGCCGGACAAGACCGTGTTGGTATCAGTGACGATGCGCATCCGCAGGCAGTAGGCAACTCGCGGTGGGGTTGCTGGACTAACGGCGTTGAGCGCGCTCGCGGCGCGCCGCCTCGATCTCGGCCTGTACTTCCTCTTCGGTGAGTGGCGGCAGGTTCAACGCATCGAGCTTCTCGAACGCCTTGCCGAGACGCTGCGCGGCCTCATCGCGGGCACGCTCCTCGCGCGTCTTCAAGAAATCCACAAAATCCTCGACCTCCGCGCGCTGATGCGGCGGCAGGCTCTTGAGCTTCTCGATCAGTGTGTCATCGCTACGTGCGTTCATGGCGGAAATCCCTCTAGCGGTTCTGCGTCAGCACGCCTTCGAGCATTTGCATGACGAGCTTCTGCTTGGCCTTGGGCAATCGGTGTAAGCGCTCTATCTGTTGTTGCAGCTTCGGCGTCGGTCCGCGCTTGCCGGCGCTGGTTCCGGTCAGTCCGATCAGCTCATCACCGGGGACGCCGAAAAGCTGTGCGAGCTTGGGCAATAACGAAACCGGCATGCGTAGGCGCCCAACTTCGTAGTGCGCGAGCGTCTGTTGTGCGATGCCGAGCTCATCGGCGACTGACTGCTGGCTCAAGCCGGCCTGCTTGCGAAGCTGCGCGACGCGCGCGCCGAGCTCCTTGAAGAACTGTCTGTCGTCTGAGGTCATCGAGCGGCCCATCGGCTCATCTGGCGATGGACTCAGCATAAGGCGGGCTCTGAA
Organism: Pseudomonadota bacterium; assembly: GCA_023423935.1. Classification (GTDB taxonomy): domain Bacteria; phylum Pseudomonadota; class Gammaproteobacteria; order Steroidobacterales; family Steroidobacteraceae; genus Steroidobacter. The sequence continues at coordinate 20,199 of JAFAEQ010000053.1, read as the reverse complement.
TCGGCGCAACTCCGATATAGAGTAATCTGGATGGCGACACACTGGGGGCGACACACTGGGACACGCGTCGATTTCACATCAATCGATCGAGCGCCCAAAGCTTTGCGATGAGAGTAGTCGTGTCCGGCGTACTCATCGACGCTCCAGAGCCATGCGCGGCGAACGCATTGGGCGATGACATGTAACCGCCATGGATGGCGGAAGCGGTAGAAACGCAGGAGCACGCTTCTACCGGTAGTAGGGCGTGTCTTGAAGACAGACGAGTGTCTTACGCGGGCAGGTCACGGGTGCTCTCCGAGAACGGGGAGCAGCGTATCGATCGCGAACAGATCAACAGTGCCGGGCCGGGAAAGCGGGATGACGTTGCATCCTCTTATCCTCTCAATTCGTTCTTTCCCGGTTTCCCGGCGTGTCACCCGAGACCGCTTACCGCGGGCATGCCCCCATGTTGTCGTTGATGATCTGAAGATCCTGCGCGTCGGTCACGCCATCGAAGTTGAAGTCGTAGGCGCTCGACAATCCCCACGAGGCATTGATCGCCGTGTAGTTGCTCACGTCCTTCTCGTCAACCACGCCGTTGCCGTCACCATCGCCAGGACACGCAATCTGCGAGGCGAGAAGACTATTCAACTGGGTCTTGAGGTTGTCGTAGTTGGCTTGCTCGTCTGTCGTGAGAACGCCTGCCAGAAGATTGCGTCCTGCGCGGTCCAGCTGAGGCGCGATCCTGTCCTGGTCGATGCGGTAGAGCTCCTCGGTGACCACTTCCTCGCCGCTGTCGGTTGCGATGTTGTAGTCCAGCGCTCTGTTGACGACCAGCTTGTAGTGCTCGTTGCGCACCGCCTGATAGTGAGTGGCGCCCATCGCGATCCGATTGGTGCTGTAGTTGACGGGGTCGTGAGCGTAGATGGCTTGGTTCACTTGCCAGCATTGCTCCAGGTTCGGTTTCAGAACCGACGGTGCGTAGGGCGCGACCCCCCACCACGTGCCGCCGTTGTCTTCGCATACGTTCTTGCTCACCGGAGTGTGTGAGCAGGAGTTGCCGAAGAACACGCACGGGCCGTTGCGACCACCGTTGGCTTGAATGTTCAGGCCGCCTTGAGTGAAGTTGATATCGCGGATGCTCGTCTGCGCCGGGTTGGTCAGATACGGCATCATCGGCGCCGCGTCCACACCTCTCGGCACCGCTTGAGCCACATCGATCTCGGCGATCTCGCTGAACAGTCGGAACACGTCGGTGGCGTTGACCATGTGTTCTACATCGCGGTTGGGATCGGCGACCAATGGGCCCGCGACGATCAGGGGTACCCAGACGCCAGTCTGATAAGCGGTGCCCTTCGCGCGACTCGGATCGAATGGCGCCTTGACCAGGGTGCCGAAGGAACCGTTGTCGCCGACCACGACCACCATCGTGTCGGTGGCGGCCGGATCGTAGATGAGGCTGCCGTCGTCTTTACGTGTGGCGATGTTGGTTTCCACCAGCAGGCGACCCAGTTCGGTGTCCATGGCTTCGATCATCGCGTCCGAGATCAGGCGTTGGTTGACTGGATCGGTGCAGTCATCGCTCAGTCGTCGGTTCAGCCCGGAGGGCACAAGATTTCCCGGCGGATGTTGCAGCGGTGTGTGGGCCGAACTGAAACTCACGGTGGCCATCCACGGTTTGTTCGAGGCGGACTGACGCTTGATCCAATCGATGGCGGCGTTCACTTCGATGGTCGAGCGATAGCCACGACCTCGCGCATCGAGCAGGTCCGCTTCCTCTACTGCGCCGTTGCTGTTTACAACCAGTGGCGAGACGTAGTGCGCGTTCTGTCGATTGAAGATCAAACCGGGCGGCGGTGAAGCTTCGCAGACTGCCCCCGGGTTCAGAACACCGCCGCGAGTCAAACACTGCAGTCCGGCGGAATCGCCTGCAGCGTTTGCGCCGGCGATGACCTCGCAGCTCGCGCCACCAGAGGTCGGTACGTAGCAGGCGCCGGAGTAGGCGCCATTGGCTCGGGTTTCGTCAGGCACGAAGCCGCAGGAGTAAGTGCCCGCGGGTGCCACGCCGCCCGCAGTGGTGTCGATCGAGCCGGGCAAGCCGCCGGTCCAACCGTAAAAGTGATCCCAGCCCAACTGCTTCGGTGTGCCGTTGCCGGCTTCGTTGTGCTCTGGCCCAGCCAGATGAAATTTACCGAACATGCCGCTGGTATAGCCGGCGGTGGCAAGCACCTTGGAGACGGTCATTTCCCATGGATCGATCTGCGAATTCGCCAGGTCGTTGGGTCCGATGGCCTGGTTGATGTTGTTGCGCATCGGATAACGGCCGGTCATCAACGCTGATCGGCCCGGAGAACACTCGGGCATGGACCATGTGTTGCGAAAGCGGATGCCGCCATCGGCGATGGCGTCGATGCTGGGCATTTCAGGCGCGATCAGACCGCCGTATCCCATCGAGGGCATCTGGTCCACGCCGACGTCGTCCATGATGACGAACAGGATATTCGGAGTGGCCGGCTCAGGAGCTGGCGGAGGAATCGGCGTTGTCGAGCCCGTCCGTGAAGAACTGGAATCGCAGCCGGAGAGGGCAGTCAGTACGGCGCATGCAAGCAAGAGCCTGGAGAGCAGGGAGATGAGCTTCACGATTCCTTCTTCTTCCAATTGACGATATTCATGAGTGTCGTTGTGTGATGTCGCTGTGTGATGTCTGTGGGGGCGGGCTCGCTACTCGTGAACTTTTCTTTGTTGCAGCAAAGGATCCCAGGGGTTCTGGGCAGCGAGTTCCGCGATCAACTCTGCTGCGCGAGATTCAGCGCCGGCATTGCGCAGATAGCTGATCAGCGCCAGACGTAGTCTTCGATCTGACGGATGCTGCTTCAACAGAGTCTCGAGCAAATCGAAGGCCGGTCGCTTTTGTCCGGCGTCATGCAGCGCGACCGCCAGAACGTAGCCGTAGTTGGGTTGCTCTGGCGCAAGCAGGTTCGCTTTGCGCAAAGACTGCAGCGCCTGCTCGCGCTCGCCCTGCCGTACCTGCATCAAACCGAGCGCATGCGGAAGCGATGCGTCTTGCGGATAGCGCGCGATGGTTTCTTTGAGCAGCCTCAGCGCCGCCTGCGGATCGTTCATCTGCTCCTGTACCTGCGCGAGCATGATGAGCGCCGGGAAGAACGTCGGATCCATCGCCAGCGCTCGCTGCAACGCCGGCAGGATCTCGGCTTCACGTCCCGTCAACTGATAGACGCCAGCAAGGTTGTAGTGGGATTCGGCGCGTTCGAGCATGGCGTTCTGTGCGTGCTCATATTCCTGGATCAAACGCACGCGATCGATCGCAGCCGGATGAACCGCCGAGGGCAATTGCAACAGCTGCCAGGTGGCGGCCAGGCGCACTGCGCGTACCGGGTCCTGCGCGAGAGGCGCGAGCGCCATCGCCTGCTGGGCAGGCGTTAATAGCAATGCCGTCACGTCCACTGCGGTGTGGCGTACGAGAGCGGATTCGGATTTCAGCGCCTCGACTGCTACTCGCTGCGCCGCAGTCGACGGGTAGTTCGGTAACTCACTCAGCAAAGTCGCGCGCCGGATATCAGGCAGGTCGCTGCGTGCCAGCTGCCGGAACAGCGCGTCGGCGGCGCCCGCTTGTCCGTGTCGCGCAGTAAACAAGTCGCGCGCGTATCCGCCGTCTCGCGCAGCGGCGCGTGGATACCATTGCTTGAATCCGGCGAGCACCTTCGACTGTGCATCTTCGCGATGACAGTCCAGGCAGGCGTCCGAATGATCGAGCTCCAGCGCCTGGATGGGGTTGGGAGAAGTGAAGCTGTGATCACGTCGCAGGTCGTTGCCCATGTAGTGCTTGCCCGGCATGTGGCAGCTGACACATTGAGCGCCCGGCGAGCGCTCGGCATGGTGATGATGAGACGGCTCGCTGTAGTTCGAGCTTTGCAGCGCAGAAGCGTTGATCCCGGGCCTGACTGACTTCGCAGGGTTGTGGCACGTAGTGCAAAGCTCGGCGCCCACTGCGCGCGTACGTGTGCTGTGCGGATTGTGGCAGTCGGAGCAGACCACGCCTGCGGCATGCATGCGGCTTTGCTGGAAGGAGCCGTACTCGAATACTTCGTCCTTGATCTTGCCGTCGACCTCGTACAGATCCGCGGTGAGGATCGCCGGCAGGTAATCGTCCAGCAACGTGTTGGTATGCGTGTAACCGTTGCCCAAAGGCGAACGCCGGCTGTGACAACGTCCACAGATCTCGGGCTCTTCCGATTGACCGATCTTCGCCAGGCTGTGCTCGAAGCCCTTCGAAGCGTCGGCGGTGGGCGTTTTCGCTGCGACCCACTCGACGTGGCCGGAGGCCGGGCCGTGACAGCTTTGGCAGCCCACACCCAGCGCCTGCCAGCGGCTTTCGGTCCTGGCTGCAACGGGATCGAAGCCACGTCGAAAGCCGGTGGTGTGGCACTCGATGCACATGAAATCAGCATTCTGCTGCGCCTTGGACCAGTGCAGTGGATGACGGTGATCCACGCCTTTGCCGTCGTAGAGATGAAACCAGCGCTGCAGAGAAACATCCCAGGCCGCGCCATGCACCTGCAAACGACCGTCCTTCATGGCCAACAGATACTGCTGCAGAGGCTCGATGCCCAGCGTATAGGCGACATCGAAATCGGCAGCCTGACCGTCACCGTTCGGCGTGGTGATGTGAAACCCGTTCTGGTCGCGAGAGAAGTGGCTGATCTCCGTGTCGGACTTCAGCGAACGCTGATTGAAGTCGCCGAGTACTGTGGCGTCGGTTGCCGGCTGCATGGCCAGCTGATGGTGTGACCCGCGCCAGTCGCGGTACTGATCCGCGTGGCAACCCTCGCAGGCGGATTCGTCGACCCATTGCGCTTGCTCCGGTGACGCCGTGGGAACAGGCGACGAACTTTCCGGAACCGTCAAACGCCAGCCGATCACCGCGATACCAGCAACCAGCGACAGCAACCCTACGAATCGTTTGGATGAACGCAGAGACTGTCTGAGGAACGTCAGCGAGTGAAGCAAGGCTCGGTCTTTTGCATCAAATTGAGTGGGGCGGTGCCGGAAATTGGGCACCGTAGCATCATCGCCTGACATCTTGAGTGAGACTGATCCAATCTGGATGTGTCTCGGTCACAGGACGTGAAGACTGTTTGAGATGAACGACGCATCTGGGCGTCGCCTTGCTGGGTCAGCGCCCCGGTACCGGAGTTGGGCTATTGGGCCTCAAGGATCGAAGAATCCACAGAATCAAGTCGGTACCGATCGCCGGCGCGTGAAGTTACTGCCACCGTCTGAACGTTGATGGAAATCGTTTCGGGAGTTTCCGCGGCTCGCCGAAGTCTGGCGATTCGTTCTGTGACGCAAGGCGGACTGTCACGAGCGCGAACCGCCACGTGCACGCTTACCGATTCGCACTCCGCGGCTGGCGGCCAATTCCAAGAATCGATGCGTGTCTCCGATCCGGTCCGAGTGTTCCATCGCAGAGCGCCATTTAATCGGCGCCTCAAGCGTTACGCTGGTAACTTCGTTGAGCACTTACGCAACTCCGAAGATCAGTACAGCGCACCCGCGTTTGATATCGCGCGAGAAACTCATGCTCCACTGCCATTGGCCATGTCTTCGGGGGTGCCAGCACTGCTGCCCCGATAATCCTCGGATAAGGTTCTCGCCCAATCTAATGCCTCGCTCAAGTTCAGGTGTAGGCTCGCGTACGATTTTCGCAGGAGCGGGTCGGGGAGAGCCCAATCCCATTTCTCTCGTCGCACATTCGTCACGTCAGAAAGAAGGTCATCTATAGGTGGCGGATCTTCCTCCGCTGCACGCCGAATGACTGCGAGTATCTGCGTTGTCGTGCGCTCTCCCTTGTGGACTTCGACACCTGGGCCTGAAGGATTCGCTGTGAGCCCGGCTCGACGCAGCAGGCATGCGATTGCCTCATTCGTTGCGTCTCCCATCCAGGTCATCACCTGGATTTCCCTGCCTTGATCGACAACGATGTTGTGGGCGAGACCGAGTTCTTTGTAGCTCTTTCGCGCCTCCTGCAGGAAGCGAGCCGCGACCGGATCGAGAAAGGACGGAACCTCGCTCGCCTCTAGCAATTGGCGCATCCGTTGATGCACACGCGTATGTGTGCGGCCGTGTCCGCCTGAGAACAGTGGCGGGGTCCCTCCGGGGGCGTGGGTGACGTAGATTGTCTTACTGTCTTCATCGACCTCGTCGACACGCCATGTTCTTCCGGCGAACAGGATTCGCTGGCCAGGTGTGAGCATCTGCGAAACTGGCAGGGTTCCGAGTGGCTTGCCATGAGCAACGATCCGAAACTCTTCGTCGCTCTGAAATGCAGCGTAGAACGTATAGTGATTTACGAACTTCTCGCCCAGGGTCCCATGCAGCAATACCCCAGACGATTCCTGCATCAAGAGCTCTCGCTGGCCCAGGTGACGTACGAGCGCAGCGAACTCTGCCTTGGAGATCCCTTGGAAAGGAGCATCGTACCCACAAAGCAGATCGTACAGCTCGCGAATTGTTGCACCTCCCTGCTGAGCGATCTGCGACAACAATTGCTGGACCAGCGTCGACAAGTGCACGCCATCTGCCGCCGCGGGCTCAAACCAATGGTCGGTGAGCAGCAATACCATCGCAGTCATCTCGACAGTTGAGAGTCGAAGCTGAGTCGCCAGAGACGAATGAGGTCCGATCTCATCTTCGATGCAGAATCCGCGCAGAATCGCCGGCTCCGCTTTGCGACGGCCTGAACGCCCGAGTCGCTGCCTGAGACTCGCGACTGACGGAGGCGGGCCGATCTGCGCAATGCTCTTGACGGCCCCGATGTCGATACCTAGCTCGAGCGAACTCGTGCAGATCGCGGTAGCCGGCTTCTCGGTCTGCTTCAAAGCGTATTCTGTTTCCGTCCGGATCTCCTTGGAGAGGCTTCCGTGATGTGGCCAGAACTCGTTCGGAACGCCCTCCGCGTGACACAACTGCGTCAGTAAGTGGGTATAGCGTTCAACTTCCCGTCGCGAGTTCGGAAAGACGAGGTTGTTCGAACCTCGCAGCGACCTGAACAAATGAGTAGCGATCAAGGCGGGAGTGGTGGGCTCTCGTTCTTCGGGGTTCTCCTCTGCAGTGATAACCAGCGGTTCCTCGTAACCTTTGATCAATACCTTTAGCTCACCACCGGAGGTCGACGACTCGATCATACTCACCGCGTGTGCATGCCCCGGCCGCAGAAACTCTGCTGCTAGCTGCATATCACCCAGCGTTGCTGACAGTCCGACGCGGGGTACTGGACGACTCAGCACCGTCTCTATGCGATGCATTAATGACTGAAGCTGCTTGCCTCTTTCAGTTCCAATGAAGGCATGCAACTCGTCGATGATGAAGAACGACGTGCAGCCGAACAGCTGTCTCACGGACGTACCACGATTGCACAGCACGGATTCGAGCGACTCAGGCGTGATAAGCAGGACGCCGCGAGGTTGCTTGGCGAAGCGCGCCTTAGAACTAGCGCTAATGTCGCCATGCCACGGCCACACAGGGATCTCGAGTTGCTCGCACAAGCGGTACAGCCGCCCGAACTGGTCGTTGATCAGCGCTTTGAGCGGGCTCACATAAACAATGACCCGAGGCCCATCCGCCTGCAACAGATGTGTCAGTGCAGGAAAGAATGCTGCTTCGGTCTTTCCGGCTGCTGTCGGCGCCGCGATGATGACATCGCAATCACCGCTAATAATGAGCGGGATCGCCTGCTCTTGTGCAGCACGCAGCGTCTCCCAGCCTTCGGCCCAGATGAAACGCTGAATTTGCTCATCAAGTAGCGAGAACGACGTCGAAGCAGTCACAGGTGGGCCGTCCTACATCCTGAACGTCGCAAACTCATCCGCGTCTTCGGCCTCGATTGTCTTGTCTGCGTCTCCACCATGATCCATGGCTACTGCGAGCTCGCCGACCAGGGCCCGCCATGTGGCTCCGGGATTCTGCTCGAGCACCGCCAGAAGGTTGATGAACGCGGTGATTGTCGTTCGAGGCGTTCTAAAGTAGGTGTCGCCGATTCGCTTCGAGCAGTGCTCCATGAAGGCAGCTATTCCGTCGTCTGGCAACAAGTACTTTTCTTGCGAGCCGGACGCGTAGACGTGTCGGATCTTCTGAAGCAACACGAAGAAATCTTCGGGTGTAAGACTTGAGAGTCGAACGACCGGGCCGGTGAAGTCGACCAGACCGTCTGTCGCGAACGTGTTCTGAGCAAGCCGGCTCTGCAGCGCGGGGTAACTGTAGAGTCCGCGCCTCGTGTCGAGTAGAAACTCCGGTGTGCCACCGAGCACGACCGCGAGCCCGACAGCGTTGCCCTGAAACGAGTCGTTCAGAATCCGCAGAATCTGCTCGTAATTCGCATTACGCGCCTGCGTATTTGAAATCTTGTAGAGATTTACCAACTCGTCCAGGTTGACCATCATCCCCGCGAAACCTGCCAGCCGGACGAAGCGCGCCATCAACTTCAGTTGATCGTACACCTCGGCATCGTCCACGATTGCGCGCACGCCGAGTGTCTGTCGCGCGTCCGTCTTTGTGGCGTACTCTCCGCGGAGCCATCGAATCGCGTTCGACTTCAGCTGCTCGTTGCCTTCTTCGTGACCTCGACAGTACGCCGCGATGACATCTGCGAAGTCGTAACCATTCACAAGCTCGGTCAATTGCTCGAGCTTCGCGCGAATGATCGTCTCCGTAGTTGCCCCAGCGCTGTTCGCTTCCGACTTCGCCGTCGCGATGAATTTCTCGACGACCCCGTTTAGAGCGCCGCCATCCGGCTTTGTTCGCGTCGAAAGATTACGCATCAGCTCAGCATAAAGAGATCGAGCCTGCCCCCCTGTGGCCTGAAGTCGTCGATCGGGGTTCAGATCCGCGCTCGCGACCACGAGCTTCTTTTCCATGGCGATCGCGCGGATCAGGTTCAGGAAGAACGTCTTTCCGGCGCCATACTCACCAACGACCACACGGAATGCAGAACCGCCGTCGCGCACGCGTTCGACATCCGTCAGCAATGTCTCCACCTCGCGGGTACGTCCCACTTGAATCAGATGCTGCCCGACGCGCGGCACGACGCCAGCGCGCAAGGACTGGATGACTGCGTCGCGCTCCCGTGGGCGGATAGTGGATGTCATGTTTCGAGTCTCCTCAGAAGTTCGGCGTTGACCTCTATCGGATCGTCGCCCTCGGTGAAAGGAATGTCATAGGCCTCAAAGGACGCCTCATTGATGCGCTCCAGCGCACCATCGAGCATTAGCTCAAGATCCAACGCTACATCGTCCAGTTCTTCACGCGTCCACTGCGGGCGTGAAAGGAGCAGCCGTGCAAAGGCGGCATGGGATGTGTCTAATCCGAGCACGCCCTCTGGCCGCGGGGACTCACTCGCTTCTGGTTCCGGTTCCGGGGTCGACTGGACTGGCGCAGGTTCCTCTTCGGTGAAGATGCTGGCGAGAAGCGCGCTCACCTGTTGTGTCTCTTTCTGGAGGGTAGCTATGCGCGCACGATCGAGCTTGAACCCGCCCGGCTCGACTGCTTGCGGGCTCGTTCCTTCGGGACGAGCGCCTGCCGCCACCGCATGCAGGTCGCTGAACACTTTCTTCGGTTCGACACCGAGGGCTTTGTAGGCGCGCTCTAGAATCTTGACCTCGTCGGGCGACACCACGCCGTCCGCCTGCGCGACAGTCGCCATGAACGCCGCGATCGCTTCCTTTTGGTTCGATGCAAGCCCTTCGAGCTTCTTCCGGATCGTACTTAGTGAGACCGGCGCTTCACGTAATAGAGCAAGATGTGCCGTCAGCCGGTCGCGATGAGCTGCGCTTAGATGACACCACCGCTGCACTTCTTGGCGTAGATGCTCGAACTCATCGGCACCGATCTCGCCGTCCGCAGCTGCGATGGAAGACGACAACTCGAGTGTCAGTGCGGCGGCACGATACGCCGGTGTTGCACGAGCAGAAGCGTCCTCCGGCGAGGTGGCGAAGACCACGATCTTGTCGTTGATCTTGGGAAACTTCGCACCGACGAGGATGTCGGGCTCGAATCCCACTTTGATTGCGTCCAGCGCACACACGAGCGTCTTCATTTTATCGCGGGTGAGCGCGTCCTGAGCGCCGAGCAAAGCCAGCAACTCCCCAAGCAGCATCACACGCGGCGCCCGGGTTAACCGCACTTTGAGCATCGCGAGATTCTTGCGTGTCGTGTCCGGCCACATTCGCACGGGTAGCAAGAGCAATGCTTCGATAGATGTTTTCGCGTCAGGGTTTCGGCCGACAAGCCGGCTGTACGCCTCGAGCTCAACAGTCGTGTCCTCAACTAACGATTGAAGCGATCGCAGAGGAGCAGTGAGGGCTGTGACATCAGGAATGTCGCCGAAGGACATCTTGATCTCACCGCGCCATCTGAATCCGCCCGACGCGGGGCGATAAACAAACTTGAGTTTCGTGCGATTCCTTGGGAGCAAGATTCCGTCGCCGTGAGCATCCTTGTACTTGTAGCGGAAAAGATCATCGAACTCTTTCGCGCAGCGGGTCGCGGGAGTGCGTAGGCGAATACTCGGCTCCAGCCTCGCCCATGCGAGCGCCAGATCGGCTGGCACTGGCACGCGGTCGATAGCCGTCTGACCCAACGCGAGACGCACGTACAGTGGTAGCTCGAATGTTCTCGGGAATGAGGGAACCGGGTTCCTGTAGAGCGGAGGCGGGTTTGCTAGCGACAGCCAATCGAGAAGCTCGCTGGCGTGGTAACGAAAGGAGCCCGAACGCTCCCCGAAGATCTTCAAGAGGCGTTGCACTTCTTCAGCGATGATCGGCAGCTCGGCCGCAGCCTCAGGATCGTGAGGGGCATCCAAGAGGACGCGCCGCTCGAGTCCATAGAAGAACAGAAATGCGTAGCCAACATCGACGTTCGGATCCTGTCGACCGCCGGCCAACCACATGAGATAAGAGCGTCGCGCCGAAGGTGGAATCTGGGAGTAGCTCCACCAGTACCCCACGTCTCGCTCGGCGCCAGAATCGTGAGCGCTGATACTGAGCGAGGGATTGATGAGGCACGGGTCGGGCTCTCCGTTTGACGCTGGAAGTGACGTGCCTACATAGATGAGTCCGCCGGGGATGACGACGTTGGAAATCTGAATTGATTGACCGAGAGGGAGCCATTTGGCCATGCCGAACCCGTCGGGTCGTCTCGGTATGGCAAATTCCGGTTCAGCCGATCGATGAATGCCCTCTTGGACGTTCACTGGCTGGGAGGCATCTTCGTAACGCGTCACAAATTTGTCTCCGACTGATTCGGCTGAGGCTCCAGTCCGTTTCCACTTCTGGCCGAAATAGACAGCGAGACCAATAGCTGCGGCTATACCGATTCCGATCCAAGCTTCCTTCGGGATAGCGAAGCCCAAAGCCACGATCCCCAACAGGAGCAGTGAACCCGAATTCCTATTTCTTCTTCTTCGTGCCATCGTTTTCTGGGTGGAGATGAACGTGGGTCAGTGTGCCTCACCCGGAAATCGAAAGTGCCGAATCAGCGCCCGTCTCAACATCCTTGTTCTTGCACAGCCGCTTCGTTACACGAGTCACTTCGCGCTGCGGGCTCACCGCCTAAATCCGTCACGATGATGGCCGTGTCGAATTCGTTTACATCACGCGTCTTCGCTGAGCTTGGAATCGGCTGGAATCGCTTCAATCCCTCTTTAAATCGCTCGCCTGGCTTTGCTGGTGTAGGCAACACGATCCGTCGTCTAATTTGTAGATTGCCAGATTGTTTATTCATCGATAGGTCAACGGTCAATGTTTAAGCGTTCACACCGTGACATGGGTCATCCTTTGGCGTGGATCATTATCTATCGCTACTGGGTACGGGCTCGCGCTTTCGGCTGGCACGACAGTAGTTTGATTTCACGAGTGCTGTACGGAGCGAGGGAACCATGACCACACGCCGGAGAGCCAAAAGGATTGCTGCACGCGCTGTGCATATGATCGCGTCGATCGAGCCTGCGCTGGATGAAGCTATTGAACTGTTCGCTCGTGACTTGCCTGAGCTATCCGAGACCCCTGCGCGAACGACAGTGCTTCGGGAGGTGCATAGCGTTCTTAAGGAAGTCATCGACGCGGACAATCACGTGCTGCCCGCCGAGATCAGCAGCTACTCCGAGCTTCTCGAGATTGTTGACGTCGCTGGTCAGCAGTCGCGCGACGTACAGGCCGAGGAAACCCTTCTAAGACTTGTAGACAATGATCAATGTGATGTCTGTGTCGCTCGATTGCTGGCGCGACTCGATAGCATCGAAGGATCGAGCTTCTCCCGGGTGTACAACTGGCGTCGCCGCACTCGTCCGTCATCTCGCCGCGAGCGATGGATGGATCGGCCCTGAGGAGTACGCCCTGATAGAGCAATACGATCCAGGGAAGGTTACGTAACTGAGAGGTAAATGCAGTGCATGCGGCGCTCGCATATCACACTGGGTGTTAATGCTTGGCGGCAGATGCATCTCCCACTTGAACGCATACGCGCGGAGCCATCGGCACATGGGCACCGATCGGCACGCGAACCTACTTCGTCCCAACCACCGACTTGAGACACTCGAACAAGCGAGGGTGACGGGTTCTCAGTTCTTTACGCAGTTCGAGCTCTCGCGCGCTTTGCTTCGCGCGTCGTGCCTGGATCCACTGATGGATGCATTTGAACGTGTTCTCTGCGTCCGAGTCGCCGGTGGGCCAGTCCTCGCTGATGTGCTGCACGAGACCAGGTTCTTGCAGCAGGAGCCATGCGGGAAACTCGGCTGCGGTGAGCTCGGGGCCGTCGATGTCGTCCAGCGCTTCGGCACTGTCGCGAAAGCGTGCCCAACGTTGCGCAATGCCTGAATCAGGCTGTTTGCAGCGATCGAGGATGTTGGCGGCCTCATCGGGGTGGCGCCAACACAGATGACACCATGCGCTCAGCGATTCGATGCGGCGTTGTCCGTAGAAACTGCTCTGCGCAAGTCGCAGACATAGCGCCGCATGTTGCTGCCATTCGGCCTCGCTCAGCACACACTCGCTCACGGCGTTCCAGTCTTGCGCCTGACTCAGCGCAAAGCTGCGATGGAGTTCGGGCTCGGAGGGAGAGAAGGGACGATCGTTCAGCGCTTCGGCGAGCCGCAGCCACGATGAGGTCAGCAGATCGCGCGCCTGCGATCCGAGCAGGCGGCGAGCGAGCGGGGTGATGTCCCGCAATGTTGCGAGTTCGGCGGCGAGATCGACGATCGGTTGCTCGAGGTGCTCCAGCACGCGCAGGAGTCGATCGAATCCCGGCAGGTCGGCGTGATTCGGCGCCTGTGCGTACAGCAGATCGATCTGGCGTTGTGCGTCGCGGACGTCTCTCGCGCATAACGCGCGCACGACGCCGTTCGCCAATGCAACGACGGTGTTGTCGAAGAACAAGTCGAGTTGCGGTTGCTTCTGCGCGGGTACAAAGCGGCTGAAAATCAGTTGTTGCAGTCGAGCGTTCGTACTGGCGCGCAGTGCCCGGCCGCCATCGTGGTCGGATGTGCGCCATGCTTGATAGTCCTGGGCTTGTTCCACCAGCCCGATCTCGCGCGCGTAAGCAACGGCGTATTCCAACTGTTCGACGATCTTGGCGGGTGAGCCCATCAGCACTTCATCGAGCAACTCGATCTCAGTGCGACGCCAGCGCTCGTAGTCGTCGTACATGAGGCGGCCCGTGTCCAGGAGCAGGGCGAGGCCGGTGAAGGCGCCTTGCTCCATGAGTTGAGCATCGACGTGTGATTGTGTCGCCGTATCGAATGTCATGGCGCGAACAGTGCCTCCAGATCTTCTGCGGTGAGCCGTGTCGGCAGCGCATTCTCATCGCCGTAGAGCTGCGAGGCGAGCGCATGCTTGTCGGCTTGCAACTGCAGAATCTTCTCTTCCACCGTACCTTCCGCGATGAGCTTGTAGACGAACACCGGTTGCTGTTGCCCGATGCGATGCGCACGATCCGTCGCCTGCGCTTCGGCCGCGGGATTCCACCAGGGATCGAAATGAATTACGACGTCCGCCGCGGTGAGGTTCAGTCCAACACCGCCCGCCTTGAGGCTGATCAGAAAGAGGGGTATTGCGCCGGTTTGAAACCGCTCCACCAGCGCGGTGCGTTCGCGTGTCTCGCCTGTGAGCAGGCAGTAGTCAATACCGAGCTCGCGCACGACGGCTTCGATCAGTCGCAACATGGAAGTGAACTGCGAGAACAGCAGGATGCGCCGGCCCGAGGCTACGAACTCAGGGAGCTTGTCGATCAGCCACTCGAGCTTCGCGGAAGGAATGGCGCGTGTCTCCGCATCGTCGCTCACCAAGCGCGGATCGCAGCACGCCTGTCGAAGTTTCAATAACGCGTCCAGAAGAGTGATGCGGCTGCGGCCATGGCCCTGCGCCGCGAGCGTTTCGAGCACGCGTCGATGCATGGCAAGGCGAATTCCGTCGTAGAAATCCCGTTGCCGCTCATCCAGCTCGATGTGCTCGACGATCTGCGTGCGAGGCGGCAGATCGCTTGCTACCGAGCCCTTTGTGCGTCTGAGAACGAACGGCGCGATACGTCGCGACAGTGCCGCGGCGCGTGCGCGGTCGCCATGCTTCTCGATGGGCATGCGGTACTGACGCTGGAACTGTCTTTCGGAGCCGAGCAGTCCGGGTTGCAGGAACTCGAACAACGACCACAGCTCGCCGAGATGGTTTTCCATCGGCGTGCCGGTCAGGCACAAACGTTGACGCGCTCGCAAGGCGCGAGCCGCTTGCGCCACGTTCGTTCGCGCATTCTTGATCACCTGCGCCTCATCGAGGATGACGACCGAGTAGTCGAAGCGCAGGAACGCCTCGCTGTCGAGCATGAGCGTCTGATAGCCCGTGATCACGACATCTGCGCGATCGATACCGGCGAACAGATGCTTGCGGTTGGGTCCATGGATGACGAGTGCAAGCAGATCGGGTGCAAAGCGCCGGATTTCCTCACGCCAATTGCCGAGCACGCTCACAGGCGACACGATGAGTGCAGGTTGTGCGAGTCGCCCTTGCTGCTTCTCTATCAGCAGGTGCGCAAGCGTCTGCACCGTTTTGCCGAGGCCCATGTCGTCGGCAAGGATGCCGCCGAGGCCTGTACGGCGCAGGAACTGCAGCCATCCGAGCCCCTCCTGCTGATATGGCCGCAACGTCGCGCGAAATCGCGGCGGCGCCTGCAAGGGTTCGATGCCCGAGAAGTTTCTAAGCTGTTCGATCAATGCGCGCAACGACTCGCGATTCGATTGGAGCGGGGCACGTTCGAGATCGAGTGCCACCTGCGCGATGCGGCTTGCTTGGCTCGCGGGCAGCTTCAGTGCTTGTGACGACGTGAGCGCATCTGCATCGAGCAGCTCGACCAGCGTTTGCGCGATGCGCTGAATTCGTTCGACGGCGATCGGTAGAAATCGTCCATCGTCCAGCCGCACGAACACTCGCTCGCTCGTCCGCAACTGAATGCTGTGCGCGTTGTGCAGGTCACCCTGCAAGTAATCGACGAGCGCGGGCAGGAGGTTGACGAGCTCGCCGTCGACTGTCACGCACAAGCGCAGATCGAACCAGTCGTCATCATTCGCTTGGACATCCGCACACCAATCGCCAGCGAGCGCGAGTCGGTGCGGATACTGCGCATCGATGAGAATGTCCCAGCCGTCGCGCTCGAGCGCCGGTACCGACTCGAACATGAACGACAGCCATCCCGCGGCGTCCTGCTGTGTCTTCGGCAAAACGGCCTCGATTCGTTCGAGGTGCTGGCGTTCCGCTTCGAGATCGCGCGTGATCTCGAACAGACAATCGCCGTGCATGCGTCGTACGCTCGACACACCGGCGGGCAATGAGCCGTTCTCCAGCGCGATCTCGCCATAGACGAACAGCAGCTCGGCGCTGCCGTTGTCACGCAGATGCAGTCGCGGCCGAGGCGTACAAACCTCGTGAGTGCGCACGGCAATCTCGCGCAACCGCGGCAGTGCCTCTGCGTGCACCTCCATGGCGATGCGCGCGTTGATGCTCTCGACATCCTGCGGCTCGATGTCGTGGGCGGCCACGTATCGATGAAACACCTCGAGCGGACACGGCAGCTCGAGCGCGCCACATTCGTTCGTGATGGCATCTATATAGAGCGGCGGATCGGTATCGAGCAGCACGTGCATCGTCGCAGGCAGAGCCAGACGCATGCGCTGTGTGCCGTCAGAGGCGAGCGTCCATTCCAGATGAGCGCTGCGTGTGCCGCCTGCTCGCAGCGCCCGTCCTTCAAGAGATCGCCAGTAGGCTCGGCCTGTCGCGACTGCGAGTTGCAGCACTGCGCGCGCCTGACTGGTGGGTACCGTGAGCGGGCTTACGGGTGAGGGCAGGCATTGCAGAACTCGTTTGTCGGCTGCGTCGACATAGCGAGGCAGGGTGTCTGCCGTGTCGCCCGATGCTCGAGGCGAGAACAGACACGCGCTCTGGATTGCAACGCCTTTGCCCGGCGTGCTTTGCGCGACCCAAATCGAAAGATCGAGGGCAGCGGATGCGAGGTTCAGTGTTGGCGCGTTGAAAACATAGTAGAGGCGCTGTTCGTGCGAGCCCACGCGAGGCTGCACGGGTGCATGCCGCTCGTTCGCGGTCCGATTGGAGGATGCGTTGGCCGCCGCCGCGATCAGAACCGCAGCGACGTGAGTGCATGCGCGCGCCACCCCGCAGCTGCATTCCCCCTCTGGCCTCGCCGCGGAGGAAGCGCGTCGAATGTAGACACGACGCTTCGCGTTCGCACCTCCGGCCGCCTCTTCATGCACGACGCCCGTGACGACGCCCCCGGCATTCAAGACCCGCAGTTCGGTGACACGGCCCTCATCGACGAGACGCTCGGCGGCGCGGAACAGGGCCTCATCGAACAAACCGCGCAGTTCGGAGTGAGGCTCATTAATCGAAACGCTCAATGCGGTGTGCGCCTGTGGGCCGGACAAAAAGGGGGCGACATTCTCGCTGCAATCGCGCGCGGGTGCCACTTTGAGTGTGCTTGCGAACTCGTCCCGCAGGACGAGGCAGCGCCTGACGTCATGGATCACCTCGTAGGTTGACTACAGACCGGACGTCGCTGGTCAAAACTGTCTCAGTATGGACGGAGTAGAATCTGACGACAAAGAGACAGATCGATCTGTCCCTCCCTCCCACGCTAAAACGGTCTACGTTCTCCTTTTATCCGAGCCTTCGTTCACAATTCGACACGCCAGTTCGATCGATCCCTGCACGCGAGCTGTGTTACCGACATAACCCCGAACCGCTTCCTCCGCCCGCCTGCGCAGACTTCGTCGCACTGATGAGTCCGTTGCGCGCGAGCGCTGCGATGTCATCTCGATCTTGTTGTGAGAAGCGTCCCGATTTTGGACACGGCCAGATCCAGTGGAGTGAGGAGGCGGACGTCGAGAACCCGAGAGTCGATGCCCTCCAGTTTCAGCGGCTTAGAGTCCTCGTGCGCGTCTTCGTGAAGAAGCCCGAGCGTATCGTTGTATTGGTGGCATGGAGCAACTGCGCATCCACCATTGGAAGGAATCGGTCAGCTCTTATCGGCGACGACTTTAACCAGCGTCTGAACACCGCAGGCTCAGTCATTCCGGCATGTAGTTTTTCAGCGAGCTTGAGCAATGCCGGGCGGTCGACTCCATTGGAGCTCGCGAGCATCACTGCGAGCCCCGCCATGAAGAAAGCAGGGCCGAAAGACCTCCAACGCGCCAGGTCCAGATCCCCGGATGCGCAAAGCTCGGCCAGGCGTTCTTCGTAATGTCGATCCAGCTTCAACGGGAACAGCGCACCTGTAGCCTGAGCACTGTCCATGGTGCAGATCCGCATTGCGACTGCACCTGCTAGCGCTTCAAGACTTTCGAAATCACAGGACGAGCGTCTTCGAAGGCGCGATAAAGTCTCCTTTGGTATGCCGGCTTTCGCCGCCCATGCCGTATCCGTAAGGCCCAGAGTTCGAGCGCGAGTCGTCAGCTCGTCGATAACCTTTTGTAGTTGCGAAACGGCCATTCCCAGAGCCTGTGACGTGTTGACGTTAACGTCAACATGCTGAGGCTCAGGCCATCCGCCTCGGGCTGGCCGAATCCGCGTCTCGCAGTGACGAGTCAAGGATTCATGGCAAAGTCTGCGCATATTCAAGACCGCTTAGTGCGGCTATCAACTGCACTAAGCAGCGGCAGGAGCGCGGGCGTATCGATCGAATGGATCTGACGGACGGGCCTGTGGACGATCTCACACCGGATCTTTGGTGTTCGCTGCTCAGAAGCTCGAGGTGCTCAGGTGTCAGCGCCGAGTAAACTGACACGCACCGCCGACTCGAACGCTCGTTTCAAATATCGCTTTGCTCCAGGTAACCTCTGATTAAGTCGCCACTCGCAACCATAGTTGCTTCGCCCACCGAAGCATTTCAACCAGTTGCAGACTTGCGAAGGTCAGGGAAGTCGATAAATCAGAGCTTCCCTAGGTATGCACTCTCGCAGGATTCGAACAGTCGACCTCGGAATGCCTCGACGCGCGATCCGACCGCTATCCGTGGAAGCGACCTTCCTGGCTCGTGGAACGATTTCTGATCGTGAGTCATTCCAGCGATAAGGCGATCTTGAACCCATCCCTATGCCTGTCAGGCGCGAGACTCCGGCATGGCGAATCCACTCACGATCATCGGCGTTCCGAGCAGCGCTGGAGCGTACGCGTCAACGTTGCGCCACTTTGCGAACTCGCTGGCTGCAGCGATCGCGAGCAGGGACGCACAGTCGTGATGTCGTAGGAAGCCTGGGGCTGGTGCGCGGAACGATCTGAAGAACCAGGTCGCCGCAAGAGGGGCGATATGGTGACGCTGATCAGTCAACGGAGAGCTAAGATCGACGGCGAGGGCGGCGACTCAAGTCAGAGACAAGGGTCACTTGAGTCGTCGTCGCCTTCCGCTCGACAGGGCCGAGCGCGGCCCGTGCGGTGACAGTCGTGCGGACGCTTCTCGATCCGAAGGCGATATGGTTTGATTCAGAACTACCACACAACCGGGGGAGCAAGAAGAAATGCCAAACTTCTGGACAAAGCGAATTTTCGTGGGATCAGTCGCATCTCGTTTGATGGCGGTTGGCGTTGCGTTGGTCGCGATGCTTACGTCACCGGCCCATGCGCTGGACGACAAGATGACACCCATCGCCACGCCTTCGCAGCCCAATGCCATCGAGCTTGGGACCGGTCCGCTACCGGGGGCGAAGAACGCGGAGGCCTGGCACAAGCAGTACGGCAGTCACTTCGCACGCAACGTGACGGTTGCGACGCTGACACCCTTTCTTCCTGATCCGGCCAAGGCAAGTGGCGCTGCCGTTATCGTTGCGCCCGGCGGGGGTTTCCTTACCTTGTCAATGGAGAATGAAGGCTGGGATGTCGCCCGCGCGCTTGCGAAAAATGGAGTCGCGGCGTTTGTGCTCAAATATCGGTTGAACCAGACGCCGGCCGACATGGGTGAGTTCGAGAAATCCATGCAGCAGATGTTCTCGGGCAGTGCGCCACCGCGTCGTCCGGATCCTGATCAGGCGATGGCTGCTCTTGCTCCGCAGCTCGAAGACGCGCGCGCGGCATTTGCACTGATCCGCAAGCGCGCTGCTGAGTGGAAGATCGACCCGAAGCGGATCGGCATGGTTGGCTTTTCTGCTGGCGCGATGCTGACGATGGCGACTGCAACGGCCGGCGGGGATGCGAAGCCGGCTTTCATTGGCAACATCTACGGTCCACTCATGTCGATGAATGTGCCGACCGATGCGCCTCCGCTATTCATTGCTCTTGCTGCCGACGATCCCTTCTTCGCGAACGCCGGCTACGGACTCATCGATAGCTGGAGAGCTGCAAAACGCCCCGTCGAGTTCCATCTCTATGAACAAGGCGGCCATGGCTTCGGCATGTACCCGAAGGAAACGACGAGCACCGGTTGGTTCGATGCCTTTGTGCGTTGGCTCGGGATGCACGGCATGCTGAAGCAGGCGGGATCAGGAACCAGCAGCGCCGCGAGCGCGGGTGCAGGAACCTAGGCTGAATCGGTGGCTTCTCGCTGCACGATTCAGTGGGAAGTCACAGTTCCAGCGCCCGTCTTTTCTCGAAGTAGGCGGGGGGATTTGCCGAATGCTGCACTGAAGCCGCCGCGCGCAAGCGCGTCCGGGTCGGCAGGGGG
>JAFAEQ010000016.1 GCA_023423935.1 Pseudomonadota bacterium | reverse complement strand
TCACGGGGGTTAGATGCACTGATACTGCTGATGCGGCGATGCTGCGCTCCGGCTCAACCGGAGCGTCCAACCGCCGGTTCGCTAAAGGCAAGTGCGACTGTTCTCAGACACGCATTATCTTCGTCACTGCTGCGCAGGCAGGAGTCCATCCGTTTTCCGTGACTCCCTCGCAAGGAATTCGAACTCACGGACGGATGCAGTTCGGAAAGGAAGGAGGAAGATCTCCACGGGGGGCACGGGGATCACGGGGGCTAGATGCACTGATACTGCTGATTCGGTGATGCTGCGCTCCGGATCAACCGGAACGTCCAACCGTCAGTTCGCTAAAGGCAAGTGCGACTGTTCTCAGATCACGCAGTACCTTCGTCACTCCTGCGCAGGCAGGAGTCCATCCGTTTTATCTAACCAGATTCCTGCCTTCGCAGGAATGACTGCGAACTCGCACGAACGGAACTTGGGCGCGTGAAATGCGCGTTATTGCCGCGAGCAGTCCGAGCAAGAACAGGAAGGCGGGTGAGCTGCTGCCACCGCCGCCACCTCCTCCGCTTCCGCCACCACCGCTCGCACCACCATTTGCGGGAGTCGATGGCGCGCTGACGCTGATCGTTGTAGCCGCCGTGTTGTTCACGCTCGAAAAGTCTGGCTGATCACCCGTGACGGACGCATCCAGCTTGCGTTCACCCGATGCTGAATACGCAAAAGTGACTTGGATTATTCTCGTCGCACCCGTTCGCAGGATGGCGTGCTTGCAGGTAATCGTGCCTTCATTCGCGGTGCACGACCCCTCTGCAGATTGCGCGGTCACACTCTGAGCAGATGCGCCCAGCGCGATCGTGCTCGTCACCCCTGTCGCATCGAATGGACCGTGATTGGCGATCGTGAACGTAACCGTCGCCGCGACATTCTCTGTCATCGTCTGCGAAGACTTGTCGGCGGCAATCGATAGATCCGGCTGAATTCGAATCTCGTGGAGTCCGTAGCCTCGTGTGCCTAGCAACACTCGACTCGGATCGCTCGGATCCAGAGCCATCGATTCGAACAGATATGCGGAGTCGACCGGCTGTTCCAGAACGGCTTGCCAGGTCTCTCCGCGATCGACGGATCGCGCCACTCGCCCCAGCACCTGGCCGGCGAAAACGATGTCCGGGTGAACCGGGTCGATCGCAATCGTGTATGCCTCCGAATAGAAGCTGTTGGAGTTCCAGTCGATCTCTCTCCAGGAATTCCCACCATCGGTGGACTTCATGAAGCCGCTGAACGTTCCTGCATAGACGACGCGCTCGTCACGCGGATCGACGGCAACAGCAGCGACGTGGGCAGTTTCGATACCTGTATGGGCAGGTTGCCAGGTCTGTCCGGAATCAAGAGAACGATACACGCCATAGCCGTCGGTGATTTGTCCCGTGGTCTTCCCCAGCGCGACGTAACTGACTGCGGGATTCGAGGGCGCTATGGCGAGTCCCCGTTTGACCGAGTTCGGCGGCAGGCCCGTCGAGATCGCCCAGGCATTCCCGCCATTGACCGTCCAGTACACGTCAGATGACGCAGATACCAGCATGGACTGCGGATCCGATGCGGAACCCGCTACGAAGTTGACGAAGTGCGGCCAGCTTGGATCCTGGACCCAGGATTGGCCTCGATCATCGGAGCGCACGACGATGCCTGTGCTCACTAGAGCGAATAATTGCTCGGGCTGGGTTCGCGCGAAAAGATTGCTCACGCTCACTCGACCCCCTGAAGAATCGCGCAGACCCTCATTGTTCAAGGGCGCGAGTGTCAGGCTTCCACCTTCGAGCTCATACATTCCGTTCGAGGAAGCGACGTATGTTCTGTTGGAGCCTGCTACGGGGATGAGGTCGTTCACGTCCGTAGCCACGATACCCGCATTGGGCTGCGTCCACGTCTTCCCGCCATCCGTGCTCAGGGCCAACCCTTCACCGCCGCCCACCAGTAGCCTGCTCGACAAAAACGGGCTCGGCGCTATGACTGCAATCGCGCCCGCGCGCGCGCCCGCTGTAACTCGCTCAAAGGCATTACCTCCGGAGATCGAATGGAGGATCCGTTCGCTTTCGCTGATATAGATGTTGCTCGGATCGCGCGGATCGACGGCGATGGTGGCGGCGCTAGAGAAGAACGAGTTGGGCGTCCAAGTTTGACCTTCGTCCGCCGTACGCCAGCTCCTGGGGCTTCCCGCAATCCACAACTGCTTGGGTGCGGTCTTCGCAATAGCGATGTCATACACGAGCGTGCTTGCCGAGTTGAATTCCTTCGGCAACTCGATGTTCGTCCAAGTCGAGCCTCCATCGTGGCTGACGAAGAGGTATTCATTTCCTCGTAGCAGATAGAGCACATCCGCATCGTCCGGGTCGACGGTCAACGCGCGGACGCTGTCCATTGTCCTATCGCCCGGAAGCAATCGTTCTCGCCAGCTCGCACCCTGGTCCCGACTCTGGAAAAAACCCGCTTCCCCGGCCACGTAAATTGTCGAACCATCGCGGCTGATCTCGATTCGCCGACCATTCGCAAGGCCAGCAGGGAAGTTTTCAGCAGGCTTGAGCGTAGTACCGCCATCATCGCTGACGAGCAACTCGCGATCCACGACAAACAATCTATGCGTGACCGGATGGATCGCGATGTCGCCAAACCCCGCTGTATAGGAGACGTGCTCCCAGGAGACGCCTCCGTCCTTCGATCGATGCAGACCACTCGCTGTCGTCGCGAAAACAATGGAAGGATCTGCGGGGTGGTACTCGATGTCCCATACGGATCCGCCTTCCGGACCCAGTGCCGTCAGCACGTTGACACCTGCGCCGGCAAGCTGCGCGAACAGGTAGAGAACGATGCCTGCAACCCAACCGATCCGCCCGTCGCTGATGTACGCACGCACTGAGCGATGCATGTTCGTTCCCTTGATTTGTTGTACGTATCTGTCCCGCCGACGGGCTTTATATCAGAAGTCTTGCCGACTTCCGGTCGCGAGCACGTTATGCAATCGGGAAACGTTGACGGATCGCGTCTTGCTCTTCCGTTGATCGATCACCGCTGCACTTGAGGCGGTCGAGCGCCTAAAGTCGATGAAGCAAGGACTTTCTTAGGCTCACGCCGCTTCTGCAGGATCCGTGACAGGCTCTGTGCGACTCGCATCCTTTCGCAACGCCAGCACGAACATCAGCAACAACGGCGGCAGCACGAGCATGTTGGTCCATTGCCAGCCGAGCTTTACGACGGCGAGGCCGGCAAGCAACGACACGCAGGCCTGCGATGTGAACACGACGAAGTCATTGATGGCTTGCGCGCGATGGCGCTCGGCGCCTGCGTAGTGTGTGGCGAGCAGTGTCGTGCCTGATGTGTAGAGACAGTTCCAACCTGCTCCCAGCAGAACGAGCCCCAGCCAGTAGTGCAGCACTTCATGCCCGACGAGGCTCAGCGCCGCGCTTGCCGCGAGCAGCAAGCATCCGGCCAACATCATCGTGTGATGACCCAGACGGGCAATCAGCGCGCCGCTGAACAACGACGGCAAGTACATCGCAAGAATGTGACTCTGAATCGTCCACGTCGTCGCTGCGACACTGTGATGATGAAGCCCATGCATGCTCACCGGCGCCGCCGTCATGATGAAGCTCATCACCCCGAATGCGACTGCACCTGCAAGCACTGCCTTGCGCAGCATGGGCTCACCGAGCAGCTCGCGAGTCGTAGGTCCCGGACCGGACGCTACCACGCGCGTGGGTCCAGCGGCACGCAAACGAGTCAGCGTGATTGCGCCGAGCAGATAGAGCACGCCTACGAGGAGAAAGGATCCGGCGTATTCGTACGCAGCCCACCAGGATCGTGCAGCCATCGCAGCTTGCGGCCCGAGCAGTGCGGCTCCCAGACCTCCGAGCAAGACACAGGAAATCGCGCGGCTTGCTTGTTCCGGCGCGACGCTCTCGGCCGCGACGAAGCGATATTGCACGGTGAACGCCGTCGCGGTTCCAAAGAGCACTGCGCCAGAACAAAAGAGCGCGAAGCTGTGCCGTGCGATCGCGTATGCGCACAGCAACGATCCGGCGATGCCGATACCCGCGCCGATCACGAGACCGAGTCGCCGGCCAGTGATTCGCATGAGCAGGGAGGCGGGGACCGTCGAGAGCGCCATGCCGACGACGGCGACTGACACAGGCAAGGTCGCGAACGATGCGTCCGGCGCAAGCTCAGCACTCAGGATCCCGCCGAACAACACGACGGCGGTCAATCCCGAGCCGGTGAGCACCTGGGCCAGAAACAAAGTCAGGATGTTGGGCATGCAACCAGCGAGAGCGGATCTCAGTGACGGCGCGCAGTCTGCCTCACTTTATCTGCAGTGGTGAGCGTCATTGTATGCAACAAGCCCGTAATCGCTGCGAATCAACGGTGCGCGTGCGTTTCGTCGAAGCCTTCGCGATCGCAGCTGGACGGTTCACTGCGCTTCGTCGATCATTCCCGCCCTATGCGTACTTCTATCTTTGCTCTCACCACCGTATTCCTTTCATTTCAATCCATCGCTGCGGAACCTGCCGATCAGATGTTTTCGGCGGACCGGTTCCGCGCGCACGTGACTTTTCTTGCAGATGATCTGCTCGAAGGACGTGATACCGGCAGTCGCGGTCATGAAATCGCCGCACGCTACGTTGCCAGTCAGTTCGAATCCTTCGGCCTCAAGCCCGCGGGCGAGAATGGCACCTGGTTCCAGCAGGTCACTTTTCAGCAAACGGATCGGGGTGGCGAGCGCGGCTCGGTCACGATCTCCGGCCCCAACGGTGAGAGCCGCTTCGATCACGGCGGCGATGTGCTGGTATCGCTCAATTCCCAGGAGCTGAAGCTGGATGTGTCGGCTCCGCTCGTCTTCGTCGGCTACGGCCTCGAGGACAAGCGTTTCGGACTCGACGACTATCGCGGGCTCGATGTGAAGGGCAAGGTGGTCGTTGCATTGCGCGGCTTTCCCAAGGGCCTGCCCAGCGAGGAAGGCGCTCACATCAGCGCGATGAAGTACAAGGCCGCGCAGAAGCACGGCGCCATCGGCCTCGTGAGCATCGACACGTTGCAATCCGAGAAGGCCGCGCCGTGGGCGCGCAGGGTTCAGTATGCGAATGAACCGAGCTTCGCCTGGGTCCACGCCGATGGTCGTCCTAACCAGGAAGCGCCCGGGATTCGCGCGGGAGGCTCGCTCAACACGCCAGCGGCAGAAGCCGCGTTTGCAGGCAGCCCTCGCACGCTCGCCGCGATCCGCAAGGAAGCCGACAAACCGAAGGCAGCGCCGCGCGGCTTTGCATTGAAGACCAGCATCCGGATTCGAAGCGAAGGTACCGCGAAGCGAGTGACGAGCCCGAACGTGATCGCCGTTCTGCCGGGATCGGATCCCACGCTCGCCACTCAATATGTAGTGCTTTCCGCGCATCTCGATCATCTCGGCATCAAACGAGCTGCCGAAGGCGAAGAGGACGGCAAGGATCGCATCAACAACGGAGCGCTCGACAACGCGGCCGGCATCGCAACGATGCTCGAAGTCGCGCGTGCGGCCGCGGCCGACCCCAACAAGCCGCGTCGCTCGATCATGTTTCTTGCCACTACGGGCGAAGAGAAAGGACTCCTCGGTGCCGACTATTTCGCGCGTCATCCGACGGTGCCCATCGAGCAGATCGTCGGCAACGTCGGCCTCGACATGCCGCTGCTGCTCTATCCGTTCACCGACGTGGTTGCCTTCGGCGCGAACCACTCGACGTTCGCCAGACTCGTCGCCGATGCGATCGCCCCGATGAACATCCAGCTCGCACCGGATCCGATGCCCGAGCAAGGCCTCTTCACGCGCTCCGATCACTACATGCTCGTGCGGCAAGGCGTGCCCGCCGTGTTCCTGATGACGGGATTCGCCAATGGCGGCGGCAAAGTCTGGGGTGAATTCCTGCAACGCACTTATCACAACCCCGCCGACGACCTGAACCAGGAGATCGATTGGCAGTCAGGCGCCCGATTTACCGAAGCGAACTACCGCATCACGCGTGCGATGGCCGATGGCGAGCGGCCCATGTGGCTCGAAGGCGATTACTTCGGCGATACGTTTGCGCCAAAGGCGCCTCGCGCTGTTCGAACTGCGGAATAAGCGTCACAGGGACCACGGGTACTCGGACCCGCCGATCATCCGCGCAGGGGCGACCCTTCTAACCGTCGTCTCTGCGATCTCATCACCGCCATCACTGGCGTCACTGCCATCACCTGCATCACTCGCATCACCCTCGCATCGCTGCCATCACTGCCTCTCCAGCAACATCACATCGCTCTGTTGCTCTTCGATCTGGGTGTACAGCAGATAGCGCTCATCTGGTGAGACCGAGAATCCAAGTCCTCCGGATGAAATCGGCTGATTGGCGAGCCTCATGATGGGCCGAACGTCCTGAGTCGCGAAATCGTAGAACTGCACCAGGCGTGGATCCTCGCTCGATCGCGTGAAGTAGACACCACGCGTCGTGACGGCCCAACAATCCGTATAGGACAGCGACGGCATACCTTCGAGTGGTTCTTCGCTGACGCTGTCCAACTGCTTGCTCCAGAGAGTCACGCCCTCTTCGCTCTTGACGTTGAAGATCACCTGCGTGCCATTCAGCGCCGAGTAGTACGACCGCTGATCGGTCAGGCGTCGTACCTGTCCGTCGCTGAGCGATACGACATACGACCGATCGTTACCGTCGCTTGCCAGGAGCGATGAGCAGTCGTGTGTCCAGACAGGCAGTGCGAGATTCTCGACTGAAGTTTGAACTCGACGTGGCAGGCGTTCATCGATCCGGGCGACGTACAACGCCGAAACTCCCGGCGCACGCGAATCGAATGCGATCTGCCGACTGTCGCTGCACCATGCAGGCGCCCCATTCAAAGGACCATTGAAGGAACTGATGCGAACGGCGTTCTTGCCGTCCGCATCGGCCGTCCAGATCTCGGTCGTTCCGGAACGGTTCGATTGGAATGCGATGTGTCGTCCGTCCGGAGAATAACTTGGGAGCATTTGAACGCGTGTCGATGAAATCAACCGGGTGGCGCTCTGCTCGGGCGACGCGCTTTGAAGATCGACTCGCCAGATATCGATTCGTTGTCGGTTGCGCACATAACCGAGGCGATTGCCGGGCGCGACGGTGATCGGCTCGGACGCTTCTTCGCCGAATGGAATTCGCGACACCGCTCCATGCTCATCGACCTGCCATAAACCGCCGCCATCGCCAGCATCGTTGGCGAAGATCACGTTCTTGCCGTCCGCGGACCAGGTGATCCCCTTCGGGTAGCCTTGAACGTCCAGACGCTTGCTCAGATTTTTGCCATCCGCAGTCATGGTCTGAATGGAGTACACGGCGATGCTTCGCGTGCAAACGAACGCGATGTCACGTCCGTTCGGCGAATACACGCCCGCCCCCATTTCCCAACAAGACACTGCGGGCTCGATGACCTCAGGCTGCAAAGAATCCAGCGAGAGTCGATACAGAGACCGCGGGCGCTTGGGGGGGGG
>JAFAEQ010000068.1 GCA_023423935.1 Pseudomonadota bacterium | reverse complement strand
CCCGTTTTTATTTCAAAGCGGCCCCCCCGGGGCCCCCGCCCCCCGCCCGGGGCCCACGAGAGCCGCTATCGTTATTTCTTCGCGAGCTTCTGGACGATCTCCAGCGCCTGGTTGACGTTCTCGATCGGCGAGACCCCGCCAACCGTAGCATTGATCTTGCCGTCGGGCGTGACGATGAACGTGGTGCGCTCGGCGAAGCCATGGCCGATCTCCATACCGCGCGAGTCCTTCGCCCCTTCCTTCGCATCGCTCACCTTCAAGTCATAGGAGCGTGCAATCTTGCCCGTGGCGTCCGAGGCGACCGCGATCTTGCCTGCGCAATATTCGGGATCCGCCGAGAACTCGTTGAGACGCTCGATGCTGTCGAGCGACACGCCGACGATGCTCGCACCGGCGGCTTTGAACTTGTCGGAGTTCACCGCGAACGTGCGGGCCTGCAGATTGCAGCCGCCGGTGTAGGCCGACGGATAGAAATACACGACGACCGGCCCTTTCGCGATCGCCTCCTTCAGGGAGAACTCGAAGGTCTTGCCGTCGAGCGACGCAGGCGCTTTGAAATCGGGGGCCTTATCGCCGGCATTCAGAGCCGCATAGGCTGGAATGGCAAGCGCGAGTGCGAAGAGAGCGGCGAGTCGTTTCATGGAAGGCTCCTGCAGGGTCGTTATGTCAGTACAAATCGAGTCATCGGTGTCCGGATTCTGAAACGCGCCGCATCCAAGGCCAAGCCGGAAAGGACGCAAAGCTCATCGACCTTCCGAATGTGGCGGCAGATTCAAAGATCCGCGCAGATTCGGAGCCCGAGCACGGCGAACACCTCGCAGTACCAGACCCTCGTCGGCGCGTTGTTATTACAAGAACGTCGAGCGTTGTCATGCGCCGTCCGATCCGATTAGAGTGCCGCGGCCCACGGCGAGGCCGCCTGACTGCGCTGCCAATGCCGCAACCCGCCGCCTTCCGGAGTGCAAATGGAACTGAAGCCTGCCCGACTGACCGCTTTGATGATGGCCGCATTGGTCCTGCCGCTCGCCTCGCGGGCAGCCGACGCGCCGTTCGGCACTGTGCAGAAGTTCGATCCTGCACTCGATGCGATCGTGCCTGCCGACTACCGCATCGAAAAGCTGGCGGACGGCTTCACCTGGGCGGAAGGTCCGGTGTGGGTCGCGGCCGGCAACTACCTGCTGTTCGACGATGTTCCCGCCAACACCATGTATCGCTGGTCGGAGAAGGACGGGCTCAGCGTCTTTCTGAAACCTGCCGGATTCGAGGGCAGCGACACCAGCATCTTCCGCGAACCCGGCGCCAATGGACTATTTCCGGACTCGGACACGACGATCCTGATGGCCGACAGCGGCAATCGGATGATCGCAAGGCTCGATCTGGCGACCCAGAAAAAGACGCCGCTCGCCACGACCTTCGAAGGCAAGAAGCTCAACAGCCCGAACGATGTGATTCGCAGCAAGTCCGGCGTCATCTTTTTCACCGATCCGCCGTACGGACTCAAAGGCATCAACGAGTCGCCCGCGAAGGAACTGAGCTTCAGCGGCGTCTACCGGCTCGATCCGGACGGCAACCTGCACGTGCTCGATCGCGAGCTGAAGTATCCGAACGGCATTGCGCTCTCGCCCGATGAGCGCACGCTCTATGTCGCGAACTCCGATCCCGCCCGACCCATCTGGATGGCGTACTCGCTCGATGAAAAAGGCGACGTGAAGAGCAAGCGCGTATTCGCCGATGCAAGCGATCTGGCCAAGAAGAGATGGCCGGGGCTGCCGGACGGCATGCGCGTGGCCGGCGACGGCACCCTGTTCGCAAGCGCCCCGGGCGGCATCCTGATCATGACGCCCGAAGGCAAACGCCTCGGCTTGATCCAGACCGAAGGCCCAATCGCCAATTGCGCCTTCGGCGACGACGGCCGCACTTTGTATCTGACGTCAAAAGATCTGATCGCCCGCATCCGGCTCAACATCGACGGAAGTCGCTGAACGGACAAGATCGGACAGAAGGATCTCCACGGGGGACACAGGGTTCACGGGGCTTGGAAAGTCTGTGCATGGTGGGCGGGTGCTGCGATTCGGGCCCGCGTGAATCCTGGCGTAGCAATGAGAGGAGAAGACCTCCACGGGGTGCGCGGGGCCAGAGAAAGTGGAACTGATGCGCGGGATTTCTTGGTCTTCAACCTAGACCCTAGCGCCTAGTACCTAGCACCTTCCGTCGAGGCTCTAGGCTCTAGGTTCTAGGCTCTAGCCAGAACGAGCATTCCACTCTTTGTGGGTTCGACTTCAGTCGAACATTCCAGGCTTTACTACAGAGAAGATCTCCACGGGGCCACGGGGTTCGGAGAACAAGAACAACCACTACGCGAGAATCCGTGGATCCGGTGACTGAATTCTGATGAGTCCTTACCCGGTGGACCCGGTGTACCCCGTGGAAATCTTCTTCTGGCGCGCGTCAGATCGGATTTTCAGAAGCTCCACGGGGAGCAGGGGGTTTGGAAAGTGGCTGCGCGGCACATGTGCGCTAACCTCCGCCGCCGTGCGAAGCTTGCGTCACGAAGATCTCAGCTGGGAACACAAGGAGCATGAGAAGAGTCAACTCGCTGCAGCAATCACGGTCGTTGCGCGTTCTCGCCCCGAGTGTCCCCGTGAACCCCGTGGAACTCTTGTCTGTGAGCTTCCCATGAACCAAATCGACCGCTTCGATCCTGCGCTCGATGCCATCGTGCCCAGCGATTGGCAAATCGAGAAGTTGGCGGAAGGATTCGAGTGGTCCGAGGGGCCGGTGTGGATGTCATCGGGCAGCTATCTGTTGTTCGATGATGTGCCCGGCAACACGATGTATCGCTGGTCGCAGCAGGATGGGCTCAGCGTATTTCTGAAACCCTCCGGGTACACCGGCGCCGATCCGACGATCTTCGCGGAGCCTGGCGCGAACGGTCTGTTTCCGGATGGCGAGCACACCATTCTGATGGCCGATCACGGCAATCGCATGGTGGCTCGATTCGATGTGCGCACGAAACACAAGACACCGCTCGCAACGCATTTCGAAGGCAGACGTTTCAACAGTCCGAACGATGTGATCAAGCGTCGCGACGGCGTCATCTTCTTCACCGATCCGCCATACGGATTGAAAGGTCGCAACGACTCTCCGCACAAGGAGCTGCCATTCAACGGCATCTATCGGCTCGAACTCGATGGCTCGCTGCACCTGCTCGACAAGGACATGTCATTTCCGAACGGCCTTTCGCTGATGCCCGACGAGCGCACATTGATCGTGGCGAACTCGGATCCCGATCGACCGATCTGGATGGCGTTCGATCTCGACGAGCGCGGGAATGTCATCGACAAGCGCGTCTTCGCCGACGCAAGCGATCTCAAGAGCGAAACGAATCCCGGCCTGCCCGACGGACTGCGCATCACAGGCGACGGCATCGTATTTGCGACTGCTCCGGGCGGTATTCTCATCATGGACCGCACTGGCAAGCGACTCGGCCTGATCCGCACCGGCACCGCCATCGCCAACTGCGCCTTCGGCGACGACGGCCATACGCTCTACATGACCTCGCACCACTTCCTTGCGCGCATCCGTTTGAAGATCAGTGGGTATCGCTGAGCAGCGAAGAGAAGGAAGATAAGATAGAGATCTCCACGGGGATCACGGGGTTGGAGAGTGAATGAACTCACTGCGCGGGATTTCTGTTGATCTTCAACCTAGAGCCTAGCGCCTAGTAGCTAGCACCTTCCGTCGAGGCTCTAGGCTCTAGGTCCTAGGCTCTAGCCAGAATGAGACTTCCACTCTTTGTGGGTTTGACTTCAGTCGAGCATTTCAGGCTTTACTGCAGAGAAGATCTCCACGGGGGGCACTGGGGTAGAGAGAAGTTGAACCCAGGCGCAGGTTTCTGATTGGTCTTCAACCTAGAGCCTAGCGCCTAGTAGCTAGCACCTTCCATTGAGGTCCTAGGCTCTAGGTTCTAGGCGCTAGCCAGAAGAGTCTCCCTTTCTTTGTGGGTTCGACTTCAGTCGAACTGGAGATGTCTGGCTGAAGCCGGACCCACAGTGGGGAGGAGAAGAATCTCCACGGGGGCACAGGGACACGGGGAGAGCAAGAGTTGAACGCTTGCGCAGGATTCTGATTTGTCTTTCAACCTAGCGCCTAGTACCTAGCGCCTAGCACCTTGTGATTCGAGTTGCGCCACGCCCTCGCGGATGATCTGAGCCAGTCGCAGCACGCCCGGCCCTGCCGCGTCCCGGTCGGCGAACATCAGATACATCTCTACATGGCGCACACCGCCTTCGCGCATCGGCAGCGGCTTCAGCGTTCCCTGCGCCAGTTCGTTGCGAATCTTTTCCTCCGGGAACCATGCGAATCCAAAGCCGCGTGTGACTGCGCCGATGGAAGTGGCCATGTTGCTTACGGTCCAGCGCTGCGAAACGTCGATGGTTCGCACTTTGCTGTCACGCTGACTGCCCGAATCGCGCACGACCAGATGACGATGTTTGCGCAGATCGCGGGGCGTGACGTCACGACCGAGCTTGTGCAATGGATGGTCAGGATGCGCCACGGGAATAAAGCGCGTCAGCATCAACCGCTCTCCCATGAAGCCTGGCGGCATGCGCGGACCGATCGCGATGTCGGCTTGTCCCGTCACCAACGCTTCCGAGGTGCCGCCGATCACGGTCTCGAACAGCTCGATGCGGGTCTGCGGACTTTCCCGGCCGAAGGCATCGAAGCATTCGAGCAGAAGCCAGGTCGGAAACAGAACTTCGACCGCGAGCGCGATTTGCGTCTCCCAGCCGGCCGACACCTTGCGTGCAGCGCGCTCGATCGCTCCTGCGTCGTCGAGCAAAGCGCGAGCACGCCGATAGAGCATTTGTCCCGTCGGCGTCAGAACCGCCTTACGCCCTTGGATCTCGAACGCGCGCACACCGAGAAGTTCTTCCAGTTTCTGTACTCCGTAGGTCACGGACGATTGGCTCTTATGCAGCAGCTCCGCCGCCTGCGCATAACCGCCGGTGTCGACCACTGCCACCAGGGCGCGCCACTGCTCAAGCGTGATGTGCAAGCTAACGCTTTGATTTTCCGCCTCTCGCGTCATACATATCGATCCAATCGATTGGTTTTGCCGAAAACTTATTCTTTTTTATCGGCAGATCCAATATTTAAATCACTGACACCTTCAAATCGATCTTCACCACGAGGTGTCTCATGAAAACCCTGCTCAGTATCCAGACCAGCCTGTTCGGCATCGCCGGCCAGTCCTCGCAGCTCGCAGATCGGTTCATCGCGAATTGGCGGCGCGCCAATCCAGGTGGACGCGTGATCGTGCGCGACCTCGCGGCGCAGCCCGTGCCGCACCTCACGGCCGAACGCTTCCAGGCATTCGGCACGCGCGCGGAAGAGCGCTCGCCAGATCAGCAGGCCGTGGTCGCTTATTCGGATTCGCTCATCGATGAGTTGCGCGAGGCCGATACGATCGTTTTCGCGGTGCCGCTGTACAACTTCAGCGTGCCTTCGACGCTGCGCGCCTACTTCGATCACATTGCGCGTGCGGGCGTGACATTCCGTTACACGGCGAACGGGCCCGAAGGTCTGCTGAAGAACAAACGCGTCTATGTGTTCGCGACGCGCGGCGGCATCTACAGCAATAGTGCCCAGGACACTCAGGCGCCATACCTGCGACAGTTCCTCGGGTTTCTGGGCCTCGCGGATGTCGAGTTCATCTATGCGGAGGGCCTGGGCCTCGGCGGTGACGCTCGAGAACAGAGCCTGAGTGCGGCGCGGGCGAACATCGACGGATTGCTGAAAGCCGAAGCGATTGCAGCCTGATTCTTCCCTGCGGCAGCGCCCGCCACTGACAACAGTGGGCGGGCGCGCTGCATTTGGTATACAAAACGTACGTCGCGGCACGATGAAGATCGTGTGCGACGAATCGAGGGAAATGCCGGGTTGAGAATCGGGCGAACGTCGCTACCCTGCGTGGTAACGCCGCGACTGCGCTCGCGGCATGACACACTCCCGAACCCAAGGAATCCCATGTCCATCAAGACAGCTGCAATCCCCTTGCTCCTGTTGCTCGCGACTGCTGAATCAGGTGCCATGAACGCAACCAATGTCGAAATGAATTCACCCGGTGGAGCGAGTGCTGCAGCGCCGCGCACCGACAATCCTTTGATGAGTCGCAGCACGCTGCCCTATCAGCTGCCGCCTTTCGACAAGATCCGCAATGAACACTTCGGTCCTGCGATGGAAGCCGGCATGGCCGAGCAGAAGCGCGAGATCGCAGCGATCGCAAACAATCCTGCACCGCCGACGTTCGCGAACACGATCACGGCGCTCGAACGCTCCGGGCAGCTGCTGACTCGTGCGAGCAGCGTGTTCTACAACCTGACTTCTTCGAACACGAATCCCGAGCTCGAAGCGCTCCAGGCACAGCTTGCACCGAAGCTCTCGGCACACTCCGATTCGATCTATCTGAATCCCGCGCTGTTTGCACGCGTGAGCGAGTTGCACGAGAAACGCGCCAGCCTCGATCTGGAACCTGAAGCGGCGCGACTGCTCGATCGCTACTACATCAATTTCGTACGCGCGGGCGCGAAGCTTTCCGAAGCGGACAAGACGCGTCTGCGCCAGCTGAACGAGAAGCTGTCCTCGCTGACAACGCAGTTCAGCCAGAACGTGCTGAAAGGCGTGAATGCCGCCGCCGTGGTGTTCGACGATGTGAAGGAACTCGACGGCCTCTCCGACGCGCAGATCGCCACCGCCGCGGAAGCAGCGAAGAGCCGCAAGCTCGAAGGCAAGTACGTCATCGCATTGCTCAACACGACAGGACAGCCCCCACTTGCACAGCTCAAGAATCGCGCAAGCCGCGAGCGCATCTACAAGGCCTCGCTCGCGCGCGGCTGGAGCGGTGAGTTCGCAACGACGGGTTTGATTGCGGAGATTGCAGCCATTCGCGCCGAGCGCGCAGCGCTGCTCGGTTATCCCACGCATGCGGCCTACGTGACCGAGGATGAAACGGCACTCACGCCGAAAGCCGTAAACGACATGCTGGCAAAGCTCGTGCAGCCTGCGGTCAAGAATGCAAAGAACGAAGCCGCCGAGATCCAGAAGCTCATCGATGCGCAGGCCAGGGCCAATGGCACCGAGCCGTTCAAGCTCGAGCCATGGGATTGGGATTTCTATGCAGAGCAGGTCCGTGCAGCCAAGTATTCGTACGACGAAGCGCAGGTCCGTCCGTACTTCGAAATGAATCGCGTGCTGGTGGATGGCGTACTGTTCGCCGCTCATGAGCTCTTCGGCATCACGTTCAAAGAGCGCAAGGATCTGCCGGTCTATCAGCCTGACGTACGCGTGTTCGAGATGTGGAATCCGGACGGCTCACCGCTCGGGCTGTTCCTGGTCGACTGGTATGCGCGCGATAACAAGCGCGGCGGCGCATGGATGAACTCGTTCGTTGATCAGTCGCGCCTGTTCGGCACGCGACCGGTCATCGTGAACAATCTCAACATCCCGAAACCTCCGGCCGGTCAGCCGACGTTGCTGACGTTCGATGAGGTGACCACGGCGTTCCACGAATTCGGTCATGCCTTGCACGGGTTGTTCTCGGACGTTCAGTTCCCGCAGTTCTCGGGCACGAACGTACCGCGCGACTTCGTCGAGTTCCCCTCGCAGTACAACGAGATGTGGGCGACCGAGCCGCGCGTACTCGCGAACTATGCGCGTCACTATGAGACGGGCGAGGCGATGCCGAAAGCGCTCATGGACAAGGTGCTCGCAGCTACCAAGTTCAATCAGGGATTTGCGACCACCGAGTATCTGCAGGCTGTGCTGCTCGATCAGGCATGGCATCAGCTGCCTGCCGGTCAGACACCGAGCGCTGAAGACGCGGCGAGCTTCGAAGAAAAAGCTCTCGAGAAGGCCGGCGTGGCATTCGCGCCGATTCAGCCGCGCTATCGCTCGACCTATTTCTCGCACATCTTCTCGGGCTCCATCGGCTATTCGGCCGGGTACTACGCTTATATCTGGAGCGATGTGCTGGCGCGCGATACGCAGCATTGGTTCAAGACACATGGCGGGTTGAAGCGCGCGAATGGCGATCAGCTCCGCGCGAAAATCCTGTCGAAGGGATTCAGCGAAGATTCGCTCACGATCTTCAAGGACTTCTACGGCAAGGCACCGGACATCGAGCCACTGCTCGAAGCCCGCGGCCTGAAGTAGATCGCGCATCAAGCGGCGGGCTCGGGCTAGCAGAATGCGGAGACGACTGTCCGCGCTGATCCTGAGCCCGACGCCGCTACTTTCGAGTTTGTTGCTGTGTGCGTGCGCGAGCGTGCCGCTCGCGCCGCCACGCGCCGCACATTCCAGCCTCGGCTGCATACATGCAGCGATCGAGAACCGCCTGCCCGATGATCTTCCGGACGCGCAGGCCCATTGCATCGCCTCCGGCCTGATTGCGCGCTACTGCAGCCTCCCCGAAGCAACCATGGCTGCGTGGGGCAAGGAATTCCTCGACCTGTTGGGTTCTGGCGACGCCGAACGGCGGGATCTGGTTGCGGATCGCCACGGTCGGCGCTGTGCGCGTAGCGTTACCTCGGACGAGGCACTACGACAGTGTTGTCAGGACTTCAGGCCGTGAGCTTTAGCCTGTAGGCTGTGCGTCCTGCAAAAGAAACCTGTGCTTCACGATCTTGCCGGGCTATAAGCCTCTGTCCGTTGCTTAGTGCCTGACGACCCACCGCCCCCAAGCCTCATCGAGGATTCCTATTCCATGCGTTATCCGATTGTTGCTCTCGCCGTTGCCATGGCCTGCGTCGGCTGCTCGAAATCCGAGCCTCCCGCAACGAAGGCAGACGAGATTGCCACCGAGGAAGACAAGGCACTCTATGCGCTGGGCTCGGCGCTCGGCCGCAACGTGGCCTCGTTCGATCTGACCGAGGCGGAGCTCGAGAAGGTGAAGGTCGGCTTCACCGATGCAGCGCTTCACAAGGAGCCGAAGCTCGACCCCACCGCTTACTTCCCGAAGATTCAGGAGCTGCAGAACACGCGCCTCGCTGCGGCCAGCGAGAAAGAGCAGAAGGCGGGTGAAGAATTCCAGGCCAAGGCGGCAGCCGAGCCTGGCGCGAAGAAGACCGAATCGGGTCTCATCTATTCGGTCATCAAGGAAGGCACCGGTCCTTCACCGAAGGCGACCGACACCGTCAAGGTTCACTATCACGGCACGCTTACGGACGGCAAAGTGTTCGATAGCTCGGTGGAGCGCAACGAACCCGCCACCTTCCCGTTGAACGGAGTGATTCCGTGCTGGACCGAAGGCGTGCAGCTGATGAAGGTCGGCGGCAAGGCCAAATTCGTGTGCCCCTCCTCCATCGCCTACGGCGATCGCGGCGCTCCGCCGGACATCAAGCCGGGCTCGACGCTCGTATTCGAAGTCGAGTTGCTCGGCATCGAGAAGGCCGGAGGCTGAGAGTGAACGCCATCCTGTCGCACTTCCGGCTGATGCTGTGCGTGGCCGCGGGCGTACTCGCTCTGAGTGCGTCCGCATCGGCCGAGCCCACTGTCGGTCGCGAGTATTCGTTGTTGTCGAATCCGCAGAAAGCGGAGACGCCGGGCAAGATCGAAGTGCTCGAGTTCTTCTCCTACGGTTGCCCACATTGCAACGACTTCCATCCGCTGATCAGCGAATGGGCCAAGAAGTTGCCGTCGAATGTCGCCTTCGTTCGCGTGCCGGTTTCGTTCGGCCGTCCGCAGTGGGGTGCGCTCGTGCGTGCTTATTACACGCTGCAATCGACGGGCGATCTGGCGCGGCTCGATTCGGCGCTGTTCGATGCTCTCCACAAGGAGCGCAAACCGCTCTTCGATGAGGCGAGCCTCACCGCCTGGGCGGCGGCGAATGGTGTTCCTGCGGACAAGTTCAAAGAGACGTACGAATCCTTCAACGTCTCGACGCGGGCCTCGCACGCGGAACAGCTCTCACGCAATTACAACGTGCAGGGCGTGCCGCATGTGGTGATCGACGGCAAGTACGAGATCCTGGGCTCGAACTTCAACGATGTGTTGAAGAATGCCAGCGCCGTCCTGGACATGATCAACAAGAAGGAATGATAGGTCGCAGGGGGGGGGGGGGGGCCCCGGGCG
>JAFAEQ010000050.1 GCA_023423935.1 Pseudomonadota bacterium | reverse complement strand
GATTTTCTGCAGCCCGCGACGATAAGAACGGACCGGCGGCGCGGCCCTTGCGGGTCGTTGCCTAAATTTTCTTTCAGCTGTGCATCCCGCCGTGCGGACGTTCATCGTCTGTGCTGCCCGCAGGCTCGGCGCTATAGTTGCCGCATGCAACGTGTCCTTGTCATCGAAGACGATGCGGTCACCGCGAAGGAAATCGGCGCGGAGCTTCAGCGCTACGGCCTTCAAGTCGAGTGCGTGAACGACGGTGTGAGCGGACTCGAGCGCGCGCGCAGCGGACAGTACGACGCCATCACGCTCGATCGGATGCTGCCCGGTCTCGATGGGCTCACCATCGTGACGCGTCTGCGGGAGGCCGGCGTGAGTACGCCCGTCCTGATGATCAGCGCGCTTTCGGATGCCGACGAGCGGGTGCGCGGGCTGCGCGCAGGCGGCGACGACTATCTGACCAAGCCTTTCAATCCGGACGAGATGGCGGCGCGTGTCGAGGCGTTATTGCGGCGCCAGTCGTCGTCCAGCCGTCCGCTGCGTTTGCAGATCGGAGATCTCGATCTCGATATCATCGAGCGCAAGGTGCGTCGTAATGGTGTGCTGCTCGATCTGATGCCGACCGAGTTCCGGTTGCTCGAATATCTCGCACGTCATTACGGTCAGACCGTCACTCGCACCATGATCTTCGAAGCCGTGTGGGGCTATCACTTCGATCCCGGCACCAATGTCATCGAAGTGCACATCGGCCGGCTACGCAAGAAGCTCGATCTTCCGGGGCTCAAACCGCTGATTCACACAGTACGCGGCACAGGATACGTGCTTGAACCTCGCTGAGCTGTCGCGCGTCAGCACCGTGCGTCTGCTGCCGATGTACGGCGCGATGTTCGTCGTGTGGAGCGTGCTGCTCGTCGGAATCGTGCAGTGGGAAACACGCGAGTATCTCCTGGGCGTAGTCGATGAGATCGTCGTACAGCGCTCGCACTATCTGAGCTCGCTCGACCGTGAAGGCTTGCCCGAGGCCATGGCTGCGACGGCACGGCTGGATCTGCAGAACGTGATGCTTTATGGATTGTTCGATAGCTCGGGCCATTACATCAGCGGCAATCTCCGTAAGTATCCGAGCGGCATCGTGGCCGATGGTGTCGTACGACCTTTGAGGGGTCTCGAGCGCGTCGGAGATCCGCAGCCCATCGCCGCGCGAGGACTCGCGGTTACCGTGCCTTCCGGCGAGCTCATGGTGCTCGCACGCTCGACCAGCGTCATCGATCAGGTCGGCACCATCCTCCGCAGCTCGCTCCTCTGGGGGCTCTCGCTCACGATCATTCCCGGCGTGATCGGCGGTTTGTGGCTCGCTCGCCGTCCGTTGCGCCGCGTGCGGGCCATCGAAGCTGCCGTGCAACCGGTGATGCAAGGCAATCTGCGGCAGCGGCTGCCGGTGTCCTCCCGCGGCGATGAGCTCGATCTGCTGGCCGGTATCGTGAACAGCATGCTCGATGAGCTGGAGCGTCTGCTGAGTGAAGTCAAAGGTGTCTCGGACAGTCTTGCGCACGATCTGCGAACGCCGCTGACGCGCGTGCGTGCACAGCTGCACGGATTGCAGCGGCAACTGAATTCGGAGGATCCGATGCTGCCTTCGCTGCAGCAGGCGGTGGAGGACGTGGATGGCCTGCTCACGCGCTTTCGTGCGCTGCTGCGGATATCGGAGCTGGAAAGCATCGATCGTCGCGCCGGCTTCGAGGATGTGGATCTGCGCCGGATCGTGCAGAACCTGAGCGAGATCTATGCGCCGCTTGCCGAGGACAAGCACGTCGCGTTCTCGACGACGGTGCATGGTGATATACCCTCGATCCGCGCCGACGGGACGCTCCTGCTGGAAGCGATCTCCAATCTCGTCGACAACTCGATCAAGTTCACCCCCGCGGGCGGGCGGGTGCAGGTGATCATTTCCAACGAAGCGAACGGCCCGCGCATCGATGTCATCGACACGGGGCCCGGTATCCGGCCCGACGAGCGCGAGGCCGTCCTGCGCCGTTTCTATCGTGGCAGCACCAGCCAGGCTGCGCCGGGCAGCGGACTGGGACTGTCGTTGGTGGCGGCGATCGTGAAGCTCCACGGCTTTCGGATCGAAGTGCACGAGCGGGAACGGGGTGCCCATATTTCGATGTTCTGCTGGCGCGACCCGCGTGCCGAGGATTGTCTGAAAGGCAGGTAAACAACCTTTCACGTCTGGAACGTGAAAGTCTTTGGCGCGATCCCGATAATTCGCGGCCTCCTTCCCTGATCGCGGTTCCCATGCTCGGAATAGTTCGGATCGCGCTGCGCAGGCCGTACACCTTCGTGGTGCTTGCGCTTCTGATCCTCATCGTCGGTCCGCTCGCTGCGCTGCGCACACCGACGGACATCTTTCCCGAGATCCGTATTCCGGTGATCAGCGTGATCTGGCAGTACGCCGGACTGCCGCCCGATGCGATGAACGGCCGGATCATTACGCCGTATCAGCGCGCGCTGACGACGATGGTCAACGACGTCGAGCACCTCGAAGCCACCTCGTACACCGGCTTCGGCATCGTGAAGATCTTTTTTCAGCCGAACGTCGATATCAACACGGCGAATGCTCAGGTAACGGCGGTCTCACAGACCATGCTGCGACAGATGCCGCCCGGCATCACGCCGCCCCTGATCCTCAACTACAGCGCATCGACGGTCTCGGTCATCCAGTTCGCACTGTCTGCTCGCGGCATGACCGAACAGGCCCTGGGCGATCTCGGTCTCAACACGGTGCGCATGGGACTCACGAACGTCCGCGGCGCAGCGATTCCCTATCCATTCGGCGGCAAGACGCGTCAGATCCAGATCGACCTGGATCCCGATGCGTTGCAGGCGCGCGGATTGTCCGGCCAGGATGTGGCGAACGCGCTCGCGGCGCAGAACCTGATCACTCCGGTCGGAACTCAGAAGATCGGCGAGCGCGAGTTCCCGATCCAGCTCAACAACAGCGCCGTGGAGCTGGACGATCTGCGCGCATTGCCGATCAAGCTGGTGGGCGGGGCGATGGTCTATTTGCGCGATGTGGCCAGCGTGCGCGACGGCAACCCGCCGCAGACGAACATCGTCCATGTGGATGGCGGCCGCTCGGTGATCGTCACCGTCCTGAAAAATGGATCGGCTTCGACCCTGGCCGTGATCGAGGGTGTGAAAAAGGCAGCCGCCAAACTGAAGGAGTCGCTCCCCGAGAATCTCGAGATCAAGCCGATCGGCGATCAATCCATCTTCGTCAAAGGCGCGATCGCCGGCGTGGCGGTGGAAGGTGTCATTGCGGCCGCGCTGACCAGCCTGATGATTCTGTTGTTCCTGGGGAGCTGGCGCTCGACAGTGATCATCGCCACGTCCATCCCGCTGTCGATTCTGGGTGCGCTGGGTCTGCTCGCGCTCGCCGGAGAGACACTCAACATCATGACGCTCGGCGGCCTTGCGCTCGCCGTCGGTATTCTCGTCGACGACGCGACGGTGACCATCGAAAACATCAACTGGCATCTTGAGCAGGGTAAGGACGTCGAGACTTCGATTCTCGACGGCGCGGCGCAGATCGTGACGCCTGCGTTCGTGAGCCTGTTATGTATCTGCATCGTGTTCGTGCCGATGTTCTTCCTGGAAGGCGTGGCGCGATTCCTGTTCGTGCCGATGGCCGAGGCCGTGATGTTCGCGATGGTGTGCTCGTTCATCCTCTCGCGCACGCTCGTGCCGACCATGGCGAAGTATCTGCTCAAGCCTCACAGTGCGGGTGAACACGAGCAGCAGCACTCGTCCAATCCGTTCGTGCGCTTCCAGCGCCGCTTCGAGCAGGGGTTCGCGCGCTTTCGCGATGGGTATCGCGATCTGCTGCAGCTTGCGCTCGCGCATCGTCGGCCGTTCGTGATCGGCTTCATGACCTTCGTGCTCGCATCCTTCCTGCTCGTTCCATTTCTCGGCCGCAATTTCTTCCCGACGGTGGACTCGGGACAGATCCTGATTCATGCGCGTGCACCTGCGGGTACTCGTGTCGAAGCCACCGCGGCGAAGTTCGCCGAGATTCAGGCAGCGATTCGTCAGATCATTCCGCCGCACGAGATCCGTTCGATGGTCGACAACGTCGGCATGCCGTTCTCGGGCATCAATCTCAGCTACAACAACACGGGCCTGATCGGCTCCCAGGATGGCGACATTCAGATCGCACTCACCGAGGACCATGGACCGACAGCAGACTACGTGCGCAAACTGCGCGAAGAGCTGCCGCGCCGTTTCCCGGGCGTGCAATTCTCGTTCACGCCCGCGGACATCGTGAGTCAGATCCTGAATTTCGGTGCACCCGCGCCGATCGATCTGCAGATCCGCGGACGCGATCTCAAGGCGAGCTTTGCGTATGCGGACACCTTGCTCGAGCCGCTGCGCAGGATTCCTGGAATCGCCGATGTGCGCATCCAGCAATCGCGCAGCATCCACGCGTTCGAGGTCAACGTCGATCGCACGCGCGCTCAGTTCGCGGGCCTCACCGAGCGTGATATCACCAACAGTCTGGTCGTGAACCTGGCAGGTTCGAGTCAGGTGGCGCCCACGTTCTGGTTGAATCCGCAGACCGGCGTGCAGTACCCGATCGTGATGCAGACGCCGCAGTACGCGATGGACAAACTAGATGCGCTGCAACGCGTTCCGGTGTCCTCGGCCAGCGGATCGTCGCAGCTGCTCGGAGCGATTGCCGACATCCGGCGCGATACTTCGAGCGCGGTCGTGTCGCAGTACGATGTGCAGCCGCTGGTGCAGATCTATGCCACGACGCAGGGCCGCGATCTCGGAGCTGTCGCCGCGGACATTCGCAAAGTTCTCGCCGAGCACGAGAAAGATCTGCCGCGAGGCACGACCGTCCAGCTGCTGGGTCAGGTCCAGACCATGACGAGCGCGTTCACAGGCCTGTCGCTCGGACTCATCGGCGCAATCGTGCTGATCTATCTGTTGATCGTCGTCAACTTCCAGTCCTGGAGCGACCCGTTCGTGATCATCAGCGCATTGCCGGCGGCGCTCGCGGGCATCGTGTGGATGCTCTTCATCACTTTCACGACGCTCTCGGTGCCGGCACTCACGGGCGCGATCATGTGCATGGGCGTGGCGACGGCCAACAGCGTGCTCGTCATCAGTTTCGCGCGCGAGCGTCTGGAGCAGACCCACGAGCCTGTGAAGGCCGCGCTCGAAGCAGGCTTCGTACGATTCCGACCGGTGCTCATGACGGCGCTCGCGATGATCATTGGCATGACGCCCATGGCGCTCGGACTGGGTGAAGGTGGCGAGCAGAATGCGCCGCTCGGTCGCGCCGTGGTCGGAGGACTCATCTTTTCGACAGCGGCCACGCTGCTGTTCGTTCCCGTGGTTTTCAGCATCGTCCATGAGCGGATTGCGCGCAGGAAAGCAGCGCAACCGCCGCTGGCCGAAGGAGAGGTTCATGCAGTCTGAGGTGCCGATGCGGCGGTTACGGACCGCAGGCCTGGTGGCGTGCGCGATCGTGCTGGTCGTGGTGGCGGGCGGCGTCATCGCGCGCGTGAGTCACGATTCGAATCTTCGTGAATGGACCGACGAGCAGGCCATTCCCACCGTGGCCGTGGTTCTGCCCAAGTCCGAATCTGCAGCTGGAACCATGGAACTGCCGGGCCGTCTCGAGGCGCACGCACGCGCGCCCATCTATGCGCGGGTCTCCGGCTATCTCAAAAGCTGGAGCGCCGATATCGGTACGCGAGTGAAGGCGGGGCAGCTGCTGGCCGTCATCGAAGCGCCTGATGTCGAACAGCAGTTGTTGCAGGCCGAAGCGGATCTGGTCAGCGCCAAGGCGAATGCGGCATTGGCGGAAAGCACTGCGAAGCGCTGGCAGTCGATGATGGGCACGGACTCCGTGTCGAGACAGGAAGTGGAGGAGAAGCTCGGCGACTATGCCGTGAAGCAGGCGATGGTGAATGCGGCGCAGGCGAACGTGAATCGGTTGCGCACCATGCAGCAGTTCACGCGGATCGTGGCTCCGTTCGATGGCATCGTGACCGCACGCGAAACCGATATTGGCGCGCTCATCAACGCAGGCGGCGGCACGGGGCCCGAGCTGTTCGTCGTCTCGGATACGAGGCGCCTGCGGTTGTATGTGAACGTGCCGCAGGCCTATGCGTCGTTGCTCACGGCGGGCACCAAGGCGCAGGTCAGTGTGCCGGAACGGGCGGGCAGCAAGTATGAAGCGACGGTCGAGTTCGCCTCCGGTGCCGTCAACGTTGCGACCGGAACGACGCTGGTTCAGCTGAGTCTCGATAACACGAAAGGTGAGCTCCTGCCG
Organism: Pseudomonadota bacterium; assembly: GCA_023423935.1. Lineage (GTDB taxonomy): Bacteria > Pseudomonadota > Gammaproteobacteria > Steroidobacterales > Steroidobacteraceae > Steroidobacter. The sequence continues at coordinate 265,651 of JAFAEQ010000050.1, read as the reverse complement.
GGCGGCTTTGCCAGTGTGAAATTCGATCTGCCGAAAACTGCGGGCACGCTGCACATCCCGGGCAGCGCTCTGATCTTCGATCAGCACGGGCTGCGTGTCGCGACCGTGGGCGAGGATGCGAAGGTGACGTTGAAACCGATCGTGATCGCGCGCGATCACGGTGCGACCGTGGAAATCGCGTCCGGGCTCGAGCCGGATGATCGCGTCATCGAAACGCCGCCGGATGGCATCACCGAGGGTATCCAGGTGCGTGTGATCGATCCGAAAGCGAAGGTTGCCGATGCACGCAGCTGAGAAATGCGGGATGCGGCTGGCGCAGATCGCAGTCGTCGCGACGATGCTCGGCGCCTGCTCGATGGCGCCCAGACTCGAGTTGCCGCAGGTGCCGACGGCGGCGAGCTTCAAGGAGTCCGCACCATGGACGAGTGCGACGCCTGGCGACACCTTGCCGCGCGATGCCTGGTGGAGACTGTATGGCGACGATCAGCTCGATCGCTTGCAGGAGCGCTTGATCGCCAACAGTCCCGATCTCGCGGCTGCATTGGCCCGCTACGATCAGGCCGTGGCGTTTAGCGCGCAGCTGCGATCGGATCTCTTCCCCACGGTAGCGATTCAGGGGCAGGCGCAGCGCGGACGCCAATCCGCCACGAATCCACCGAGCGGCACGTCGATCGCGCGCCATTACGAATCGTATGTCGTCGCTGCGCAGGCGAGCTATGAACTGGACCTGTGGGGACGCGTACGCAACAACGTCAGAGCAGGGCGACTGAATGCCGAGGCTGCTGCTGCGGATCTGGAATCGGCACGTCTGAGCCTGCTGGCGCAGCTGGCGGACGACTACATCGCGCTACGCGGCCTCGATCAGGAGGCTCAGCTGCTCAACGAAACGGTGACGGCTTACGAGCGCGCGTTGTCGCTGACACAGGAGCGTTACCGCGCCGGGATCGTCTCGGGACTGGACGTGTCGCGAGCGCAGACGCAACTGGATGCCGCGAGGTCGCAGGTTGCTCAGACGTTCGCACAACGAGCCACGCTCGAGCATGCGATCGCTGTGCTCGTGGGGGCGTCGCCTTCGGAGTTCTCGATCGAGCCCAATATCGCGGCGCTGAGCATGCCGACGATTCCTGTCTCAATGCCCGCGGAGCTTCTGCAACGCCGACCGGATATCGCATCCGCCCAGCGCCAGACCGCCGCAGCGAACGCCAGTGTCGGCGTCGCGCGGGCCGCATGGTTCCCGTCGATCGCACTGAACGGCAGCTATGGATTCGCGAGCAACGCATCCGCCGACTGGCTGACGGCCCCGAATGCTGCCTGGGCGATCGGACCTTCGCTCCTGGTCGAACTGTTCGATGCAGGCCGGCGTCGCGCACGCGTCGATCAGGCCATGGCGATCCTGGAAGAAGCGGGCGCGAACTACCGGGCGACGGTGCTCACTGCGTTCCAGCAGGTCGAAGACAATCTCGCGCTGATGAATCACTTCGGCATCGCTGCCGAATCAGAGCGCGCCGCAGCCAGTAGCGCCGAGAAATCGCTCGAGTACGCACAGAACCGCTACAAGGAAGGCGCGGCAAGCTATCTCGAAGTCGTCGAATCGCAGACGATGGCCTTGACCGCACAACGTGCAGCGCTCGACCTGGAAACGCGACGATTGCGAGCGAGCGTCGCCCTGATTCGCGCGCTGGGCGGCGGGTGGTCGCAGGAGCAGCTCAGCGCCGCGAGCGGTACTCGCTGAAGGTCAGGGCTTCGCCGTGTGTCGTTCGCTCAGCTCAGCGACCACATCTGCGAGGGAGAGGTTTCTGCTCTTGAGCAGCAGCGCCAGGTGAAAGAGCAGATCGGCGGACTCGCTGATCAGTCGATCATCGCTCTGCGCGACGGCCGCGAGTGCGACTTCGACGCCTTCTTCGCCCACCTTTTGGGCCATCTTGGTGGGGCCCTGTGCCCAGATGCGAGCGGTGTAACTGCCTTCTGGCTTTTCGGCGATTCGTTGAGCGATGACCGATTCGAGCCGCGACAGGAAGGCGAGGGCGTCGACTTGTGTTTCCACCTCGCCAAAGCAGCTTTCAGTCCCTGTGTGACACGTCGGGCCGTGCGGTCGCGCGGTGATCAGCAACGTATCGTTGTCGCAGTCCGGAGCAACGGCGACGAGCTCGAGGAAGTGTCCTGAAGTTTCCCCTTTGGTCCACAGTCGATTCTTGCTGCGGCTGAAGAATGTCACTCGCTTCTGATCGAGCGTCGTCTGCAACGCCTCGGCGTTCATGTAGCCGAGCATGAGGACTTTGCCGCTGGAAGCATCCTGAATCACGGCGGGCAGCAGGCCATCGCCCTTGCTCCAGTCGAGTGCTGAGATCTGTGCGGGCGTCATGTGGGACGAATCTCGATGGATTGCTGACGCAGGTACGTCTTGAGGTCGGGAATGGCGATGTTCCCGCTGTGAAACACGCTCGCGGCCAGTGCGCCGTCGACGCGAGCTTCACGGAAGACATCCTTGAAGTGTTCCGGTGAGCCCGCACCGCCCGAGGCGATCAGCGGCACATTGCAGATCTCGCGCACGGCGCTGAGCTGCGCGATGTCGTAGCCCTTGCGCACGCCGTCGCTGGCCATGCAATTGAGCACGATCTCGCCCGCGCCGCGCTCCTGCACCTCGCGCACCCAGTCGAGCGTCCTGCGGGCCGTCTGACGGGTGCGCGTCGGGTCGCCGGTGAACTGATAGATGTAGTAGTCGCCGTCCACCGTCTGACTGTCGATGCCGATCACCACGCACTGAGCGCCGAAGCGTGCACTCAGCCGCGAAATGAGTTCGGGATCGGCGATGGCAGGCGAGTTCACGGAAATTTTCTCTGCGCCTTCGCCGAGTACTTGCTCTGCGTCCGAAACGCTGCGGATGCCGCCGGCGACGCAGAAGGGAATATCCAGAATGCGCGCGACACGTCGCACCCAGCTGCGATCGACCGATCGCCCATCGGGACTTGCGGTGATGTCGTAGAAGACCAGTTCGTCGGCACCGCCATCGCGGTAGCGCGCGGCGAGCTCCAGGATGTCGCCCACGACCACGTGGTCGCGGAAGCGCACGCCCTTGACGACCTGACCGTCTCTTACGTCAAGGCAGGGGATGATGCGTTTGGCAAGAATGGCCGTAACTCCTCGGGCGTGATTCGATTCTCGAGCATGGCTTTGCCGCTGATCACAGCGGCGACGCCGGCATCGCGCAGTGCATGCAGATCATCTGCGGTGCTGACGCCGCCGGATGCCTGCCATTGAATTTCCGGAAAGCGGCGCACGGCATCGGCATAGAGATCGAGATTGGGTCCTGTCAATGCGCCATCGCGCGCGATGTCCGTGCACAACACTTGCGTGACACCTGCTTTCAGATAACGCTCGACGGCTTTCCAGAGCACGAGCTCGGTGGTCTTCACCCAGCCGTGCGTCGTCAGCAGGGGATCGCCGGACTCGTTCAGGCGCACATCGAATGCGAGCACGATCTTCTTAGGATCGATCTGGGTCAGCCAGCCCATGACTTCTTCAGGCGAGGTCACCGCGGTGCTGCCGATCACGGCGCGTTCGACTCCGGCATCGAGCAGATCGCGAACGCGCGCGAGCGTACGCAGACCACCCCCGACCTGGAGCCTCGCCACTTTGGCCGCTGCAAGCGACAGGATGATCTGACGATTGGGCTGCTCGCCGTCACGCGCGCCATCGAGATCGACGATGTGGACGCGCCGCGCCCCGAGCGAGCGATAGCGATCCAGCACGGTCGCAGGTTCATTCGAATACACGGTTTCGGCGTCGAAGTCGCCTTTGAACAGGCGTACGCAACGGCCGTCTTTCAGATCGATGGCGGGGATCAGTTCCATTTGCTTTACAGACTCACGAAATTGCGCAGCAGTTGTGCGCCGATACGCGCCGACCGCTCCGGATGAAACTGCGCGCCGTAGACGTTGCCTTGCTGAACGACGGCGGAAAATTTGTCGCCGTAAGTCGTCGTGGCAAGGGTGGCCTGGCTGACAGGTGCGGCGTAGCTATGCACGAAGTAGACGTAATCGCCTTCGCGGATATCGCTCAGCAACGGCGAGGTCTGCGAGAACTCGAGCTGATTCCAGCCCATGTGCGGCACGGGCAGATCGCCGCGATTGGACAAGCGCCGTACACGACCGGGCAGCACACCCAGACATTCGACGTCGCCTTCTTCGGAGGACTCGAACAGCAACTGCATTCCGACGCAGATGCCGAGCAACGGCTGCTGCAATCCGCGGATGACATCGACGAGGCCCGCGGTGCGAAGTCGCATCATGCAATCGGCGGCTGCACCGACGCCGGGCAGAATCACGTGCGTGGCACGACGCAACTGGTCGGGATCGGTGGTGAGATTGGCGGGCACGCCGAGCCGCTCGATGGCGAGCTGCAGCGAGGCGATGTTGGCACCGCCGCTGTCGATGATCGCAAGCTGAGTCATCAGAGCGTGCCCTTCGTGCTGGGAAGCTCGGTGTCGACGACGCGGAACGCCTGCCGCAGTGTGCGGCCGACACCCTTGAAGCAAGCTTCGATCATGTGATGCGTGTTCTCGCCCTGGACTTTGATGTTCAGTGATGCGCCGAGCGTTTCGGCGAGCGATCGAAAGAAATGCGGCACGAGCTCGGTGGGAAGCTGTCCGACCGAGTCACGACCGAACTTTCCTTCAAAGACGAAGTAAGGACGGCCCGACAGGTCGATCGCAACCCGCACCAGCGCCTCGTCCATCGGCAGCAGAAAGCCGTAGCGATGGATGCCGCGCTTGTCGCCGAGCGCCTGGCGTAATGCCTGTCCGAGCGCGAGGGCGCAGTCCTCGACGGTATGGTGCTCATCGATGTGCAGATCGCCCTTGCAGGTGAGCTGCAGAGAAAAGCCGCCGTGCTTGGCAATCTGTTCGAGCATGTGATCGAAGAAGCCGAGCCCGGTTTCGACATGAATCGGCCCTTCGCTATTCAGATCGACTGCGACTGCGATATCGGTTTCCTTGGTCGTGCGTTTGACCTCGGCGCGACGAGCAACCTGCGTCAGTCGAGTGGCGATCTGCGGCCAGCTCTCGAATCCCGGACCGACGCGAATACCGCCGATGTCCAGATTGGCAGCCAGTTGCAGATCGGTTTCGCGATCGCCGATGACGAAGCTCGCCTGCCGGTCGAGCGGATGCTCGCGCAGATAGTCGGTCAGAAGTCCGGTCTTGGGTTTACGGCATTCGCATCCATCGCTTGCGAAGTGCGGGCAGATGAACTCGGCGTCGAAGGCGATGCCTTGCGACTCGAGCAGCGTCTGCAGGAATGCATGCGGCTCCCGGAACGATTCTTCGGGAAAGCTCGTCGTGCCACGGCCGTCCTGATTGCTGACCATGACGAAACGATAGCCCGCATCTCGTAAGCGAATCAGTGCGGGAATCACGCCAGGTAACAGACGCAGTTTCTGCAAGCTGTCGATCTGCTGATCGGCCGGTTCTTCGATCAAGGTGCCGTCGCGATCTATGAAAAGAACTTTCTGACCGCTCATGCGGCATCTCCTGCAAGGCCGGGCAGGGCAGCGATGGCGCGAATCAGGCGATCGTTCTGCTCAGCCGTCCCCACTGAGATCCGCACGCAGCCCGCCAGTGCGGGATTCGAGCGCGGATCCCGAATGATGAGTCCCGCCGACATTGCTGCATGCAGTACTCGATCGGCATCGCTGCATTCCACGAGCAGGAAGTTTGAGTCGCTCGGCCAGACATGCGTGATGGCCGGGAGCCTGGCGAGTTGCGCTGCCAGTCGCTTGCGCTCGCTCAGGATCGTCCCGATCCGCTCACGGGCTTCAGCTGCGTGCTGCCCGTCGGTGTACTCGAGGACCGCATCGATTGTATGCGTGGGCAGCGCGTAGGGCGTGATCACGCGAGCAAGCAGACTCACGATGTCTGCGTGAGCGAGAACGGCGCCGCAACGTGCACCGGCGAGCGCATAAGCTTTCGACAAGGTACGCAAGATCACCAGATTCTCGAAGCGAGCCAGTGCACTCACGAAGCTTTCGGCTTCCGCAAACTCGATGTAGGCCTCATCGAGCACGACGACGGCGCGATCCTTCAGCGTCTCACAGATCGATTCGACGTCTTTTCGATCGAGCAGGTTGCCCGTCGGATTGTTCGGCGAGCACAGGAAGACGAGCTTGATGGTCGGATCATTCGAGCACGCGGCGATCACGGCCTGCGCATCGAGTGCGAAATTGCGTTCCTTGATCAACGGAACTTCCACGAGGCCAGCGCCCTGAATCTTTGCGGACACCTTGTACATGCCGAAGGTCGGCGGACAGATCAGCACCCTGTCCTGTCCGGCGCGGCAGAACGCGCGGACGAGCAGATCGATGCCCTCGTCACTGCCGCGACCCGCGAGCACGTTTTCGGGCTTCACGCCGTAGAGCTGCGCGAGATGATCGATCAGCTCTGCGGGCTGAGGCTCGGGATAACGGTTGAGCCCAGCGCTGCTTACGTCACGTGTTGCGCGCCATGGCATTTCATTGGCGTGCATGCGTTCGAGCGACGGTTCCCACGCGGCATGCTGATAGGGCTGCAGCGTCAGAATGTCGGGTCGGGCCAGTTTGAGAATATCGATCATGCACGCTCCGTCGCGTGCAGATGCGCAAGGCGCACCTGCACAGCATTGGCGTGCGCATCGAGCCCTTCGAGTTGAGCGATGGTGACCGCCGTCGGCCCCAGATCGCGCAGTCCTTCGTCGGTGAGCTCCTGAACCGTCATGCGCTTCATGAAATCCGTCATCGACAGACCGCTGTAGGCCCGTGCGAATCCGTAGGTCGGCAGCACATGGTTCGTACCGCTGCAGTAGTCGCCCATGGTCTCCGGCGTCCAGGCGCCCAGGAAGACCGAACCCGCGTTACGCACTTTCGGCAACCAATGCCTGGCGTTGCGCACTTGAACGATCAGATGCTCCGGGGCGTAGCTGTTGCTCACTTCGAATGCGGTATCGAGCGAATCCACCAGGATCAGCCGGCTGTGCTCGATCGACTGCCGCAAGGTGCTTTCGCGACCCAGACGGCGCATCTGGATTTCGAGCTCCTCGAGCGTTGCTCGAGCCAATGCTTCTGAGGTGGTGACGAGCACGACCTGCGCATCACCGCTGTGTTCGGCCTGTGCAAGCAGATCGGCGGCAACGAACTCCGCACGCGCCGAGTCGTCCGCAATCACGAGGACCTCCGACGGACCTGCCGGAAGATCGAGCGCTGCTCCCTCCGGATCGTTCGACACCAGAAGCTTCGCAGCAGTGACCCAGGCGCTGCCAGGCCCGAAGACCTTGTCGACCTTGGGGATGCTCTGAGTGCCGAAGGCCATCGCAGCAATTGCCTGCGCGCCGCCGACTTTGAATACGCGCGCCACGCCGCAAAGTCGGGCGGCGACGAGCACGGCAGGATCTGCAGTGCCATCCTTGCGCGGGGGCGTGCAGATGATTCGCGTCTCGCATCCTGCGATGCGCGCAGGAACGGCGAGCATGATGGCAGCGGAGGGGAGTGGAGCTACACCCGCCGGAACATAGAGACCGACGGCGTCGATCGGACGGAAGACGCGCTCGCACACCACGCCCGGCGAAGTCTCGATACGGATCGGGTCCGAAAGCTGGGCTTCGTGAAAAACCGTCACGTTGTCGATTGCACGCCGCAATGCACGCAGCTGTACTTCGTCGAGCGTGCGCTCAGCCGCGAGGAATTCGTCCTCGCTGACTTCGAGCGCGCTGAGTTCGGCGCCATCGAAACGCCGGGTGTATTCGAGCAATGCCGCATCGCCTCGCGAGCGGACGTCCGCAATGATCTTTGCGACACGTTCGTTCAGTTCCGTTGCAGCGGACTGAGTCGGTCGGCGTAACGCCTCGCGGCGTTGATCCGGTGTGAGTCTCGACCAGTCGAGCAGGGGCAAAGCGCTCATGCGAGCATTTTCTCCACCGGCAGCACGAGAATTGCGCTCGCTCCGGCATGCTTGAGACCTTCGAGGGTCTCCCAGAAAACGTTCTCGCGACACACGGCGTGCACGGCCACCTTATCGTCCGCGCCATCGAGCGGCATGATGGTCGGCGATTCGCTGCCCGGCAGGAGCTTGCGGATCTCAGCGAGCTTCGAGCGCGGCGCATGCAGCATGATGTACTTGCTTTCTTTCACTTGCTGCACGCCGTCGATACGCACGGTGAGACGGTGAATCCATTCCTGCTTCTCCGCAGAAACGGGCACCGGCGTGCTGATGATCGCGGCCTGACTCTCCATCACGACTTCAGCTTCGGAAAGATGGTTCGCAACCAGCGTCGATCCGGTGGATACCAGATCGCAGATGAAATCCGCGCGTCCGAGTCGTGGCGCGATTTCGACGGCGCCCGACATGGTCACGACTTCCGCCTGGATGTCGCGTTCGCGCAGAAAGCGCGCCAGGATGTTCGGATAGGTCGTCGCAATCCGTTTGCCGCGCAGCGAAGTCGCATCCTTGTATTGCGTGCCATCAGGCACCGCGATCGAGAGCCGGCACTTGCCGTAGTCGAGCACCATCACCTGATCGAACAGTGGTGTGACGCCCTTGGCTTTGAATGCGAGGCGCTTCTCCTCGATCACATTCAATCCGACGATCCCGAGATCGCAGACATCCTGCTGCACCAGATCCGGGATGTCGTCATCGCGCACGAACAGCACGTCCAGCGGCATGTTCTCGCCGTAGCACATGAGCTGATCTTTGCCGCGGCTGTATTTCAGACCGCAACGCACCAGCAGATCGAGAGAGTTCTCGGTGAGGCGTCCGGATTTCTGCAAAGCGACTTTGAGTCGCGAACTCTTGTCCATGATGGAACCTTCAACCCACGCGGTGTTCTTTCTGACGATCGGTTGCGAGACGTTCGGCGGCGAGGGAATAACCGCCGTTGCCGTTGGTCAAATAGCGCGCCACTCGCCCGATCGTCGTTACACTGACGCCCGTCTGCTTGTGAATCTCGCGATACGGCACGCCTTGCTGCAGTAAACCCACTACGGCCCAGCGATCGGCCAGCGCCTGCAGCTCCGCAGGGGTGCACAGGTCGCGAAAGAACGATCGGCATTCCTCGATGCTCTTCAGCGTGAGGACGGCAGCGAACAGGGATCGCTCCGCCAGCGCTTCCTGGCGCGGCGTGACCAGGCGATGTTCTTTCATGAGGGGGGAGATGTATGAATGTACTAATGTGCTAGCACGTTAATACGTGAGCGGTTCGACGGTCAAGGCTGCGAGCTTCTTTGAGTGGATCGAGCAGCCCAGAACGAGGGATTTGCCGCACGATCTGCTTCCTTGACCATCGTCAGGGCCGTCCCTACACTCCACGCCGCTCATCGAGACCGGCGGAGGGTAAGGCCCTTGGATGCCGGGGCAACCGTCGAGACTAACCATCTCGAAAAGGTGCCAACTCCTGCGGACGGCGTCCTCGCCCCCGACAGATGAGTTGCTGTGAAGCTGTCCCATGCTCAGGGACAGATGGCTCACGGCGACCTGCCTACGGCACTCCGTGGGGTTTCTGCGATGCGCGAAACCTGTTCCGGCCCCGATCCGGGTTTGGGAGTGCTTCTACATGACGGGATTGAATGAGGCTGTCTCAGGTGCCGCAGCGCCGGCCGCCTCGCATGACCTTCCTGCGCACGATGGAATCCTCGATGTTCCGGGCGCATTCAAGCTTCATTTCGGCGGTCAGCTCGACGGTGTAAGAGTCGCATGGCGTCTCTCAGGCGCCCAGGGCCCATTGATCGCGGCATTGGGTGGAATCTCAGCAGGTCGATTCGTCACGGGTCATTCCCCGCGCGGTTGGTGGAACGAGATCGTCGCACCAGACGGCTCGCTCGATACGCGCCGTTGCCGGATTCTCGGGTTCGATTTCCTCGGCGGTAGCGGACAGACCACCGGTCCTCACGCAGGCCAGGACAACTTCCCTTCGGTAAGCGCATACGATCAGGCCACGATCCTCCAGCTCTTAATGCAGCACCTTGGATTGCCCAGACTGCACGCGATCGTCGGAGCGTCATACGGCGGGATGGTGGCACTGGCATTTGCGGAGCGCTTTCCTGAGCTCGTCGGGCAACTCGTGGTGATCAGCGCAGCCGATCGCTCGCATCCGATGGCGACCGCCTGGCGCAGCGTTCAGCGAGCGACCGTGCGTTACGCACTCAGGAAGGGCGATGGTGCAGAAGGTCTGCGACTGGCGCGGGCCCTCGCGATGGCCACCTATCGTTCGTCCGCAGAGTTCGAAGTCCGATTCGACGGTGAGCCGCAACGAATCGACGGTCGTTTTCAGTTCCCGGTGGAGAGTTACCTGCTCGCGCGCGGTGATGCGTACGCAGCGTCCTACGTGCCGGAGGCCTTTCTGTGCCTGTCGGAGTCCATCGACCTGCATCGGGTAGATGCGTCCAGAATCGACGTGCCGACGACGCTCGTCGCAGTGCGTGAGGACCAACTCGTGCCGTTGTCAGACATGCGCTTGCTGCATGAACGCCTCGCGGGAAACAGCGAGCTCATCGAGCTGTCGTCTTTGTATGGTCACGACGCATTCCTGAAGGAAGGTGCCGCCTTGCGTCCTGTGTTCGAGAAGCTTCTGGAGACGAACGAATGAGCGAACGTTTCGAGAAGGCCACGCAGGCGGTCAGGGCGGCGCTGGAATCGGATACGCAGCACGGTGCAGTTGTACCGCCAATTCATTTGACCTCGACTTACGCGTTCCGGGAGTTCGGCGAAAAGGGTGCGTACGATTACACGCGCTCAGGTAATCCCACGCGCGATGCGCTCGGCGAGGCGATCGCGGCGCTCGAGGGCGCGGCGGGCGCGGTGATCACAGCCTCAGGCCTTGCGGCCGTGACGCTCGTGTTGCAACTGCTCGAGCGGGATGACCTGCTGATCGCGCCTCACGATTGCTACGGAGGAACGTACCGCCTGTTCGATTCGCTCGCCAAGCGAGGCGTGCTGAAGGTCGAGTTCGTCGATCAGTCGGACGAGGCGGCACTCCAGGCGGCGATCGCGCGCAAGCCGAAGCTCGTCTGGGTGGAAACGCCCAGCAATCCGTTGCTGCGAATCGTCGATATCGCCACCATCAGCAAGAAGGCACATGCCGCGGGCGCGCTGCTATTGGTCGACAACACGTTCCTGTCCCCGGTATGGCAGCAGCCGATCGCGCTCGGCGCCGATCTCGTGCTGCATTCGACGACGAAATATCTCAACGGCCATAGCGATGTCGTCGGCGGCGCAGTGGCCTCGGCGACACCCGAGCTTCACGAAAAGTTGTGCTGGTGGGCGAACTGCATCGGCGTGACCGGTGCGCCATTCGACAGCTATCTCACGTTGCGCGGTATTCGCACGCTGCATTCGCGATTGACTGTGCACGGCCAGAATGCCGGCCGCATTGCGCAGCTGCTCGATACGCGGGACGAAGTGAGCAGGGTGTTCTATCCCGGTCTCGCACATCATCCGCAACACGAGCTCGCCAAGCGACAGCAGTCAGGATTCGGTGCGATGGTCAGCTTCGAGCTTAAAGGGGAAACAGCGCACGTTCGTGCGTTCCTGAACGGCCTGCAGTGCTTCTCGCTGGCAGAGTCGCTGGGCGGAGTGGAGAGTCTCGTTGCACATCCCGCGAGCATGACTCATGCGGGGATGGCCCCTGAGGCTCGCCGTCGCGCCGGCATCGGCGACACCTTGTTGCGTCTCTCAGTGGGTATCGAGCACGTTGATGATCTCGAGCGGGATCTAGTCACGGCGCTGACGCGCGTGGCGCGTCTTTGACGCCTTACCGAAGCACGGCTCTCGCGAAGAGAGCCGGCGTCGTGCTCACGAACTCATGAGACAAAAAAATAGGCCGGCTCGTGGCCGGCCTTATGTGGCAACTAAGAACTGCTGTCGTGGCGATATCGGTTTGATCCGTCATCGACCTTGGGGACTAACCCGACACGTAGCTCCGTTTCCACCAAAGACACCTCGACCGTAGTGGTCGAGACATGGAGATTTGCCCGAAGGCGGAAACGCCGGGCGGAGATCGAAACACCGGCGTTGGGCAAATCATAACCGCCTCGCCCGGGTTTGTGGCAAGAATCTTCGACGATCTTTTTGGTACCTGATTCCCCCTAAGAAATCAGGTATTTACGACATTTATTGCAGAATTTTGCTAACCACTGCATCGCCGGCCTGGCGAGTCGTCACGGCAGCCCCCGGAGCGGCGATATCAGCCGTTCTGACGCCGTTTCTGAGGGCCTCAGAGACAGCCTTTTCAACTACTTGCGCTTCACCTTCCAGCCCGAGGGAATGCCTGAGGAGCATGGCGACGCTCAGAATCGTGCCGAAGGGGTTGGCAATGCCTTTACCGGCAATATCGGGTGCCGAGCCGTGGATGGGCTCATACAGCCCGAGCTTTCCGGCGCCCAGGGACGCGGAGGGCAGCAGGCCCAACGAGCCGGCCAGCATCGAGGCTTCATCGGTCAGGATGTCGCCGAACATGTTCTCGGTGACGATCACATCGAAGCTCGAAGGTTTGCGAATCAAATGCATCGCTGCCGAGTCGACCAGCATGTGCTCGAGCTTTACGTCGGGAAACTCTTCGCTGATGACCTTCTCGACGGTAGTGCGCCACAGACGCGAAGTCTCGAGAACGTTTGCTTTGTCAACGGACGCGATGGATTTGCGTCGCTGCTGTGCCAACCGGCCCGCGACTCGTGCCACGCGTGCGACTTCTTCCACGGTGTAGGTGCACAGATCGCTCGCCGTGTCGGCCGTGCGAGTCTTCTCGCCGAAGTAGATGCCGCCGGTGAGCTCTCGCACCACCATGATGTCGGTGCCTTTGAGTACTTCGGGCTTGATCGTCGAGGCATCCAGCATCGTCTCGTGGACGCTCACGGGGCGCAGGTTCGCGAAAAGACCGAGTCCTTTGCGCAGCGCGAGCAAACCCTGCTCGGGTCTGACTGGGGCGTTCGGATCTGACCACTTCGGTCCGCCCACGGCTCCGAGCAGCACCGCGTCAGCCGTTCCGCAGGCCGAGAGCGTGGAGGCGGGCAGGGGCGATTGCGTGGCATCGATGGCGGCGCCACCGATCAGATGCGCTTCGAACTTGAACTCATGACCGAAACGACTGGCCACGGCTTCGAGAACGCGCACGGCTTCGTGGGTGACTTCGGGACCGATCCCGTCACCGCCGAGGATCACAATGCTTGCTTTCATGCGTGCGCCTGCTCGTACTGGGTAATGGCATCCGCTTTCTGCAACAGGAATCCGAGTTCATCGGTTCCGTTCAGCAGGCAATAACGCGCAAAACCTTCGATCGAGAATTTCACCTGCGTGCCATTGGGGAGCGACACGCTGTTCGACTCCAGGTCGATCTGCACGTCAGCGCCTGGATGGTCGAGCAGCCACTGATGGGTCGTTTCGTCCACGACGATGGGCAGCAGGCCGTTCTTCAGTGAATTGTTGCGGAAAATGTCGGCGATCTCAGTGCTGATGACCGCGCGGAAACCATAGTCGAGCAAAGCCCACGGCGCATGCTCGCGCGACGATCCGCAACCGAAGTTGCGACCGCCCACCAGGATCGAACAGCCGGCTGCTTCGGGACGATTGAGGATGAAGTCGGGCTTCGGTGCGCCGCTTGCGTCATACCGCCAGTCCGCGAAGGCGAGCTTGCCGAGTCCCTCCTTGGTCGTCGTCGTCAGAAAGCGGGCCGGAATGATCTGGTCGGTGTCGATGTTCGTGTACGGCAGAACGAGCGTACGCGATGCAATAGTTCGAATGGGTTGCATGGTTTATGAATGGACGACGGATTTCAGTTCGCCAAGGAAGTCGCGCGGATCGGTGACGTGTCCCGTGATGGCGGCGGCTGCGGCAGTGGCGGGACTCGCGAGCAAGGTGCGCGCCCCCGTGCCTTGACGACCCTCGAAATTGCGATTGCTGGTGCTGACTGCGTACTGGCCTTTGTCGACAGTATCGCCGTTCATGCCGATGCACATGGAGCAGCCCGACTCGCGCCACTCCGCGCCGGCGTCGGTGAAGATCTTCGCGAGACCTCGGGCCTCGGCTTCGCGCTTGATCTGCTGCGAGCCCGGCACGATCAGTGCTCGAACACCTCGTGCGACTTTACGGCCTTGCATGACGCGCGCTGCCAGCTCGAGATCGGACAGGCGCGCATTCGTGCAGCTGCCGACGAACACGACCTGAATCGGCTTGCCGATCAGTTTCTCGCCGCCCGTCAGGCCCATATAGGCAAGCGATTTGTCGAACACCGGATCGCCTTTGCGATCGGGTACCGCACCAGTGATCGGCACGACCATGCCGGGATGCGTGCCGTAGGTGATCATGGGCTCGATTTCGTTCGCATCCAGATCGACTTCGCGATCGAACTTCGCGCCTGGATCTGATTTCAACTCGCTCCAGCGCGCGACGGCTTTGTCCCATTCCTCGCCTTGCGGAGCGAAGCGACGGCCTTTGAGGTAGTCGAAAGTTGTTTGATCGGGTGCAATCATTCCGGCGCGTGCGCCGGCCTCGATCGACATGTTGCACACGGTCATACGTTCGTCCATCGAAAGCGCTTCGATCGCCGAGCCGCGATACTCGATGACGTAACCGGTGCCGCCCGACACGCCGATCTTGCCGATGATGGCGAGGATCAGATCCTTCGCGGTGACACCGTTGGCGAGTTTGCCGTTGACGTTGATCGCGAGCGTCTTCGGTCGTCGCTGCAGCAGACATTGCGTCGCGAGCACGTGACCGACTTCGGTCGTGCCAATACCGAAGGCAAGTGCGCCGAACGCACCATGCGTTGCTGTGTGACTGTCGCCGCACACGATCGTCTTGCCCGGCTGTGTCGCGCCGAGTTCGGGACCGATCACATGCACGATGCCGCGCTCGTCGCTACCAAGCCCCAGAAGCTCCACGCCGAACTCGCGGCAATTCTTCTCGAGCTCTTTGACCTGTCGAGCTGCAGACTCGACTTTGATCGGAACGCGACCGAACACTTCGTCGGGGTCGGTCGGCGTCGAATGATCCATCGTGGCGAGCGTGCGATCCGTGCGCCGGACCTTGAGGCCCTTCGAGCGCAGCAAACTGAATGCCTGCGGTGAGGTCACCTCATGGATCAGATGCAGATCGATGTAGAGGACTGCCGGGGTGTCCACCGTTTCGGGAACGACTTCGTGTTGCTCCCAGACCTTCTCGAACAGTGTTTTTGCGTTCATCTCGAAACGTAAGCCGCATGCAAGCGACTTGCATGATGGCAAGGCGCTCGTCTCAGGTGTTTGATGTTTTGTGAGCCAGCCATCGCAGAAGGAGATGGAGGAACGTGCGTCGGCACTGCGATCTCAGGTTCCTACGGCAGCCGTTCTCTCAGGCGCGCAGGGTTCCAGCCAGCCCCATCGATCGGGTGTCCTGCCATTGAACAGACCGAAGAACGCCGACTGCAGGGCCTCCGTGATGGGACCGCGTTTGCCCGCGCCGATCTTGATGTGATCCACCGAACGAACCGGTGTGATCTCGGCGGCGGTGCCGGTCAGGAAAATTTCATCGGCGAGATAGAGCATCTCGCGCGGAATCGCCTGCTCGCGCACTTCGAATCCATGCGCCCGAGCGAGTTTGACCACCGTGTCACGGGTGATGCCCTGCAGAATCGAATCGGCAAGTGCCGGCGTAAAGATCACACCATCGCGGATCAGGAACAGGTTTTCGCCTGCGCCTTCGCTCACCGTGCCGTCCGTGCTGAGTCCGATGCCCTCGGCGAAGCCGAGGCGCTTGGCTTCCATGCTGATGAGCTGGCTCGAGAGATAGTTGCCGGCTGCCTTCCCGAGCGAGGGAATGGTGTTGGGTGCGAGTCGCTGCCAGGAGGACACGCAGACGTCGATGCCGTTCTCCAGTCCTTCGGCACCGAGATAGGCACCCCATTCGAATGCGGCGATGACCGTATCGATGGGCGGGGACACCTTGGGAGCAACGCCGATCTCGCCATAGCCGCGAAATGCGAAGGGCCGCATGTACGCGCCTTTGTTCAGATCGTTGCTGAGAATGACTTCCTTGCAGGCCGCGTTGATTTCGTCGGGCGAGTAGGGGATGTCGATGCGGTAGATCTTCGCGGAGTCGAACAGGCGCCGCGTGTGGTCCTGGAGGCGGAAGATGATCGGACCGTTTGCGGTGCCGTAGGAGCGCACGCCTTCGAATACGGTCGAGCCGTAATGCAGCGCGTGGGCGAGCACATGGACCGTGGCCTGTTCCCAGGGCACGAGCTTGCCGTTGTACCAGATGTGCTTTGCCGCGGTGATGGGCATGGCGGAACTCCTGCAGACCTCACGAATGCGAACACCCGAGGCAGATGCCATCGGGTGTTTGCACGAGTTCGTACCTTATGCGTTCTCCTGCAGCCAGGGCATGCGGTCGCGCAGTTTCACGCCAACCTTTTCGATCTTGTGTTTCAGGTCCTGGTTCATGAGCTTGTTGTACTTCTTGCGGCCTTTCTTGTTCTCGCTCATCCACTGACGTGCGAACTTGCCGTCCTGGATTTCCTTGAGAACCTTCTTCATTTCCCGCTTCGTGCCCTTGTTCACGATGCGCGGGCCGCGAGTGAGATCGCCGTACTTGGCGGTCTCTGAAATGAACTTGTGCATCTTGGCGAGACCGCCTTCGTGCAGCAGGTCGACGATGAGCTTCAGTTCATGAAGCACTTCGTAGTAAGCGACTTCGGGCTGATAGCCGGCTTCGACCAGCGTCTCGAACCCTTTCACGACGAGCTCGGTCGTGCCGCCGCAGAGAACGACCTGTTCGCCGAACAGATCCGTCTCGGTTTCCTCTGCGAACGTGGTCTTCAACACGCCGCCGCGAGTGCCGCCGATGCCGTGCGCGTAGGCGAGGGCGTTGTCCTTCGCCTTGCGTGTTGCATCCTGATAGATCGCAAGCAGGCACGGTACGCCGCGGCCCTGTTCGTACTGACGACGCACCAGACCACCCGGGCCTTTCGGTGCAATCAGCACGACGTCGAGATCCTTGCGAGGCTTGATCAGACCGAAATGCACATTGAAGCCGTGCGCGAACAGGATCGTGGCGCCCTTGTCGATGCCGCCGATCACTTCCTTATAGAGATCCTTCTGAGTCAGGTCGGGGGTGAGGAACGCAACGAGAGCCGCACCCTTCACGGCATCCGCCGGCTCGGCGACTGCCAGACCGTCCTTCTTCGCATTCCCCCAGCTGGCGCCGCTCTTGCGTACGCCTACGACGACGTCGAAACCGCTGTCCTTCAGATTCAGCGCATGAGCGCGGCCCTGGCTGCCGTAGCCAAGAATCGCGATGCGCGCGCCCTTGAGCGCCTTCTTATTGACGTCCTTCTGCGAATAGATCTGCATTTGCGCTCCTGAAAGCGTTTCGAAACAAAATAAAAGAACCCCGCCTCGGGGATCGCCCGGTGCGGGGTTCGTTTTGCGTATCCGTTCCTGTAAGACGTGAAGATGTTCTTCGACGTCTCAGTTGCAGGTCCCGCCGACGCACCATCTGCAATGGCACCTGCATTGGCTTTCGCCTTATCGATGCTCTGGCTACAACGAGCCTGCGAACATGAGCATCGGGAAAGCAAGACGCTCTGATAAATCAGGCGGATAGCACCATACGCCTGCGCGGCTTGTCAACCCCTTGTACACAATCCGACGGGGTCCCTCGTCAGCGTGAGTGGAGATTACCGATGAGGTAGTCCTCGATGTTGCGTCCGGTTGCGTCGAGCAAGCCTGCTATTCTCCAGCTGACTCACCGGTCGATCGTCTCGATGCCTTCATCATGCTCACTCGCGAAGCACAGCCTGGTTCGGTTCCAATTCATCTTGTCTACGAAGACGAGTTCGAGCATTGGAGCAAGGGTCAGGATGAGGTCGCTCGCAACTGGTTGACGACCCATAACTTCAAAGCCGAGCGCTTCAAGGTCGTCGTCATCCCGACTGCCGACGGAAGGCCAGCACGAGTGGTCGTCGGAATGGGCCGGCGTGCAACGGACTTCAGTTGCTGGAATGCGGCCGGCTTGCCTGATCGTCTGCCGGACGGTGCCTATCATCTGGCGGATCCGCTGCCGGCTCGCGCTGCCACGCAGTTTGCATTTGGATGGGCCTACGGCGAGTACAGGTTCGAGCGCTATCGTCGCGCGCAGGCAAGAGCGGTGTCCCTGCAGATCCCGAGCACGGCCGACGCAGAAGAGATCGAACGTTTGCGTTCGGCCACCGCGCTCGCGCGTGATCTGGTGAACACGCCCGCGAATGATCTGACACCCGAAACCCTGGCGGATGCAGCGGTGAAGCTTGCGCACCGATTCAATGCGAAGCAGCGCGTGATCGTAGGCGAGGCCTTGTTGACTGAACGATTTCCGGCCGTGCACGCGGTGGGACGAGCGAGCGCCGTGGCTCCGCGAGTGATCGATATGGAGTGGGGCGACGCTTCGCATCCGAAGGTCACGGTTGTCGGCAAGGGCGTGTGCTTCGACTCGGGCGGACTCGATATCAAGCCCGGTGCCTCGATGCTGCTGATGAAGAAGGACATGGGCGGTGCGGCGGCGGCACTTGCACTCGGCGAACTCATCATGGATGCAAAGCTGCCGGTACGACTGAGGGTCATTATTCCCGCCGTCGAGAATGTGATTTCCGCCAACGCGTTCCGGCCCGGCGATGTTCTCGCGACCCGCAAGGGTTTGTCGGTCGAGATCGGCAACACTGATGCCGAAGGCCGCGTGATCTTGTGCGATGCGCTCGCGCTCGCCGACGAGGAGAAGCCCGACCTGCTCATCGATATGGCGACGCTCACTGGCGCCGCGCGTGTGGCGCTGGGTCCTGAGCTGCCAGCGTTGTTCGCAAGCGACGAAAACGTCGCGAACGAGCTGGTGAAGATCGGACTCGCCGAGTCGGACCCGATGTGGCCTCTGCCATTGTGGGCTGGATATGACGATGAGTTGTCGAGCAAGATTGCCGATCTGAACAATGTGTCGGCTTCGGGATTTTCCGGGGCCATCATTGCGGCGCTGTTCCTGAAGCGTTTCGTGAGCGAGGCGAAAACCTGGCTGCACTTCGACATGTACGCCTGGAACAGCAAGGATCGGCCCGGCCGTCCGGTCGGGGCGGAAGCACAGTGCATCCGCGCGCTGTACACGTACCTCAAGACTCGTTACTCGCACTGATCGCTTGGCTCAGCCTGCCGCCACAGTTTCCGCACAGACCGAGTCCGGGTCGATCGGCGGGCGCGATCTCGCGTTTCTCATCCTGATCAATCTGATCTGGGGCCTGAATCTGATCGCCTCGAAAATCGGCGTAGGTCAGTTCCCGCCGGTGTTCTTCACGGCATTGCGTTTCGGGTCGGTCGCGCTGCTCGTGATTCCGTTCCTGCGATGGCATCGCGGGCAGATGAAGAATCTTCTGGCGGCCGCATTCTTCACAGGCCCTGCCGCTTTCGCCTTGTTGTTCGAAGGCGTGCACAAAGTGGAAGACGCCTCTATGGTCGCGATCGCAAGTCAGATGGGCGTGCCGTTCTCGACCTTGCTGTCGGTGTGGCTGCTGGGCGAGACGATTCGCTGGCGTCGCCGCCTGGGAATTGCGCTCGCGTTTGGCGGCATCGCCATCATCGGATTCGATCCGCGGGCGTTTCAGTATTGGGAAGGGCTGATGCTCGTCGTGTTCTCCTGTCTGGTGAGCTCGATGGGTCTGATCTATCTCAAGCGCCTCAAGGATGTGCGTCCTCTGGAAATGCAGGCCTGGATCGCGGTCGTGGGCGGACCTTTGCTGCTGCTCGTCAGCCTCGGCGTCGAGAACGATCAATGGCAGGCGGTCACGAATGCGGACTGGAAGGGTTGGGCCGCGCTTGCGTTTACGACGTTGCTGTCGAGTCTAGTGGCGCACACGGGCTGGTATTACCTGGTCAGTCGCTATCCGGTGACGAGTCTCTCGCCGATCACCTTGCTGTCGCCTGTCTTCGGGGTGTTCTTTGGTGTGACGCTGCTGCACGACCAATTGACGCTGCGCATGATCGTCGGTGGCGCTGTCACGCTCGTGGGTGTGCTCATCGTGCTGATGCGCGAACACAAACTCATCGACACCGGTACCTGACGCACAGGACGCTCGACGTGTAGACGTGCGGGCGCGCAGACGTGTAGAAAGCCCCTTCCACTCATACTCCATTCGTCCGATTACGAGACACACGCTTTCGCATCATGGCCAAACGCACCGCCCGCACTTCACGCAACAAGGATTCCAGTCGTCGCTATTCGAGTGTCGTCGTCGACGGCTACGCGCAAGCCCCCAGCCGAGCGATGCTGCGGGCTGTCGGCTACAAGGATGCCGACTTCGCCAAACCCGCCATCGGCATCGCATCGACGTGGAGCAATCTCACGCCGTGCAACATGCACATCGACAAACTGGCCAAAGCCGCCGCCGGCGCGGTCGATAAGTCCGGTGGCAAGAGCACCGTGTTCGGCACCATCACCGTGTCCGATGGCATCTCGAACGGCACGCCCGGGATGCGCTATTCGCTGGTGTCGCGCGAAGTCATTGCCGATTCCATCGAGACCGTTTCGGGCGCACAGGGATTCGACGGGGTGATCGCGATCGGCGGCTGCGACAAGAACATGCCGGGCTGCATGATGGCGCTCGCGCGCCTCGATCGTCCGGCCATCTTCGTGTACGGCGGCACCATCAAGCCGGGCAAGAAGCGTCGCGACATCATCTCTGTGTTCGAAGCCGTGGGTGCCCGCGCCGCAGGCAATATCGACGACAAAGAACTGCTCGAGATCGAACGCACGTCGATTCCAGGCCCCGGTAGTTGCGGTGGCATGTACACCGCGAACACGATGGCCTCGGCCATCGAAGCGCTCGGAATGAGCTTGCCCAACAGCTCCGCGCAGGAAGCGGTGTCGGGCAACAAGCTGCAGGATTGCAAGAACGCAGCAAAAGCCATCATTCAGCTGGTGAAAGCAGATGTGCGTCCGTCGCAGATCCTCACTCGCAAAGCATTCGAGAACGCCATCACGGTCGCGATCGCGCTGGGTGGTTCGACGAACGTCGTGCTGCATCTGCTCGCCATCGCCCACACGGCCAACGTGCCGCTCGAACTGGACGATTTCACGGAGATCGGCAAGCGCGTTCCCGTGCTTGCGGATCTGCGCCCGAGCGGTAAGTACGCGATGTCGGAGCTCATCAAGATCGGCGGCATTCAGCCTCTGATGAAGATGCTGCTGAATGAGGGACTCTTGCACGGCGACTGCCTGACTGTGACGGGCAAGACGCTTGCCCAGAATCTGAAATCGGTCAAGCCGTATCCGAAGAACCAGGACATCGTTCACGCGTTCACCAATCCCATCAAGCCCGAGAGTCACCTGGTGATTCTGTATGGCAACGTCGCGCCCGATGGCTCGGTCGCCAAGATCACAGGCAAGGAAGGTCTGTCCTTCACGGGACGCGCACGCGTATTCGATGGGGAAGAGAAAGCGCTGCAGGCCATTCTCGATGGCGTCGTCGTCGAGGGCGATGTGGTCGTGATTCGATTCGAAGGTCCGAAAGGTGGGCCGGGCATGCGCGAGATGTTGAGTCCGACCAGCGCGATTGCGGGTCGCGGCCTGGCGGGTAAGGTCGCGTTGATCACCGACGGGCGTTTCTCCGGAGGCAGCCGCGGATTCGTCGTGGGACATATCGCGCCTGAAGCTGCAGTCGGTGGGCCCATCGGTCTCATCGAAGATGGCGATGAAATCACGATCGATGCGGTGAAGCGCGAGATCCGCGCCGCCGTGGACG
Source organism: Pseudomonadota bacterium (assembly GCA_023423935.1). Lineage (GTDB taxonomy): Bacteria > Pseudomonadota > Gammaproteobacteria > Steroidobacterales > Steroidobacteraceae > Steroidobacter. The sequence goes on along the minus strand of JAFAEQ010000050.1, from coordinate 243,905 downwards.
ATGCGACGCTGGCAAAACGCCGTGAGGCGTGGCGTGCTCCGCAGCCCTACGCGCGGCGTGGCGTGCTGGCGAAGTACGCGCGCAGCGTCAGCAGTGCTTCGCTCGGTGCAGTCACTGATTCCGATACATGAATCGCGGCACGATCCTGCTGAATCAAAGCGAAGTGCTCGCCGTGCTCGATATGCGCGGAGCATTGAGCGCGGTCGATGACATCTTTCGCCTGCACGGCCGGCGTCAGGTGCAAATGCCGCCCAAGGTCTACCTCGATCTGCCCGGCGGCGATGTGCGTGCGATGCCGGCTTATGCAGAGCCGGTCGGATTTGCATCGGTCAAGAACATCAACATGCATCCCGGCAATCGTGACGTGCCTTCGATCGTTGGCACGCTCACGTTGTTCGAGCCTCAGACCGGATTTCCGCTTGCGATCATGGATGCGACGGCCATCACCCGCATGCGCACGGGTGCCGCCTCGGCAGTCGCGACGCGCTTGCTGGCGCGTGCAGATGCCGAGGTACTGTCCATGATCGGCGCGGGCAATCAGGCATTGACTCAGCTCGAAGCCATCATGCTGGTGCGACCGCGCATCGAACACGTCGTCATCTTCGATCTGGATTCCGAACGTGCGACAGCATTCGCGCGCACGGCGACGGATCGCTTCGGCGTGGTGGTGCGAATCGCAGGATCCGCGGAAGAGGCGGTGAGGGCGGCCGACATTCTGACGACGATCACGCCGGCACGTTCACCGATCGTCGAGCAGGAGTGGGTCAAACCCGGCACGCACATCAACGCCATCGGTGCCGATGCAGCGGGCAAGCAGGAACTTGCTTCAAGCCTGACTGCCAGTGCGCGTGTGATCGTGGATGATCTCGAGCAGGCTACCCACAGCGGCGAGATCAATGTGCCCCTGTCGCAAAGTGTCTTCGATGCCAGCGACATCTACGCGGAGCTGGGACACGTCGTCGCAGGCGTGAAGCCCGGCCGCCAGAACAGCACCGACATCACGATCTTCGATTCAACCGGTCTTGCGCTCCAGGATCTTGCCTGTGCCGCGCATGTCTACCGCAAACTTACGGCCTCGGGTCAGGAACTGCGACGGTTCGACTTTCTTGCCTGAGTTGGTGATGTCAGTGATGTTGGTGATGACAGTGAGGTGCGGACGGAAGTACCGTCTCTCCTGACTGCCATCACTGCATCACCGGTATCACCGTCATCACTATGTCTTTCATCGAAATCGTCGAAGTCGGGCCGCGCGACGGCTTGCAGAGCGAGCCTGATGTTCTACCCACGGCGGAGAAGCTCGAGCTGATTCAGCGCCTCGCGGATGCGGGATTGCGGCGCATCGAGGTCGCCAGTTTCGTCAACCCGAAGCGCGTGCCGCAGATGGCGGATGCGGAAGCAGTGCTTGCCGGACTGCCGAAAGATCCGGCCATGCAGTACGTGGGCCTGGTGCTCAATCGCAAAGGGTTCGATCGCGCACAGGCCGCAGGCTGCACGGAAATCGGCATGGTCACCGCGGCCACTGACAGTTTTGCGGAGCGCAATCAGGGCGCGAGCATCGAGCAGACGATTGCCGCATGGGAAGAAATCGCTCCTCTGGCCGCAGCCGCCGGCATGCGAGCGCAGGTCACGATTTCCGTCGCCTTCGGATGCCCCTTCGAAGGTGAAGTGTCGCCGGAGCAAGTTGTCGAAATCGCGCGCCGTCTTGCAAGGTCCAAGCCCGTCGAGATCGCCATTGCAGACACCATTGGCGTTGCAGTCCCGAGCCAGGTGACTGACCTCGTGAAGCGGGTACAGGACGTCATCGACGACATTCCGCTGCGTTGCCATTTTCACAATACGCGCAACACGGCTGTGGCCAATGCCTATGCGGCAGTCACTGCCGGTGTGCGAACGCTGGATTCGAGTGTCGGCGGAATCGGAGGGTGCCCCTTTGCGCCGAATGCGACCGGCAACGTCGCAACCGAGGATCTCGTGTACATGCTCTCCCGCGCAGGATTCGACACGGGCGTTGATTTGTACAAGTTGATCGAGACCGCCAGATGGCTCGAGCAGGTCCGGGCGAAGCCGGTGCCGAGCATGGTGTCGAAGGCGGGCGGATTCCCTAAACCAATCTAAGACTTATCCCGCTAATCTCGATTAGAATATCTCGTCCGTTCTGCGTCGGGGGATCCAAGCACCACTACCCTCGGATGGGTGACACACGGCTTTGCTTGTGTGCAGCGCTACCGACGCGGTATTCGGCGCGTATACACTGACCCATCGGGCTCGTCAGAGCTCTCTCGAGATTTTGCAGAGGATTCCCATGGCTAAAGCAGTGGATAAGGCCTATCAAACGGTGCGTGAGCGCATCGTACGCGGTGTCTATCCCGCCTCTTCGCGCATCACCGAGCAGGAAGTTGCCGCTGCCGCCGGTGTCAGCCGAACGCCTGTCCGAGAAGCACTCCGTAAGTTGCATGCCGAAGGGCTCCTGGAATTCATCCCGCACCAGGGCGCCATCGTCACCGAATGGACCAGCGAAGATCGCGATGACGTGTTCGAGTTGCGTGCGTTGCTGGAATCGTATGGCGCCGCCCGCGCCGCACGTCGCATGACCGCGGAAGGTATCGCCGAACTGCGACAGCTCGCCGAGGACCAGTACCACGAAACGCTGAGCAAGCGCGAAGGCTATCTGGAGCGCATCGGCGAATTGAATAGCCAGTTCCATCGCCGCATCCAGGAATGCTCCGGCAGCTCCCGTCTCGCGAATGCCTTGTCCTCGCTCATCGAAGCCCAGCTCATGATGAAGACCTTCGCCACCTACCAGGACGAAGACCTCATCCGCAGCGCCTCGCACCATCTCGAGATCGTCCGCGCCCTCGAAGCCCGCGACCCCGACTGGGCCGCAGCATTGATGCGCTCGCACATCCTGGGTGCTCGCGGCGCGTTGCGGTTGCTGTAAGCACCAGAAGGAGAATCTCCACGGGGGACACGGGGTCCACGGGGAGAATCGGTCAACGAGGATCGGATCTCTGCGCGAGTGGGGATCCGATTTTCTTTTGGGCGTACCAACCGCGCCTGCTCGTATGGACACGACTGGCCGGGCCTGGTGATTTAGCTCATCCTTCGGCGCCTCGGCCCCGGTGAGCCCCGCGTTCCCCGTGGAGTGCTCGACTCTTCCTCCCGAACAACCCTAAGGAAACAACCATGACCATCAAAGTCGGCGACAAGATGCCTTCCGGAACGCTCACGCTTGCCACGGCGAACGGACCGCAGAAGGTGAGTGCGGATGATTACTTTCAGGGCAAGGTGGTGTTGTTCTCGGTTCCGGGCGCGTTCACGCCGACGTGCGATGCCAAACATCTGCCGGGATTCGTCGAACAGGCTTCGGCACTGAAAAGCAAAGGCGTCGATAAGATCGCGTGCATCGCGGTGAACGATGCGTTCGTGATGAAGGCCTGGGGCAAGGCTCAGAATGTCGAAGGCAAAGTCGACATGCTCGCGGACGGCAACGCCGAATACACCAGGGCCCTCGGCCTCGACTTCGATGCCTCAGGCTTCGGGATGGGCACGCGCGGCCAGCGCTTCGCACTCGTCATCGACAACGGCATCGTCCGCAACGTGAACATCGAAGCCAAAGGTGAGTTCAAGGTGTCGAGCGCGGAGTACGTGCTGTCTCAGCTGAGCTGAGGCAGCAATTAACAATGGACAATTGACAATGGACAACGAAGAGGCAGAGGGCGGATCGCGACCTTAACTAACAATGGACAAGTCAGGGCGCGACTTCGATGTCCTTCTACTGACTCGGCATTCAAAGCATCGACAACGAAGATACTTCGTCCGCCTCGGTGCCTTCGTTGTCAATTGTCCATTATCAATTGTCAATTGCGCTCAGAGCGCTTTTTCCAGCTCCGGCAGGATCGTGAACAAATCGCCGACCAGGCCGATGTCGGCGACTTCGAAGATCGGGGCTTCGGGATCTTTGTTGATGGCGACGATCGTTCGGGCGTCCTTGATGCCGGTGAGATGCTGGATCGCGCCTGAGATGCCGACGGCGATGTAGAGCTCGGGGGCGATGATCTTGCCTGTCTGACCGACCTGCAGATCGTTCGCTGCATAGCCCGCGTCCACGGCGGCGCGCGAGGCGCCGACAGCGGCACCCAGCTTGTCGGCGAGGCTGTAGATGATCTTGAAACCATCGGCGCTCCCGATGGCTCGCCCGCCGGAGACGACGCGCGAGGCGGTTTGCAGATCCGGACGGCCGGTTGTTGCAGCGGAGCGTTCGACGAAGCGCGTATGTGCCGGCAGCTCGGCACTGCTCGAGATCGATTCGATCGATGCGTTGCCTCCGGTCGCGGCGGGCTGGAACGAAGCGACGCGCACTGTCGCCACGACTTTCTTGTCCGGCGCAGCTTCCACCGTGACGATCGCGTTGCCCGCATAAATCGGCCGACGGAAACGATAGGGCGATTCCACCGCCATGATGTCGCTCAACTGACCGACGCCCAGCAGCGCCGCGACGCGCGGCATCAGATCCTTGCCGAAAGTGGTGGAGGGGCCGAATACGTGCGTGTAATCGGCTGCAACGCTGGCAACTTGCGGCGCAAGTGCGGCCGCAATGGGTTCTGCGTTTGCCGGATTCTCCAGCGTCAGCACCTTCTTCACGCCTTGCAGCGCGGCGGCTTGGCTCGCGACGTCAGAGGCGTTCGCCGCCAGCACGAGGATGTCGATGTCCCCGCCCACGGCAGTTGCGCACGAGACGCATTTGGCAGTGGCCGGATTGAGCTTGCCGTTCGCATGTTCGGCAACGATCAGAACTCTGCTCATTGGATCAGCCCTTTCTGGCGCAGCGCTGCGACCAGCTCATTCACATCTTTCACCATCACGCCCTTGGTGCGTCCCGCAGGCGGCTCGTACTTGACCGTGCGGAACTGCGGTGTCGTGTCGACGCCGAGCTCTGCGAGATTGAGCGTCTCGAGCGGCTTTTTCTTCGCCTTCATGATCTCCGGAAGCTTCACGTAGCGCGGTTCGTTCAAGCGCAGATCGGTCGTGATCACGGCGGGCAGATCGATCTCGAGCGTCTCGAGGCCCGCATCGACCTCCCGCGTGACGCGTGCCGTATTGCCGTTGAGCTCGACTTTCGATGCGAAAGTGGCCTGCGGGCGGTTCCAGAGTGCGGCGAGCATCTGACCGGTCTGATTGTTGTCGTCATCGATGCCCTGCTTGCCCAGAAGCACGATCTGAGGCGATTCCTTCTCGATCAGCTTCAGGAACACTTTCGCAGCGGCCAGCGGCTCGAGCGGCCCGTCGGCCTGCACGAGGATCGCGCGATCTGCGCCCATGGCGAGCCCGGTGCGCAGTTGCTGCTGCGTGTCGGCAGGTCCGATGCTCGCAACGATTACTTCCGTCGCGCCGCCTTTTTCGCGGATGCGCAAGGCTTCTTCGAGCGCAATCTCGTCGAACGGATTGATGCTCATCTTCACGCCTTCCGTGACGATGCCCGAACCATCGGGCTTCACACGTACGCGCACGTTGTAATCCACGACGCGCTTGAGTCCGACCAAAATCTTGCTCACACAGTGCTCCAAGAACGATGACTGCGTCGCCCGGACGGCTTCGGCCGGGCAGGGGGCGGGGACGCTACTGCAAGCCCGGGAAGGAGTCAAACCGCAAGATCATGGGATTAGCCATTGATCTGCCGAGCAATTCCGACCTCCGGAATGTGCTCATGCGATCGCGGACGCGGCGGCGCGAGCCCGTTAAACTCGCGCCTCCCGAACAAGATCCCTGAGCCCTTCCCATGCCCGATGCCCTGGCCTCGCGATTGAAAATCGGCGCGATCACGCCTGCTACCAACACCGTCGTGCAGCCGGAGTTCGATGCCATGCGTCCACCTGGCGTGACGAACCAGCTCACCCGCGTCGTCATCCCAGACACGCCCGTCGGGACGGAGGAAGAGTTCGCCCGCATGATGAGCGACGTGCGCAACTCGGTTGAAGCCGCCGTCGACACGGTCATGGCGTGCGCGCCCTCGACGGTCATCATGGCCATGACAGCCGAGACATTCTGGGAAGGCACACTCGATGCGAATGCATTGCAGACACACCTGGAGTCGCGTGCTCACGTGAAAGTCGTGCTCGGCAGCCAGGCCTGTCAGGCGGCGATCCAGCGGTACGGCGGGATCCGTCGGATCGCACTCATCACGCCCTACATGCCGTCGGGTGATGCGCAGGTGCGTCGCGCCTTCACGGACAGCGGTTTCGAGGTCGTGAATCTCCTGGGACTCAAGAGCAACAGCCCGCTGCTGATGGCGCACGAATCCCCCGAACGATTGCGACGCGCGGTCCGCGAAGTGGATGACCCCAGCGTCGAGCTCATCCTGCAGGTCGGGACCAACCTGGCGTTTGCCCGCGTTGCCGCCGAAGCAGAACGCTGGCTCGGCAAACCCGTCCTCGCGGTGAACACCTGCACCTACTGGCAGGCCCTGCGCGGCGCCGGCATCGAAGACAGGATCGATGGGTTTGGATCGCTGCTGATGGAGCATTGAAACCAGCTACTAGCTGCTAGGCACTAGTCTGCTAGCCAGATGCGTGTAGGGAGACTGTGATTCGTAGCACAGACGACAGCTGTACGGGGCGGCGGCGGAGCGGATTCTGTTATCTTCTGGCTAGCTGCTAGTAGCTAGCTGACTCACGACCTTATCTCTCATGCGCACCATTCGTCCCAGCTCCAGCCTCACCAACGTCCGGTATGAAATTCGCGGCGATCTGGCGCGGCGGGCCAATGAAATGGAGCGGATGGGGCACGACATCATTCCGCTGAACATCGGCAATCCCGGTGTGTTTGGTTTCCGGACGCCGGAGACGATGCGGCTCGCGATGATCGAAAACATGCGTGCGAGCGAGGCTTACTGTCATCAGAAGGGAATTTTCCCGGCGCGCGAAGCCGTGGTGATGCAGCAGCAGAGCCGGGGCGTGCGCGGGGTGACGGCCGAAGAGGTCTACATGGGCAACGGCGTGAGCGAGCTCATCGACCTGGTGCTGCGCGCGCTGCTCTCCACGGACGATGAAGTGCTCGTGCCAACACCCGACTATCCGCTCTGGACGGCGGCCGTGACCTTGAATCGCGGTCGTGCCGTGCACTACCCGTGTCGGCCAGAGAACGGTTTTGAGCCGCGCCCGGAAGAGATCGAGGCGTTGATCACGAGCCGGACGCGCGCCATCGTCGTGATCAATCCGAACAATCCCACCGGCGCCGTGTACTCGCGCGCAACGCTGGAAGCCATCGCACGCATCGCCGAGAAGCATCATCTGGTCGTGTTCAACGACGAGATCTATGACCAGATCCTGTACGACGGCGCGGAGTTCGTGCCGATGGCGACGCTCGTGCACGGCACGCTGTGCGCCACGCTGTCGGGCTTGTCGAAGGTCTACCGTGCCTGCGGCTATCGCGTGGGCTGGGCAGTGTTCTCCGGCGAGATCGAGCCCGCACGCGAATATCTGAACGCACTCGACAAGCTCTCGTCGCTGCGACTGTGCAGCAACGTGCCGGGACAGTGGGCCGTGCAGACCGCGTTGGGCGGCTATCAGAGCATCCTCGAGCTGACGCGTCCTGGCGGGCGTCTCTACGAATCGCGGCGGGCGATTCTGGAAGGGGTCGCCAAGAGCAAGTACCTCGAAGTGCAAGCGCCACGCGGCGCGATCTACGCATTCATTGGCGTCAAGGAAGGAGTGCTGCCCGACTTCGTCGACCAGCAGTTCGCCATGGACCTGCTCGAGCACAAGCATGTGTTGCTCGCGCCGGGTACGAGCTTCAATGCGGCGTACAAGACCCATTTCCGCATTACCAATCTGCCGCGGCCGGAAGTGCTCGCCGATGTGTTCGGGCGCATGGAAGAGCTGCTCGACAGCTATGCGGCGGGTGCCGAGCCTGCCTCGCGCTCGAGCTCTCTGAAGCTCGTCAAATAATGTCGGTGATGTAGGGCAGAAGCGGCGGTGATACCTTCATCACTGCCATCACCGCCATCACTGTCATCACTTTGCAGCTCCATTCGCTCCTAGAACACGGCGTCACCGTCCTCACCGCCAGCCGTCGCCTCGCGCATTCGTTGCGCCTGGCGTTCGCGCGTGACGCTCAGGCGCGAGGACTCACGGTGTGGCCAACCCCTCGCGCCTTGCCCTGGACCGCGTGGTTGCGACAGCAGCATCTCGATCATCGTCCGACGGCGCACGCAACCTCGCAGCGGCGTGTCCTTACGCCGTCGCAGGCGCGCGTACTGTGGGAAGGCATCGTCGGTTCGAGTCCCGAGGCTCAAAATCTGCTGAATCCCTCCGCGGCCGCTCGTCTGGCCGCGCGCAGCTGGCGACGCCTGCACGAATACCTGATTCCACTGGAAGATCTGCGCGCGTACGAGACGCCGGAGGCGCAGGCGCTGTTAGACTGGTGCACGCAGTTCGCGCAACGCTGCGAAGCGCTCAACGCCATCGACGAGGCGCTGCTCGGGCACTGGGCCTGGACTACAGGGTTCACTCCGCGCGAACCGATCGCTTTCGCGGGCTTCGACGTGCTGACGCCCGAGCTCAGCCGGCTTGCGCAGCGCTGGGCACAGGCGGGTCTGCTGCGGGAAATTGCGATGGATCCGCGCGAAGCAACCACGAGCGTCGTTGCGGCTCCGGATGTCGATGCGGAGCTCGCTTTGGCTGCGCAATGGGCACGCGATCAGGTCGCGCAGGGCAAGCAGGCGATCGGCGTCATCATTGCGGATCTGCAGCAACGCCGCGATCAGGTGCGTCGCGTGTTCGAGGATGCATTCGCGCCGGGGGCTCGCAGAACGCAGGGTGAGCGCATCTCACTGCCGCTCGTGATTGCAGCTCCTGCGCCGCTCGACTCCTATCCGCTCGTCGATGCGGCGTTGATGATTCTCGAGATGGCCGTGGGACAAGCGCCGAGCACGCTCGCAGGTCGACTGCTGCGATCGCCTTTTCTGCGCGGCGGTCAAACGGAGCAGACCTTGAGAGCGCAGGCGGACGTGAAGCTGCGCGAAGAACAACGCGAGCGCTGGGACTGGTTCAAGCTCGAGCAATGGGCGAGCGTTCGCAACTGTGAGCAGCTCGCACTCCATGCCCGCTCGCTGTGCAGCGAGATCCGCAGACTGCCAGGCAGCGCGCTGGCGAGCGAATGGGCCCAGCGATTTCACACCCTGCTGCGGGACATCGGCTGGCCAGGCGAGCGCACGCTCACCAGCGTCGAGCATCAGACGGTCGCGAAATTTCAGGACACGCTCGCTCAGCTCGGCACGCTGGATGTGGTCTCAGGTCGCATGTCGCTGCGCCGCGCGCTGCATCAGTTGCGCGATCTGCTCGCAGAGACGCAGTTCGAGCCCGAAACTGGCGAAGGGCCGATCACGGTGATCGATGCCGCGACCAGTGCAGGCATGCAGTTCGATGCACTCTGGGTGATGGGGCTCGAAGCGGAGCGCTGGCCCGCCGCGCCACAACCCGATCCACTGATTCCGCTGGAGTTGCAGCGCCGAGTCGGCGTGCTCGAAGCCTCGGCCGCTTCGATGCTCGATCACGCGAGGACGCAGCTCAGGCGATGGCGGCATAGCGCCGACACGCTGGTGCTGAGCTGGCCCGAGCGCAGCGGCGATGTGGAGCTCGCACGCAGTCCGCTTCTGAAGAGTCTTGCGCTGGACGAGATCGCAAGCGCCGAACCGCTGCGTATGGCGCTTAGCGATGCGATCTTTCTCCAGCGTCCCGTACTCGAGAGTCTCCGCGACGATCGTGCGCCGACATTGCCATCGCGCGGCGCCCGCGGCGGTGCACGTACGATCGAATTGCAATCGCGTTGTCCGTTTCGTGCGCAGGCCGAGGTACGACTTGTCGCGCGACAGTTGCCGCGGGTGAGTCTGGCCGTGGAGCCCGTCGATCGTGGCGCGATCCTGCATCGTGTTCTGGAAGACATCTGGCGCGCCCTCAGGACCCAGGACGGATTGCTGCAGACGGAAGAGGTCGCGCTGGAAGCGAGTGTGCGCGCCTCCGCGGAGCGGCACGCATTGAGGGAGTTGCAGCCCGATTCGCCGCATCGTGCGCGGCTTGCTGCGTTGGAGATCGAAAGCGCCGTGCGTCAGATCATGCGCCTGCTCGCCGTCGAGCGCGCACGTCCGCCGTTCAGCGTGCAACTGGCGGAAGCCACCGAACAGTATGAGATCGGCGGACTGTCGGTGACGTTGCGGCCCGACCGCATCGATCTGCTCGAGGCAGGCGGCCAGTTGCTGATCGATTACAAGCTCGGCGATTCGCATCAACCACGTGACTGGTTCGATCTGTTGCCCGGCAGACCGCGGCGGCCACAGTTGCCGCTGTACGGACTGGCGCACGCGGAGCAGCTGCGCGGCCTTGCGTATGTCGTGCTGGCACCGGGCGCGGTCGAGTATCGCGGTTGGAGCGACGGCACGCCGATCGGCGACGGTGTCGTCGAGTATCCGAAGGGCATGCGCATCGATCTGGGCGATCCCGCCGATTGGGAAGCATTGATGCATCAGTGGCGTTTTTCGCTCACGCGGTTGGCACAGCAGTACGTCGCGGGCGAGGCGCAGGTCGATCCGTTGCCGCAGGAGTGTGCGACGTGCCATCTGAGCACCTTCTGCCGAATTCACGAGCGCGATCTCGAGCGGGAAGTCGAAGGAGTCGCGGATGACCAGTGACGCAGCCGCACGCAGCGCGGCGCTCGATCCGCGTCGCTCTTTCATCGTTCAGGCGCCCGCGGGTTCCGGCAAGACCGAGCTGCTGACGCAGCGCTATCTGCGGCTACTCGCGACGGTGCGTGCGCCGGAGCAGATCCTCGCGATCACCTTTACCCGCAAAGCCGCCGCGGAAATGCGCGCTCGAATTCTTCAGGCGCTCGAAGCGGCTGGCGGCCCGGCGCCGGAATCGGCGCACAAGCGGTCGACCTGGGAGCTGGCACGCGCCGTACTTGAGGCCGATACGCGCCACGAGTGGCGTTTGACCGAGCATCCCGCACGCCTGCGCATACAGACGATCGATGCACTCAATGCATCGCTCGCGCGGCGGCTGCCATTGATTGCGGGGACGGGCGCTGCGCTCGAGCCGACCGACGACGCACGTCCACTGTACGAAGCGGCCGGCCAACGATTGATCGAACGACTGGGCGACGGCTCGACCACATCGATGCAGCTCGAGAAGCTGATCGTGCATCTGGGTAATCGGGTGGATCGATTGCTCACGATGCTGAGCGATCTGCTGGCGAAGCGTGATCAATGGCTGCGTCCCGTCATGAGCGCGGGTTCGGGCAGCGGCCTGCGCTCTGAGCTGGAGACGACCTTGCGAAAAGTCGTCGAACGCCATCTGCGCATGCTGTGTGAAGAACTGGGTGCAGACCGGCGCACCGAGTTGTTCGCTCTGCTGCAGCATTCCGGATCGCAGCTGCTGGGGAATCCGAGTCTCGCTGCTGCGCGCCGCGCGCTGCTCGAAAGCTGCAGTCACCGCACTTCGCCGCCCGATGAGATGAGCGGGAGCCTCGAGGTGTGGCGGGCCGTGGCTGCCATGCTGTTCAAGCAGGATGGCGATCTCTACGAGAAGGTCGACAAGCGGCACGGATTTCCGACCGAAGCGAAGGACATGAAGGAGCGGATGCTGGAGATGCTTCGCTGGCTCGCTTCGCACACACAACTCTGCGAGCGCCTGCTCGAGCTGCGCACGTTGCCCGACCCGATCTACACGGAGCAGCAGTGGTTCATTCTCGAGGCATTGCTGGAGCTGCTGCCGCAGGCGGTCGCCGAGTTGCAGCTCGTGTTTCAGGCGCACGGTAAGGCCGATTACGCGGAGGTGTCGTTGCGCGCGTTGCGTGCCTTGGGCACACCGGAAGAGCCGACGGACCTTGCACTCGCCTTCGATGCACGGCTCGAGCACATCCTGGTCGATGAGTTCCAGGACACATCGTTCACTCAGCGCGATCTCCTGGAGCTACTGACCGCCGGCTGGATGCCCGGTGACGGTCGCACACTCTTCTGCGTCGGCGATCCGATGCAATCGATCTATCGCTTCCGTCAGGCCGACGTCGGTCTGTTCATCGAGCTGCAGGAACGAGGGTTGCAGCATCTGCCGCTCGAACCGCTGCGTCTGGAAGCGAACTTCCGGTCAACGCCGGGTATTGTCGGATGGGTGAATCGCGTCTTTCCGAACGTACTCGCGCCCGTGAACGATGCGGAGCAGGGCGCAGTGCGCTACAGCGCGAGCACGGCCGCGCTGAGCTCTGAAGGCGGCGGCGTCACGGTGCATCCCGACGTCGATGGCGACGCCGCTGGCGAAGCCCTTCGCGTCGCAGCCATCGTTCGCGAAACGTTGCAGCGGGATCCTGACGGGCGCATCGCCATCCTGGTGACGGCGCGCACGCACGTCGAAGCCATTGCCGCTGAGCTCACGAAGACAGGCATTGCTTTCCGTGCGGTCGAGATCGAGCAGCTTCGCGATCGACCTGTCGTGCAGGACCTGATTGCGCTCACGCGTGCGCTGGTGCATCTGGGCGATCGCACGGCATGGTTCGCGATTCTGCGAGCGCCCTGGTGCGGCATGACGCTCGCGGATCTGCATGCAATCTCCGAGCACGACACACCCGTGCTGGTCGATGCGATCGAGGCGGCGCTGCGCACGGTGCCCGACGATCTGTTCGCGCCGGGCGTGCTGTCGTCCGACGGTCGTGCGCGTCTGACGAGACTCATGACCGTCATGCGCGACGCATTGAACGAACGCGGTCGATGGCCATTGCGACTGTGGGTTGAGCGCACCTGGAATGGGCTCGGTGGCCCTGCGACGCTCACACGCGTCGAGGATCTCGACGATGCGAACGCCTACTTCGACCGGCTCGACGATATCGAGCTGGCAGGCGATCTCGAAGACGTCGCAAGACTTGAAGATCAGTTGCAGCGACTGTTTGCGAGCGGCCAGGTTCAGGGCGATGCGCAGGTCGAGATCATGACGATTCACGCAGCGAAAGGACTCGAGTTCGAAACGGTCATTCTGCCGGCGTTGCACAAGCGCATGCGCTCCGAGGATCGAGAGCTGCTGCGGTGGACGCGGATTGCAGGTCCCGATGGCGGCGTCGTGCTTGCGCCCGTGAAGGCCGAAGGCAGCGATCCGGATCCGATCTATCGCTGGATCGAACTGCTCGAACGCGAGCGAATCCTGCGTGAGCGGGCGCGTCTGTTGTACGTCGCGGCCACGCGAGCCAAACGCGATCTGCATCTGCTGGGAACGGCCGTCGCTTCCAGGCGGGAAGGCGAGAGCGTGCGCGAGCCCAACCAGGGGTCGATGCTGCGAATGCTGTGGAGCGCGGTGGCAGCGGAGTTCGATCAGATCGCTGTGCAATCGTCCACGTCGTCTTTCTCGCAGCAGGTGCTTCCGCAAAAGATCCGCCGACTGCCGCTCGACTGGGCACCGCCACAACTCGCTTCGATCGGTCCAGTCGCCGCACCGATCGATATCGTGCAGGAGCAGCCGATCTTCGATTGGGTGTCTGAAACCAGCCGCCATGTCGGCACGCTCGTGCATCGCGAGCTCGATCGCTGGTCACGCTCCGGCGAGAAAACGCTGCGTGTCGATCGCGAGCGCCTGTTGCTCGAGCTCGCCGAACTCGGCGTGCCTCCGGATCGCACCGAATCCGCTTGCGAGCGAGTCATCACGGCGCTCGAACGTACTCTTGCCGACGAACGCGGACGCTGGCTGCTCGGGTTGACGTCCGACATTCACGAGGCCACATCGGAGCTCGCGCTGAGCGGCGTGATCGGCGAGCGCATCATCGAAGGCGTCATCGATCGCACCTTCCTCGATCGCGACGGCACCCGCTGGATCGTCGACTTCAAGACCAGCACGCACGAAGGCAGTGGCCTTGAAGAGTTCCTCGATCAGGAAGTCGAGCGCTACCTGCCGCAACTCACGCGCTACGCCACCCTCATGCGTCGCTACAAGCCGGGCGAACGCATCAAGGCCGCACTGTATTTCCCGTTGCTGAAGGAGTGGAGGGAAGTGGAAGTGTGAGACGGTCATCTGTGAGAGGGTTATCGGGAAGCTGGGTACTGGGCTGCTGGCCAGACGAGGAATCCTCCGAATTCAGCAGCCCAACAGCCCAGCAAACCCAGCAGCCCAGCAGCCCAGCAGCCCAGCAGCCCAGCAACTCGCGCACTCAACTCCCCAACAGCATCTTCACCAGATTCGGCATGCCGGCGCCTTGATGCATACGATCGCGTTTCAGGTCCGTGCAGGTGTTCAGCAGGATTTCCTTCACGCGATCCGGGTAGCCGATGAACTCCTTGCGTGCAGATAGAAAGCAGGCGATGACGCCGGAGACGTGAGGGGCGGCCATGCTGGTGCCGCTCATTGCGACGTACAAGTTGTCGCGCGTGGCGACTTTCGGATTTGCACCGGCGCGGCACGACACGATGCGCTCGCCAGGGGCGACGACATCGGGTTTGCAGCGGCCGTCTGCGGTGGGGCCGCGGGAGCTGAAATACGAGACGCCGTACATGTGCGGCTTGGACTTGTGGATCGAACCCACCGCGATTGCTTCATCGAGATTTGCCGGGTCGCCGATGGACAGGTCGCTATTGATGCCGAGGGTTTCATCGCCTTGCTGCAGTTCGAGGTAACCCTCATTACCCGCAGCGAGTACGACCACGACGCCTTGGCGCCAGAGCTTGCGCAGCTGCTTGCAGATGGGAGTGTCACCGCAGCCGAAGGTTTCAGGATCGAACGAACCACCGAGACTCAGATTCACGCCATGCACGACGAGCGATGAGGCATTGCGATTCAGATCGTAGATGTGATCGAGCGCCTTGATGATCTTGGCGTCGCTGCCGTTGCCTTCATCGTCCAGCACCTTGTAGGTATAGAGCTGGACGGCCGGTGCGATCCCCGAGATGCATAGCTCGGTGTTCGAGCCCGCAATGATGCCCGCGACATGCGTGCCATGTCCGTTGCGATCGACGCCACGCTTGGGCTGTGTCTTGGGGTGCCATTCGACCACCGCGCCCGGACTCAGGCAGTCGTAGACGTGAGCGATGTTCGATTGCTTCGTTCCATAGCGGAAATGCGGATGCAGAGGATCGATGCCGGTATCGAGGACCGCCCAGGTGATGCTCTGACCGCGCGCGTCGTATCCGCGATGTGCCGTCGCGCACTGAAGCACATTGATCGATTGATCCAGCAGTGCCCGCTTGCGCGCGTTCTTGAAGACGCGATAGACGGAATCCAGATGCAGCTCGTTCGACATGCGCTCGACTTCCGAGCGCGTGAGGCGCGCGGAGACGTAGCCGGACAATGCTTCGAGATCCACATCCTCGGGTGTCAGACGCGGTTTGCTTTGATGCAGTGAACGAGTGATCCAGGAGACGACTTCGGTGCGGACATCATTGGCCGAGCGCGACTGGCCCGGCTCGAACTGGTCGCGCAGTTCGATGAGTACGGCGTGGCGCTCCTCCTGCGGTGTGCCTTCCATCTGTGCCACGAGATCGCGGGCAATCGTGAACGGCGCAATGCGCTGGAACAGATCGCGATCGATGGTCGAGCGTACGAGACTGCGTACTTCCGCGAGCCGCAGGTAGCCGCTGCCCGAATGAGGATCGCGAGGCGAATCGGCGTTCCAGCGCACGAAATCCTCGACCCCGACGCCGTTGGTAGGCGCGTAGTCACCGCCGAGCCGCTTGTCGGCGCACACCGGATCGAGCGGATCAGCGATGTTGACCCAGCGCTTCACGATGACAGGGACGGCGAGTCCCTTCTTCTGATTCGTGACCGTCTTGAGCTGGTCCTGCACTTCCTGCAGACCCAGCGGCGAGCCGATGGTGACGAACAGGTCGATCTCGATACCGTCGCCCGCGCCGATACTGCTCAACGCATCATAGGCCACCATCGAACCCTGACTGTGCGCAATCACGATGAATGGACCGCCGCCGGTGCGCAGCCGTTCGAGCACACTCTCGCGCATCAGGTCGCGTCGCTCTTTGATGAACAGATACTCGTGAACGTCCTTGAGGAACGCCTTGGTGATGCGGCGAGTGATGAACTCGCGCAATGGAGCTGGCAGCGGCAGCAGGCGCGCCTGGAAATCTGCGGCGTCGATCGCGCCCGTCGGCTTTTGGTTGGCGATTGCCTGCCGTGCGATCCGCTCGAGCACGTCGCGTTCACGCTTCGAGGCATCGGGCGGCAGCAACGGCTCGACTCCCAGCGAAGGATCCGCAAGCGCGCGAATCGCCATGACACCCGCCTCGCCGTGCGGCACGTCGTGCGTTGAATCCGCCATCTTGCAGGTCGCTTTGGTCGGTTCCGGATAGGTGATGCGATTCACCCAGTACGCGAGCCGGCTGCGCTCACCGAGGTTGAAGCCGAACAAAGCTTCGTCCCACTGACACTTGAGAATATCGGCGGGCGGCTTGTTGCCGATGCCGTGCACGTAGACGATCGTGCGCGCGCGTCCCGCCGTGCCGGTTCCTTCATTCGTAGCGATTGCGACTGTCGCGTCAGACGCCTGTGCCTTGACGCTCGTGCGCGATCGCGCTGCCTTCTTCCGTGCCGCTGGACGCTTGCTCGCCATACCATCCTCCCAATAACGACCAGTCCTCGATAGAGGACATAGCTAACCTGTGATCCACAATTGTTCTGCTCGGCTGCTGCTTTCCGAGACTCTGTGTTCTCTGTGTTCTCTGTGTTCTCTGTGTGAAATCTCTGAATCTCGTGCCAACTACAATTTCACCATGACATGCCGCACCACGCTGTAGTCCTCAAGGGCGTATATGGACAGGTCCTTGCCGTAGCCCGAGCGCTTCAGTCCTCCGTGCGGCATCTCGCTCACGAGCATGAAGTGAGTGTTGATCCAGGTGCAGCCGTACTGCAGCCGCGAGGCGACCTTCATGGCCTTGCTCACATCCGAAGTCCAGACGGAGGAGGCGAGGCCATAGTCCGAGTCGTTGGCCCATTCGATGGCCTGATCGGCGTCCTTGAATCGAGTGATGGACACGACGGGTCCGAAGACCTCGCGCTTCACGATCTCATCGGTCTGTTTCGCACCGGCGATGATCGTCGGCTCATAGAAAAAGCCCCCGCCGCTGCGCGCCTGACCGCCTGTCGTGACTTCGATATGCTTTTTCTCCGCGGCCCTTTCGACGAATCCAGCGACACGCGTGCGCTGCTTCGCGCTGATGAGCGGGCCCATCTCGACCCCTTCGTCCTTCTGTTTGCCGACCTTGATCGAGGACACTGCGCTGGTGAGATCGGCCACGAGCTTGTCGTGGATCTTCGGCCCGGCGTAGATGCGACAGGCGGCGGTGCAATCCTGACCTGCGTTATAGAAGCCGAAGGTACGCACGCCGCTCACGACCGCTTCGAGGTCGGCGTCGTCGAACACGATCACGGGCGCCTTACCGCCGAGCTCGAGGTGAGTGCGCTTGGTACCTTTGGACGCGGCCTGAAGCACTTTCTCGCCCGTGCTCACATCGCCGGTGAGAGAAATCATGCCGACCTTCGGCTGCGCGATGAGCGATGCGCCCACCGAAGCGCCGCGTCCGTAGATGACATTCACGACGCCTGGAGGAAAGATCTCCGCGAACTTCGTCGCAAGCTTCAGCGCCGTGAGCGGGGTCTGCTCGGACGGCTTGATGACGACCGTGTTGCCGGCTGCAAGCGCAGGCGAGAGCTTCCACGCGGCCATCATCAGCGGATAGTTCCAGGGCGCGATCGACGCGACCACACCGATCGGATCGCGACGGACCATGCTCGTAAAGCCTGGCAAATACTCGCCCGCGATTGCACCGTGCTGCGTACGCGCTGCGCCAGCGAAGAATCTGAACACATCGGCAATCGCGGGAATCTCGTCGTTCAGCACGGCTGAATAGGGCTTGCCACAATTCAGCGATTCGAGCCGCGCATACGCCTCGCCCTCCGCCTCGATGTGATCGGCCACCTTCAATAACAGCGCCGCCCGATCTTTCGGCACGGTGGCAGACCAGCCATCGAAGGCTTTCGCAGCAGCTTCGACCGCCGCCTCGATCTGTTCCTCGGACGACTCGGCGATGGCAACGATCGCTTTCCCGGTCGCCGGATCGATCACATCTTCTTTCGAGCCTTTACCGGCAACCAACTTGCCGTTGATGAGCAGCTTGGTGTCCATTTGAACCTCGAGCGGAAAGAATGAAGACATCTCCACGGGGTACACGGGGAACGCAGGGGCTGAAGGTCAGAGCTCAGTCCGAAGTATGCAGGTCCGTGCCCTCGCCAATCGATAGCGGTGACATGCAGCATGGACCGTGGGTCGCGAGTAAAGCTGTTAGCCATGTTCGATCTCGCCCCGTGTTCCCCGTGATCCCAGTGGAGATCCATCTCCTTCATGCACGCTCCTCGGCAGAGCGCGTCAGCCGGTAAGCGAGCAGGATGGGGATCAGCGTCACGGCGATCACGATGACGGCGACGACATTGGTGATTGGCCGGTCGCGTGGGCGGAACAGTTCGTTGAAGAACCAGATCGGCAAGGTGCGGTCGTGACCGGCGGTGAAGAGGGTCACGATGATTTCGTCGAAGGAGAGTGCGAACGCGAGCATGCCGCCGGCGAGCAGGGCAGTGGCCATGTGAGGCAGCACGATGTAGCGAAACGTCTGTGCGCCGTCAGCGCCCAGATCCATCGAGGCTTCCAGCCAGTTGTCAGGCATACGGCGAAGGCGTGCGACGACGTTGTTGTAGACGATGACGACGCAGAAGGTCGTGTGGCCGGCGACGATAGTCCAGAAGCCCGGGTCGATACGTGCGGCTTTGATTGCTGCGAGTAACGCAATGCCCGTCACGATGCCTGGCAGTGCAATCGGCAGGACCAGCAGGAAGGTAATCGTCTCCTTGCCCCAGAAGCGTGAGCGCGACAAAGCGAGCGCGGTGAGCGAACCGAGGAGGATCGCAAAGAAGGTCGCGACGGCGGCGACGCTCAACGACAGGCGCATGGAGGCCCAGATGTCGCTGCGTGCGAATGCGGCTTCGAACCAGCGCAGCGTGACCCCAGGCAACGGAAATGCATAGGTTCGATCGTCGGTGGTGAACGCGTACAGGATGATGACGAGCACGGGGACATGCATGAAGGCGAGGCCGGCGAAGGCACCGATTCGCGTCGCCCACGAAGCGCGATTGGCGGATCGCTTAGAGCGCATCGAAGGCTCCTGCGCGTTTGGCGATGGACAGATAGATCATCACCAGCACGATCGGTACCACCGAGAACGCGGCCGCGAGCGGCAGATTGCCCGCCGTTCCCTGCTGCTGATACACCATCATGCCGATGAAATAACCCGGCGCACCGACGACGCTCGGAATGATGTAGTCGCCGAGTGTCAGCGAGAACGTGAACACCGAGCCTGCGGCGAGACCCGGCAATGCGAGAGGCAGCGTCACGGTACGAAACGTCTGGCTAGGACGCGCACCGAGATCCGCGGACGCTTGCAGCAGCGATTCGGGCACGCGTTCGAGCGCGGCCGCCAGCGGCAGGATCATGTACGGCAGCCACATGTAGACGAAGACGATGAACATGCCGAGATAAGACGAAGACAGCGAAGGCCCACCGATCGCCGGCGTCTGCAATGCAGTGTCGATCACGGATGACAGACCGAGCGTACCGAACAGCCAGCTCAGGATTCCCTGCTTGGCGAGAATCAATCTCCAGGCGTAGACCTTTACGAGGTAGCTCGTCCACATCGGCAGCATCACGGCGACATAGAAGAACGCCTTCATGCGCGGCGACGCGTAACGAGCCATGTAGTTGGCGATCGGAAACGCAATGACGGCGCAGGCAATTGTCACGGCGAGTGCCATGACCAGGGTCCGCAGGATGATGTCGATGTGAGCGGGCTGCGTGAGAACCTGTTTGAAGGTCGCAAGCGTGGGCACGTGGACGATGCGCGCCGTGAACTCGTCGATCGAATAGAAACTGTTGGCGAGCAGCGTGAACAGCGATCCGAGATAGACGGTGCCGAACCACAGAAGCGGCGGAATCAAGAGCAGGAGAGTGTATAAGCCCGGGCGTCGATACAGGAACGTTGCGGTCGAGCGCATCGGTCCCGATGAACTCAGCGTGATGGTGCTCATGCCTGCGCCTCGAGTCCGCGCAGTGGCACGGCATCGCTGGCCCGCCAGGTCAGGGTCACATGCGAGCCGATTGCGGGAGTCTGCTCGCTTCCATGTTCGGGGAGGATCGCGGCGATCATCTGGCCCGATGCCAGCCGCACCTGACAGCGACTCACGGCGCCGTGGTATTGAATGTCGATGAGCGTGCCTTCGCAGTGCGGCTCGCCATCCAGGCGGGGAGGTGCGCTTGCGAGGACGCGAATTTTCTCGGCGCGGATGGCGAAGGCTTCTTCCCGACCGCTCAGCGTGCGAGCCAGCGTGCCTTCGATCACATTGGAGCTGCCGACGAAGCGTGCGACGAACGCCGTGGCGGGTCGCGTGTATAGCTCGCGGGGCGTAGCAAGCTGCTCGATACGCCCCTGATTGAACACGGCGATGCGATCCGCCATCGACAAAGCCTCTCCCTGATCGTGCGTCACGAACACGAACGTAATGCCGAGCGTGCGCTGCAGATTCTTGAGTTCGATCTGCATCTCCTCGCGCAGCTTCAGATCGAGGGCGCCCAGCGGCTCATCGAGCAGGAGCACGCGGGGACGATTGATCAGTGCGCGTGCGAGGGAGACGCGCTGCCTTTGTCCGCCCGACAGCTGCGAGGGTCGGCGATTCGCCATTGCGCCCAGCTTCACCAGTTCGAGCATCTCGCTCGCGCGTCGGTGCTGCTCGTCCTTGGCGACCTTGCGCACGCGCAATCCATAGCAAACGTTTTCGAGCACGCTCATGTGCGGAAAGAGCGCGTAATCCTGAAACACCGTGTTCACATCGCGCTCGTAAGGCGGCCGATCTGTGACGTCCTCACCATCCAGCAGAATCTGTCCGGTGTCGGGTGACTCGAAGCCCGCAATCAGTCGCAGGCACGTCGTCTTGCCCGACCCCGACGGTCCCAGCATTGCAAAGAACTCACCCGCGGCTATCTGCATCGACACATGATCGACCGCCCGCACCTCTCCATAGACGCGCGAGCAATAGCGAAACTCGATGGCGTGAGTCATGTGCTACGAAGACGGGACGAAGATCTCCACGGGGTACACAGGGCGCACGGGGACTCACACCACGAAGAGCGTTTAGGCTGCGTGCCGCTCTTCACCCGGTGGACCCCGTGCTCCCCGTGGGGATTCCGTTCCTACCGTCCGCCCATGATTGCCACGTAGTCGGTGGCCCAGCGGCTGTAGGGGATGCAGGCGTCGGCTTGGCTTGCGCACTTGGCTTCGGGCGTGCGCCAGAAGTGGATCTTTTCGAAGTTGTCGATGCCGTTGGTCTTGCAGCCTTCGGTGCCGAGCAGGTCGTTGCCGTTGCATGCGGCGGGAACGACGGGCACCGAGCCGAACCAGGCAGCGACATCGCCCTGTACTTTGGGATTGATGGACCACTCGAGCCATTTGTACGCGCAGTTCGGATGTTTCGCGTCCGCGTGCATCATCGTCGTGTCGGCCCATCCGGTCGCGCCTTCGGCGGGAACCGTGCTCGCGACGGGTTGTTTGTTGGCGACGAGCGTGTTGACCTGGAAGGGCCACGAGCTCGAGGCGACCACGCCTTCGTTGGTGAAGTCCTGGACTTGCACATTCGCGTCGTGCCAGTAGCGCTGGATCAATGGATGCTGTTTGCGCAGCAGATCGAGTACTGCCTTGTACTGCGTTTCGTTGAGCTCGAACGGGTCTTTGATGCCCAGTTCCGGGTTCTTGTTCATCAGATAGAGCGCTGCGTCCGCAATGTAGATCGGACCGTCGTAGGCCTGGATGCGACCCTTGTTCTGCTTGCCATCGGGAAACTTCTGCGCATCGAACAGAACGCTCCACGAAGTCGGCGCAGTCTTGAAGACTGTCGTGTTGTACATGAGAACGTTCGGGCCCCATTGATAGGGCACGCCATAATGCTTGCCGTCGACGTAATGCCAGGGAGCCTGTTTGAGACGAGGATCGATCGTGTCGTAGGAGGCGATCCGGGTGATATCGATCGGCTGCACCGTTTCGCCGCGGATCAGACGTAGTGACGCATCGCCGGACGCGGTGACCAGGTCATAGCCGCCCTGAGTCATGAGTGACACCATCTCGTCCGAAGTGCCTGCGGTCTTGACGTTGACCTTGCAACCGGTGTCGGCTTCGAACCGGGATACCCAGTCGTATGACTTGTCGCTCTCGCCGCGCTCGATGTATCCAGGCCACGCGACGATGTCGAGCTGGCCTTCCAGGGTTCCGGTTTCGGCGGCCTTGTTTTCAGTGGCGGCCTGAGGAGGGGCTTCCTTTTTGCCGCAGGCAACGACGGTGAGCGCGATGGCGCCCATCAGAATCAACTTCGCTGAAGGATCGATGGCGGATCGCATATGAACTCCCATTGGAGTGCTCTTGAGGAGGCGACGCCTGTATGACTCGCGCTATTCGACGCGCGTCCACCAGTCGTCAGTGCAAGCCGGGAATCGAAGTTCGTTGCCCGCGTCGGCTTCACGAACCGTGCGAGGAGTGTAGCGCTCGCCCGCGAGCTAAGGCAGGGGAGTAGAGGAAGCCGCCAGCTTCAGAGCGTGCCGGCGATCGAGAACGGGCGTCGCCCCTCACTGTCGGGAGGACCGAGGAATTGCAAGAAGTCGGCGACGTTGCGGGGCGCGTCCGGTCGCGCAGCCACGACCCCTTCGACGACATAGCTGCGGTCAGCTTTGAGCCGAACATTCCCAGCCAGATCGAGCGGCCCGCCCTGATCGGTGAGTGCGCCGACGAGCTCATCGCCCGAGCTGCCGGGCGGGAAGGTGATCTTGTAATTGCCCATGTTGGCTGGGCGAGCGGCCGGGCCGGTCAGATCGTTGATTTCGATCGTGCCCTCGGCGCGAACGGGCCAGCCATTTTCGAGTGTCAGTTGCTGCAGACGCGCATTGAGAGTGCCGGTCCATCCGGGCGGCGCGAACGGAAGTGCCGCAAGAGGGACTGAGGCGGTGAGGTCATCGAGCTCGACGGTTCCCGAAAGACCTGCTTTGAATTCCGCCTGGGCGAAGCCGTCCACGCGCGTGATCTTTGCGTTTCCCTGCAAGCGTCCGACGAGCAGCGGCAGGGCGTGCAGCTTCCATGATGCGCTGCCGATAAAGGTGCTGCCGTGTTGCACCACCTGCGCCTGGCCGTTCCATACGGTCCCATGAACGCCGCCCGCAACGATGGCAGGCGCAAGGCGTGCAGTGAGTAAACGAGCGGGAAGCGTTGCGATCGCGAAGATCACATAGGCGATGAGTCCGAGCGCAACGACGGGCCAGAGTTTCTTCATTCCAGGCCCGATCAGCTGCTGACTCGATTGAGAACCAGGTTGGCGTTGACGAGTCCGGGCTTCGCCGCCCGGTCGAACGTCGCGGATTCGATCGTCACCGCATGGGTTTGCTGCAGCGTACCCAGGCATTTCACCAGGACGTCAAATGCGGCCGATTCGAGTCGCACACGGATCCCGGTGGCACCATTGGGCGTCTGTCCGGTGAGCGAGGTGCCCAGTCCGCACTCGCGTGCCGTGCGGTCGATCAGCACGACCAGCGACTCATCGGATGGTGCCGCGATGCTCTGGTTCTGTCCGAGCGCCTGAATCTCGGGCGTCACGGTACGCATCCACGCGAGATCGCCTTCTTTACGTTCGACACGCTCTGCGCGGGCGTGAATGGATTTGTAGAAGGGCGCGAGGCCCATGAAGATCGCAGCAAGCACGACGACTACCGCGCCGCCTGCAACCATCAGGCGTTCGCGCGGCTGGAGGGCCTGAAACCAGTCTTTGAGCTTTTGCACGGTGCGTCCTTCTGCCGCCTCAGGCGCCTTGCTTGAACTTCATGCGCCCTTCGACCTTCGAGCCGCGAGGCGTCGCAGATTGAATCTCGGCGGTCAGGCCCTTCTCGGTGGCCGTGTGCTGAATCTTGTCGAGCGCATCCACCGAAGGTGCCAGCAGTCGAACATCCGTGGCGTTGTCGCGATAGGAGAGTGCCTCGACATCGGTGCCGGGCGCTTGACTCAGTGCTTCACCAAGGGCGCCCAAAGTGCTCAGCACGCCGGTCTCCGCCCCGCCGGTGCCACGAAGTGCGGCCAGACGCGCTTCCATCATGCGGCGTGCATTCATCGGATCGGGCGCGGGAATGCCGGGCATGGCCTGCTGGAAGACTTCGGCGATCTCCGTGTCCAGTTGGGCTTCGGTGCGCTTCAGTTCGGTGAGCTGCCAGACCTTGAGTCCGAGATGCAGCAGCACGAAGAATACGGCCAGACCTGCGGCATAGCGCCACGGTGCGAACGACATGCTCAGCCGCGTCTTTACCGCGTACTGGCCCTGTAACAGATTGACCAGGCCAGGCCGCACGGCCGTTGCAGCGAGCAGCGGCAACGAACCGTCGGGCAACAATTTGAGCTGCAGGCTCGCGGTGAACTCGCGCAGGCCTTCGAAGAGATCGCGATCACGATCGTAAGCTTCATCGCTCAGATACA
Source organism: Pseudomonadota bacterium (assembly GCA_023423935.1). Classification (GTDB taxonomy): domain Bacteria; phylum Pseudomonadota; class Gammaproteobacteria; order Steroidobacterales; family Steroidobacteraceae; genus Steroidobacter. The sequence continues at coordinate 219,337 of JAFAEQ010000050.1, read as the reverse complement.
GCGTGACGTGCTCACGCGCGTCATCTCCGGCGGCCAATGCGAGCTGCAACGCCTCGATCAGCGGTTCAACTTCGAGCACCGCGGCGGGCGCGCCTTCGCGTTTCACATAGATGCGTGCGCCTTCGATCAGCAATGTCACGCCGTTGGGCGTCGTGGGCACCGCCGATGAATCCGCGTACATCGCCTCCGCATGAATGCCGGCGGCCTGCAGCGCATCGCGCCATCGCTCCATCATTTCGTGTGCCACGGCCGCGACGGGTGTTCCGGGTCGATCCTCGCGGCGTCCGACGGCGAAATGCAGCTGGTCGATATCGGTCGCCATCTGCTCTTCGAGCGCGAATGGGACCATCTGCATGAGCTTGGGCCCGCTCTTCACGGGTAATACGGGTTCGGCGAGGTAAACATCGGTGCCGGGAACCAGCAGGATGACTTTGCGTCCCGCGGCGATGGCTGCAGCGTCGCTCAACGGTCCGCTGTAGACACTTCCCTGTCGCGTGCCCGACGTATCCATGAGCAGCCATTCGGCAAAGAGTGGCGCGCCGGAGTCCGAAGTTGAAGGGACAGTATCGGGATCGGACTTGAGCCGGATGACCAGAGCTTCCGTCATGTGCTTCCGAAGCTTCTCAGGATGGGACGGACCTGATTGGTCGTGCCCGCGCGATACAAGAGACTGTACAGGGTGAAGTGAGTAGTGCCAATAGTGACGAAAATGTTCGCGCGGAAGTATTGGCTCGTTTCTCCGTAGGCCTTGGCTTGTTCCAGTTGCTGTTTCTGATCGGGAGAAAGATTCGCCTCGAACTCCTGCTTGGTCGGAAAGCACCGCTGCTTGCGCAGCTCTTCGACGTTCTTGCGATCCAGTGTGAACTGTCGTAGTCCTTCGACCTGCGCATCGAGCACTTCAGGCGGCGCCGTACAAAGGTTCAACGGCGTGTTACCCGGCAAGGCAGTGATGAAAGGTTCCAGCCGACGATAACGTTCGATGCCGAAGTCCTGCAGTGCGAGGATTTCGCTCGGGCGTGTGATCCGCATGTTCGGCGGACGATACGCGGGTGTCTGCGTCGTGTAGACGTTGTCCTCGGCGCCGTCAGGAAAGCCGGCCTCGATATCCGTATCGAGCCAATCCACCAGAATGTCTGCCCACTTGTCTTCGATCTCGAGAATCTGCAGCAGATTCTTGAAGCGTTGAACGGCTGCATCGTCACGGACCAGCTTGCCGTTCTCGAACTTCACCAGACTGTTGAGATTGAAGCGGCCCTGCATGTCTTCGAGTTGACCCGACACTTCGCCACCCTCGACGGGAATCGGTGGAATCGGCGTAGCCCACTCCTCGGTGAAGTCATCGACCTTGCCGGCAGTCATTCCATCGCGGCGCAGAATGTCCGCAGCCCATGCCTCGGCACCCATGGCGACCTCGAAGCCCTGATCGGCGGCGAACATGTTCGCAGAGCGACGCTGGTCGAGATAACCCTTGAAGCCGACGTTGACTGCGAGAATGGTCGCGAGCGCGACCACCAGGATCGCAGTGATCAGCGCGACACCGCGTTGTCGGCGCGGACTTCGCATTGGCGAAAGAGCAGTGCGTGTCATCCTGCCACCTCGACTACACGCTGCAACTTGCCCCAGTCATCGAGCTCGATGTTGATCTCGACCGCGAGCGGTCGCACGAATTGCGCATCCGGTCCCGAGTAACCCAGCGGCGGCCACTGTTCTTTCCATTCGCGATCCTGGCCCATGTAGCGTACGGACAGCGCTTTCACGCCGTCGAGGAGCATCACGCTCACGGGCTCCGTGTTCGATGTGCGATCGAGCACGGGCCAGTAGTCTCGATAAAGTTTCTCGCCGTCGAGTCGATAGCCGACGCGCTGCAAGGTAGGCCGCGGAACGCCCGCCGGATTGCTCCATCCGGAGCGGGTGAGCTCGATGAGCTCCTGTGCTTCGGGGACCGCGCGCAGTGCCGGATCGTAATCCTGCCCCAGCGCCTGACGCACCGGCCTCGGCTCGAGCGTCGCGAAGTCCTGACTCATGCGCATGATCGCGGCCTGAATCGCACGCGTGCGGCCTGCGCCTGCATCGATGCGCTCGCTCTGCGATACGAGCTCGCTGTAGCCGACCATCGCCATGGTGCCCACCACTGCGAAGATCGCGATGGCCACGAGAATCTCCAGCAGCGTGAAGCCGCAGGAGCTACGTAGCGCCACGCGCCTCATGACCTTGTTGCGCGTCGTGATCAAGTGCCGCGCTCCGAGTCGGTCGGCTCTTCGGTCGGCGCTTCAGGCATGTCCTGGGGCGAAGGCTGATCGTCCTGCGGCGGGTTCTCGTTCTTGTCCTCGTCGTCCTTCTTGCCGCCATCCTGGTCGCCGGGACCCTGCTGATCGTTTTCCCCCTGCCAGGAGATCTGCGTCGTACCGGGCTGCGCGAGCGCGGCTCCATAAAACCCAGTTACCGTCGCGAGTGAGGATCCTTCCTCAGCATCTTCGGGGCGTACCGAGATGTCGATTCGACGCACGCTCTCGACCGGGGTCTGCTGTACCTCCATCGTCCAACGCCAGCGACGACCGCCCATATCGACTTCATCGGAGCTCTTGTCGATCTTGGGTGCCTGGGGCGCGATTCTCACGCGAGTGAGCTGATTCATTGCGATCCAGTGGGCGATGGTTTTCTCGCGCACATAGGAGGCGTTACGCGCGGTCTGACTGACCGCCTCGATAACGCCCAGCATGCCGATGGCCACGATCACGAGCGCCGCGAGGACTTCGAGGAGCGTGAAGCCGCCCATGTATTTGTGCATGGCCCGAGGCGTACGCATCAGCGTTTCTCCTTGCGCGGCTTAGACGTTTCCTCTTCGGGAGGCTTCGTCTGCGCGACGACATCCCATTCCTTGTCCGTCGCGTCGTCGCGTCGCTCGACGCGCAGATCGTTGTCTGGAGTTGCCACTACACGCCAGATCGCCGGCTGATGCTCACGCTCGATTTGCAGCTCGAAGGGCAGCACATCGCCGCTCGACAGGATCAGAACCTGGGGCGGCCATTTCTTGTCGTCCGATACGTCGCTGCGATCGACCGGCTTGGGTTTGAGCACGACAGCCTTCGATTCGAGAAACAGGCGGAAAGCCAGGCCTTCGGGCAGTGTGCGCGGGGCAAACAGGCGATCGTCTTCAATGGGCACCCAGCGATTCTGGCGCGGATCGAAATTCAGGAACTCATACCCTTCTGCATAAATGAAGAGTCCCGTATCGCGCCCCTGCAGCTCGGCTTCTTCGCGGCCCTGGACGAGTACAGCCCAAAGACGCCGTGCCTGTTCTTCGGCTTCGCGATCCCGACCGAAAATACCGGCGGACAGGGTAGCGGCCGCGATGATGACTCCGATGATGACGATCACCACCAGAATCTCCATCAGCGTGAAGCCGCGAGACCGCTCGCGGGGCCGATGGGCTATACGGCAGGCAAGCGCAGGTGTACTGGCGGTGATCGATGCAGCATCGCAGTTTGCAGGGAAGCCTTTCACGATGCGGGGGCGGAAGTCGTGCGAGGGGTCTGGCTAGAACCCAGTCCTTGGCGCCTCGCCGTGCTGTCTGCTCACTCGGTCACGTTCCAGTTGCCGATATCCGCGTTGATTCCTTCGCCGCCTTCCTGGTTGTCGGCACCCAGCGTGTACAGGTCGTACTCACCGTGCTGACCGGGGCTTTGATAGTGATACGGGTTGCCCCAGGGATCCTTGGGAATGGTCTTCATGTACTCACGCCAGTTGCGCACGCTCGTATCGGTCGGGCGAGTCGCCAGAGCCGCGAGGCCCTGATCGGTCGAGGGATACTTGAAGTTGTCCATGCGGAACATGGTCAGCGCAGTATCCAGATTGCGCAGATCCTGCTTCACCTTGGCGGCATTGGCATCGTCGATGCGGCTCAGCACGCTCGGCGCGACGATCGCCGCGAGAATGCCGATGATCACCACGACCACCATGATTTCGATCAGCGTGAAGCCTTTGGCGCGACGCTTCGGTGCGTCGTTCCGACGGACGGTGAAGTGCGAGACAGACGGTGTCATGTTCGTTCGACCTTTGATAATCGGATGGCGTTACGCGCGTATGCCGCTAACATTCGCCAGGCGCGCATGGCGCGGCGGATCATAACAAAGCACCTTAAATGATGAGCGAAGGTCGCTCAGACCCGACAAATCCGCCCAGGATCGACCGACATGCGCCCGCGTGGTGGGTACTTGGACTGTGCGCCTTGCTTTCAGTTCTTGCAGAACTCGGCGGCGAGCCGTTGCGTTTCCTTCTGCGCTACGAAAATCCGGCAGCCTGGCAAGGACAATACTGGCGCCTGATCACAGGGCACCTGGTACACGCCGGCCCGGCGCATCTCCTATTAAATGTGCTCGGGATCGGTCTCATCGTGGCGCTGTTCTCGCGCGATTTTTCCCCGGGCCAGTGGCTGATCGTCCTCGCCGCAAGCGTAGTGGCGATCGACCTCGGCTTTGTCCTTTTTGAGCCACAGTTGCAATGGTATGTGGGCCTGTCAGGTGTGCTCCATGGCGCGCTCGCGGCCGGTGCGGTGGCATGGTGGCAGCATGAAACAAGGCTTTTGGCAGCCTCGCTCACCGTGGTTCTCGTGGGGAAGCTGGCCTGGGAGCAATGGCAGGGCGCATTGCCGCTTTCAGGCGACATGCCGGTCATCGTCGATGCTCATTTATATGGTGCTATCGGCGGTCTCATTGCCGGAGTCCTGCTTTGTCTGACGGCGAAGCGCTGGCCAGCGGCGACTCGATCGCTATAATCGCGCGCCGTTTTGCTACAGGGTTCGAGAATGGCGTTTGCGTTCGTGTTTCCAGGTCAGGGTTCGCAGTCGATAGGCATGCTGTCTGCGCTTGCAGGCGCCGAGCCGTTGGTCCTGGAGACGTTCGGCGAAGCGTCCGAAGCCCTCGGCTATGACTTGTGGAAGCTGTGTCAGGATGGCCCCGAGGAGTTGCTCGGTACGACCGAGCGCACACAGCCGGCAATGCTGGCTGCTGGGGTCGCCACCTGGCGCGTGTGGCGCAAGCATGGCGGCGCGTTACCTCAGGCCATGTCGGGTCACAGCCTGGGCGAGTACTCGGCGCTGGTTGCGGCCGAGGCGCTCGATTTCAAAACGGCGGTGAAGCTGGTGCAATTCCGCGGTCAGGCGATGCAGGCAGCGGTTCCTGCAGGGCAGGGCGCCATGGCTGCGATCCTGGGCAGCACCGATGCCGACGTAGAAGCTGCGTGCAGCGAAGCTGCACAGGGCGAGATCGTTCAGGCGGCCAACTACAATTCGCCCGGTCAGGTCGTCATTGCCGGTCACGCGACAGCCGTCGATCGCGCGATCGAAGTACTCAAGGCCAAAGGCGCCAAACGTGCCATCAAGCTGCCAGTGAGCGTGCCGTCTCACAGCGCGCTGATGGCGCCGGCCGCTGAGCAGTTGCGTCAGCGCTTGAGCGAGATCGAAATCAATTCCCCGAAGGTCCAGGACATCTATACGGTCGACGTGTGCAAGCACGGCGACGTTGCGGCCATTCGCGAAGCGCTCGTGCAACAGCTCGTGAAGCCGGTTCGCTGGACGGAGACGATCCAGGCCATGCTGAGCAGCGGTATCAAAGTCATCGTGGAATGCGGACCGGGGCGCGTGCTGACGGGCCTCAATCGGCGTATCGAAAAGAGCAAGGACGTCGCAATGCTCGCAATCGAAGATGCCGAATCGTTGCAGCAAGCGCTCGAAGCCTGTCGGGGAAAGTAATGACCATGCAAACACTCGCTCAGGACGTCGCACTCGTTACGGGCGCATCACGCGGCATCGGCAAAGCCATCGCGCAGGAGCTTGCGAAAGCCGGTGCGACCGTCATCGGCACCGCGACCAGCGAGAGCGGCGCGCAAGGCATCTCTCAATGGCTGAGCGAAGGCGGCTTCAAGGGCCGTGGCCTGGTCGTTGACGTGTCCAAAGCGGAATCGGTCGATGCGTTGCTCAAAGACGTCGAGAGCAAGGAAGGTGCGCCGACCATCCTGGTCAATAACGCTGGCATCACCCGTGACAATCTCCTGCTGCGGATGAAGCCGGAAGAGTGGGACGAGATCATGAATACCAATCTCGGCTCGATCTATCGGCTGTCCAAGGCTGTGTTGCGGGGCATGATGAAGGCCCGTCGTGGCCGTATCATCAGCATCGCCTCGGTCGTAGGCGTGATGGGCAATGCCGGTCAGACGAATTACGCCGCCGCCAAGGCCGGCATCATCGGTTTCTCCAAGTCGCTTGCCCGCGAGGTGGGCTCGCGCAATATCACCGTCAACGTCGTGGCCCCTGGCTTCATCGCGACTGACATGACTGCGCAGCTCCCCGCCGAACAGCAACAACAGCTCGCAACTCAGGTGGCACTCGGACGTTTAGGTACGCCCGATGACATCGCCCATGCCGTTGCCTTCCTTGCATCGCCTCAGGCCGGGTACATCACCGGCGAGACGCTGCACGTGAATGGCGGCATGTACATGATTTGAGGCCTGTCAAGTCGTTGTTCGCCGCGCCTTTTCAGAAATCTTGGACACCTCAGTCACTTAACTTAGAATACGCCCCCCAACGACCCGCCCAACGAAATATAAGGGTCGGTCTTTAGAAGGGTTTCAAGCAGCCTCACAGAGGACTCGTACAGCAATGAGCAGTATTGAACAGCAGGTCAAAGCCATCGTCGCCGAACAGTTGGGCGTGAAGGAAGAAGAGGTCACCAATGACGCTTCTTTCGTTGACGATCTCGGCGCCGATTCGCTCGACACGGTCGAGCTGGTAATGGCACTCGAGGAAGAGTTCGAAACCGAAATCCCGGACGAAGACGCTGAGAAGATTACGACCGTTCAGCAGGCGATCGACTACATCACTGAGCGTCGCGCCCAGGCGTGATGTCAGTGCGACCGTCACGAGTCGCACCCAAGCTTTCAGTGGATTATCCGATCCCCAACTGATCAGCCAGGGATGGCAGCTCGGTTCTGCCATCCTCCCCGACTTCCAGTCACCTATTTCCGCCAGTTGAGGTAAGCGCTTGTCGAAGCGTCGCGTCGTCGTTACGGGTCTAGGCATCATTTCGCCGGTCGGCAGCACGGTGGAAGGTGCGTGGAGCAACATCCTCGCTGGCAAAAGTGGCATCGGACCGATCACGACGTTCGATGTCAGCGCTTTTCCAGTCCGGTTTCACGGTCCCGTGGCGGGCTTCGATGCGGAGAAGTATCTCCCCGCGAAAGAGCTGCGCCGCATGGATCCGTTCATGCATTACGGAGTCGCCGCGGCTTCCGAAGCCCTCAAGGATTCAGGCATCGAGGTGACGGCGGAGAACAGTCCGCGCATCGGTGTTGCGATGGGTGCAGGCATCGGTGGCCTGCACACGATCGAAGAGAATTACGAGAAATACATCGAGACGCACAGCCCGAAGAAGATCTCTCCATTCTTCGTGCCCGGCAGCATCATCAACATGATCTCCGGCCATGTGTCGATTCAGTTCAAACTGACCGGTCCGAACATCGCGACGGTGACGGCGTGCACGACGTCGACGCACGCGATCGGCCTTGCAGCGCGCCTGATTCAGTATGGCGATGCAGATGTGATGATCGCCGGTGCCGGCGAGATGGCGACGACGCCGCTGGGTCTTGGCAGCTTCTGCCAGGCGCGGGCGCTGTCGACGCGCAACGATGATCCGCAAGGAGCAAGCCGTCCCTGGGATAAGGATCGCGATGGATTCGTGCTTTCCGATGGCGCAGGCGCATTGACGCTCGAAGAGTACGAACACGCGAAAAAGCGCGGCGCGCGTATCTATGCGGAGCTGGTCGGCTTCGGCATGAGCGGCGATGCGCATCACATCACGGCGCCGCCGGAAGATGGCGAGGGCGCACGTCTGGCGATGGCAAATGCGATGCGGGATGCGGGGTTGAACGCCGAGCAGGTGCAGTACATCAATGCGCATGCGACATCGACAGATCTGGGCGATCGCGCCGAGACACTGGCGATGAAGCGTTGTTTCGGCGACCACGCCTACAAGCTTGCCGTGAGCTCGACCAAGTCCATGACGGGTCATCTGCTCGGTGCGGCAGGCGCTGTCGAGGCGATTTTCTCCGTGCTCGCCATTCGCGACCAGGTCGCACCGCCCACGATCAATCTGGATGCCCCAGGCGAAGGTTGCGATCTCGACTATGTGCCCAGGCAGGCACGGTCGATGCCCATCGACGTCGCGCTATCCAATTCCTTCGGCTTTGGCGGCACGAACGGCAGCTTGATCTTCCGCAAGCTCAGCTGAGACACGTTCTTTCATCGCTCGCGCGTCAACGCAACACCGGACGCGCGGTGCGAGTGGGTGTTCGCCGAGGTCGCCTGTCATGACGGATGCGGTGATTCGTTCCATCCCGCTTACCGGTGCGGCGCTGATCAACCTGCACGGCGCGTATCCGGATCGTTATCCCGCGCTGTTCGCGAGTGCTGCCGTCGGCGAGCCTCTCGGTCGCTTCGACATTCTGTTTGCGTTTCCCGAAGAACGCCTGACGCTCTCGCGTTTATCCGATACGGAGCCATCCTTTCTCGATTCGTTAGATGCGGCCTGGCGAGCTGAGCGCACGGCCCCTATCGAGGCGAATCTGCCTTTCGTGGGTGGATGGCTGATCTATCTGAGCTATGAGCTCGCCGGACAAATCGAGCCTCGGTTGCGCTTGCCTGTCTCCGGCGATCCGATTGCGATCGCCGCACGCGTACCGGCAGCCGTGATCTACGAGCACGCCACCGGCGCCGGATGGCTGGTCGCGGAAGCCGGACGCGAGTCGCTGCTCGATGCGATGAGTGCCGACCTGGCGGGATGTTCGGTGTCGACACCGCGGCTGATTCATGCAGCACTCGCAGAACAAGTCGAAGAGGATCCGCCCGAGCGCTATCTCCATGCGGTGGAACGCGCGCTCGAGTACATCGCAGCCGGTGACATCTACCAGGCGAACCTTTCGCAGGGCTGGCGCGCGCAACTGCGTCCGAACGTGACGCCCGTCGATCTGTACCGCCGCCTGCGTCAGACCAACCCCGGGCCCTTCAGTGCCATCGCACAATTCCCCGAGCTCTCGGTGATCAGCTCCTCGCCCGAGCGTCTGGCCAGCGTCAAAGACCGGATCATCAACACGCGCCCGATCGCGGGTACGCGGCCGCGGGGAAAAGACGAGCCTTCGGATCGGGATCTGGCGCGAGAGCTGTTCTCGCATCCCAAGGAACGCGCCGAGCACATCATGCTGCTGGACCTCGAACGCAACGATCTCGGACGTGTTTGCGAAGCTGGAACGGTCGAAGTCGATGAGCTCATGACGATCGAGTCGTACGCGCATGTTCATCACATCGTTTCGAACGTTCGCGGTCGATTGCGTCCGGAGATCACCCCGGGCCAGGCGCTCGCCGCAGTATTTCCGGGCGGCACCATCACGGGTTGTCCGAAGGTACGGTGCATGGAAATCATTGCGGAACTCGAGGGCGTGCCCCGGGGCGCTTACACTGGATCTCTCGGCTATCTGAACCGCGATGGCAGCATGGACTTCAATATCCTGATCCGGACGCTGGAAGTGCATGACCGCACGGTGAGCCTGCGCGCTGGCGCCGGGATCGTCGCGGATTCCATTGCGTTGCGTGAGCTCGATGAGTCCCGCGCCAAGGCCCGGGGCGTCCTGAATGCATTGACCGGAGCCGGCAATTGAGCGGTCCTCTGGCCATTTCCGTGAACGGCGTCGTCCTGAACACCGCGGCGACTGCAATCAGCGCAATGGATCGGGGGCTGAACTATGGCGATGGTCTTTTCGAGACTGCGCTGATCCGTGACGGCGCGGTTCGGTTGCTCGACGCCCATCTTGCGCGGCTGCTTCTGGGATGCGAGCGCCTGAAGCTTGCGGCTCCGGACCCAGCCAAGCTGCTCGCGGAAATCGCGCATCTGGTGGGCGACACGAAGGATGCGGTCCTCAAGATCGTCATCACGCGCGGCACGACGGGTCGAGGTTACAGGGCGGATCCGCAAGGCGCGTGTACGCGAATTCTGTCGTTGCATCCGGTGCCGGAACGGAAGTCCCCGCAGGGGCTGCGACTACGCTGGTGCGAGATGCGCCTGAGCCGTAACGAACGACTCGCCGGCATCAAACATCTGAACCGTCTCGAGCAGGTGCTTGCACAAGGCGAATGGGAGCCTGCGCAGTTCGATGAAGGTTTGATGCTCGACACTGCTGGCGAGATCGTCAGTGCAACGTCCGCCAATCTGTTCGTGGTCCGTCAGGGTGTGCTCACGACGCCGGATCTGAGATTCTGCGGCGTGCACGGCGTCATGCGAGCGCAGACGCTCGCGGCGGCCGAGAGGCTGGGAATGCCCGTCAGTGTCGAGCCGTTGTGGCCAGACGATCTTGCGCAGGCGAGCGAAGTGTTCTTGACGAATGCGGTACGTGGCATCCGTTCCGTTGCCGCGCTGGATGAGCTGCATTGGAGTGCCGCTCCGATGGCGGACAAGCTGCGTGAAGCACTGAGGCTTTGATGCGACGACTGCTGCGGTTCATTGCAATCCTGATCCTGCTTTTCGCAGGTGCCATCGGCGTGGCGCTGTGGCGCGCGCACGCGTGGCTCGATACGCCGATCGCAGCGCTCGACACGCAACAGATCTTCGAGGTCGAGAAAGGCGCGAGCCTTCGCAGCATTGCAGAAAACCTGAATCGGCGAGGGATCGTTCAGGAGCCCGAAGTTTGGATCCTGTGGGCGCGCCTCACGGGTCGCAGTGGCGGCTTGAAAGCGGGCGAATATCAATTGATGTCGGGTCTCACGCCGCGAACGTTGCTGCAGTTGTTGAGTTCCGGACAGGTCATCCTCCACAGCATCACGTTCATCGAAGGCTCACGTTTTGTGGACATCATGAAGCTGCTCAATGCACATGAGGCAGTGATTCACAAAGCATCGGCGCTTTCGCCCGAAGAGCTGATGCAGATGCTCGGCGCGCCTGGCGTGCATCCCGAGGGACAGTTCTTTCCGGATACCTATCGCTTTCCGCGCAACACGACCGATATCGATTTGCTGAGCATGGCTCATCGACGCATGACCCAGGAGCTCGACAAGGCATGGAATGGGCGTGACAAGAATCTTCCGCTTGCCACCAAATACGAGGCGTTGATTCTCGCTTCCGTGATCGAGAAGGAAACGGCGCTGGAGAGCGAACGTCCTATCATCGCCGGTGTGTTCGTCGAACGGCTGAAGCGAGGCATGCGACTCCAGACCGATCCCACAGTGATCTACGGCATCGGCGAAAGCTACGATGGCAACATCCGGCGTGTGGATCTATTGCGCGATACACCGTACAACACGTACACACGCTCCGGTCTTCCGCCGACGCCGATTGCATTGCCCGGACTCGGGTCGCTGAACGCGGCGGTGCATCCGGAGCTGACCGGGGCACTCTTTTTCGTGGCGACAGGCAAGGGCGATGGCAGTCATTACTTCTCGAAAACCCTCGCAGAGCATGACGCTGCGGTGAAGCGTTACCTGCAGCAGCTCAAGCAACCGAGATTGAATCTGCCATGACGCGCGGACGCTTCATCACGATCGAGGGCGGCGAAGGCGTGGGCAAGTCCACGCAGATCGCCGCGTTGCGCGAGTGGCTCGACGCGCAAGGCTTCGATGTCGTATTCACCCGAGAGCCTGGAGGCACGCCTCGAGCCGAGCGTATTCGCGAGCTGCTGCTCGAGAACGCCGAAGAGAGCATGCCCGCGATCTGCGAGCTGCTTCTGATGTTCGCCGCGCGTGCCACTCATATTGCAAACGTGATCGAACCTGCGTTGCGTCGCGGTGCATGGGTCGTCTGTGATCGCTTCACCGATGCCACGTATGCCTATCAGGGATGGGGCAGGGGGCTCGACGTCGCTCACATTGCAACACTCGAGCAGCTCGTTCAGCAGGACTTGCGTCCCGATCTCACGCTGCTGCTCGATGCGCCGCTGGATCTCTCCGCGACTCGCGCTCGAGCACGCAATCAGAGCGCGGGCGTGACGGATCGCTTCGAACGTGAGCGGCGTGAATTCTTCGAGCGAGTGCGCGCGGGATATCTAGACCGTGCGCGCCTCGAACCCAGGCGGATCGCCGTCATCGATGCTTCGCTGGAAGTGCAAACCGTCACTGAAGCGATTCGAACGACGATTCGCGATCGACTGTTAACGCAGAGCCATGGCTGAATCCACACCGACTCCGATACCTGCGCCGCGCCAGTTTCCCTGGCACAGCAGCGCCGTCGAGCAGCTGCAGTCCGCCTGGGCAGCTCAGCGCTTTCCGCATGCGTTGCTGTTGCAGGGCGCCGAAGGCCTGGGCAAGCGCCAGCTGGCAGCCTGGCTCGCGGCCGCCGTTCTATGCGAGAACTCCAGGGATCAGTTGCGCGTCTGTGGCAGCTGCTCGAGTTGCCAGCTCATCCATGCGCATTCACATCCCGATCTGCTGTGGGTGAGTCCGGAGGAGGACAAGCAACAGATCTCCGTCGACCAGATTCGCGCCGCAGGTGCGCGGCTGACGCAGACCAGCTATCGGCAGGGTTACAAGGTTGCGGTCGTCGAACCGGCGCACCAGATGACGGTCAATGCCGCGAACAGTCTGCTCAAGACGCTCGAGGAGCCGACACCCGGCAGCCTGCTCATTCTGGCGACCTCGCAACCCTCGGCGCTCCTGCCGACGGTCCGCAGTCGTTGCGGTCGCGTCGTGGTACAGGGCCCAACCGCCACGGAAGCGTTGTCCTGGCTCGAAGTGGAAACGGGCGGGGCAGTGAGTCCGCAACTACTCGAATTTGCCGGTCGCGCGCCGCTGCGAGCCGCGGAACTGGCGCGGGGACGATTCGATCAGCTCGATGCCGATATGCAGCGTGCGGTGACGCAGCTGGCCTCCGGGCATACCGATGTGACGCAGGTCGCAACGGAATGGGCCAAGGAAGGGCTCATCGAAAGGCTGAACTGGCTGGATTTGTGGCTCAGCTCAGCGGCCCGCGCGGCAATTGGTGGAAGTGCCGAGCTGTTCACGTTCCCGGCGAGATCTGCACACTTGCCAAGCGTCCCAGCGACGTTGAACATAAGTGCTCTCTACACTCTGGTGGACCAGATTCGAGCGCTCAAGGCGCAGCTGGCCCGCACCGCGCTCCAACGGGAGCTTGCCGTCGAGGCAGTGCTCATATCGCTGTTGCAGGCGTTGATGCCGGCCACCGCCGGAAGGTAGCGACGTATTCGGCGTGAATTGCACCTTGCGGTTCACCCACAGGGTCCCTTGCAGGGCACGATCGACAGATCTCGTATGAACGGAACGGCAATGCGGCAGCCCACCAGCAAGCCTGGCTTGCTCACTCTGACGATCAAGGACAAGAGCGCCTTGTACCTGGCGTACATGCCGTTCGTGAAGAACGGCGGATTGTTCATTCCGACGAACAGCAATTATCGTCTCGGCGACGAAGTCTTCATGCTGCTCAACCTGATGGGCGAAGACGAGAAGCTGCCCGTCGCAGGTCGCGTGATCTGGATGACGCCGAAAGGCGCACAGGGCAAACGCACGGCCGGTATCGGCGTGCAGTTCAGCGAACAGGATCGCGGCAATACTCAGCGGAAGATCGAGAGCTATCTCGCCGGTGCGCTCGGCGGCGACAAGCCCACGCATACGATGTAGGTGCCGAGTGATCCGTGATGAGTGACGAGTGCGCCCGTCACTTCCTGGTCATGTCCGCCGAGGGCAGCCCGCCTTCCAGCACCGACGCATGAAAACCGCGCTCCGAAAGGATGTAAGCGGCCGCAGAGCTTCTTCGGCCCGTGTCGCAGCACACCACGTAATGCACGTTGCGATCGAGTGATTTCAGCTTCAGGCGGATGAAATAGAGCGGCAGGTTCAACGCGCCTTCCATGTGATAGTTGTCGAACTCGCTCGGCAGACGCACGTCCAGCCATTGCCCGCCGCTCGCCACGATGGCTTTCGCACGTTCGAGATCCACTCGTTCGAGTAGCGGCTCGTTCAGCAGCTTGCGGAAATCTTCCTTGCCCAGGCGCATCAGCGTGCCGTCGGTCAGCATGCTGACATTGGCATTGCGGCGCGCATCGGAGATCAGCGCTTCCTCGCCGAAGGTGTCGCCCATGCCGAGCTCCGCCAGACGAATACCTTCCTTGTTCAAGGGCGTCTCGCGGATCACGACGCATTTGCCCTTCACGATCACATAGAAGTAATCGCCTTCGTCACCCTGCTTGATGACGCTTTCGCCGGCTTTGTAATCCACACGCTGCATCCGCATGAAGATGGCCTGGATGTTGGCCGGCGGAATTCGATGCAGCGCTTTGGTCTGCAGCAGCGTCGTCATCCAGTCATCCGACGCGGCTTCTTCGTTCTGTTTGAGCTCGTTAACTTCGTAAGACCCGGTCTGATCCCAGGTGAGCATCACATCGAGCATGTCGCTGTCGATGGACAGGTACTCGATACGCTCGGAGAGCACGCGCGCGCTGTATCGGCGCGGCAGACCCGGCGCGATTGGATTGCGTGCTTCTGGCGCGCCGCTGCGAACCATCATGACGGTGCGTCCTTCATGGAGGAGCTCCACGACGCCGCTCACGAGGTAGTAGGTACGCTTGTCCGTGTCGCCTTCCTTGAACAGCATGCGTCCGGCGGTGAGCTCCCGCATGACAGTCTTGCGCGCGAGCGAATACAGATTCTCGGGCTTCAGCCCATCCAGCGGCGAAAACGATCGCAACAGGCTCAGATCGAGCGGCTTACTCTCCATCGGGGCTTAGACTACCTGGGACTTTTACGGACTGTGAGGTACGAGTCGCGACCTGCGGCCGACGCGATTCGAAAGGATGTTAACAGAGGCTGCAGTTACTGCAGCGAATGCCAGCCGGCATCCGGAGCGAACCGCTCTCCATAGGTTGATTGCAGTTCCCGAAGCCGATTGACGACCACTTCGACTCCGCGTTCGCGCGCATAGTTCAGCGGGCCGCCGCGGAAAGGCGCAAATCCAGCGCCGAAGATCGCGCCCGCATCCACGAGATCTGCATCCTCGACCACGCCTTCGCGCAACACCGCGACGCCTTCATTCACCATCGGCAGCAGCAGGCGATCCTGAAGGTCTGCGGGCACGGGCCGTCCGCCGGCGTCCGGCTTCTGCGGCTTGTCGTTCACCCACTGGTAGAAGCCGCCGCCTGTTTTCTTGCCGAACTTCTTCTGATCGAAGAGCTTCTGCAGGATCGATGGGGTCGCCGTTTCGCCGGACTGAAAAAATACTTTGCCCACGCTCATGACGACATCCAGCCCGACCACATCGGCGAGCTCGATGGGACCCATGGGCATTCCGAAATCCTCGGCCGCACGATCGATCAGAACGAGCGGAATGCCTTCCTCGGCCGCGCGAATGGCTTCGCTGAGATACGGCATGAGGATGCGATTGACCAGAAACCCCGGGGAGCTCATGCAGACGATGGCGAGCTTGTCGATCTGACGGGTGAATGCGAGCGCTCGCTGTACGACCGCAGGATCGGTCGACGCAGTGCGAATCACTTCGACCAGCGGCATGCGCGAGACTGGATTGAAGAAGTGCAGGCCGACCAGGCGCGAAGGATTAGCGAGTCGCTCCGACAGCTGTTCGAGCACGATGCTGGAGGTATTGGTGGCGAGGAGGGCGTCCGGCTTCATCAACGGTTCGAGTCGTGCGTAGAGCTCCTGCTTGGCTTGCAGATTCTCGAAGATCGCCTCGATCACAACATCCGAGCGCGGGACACCGTTGCCGTTCACGTCCGCAGTCAGTCGACCGAGCGTTTCCTGTTGCTTGCGCGGATCGGGATAGCGCTTCGTGAAGAACTTGCGGGCGCGCTGCAGCGCCGGCTCGACATACTTGAGCTCGCGGTCCTGCAGGGTGACGGTCAGACCGCGGGCTGCACACCAGCTCGCGATATCTCCGCCCATCACGCCAGCGCCCACGACATGAGCGTGCTGGGCAGGGCTCGCCGTCGACTTGCCGCCGGCCTTGAGCCGCTCCTGAAGAAAGAACACGCGAACCAGATTGCGCGATGTGGGTGTGCATAGCAGCTGCGCCATCGAGCGCGCCTCTGCCTCGTAGGCTTGCGGCCCTTCGCCGCCAAAGCGTTGCCACAGCTCGATCATTGCGTAAGGGGCAGGGTAGTGATCGGCGCGCGCGCGTTTCGCAACCTGCGTTCGCATCTGCCCTGCAAGGACAGGACGGGCAAGCCCACTGTTCAGAAAGCCTTTCCAGCCAGGCGACTTCGGTGAAGGCGGCTTGAGCGCCAGCTCCTTGGCGGCCTCATTCAGGGTCGCGGCAGGCGCGAGGCGATCGACCAGTCCCAACTGCAGCGCTTTCTTGGGACGAATCGAACGACCCGTCAGCATCAGATCCATGGCATCGAGCGGTCCGATCAGCTTGACCGCGCGCACGGTCCCGCCCAAACCCGGATGAACTCCGAGCATTACTTCCGGAAATCCGAGCGTGATGGAGGAATCGTTCGCCACGATCCGATAACGGCATGCCAATGCCACTTCCAGACCACCGCCCAACGCAAATCCATTGATCGCAGCAACCGTCACACATGGCAGCGAAGCCAAACGATCCAGCACCTGCTGGCCTTGGCGGATCATTTCGTATGCTTCATCGGGTGTGCGGATGTCGACGAATTCTTTGATGTCCGCACCGGCGATGAATCCGCTTTTCTTCGCGGACGTCACGATGAGCGCTTTGGGTGGCGCACGGTGCAGGCGCTCGAGAATTTCGTTGAGCTCGAGCATCACCGCCCGTGACAGGCTGTTTGCAGAGGAGCCCTGCTTGTCGAGCGCAAGCCAGGCAACACCGGATGAGTCGGTGGTCAGCGTCCAGTTCGCAGTGCCGCTATCTGGCATGGCGATCTCCCAAATACAAACAACTTCAGGAAAGCGATGAGCCGCGCAGCGATCACACCGATTTGGGCCGAACGTTGAAGTCGCAGATCAGCGGGCGGTGATCCGAGAAGCGTACGTCCGGCACATCGAAATGCGTGACCTCGATTCCGTTCGAATACAGGATGAAGTCGAGCTCCTTGCGCGGGTTGCGGCTGGGGTAGGAGGGCAGACTCAAGCGATTCGCGCTCTTCAATCCGGAAGCCTCCATGAACAGGTAAATCTCGTGATCACCCCAGAAAGTGTTGAAATCCCCGGCCACGATGACCGGCTTCGTCGCGCGCTTCACCAGCTCGTGCAAATGGCGCAGCTGATCGTGGCGATGCCGGAACTTGAGCGACAGATGCACCAGAAAGATGGCGACATCTTCGAGCTCGAGCTCGATGATCAACCGCTTGATGCCCGTATCGAAATAGTGGAATCGCTCGCCCTCGACGCGGGGCGCTGCAAGGAACGCATTGCCTTGCTTACGCACGATCGGCAGGAACTGATTCAGCGAAGTCGTTCCGTACTTGCACTCGTACATCGAGTAGTGACCGAGTGCATTCGCGATCTGGGTTGCCTGATTCACGAGTCCCGAGCGGATCGAACCGGTGTCGACTTCGATCAGCCCGACCAGATCCGGATCGAGCGACTTCAGATACTGAGTCAGTTTTTCGAGCACCCGCGAGTTGCTGCGCAGATATCCGGCACCGGGAACCGGCAGATGAAACGCGGGACCGAAGCCGGTCGCGTATCGGATGTTGTACAGGACAAAGCGCATCTTGCGTCTGGCTGGGCGTGTGGCTGGCAGATACTCTTGCAGAACGAAGCGATTGTACGAAGCCCCAGGACAAGCATTCGGGGATCGACAAGCAGCTAAACGCACGAAAAGCTGCATCGGCCATGAGGCCGAACATCGCAGCGCCGCATTCTATAGCAGCCCTCGGGGCTTGGCTGTGATTCGCGGAAAGGAGCGTAAGCGCGCGTGGTCGTTTAAGATCCCGGGACAAATACAGCGGGCGCAGAGCCCCGGATGCATCAGGAGAGACCGTGGCCGGCATCACTCAGCAAAACCCTGCACGTGTATTCGTGAGCCATGCATTCGTCCAGGCCGACGACTACGACCGCGTCTTCGAATACCTCGAAAGCTCGCACAACTTCTACTATCGGAACTGCAGCAATCCCGAGCTGCGAGTGACTGATCGCGAGGCGATGAAGGACGAATTGCGCAAGCAGATCGCCATCTCCGAGGTGGTGATCGTGCCGTCCGGCATGTACCGGCAGTACCAGGAGCTGATCGATTTTCAGCTCAACTGCGCCAATGGGCTGGACAAACCCATCATCGTGCTTGAGTCATTCGGCGTGAAGGAAAAGCTGCCGGTGCAGCTCGAAGCGCTGAGCGATGAAATCGTGGAATGGAATGAACGGTCGATTGCAGATGCGATCCGTCGGCAGGCCCGTCACGAAGACACGGCGCGCTGGGACGTGATCGATTTCAAGCTCGATTGATTCAGTCTTCCGAGCCGACCGCTCGCAGCTTCGGTCCGCGTTGCTGAAACATCTGCAGCCGGACGACGGCACCCAGCATGTTCACGATGCGCGTAGCCACTTGGCTGGCCTCGATATCCGACATCTTGCGAACGGTCGCCTGCTCGGCGGATTCGCCGCGCAAGGGACGCACGGCGCACATGCAGTTGGACAGCGAGCAGAATTCTTCGCGAAGTTCCTTCGGCAACTCGTCCCGATCCAGCGTCACCAAGTGTGTGCGATAGGCGTCGACGAGCCGCTGTTTGATCGGTCCGCTCGAGGCCAATACGACCGTGGCGGCAAAAAGTTGCTCCCAGGCAGTGCTCATTGCGACTTACTCCCAACAGCTTCGGAGTGAGTTAAACCGCTTGCTTAACGGCGAGTGTGGCACTGACACGACAGCAAGCGACGGCATATAGTTAAGAAACCACTTTAAGTTTTGCTCAGCGATTTTCTGTTGATCGCTCAAGCAGGTAGCGTCGAAATATACTCCTGCGACTTCGAAAGGCAACCGCAGCAAACGCGCTTGTTGCGACGCGTTGGGCAGAAAGTCAGCGGTTTGAGACGCGAGTGGGTCCATAGCGTCTTGTAGTCACATCCCCGACGTCTTGGAAGACCCGTTTCTCAAGATACGCATAATGTATATTATGACAAACATATATACGCTGTATGGGCTACGGGTTGATTGCCACCTTCAGGACCCCCTCGCGCTGATTCGCGAACAAGTCGTAGGCGCTCTCAATGTCGTCCAGTTTGAACCGGTGCGTGACCAGCGGCTTCAGATCGGCGCGGCCTGAGGCCACAACGGCCATGAGACGCCGCATCCGTTCCGTCCCTCCAGGACACAGGGTCGTCACGATCGTGAGATCTCCCAGTCCGGCAGCGAATGCATCGAGCGGAATGGACAGATCGCTTGAATAGACACCAAGGCTCGAGAGCGTTCCGCCGGGTCGCAATACTTTCAGTGCGGAACGGAATGTGTTCTGAGTGCCGAGGGCTTCGATGGCGACGTCCACGCCACGTCCATCGGTCAACTTCATGATCTCGTCGACCGGATCGCGCTCGCGGAAATTCACTACATGGTCGGCCCCGAGTCGCTTTGACATGGCCGCACGTTCGGGTAGCCCATCGACCGTGATGATCGTGGTGGCTCCCATCAATCGTGTGCCGACCGTCGCGCATAGACCGATGGGACCTTGCGCAAAAATGGCGACGGTGTCTCCGATTCTGACCTTACCGCGCTGCGCACCGACGAACCCGGTCGACATGATGTCGGGACACATCAGAACCTCTTCGTCGGTCAGTCCGTCCGGAATCGGCGCAAGGTTTGCCATCGCATCCGGTACGCGTACGAACTCTGCCTGGCAGCCGTCGATGGTGTTCCCGAACTTCCATCCGCCCATGGGTTTCCATCCGTGCCGTGTGCCGACACCGTCCTGCGCGCCATCGCCATCGAGCGATGCGTTGCTGTAGCCGCTGGGTGTGATGGCCCCTGCAATGACGCGTTGACCTATCTTGAGCCCTTGTACGGCGGATCCCAGTTGCTCGATCACACCCACGGGTTCATGCCCGATGATCAACCCTTCGCGCACCGGGTATTCGCCTTTCAGGATGTGAATATCAGTGCCACAGATCGTGGTCGTTGTGATGCGCATCAATGCATCGAGCGGGCCAATCTCGGGGATCGGACGCTCGGTCAGTTCGATGCGGCCGGGCTTCACGTAAACGGCAGCCTTCATCGTAGATTTCATGCGGGTACCTGCTCGGAGATTTCAGACTTGGAGGTCGCTTGTGTTGAGCGCGCACTCCGAACGTTCGACGACGCCAATCCGTCTGAAACTGCGGTACCTCGTTCCTTGGTGGGCTCATCGCGTGAGCGAATGATGAGCTTGGCTCATCAGGGTCACAGCGTGGATGTCCCCAGAACGCATACGTAATCGACGACCCCTGCTGACTCGCCTCCTCTGCTCGCGCGCTCTCAACGCGATGTGTTCTCAAGTGCTCGCATTGCCGTACTCAGGTGCGAGCGTCGCGCGATCGTTGCGATAGAACCAATGCTTCATCGCTTCGGCTGCGATCGCGTAAGCCACGGTAATCGCAATGAGCACGGCGAGTAGGGATCCGGGAATGGGCTCGAACTCCAACAGCCTGGCGAACGGAAGGTATGGGATGAGTGGCGTCAACACGATCAGCACGATCGTGGATCCGAGGAGCAGCGATCCGGGTCGACTCTTGAATGAGAGACGGCGGGTGCGAACGACCAACGCAATCACCAGTTCAGTCAGCAGCGACTCGATGAACCACCCGGTGCGAAATTCCTGCGCCGATGCGTGAAAGACCCAGAGCAATGCGCCGAAGGTCAGGAAGTCGAACAGGGAGCTCAGCAGTCCGAACTGCACCATGAATCGACCGATGAAGCGCGTGTCCCAGCGGCGCGGTCGGTCGATGAGCTCGCGATCGACGTTGTCATTCGCCAGGCCTATTGCGGGAATATCCGACAGGAAGTTGTTGAGCAGTATCTGGCTGGCGGTGAGCGGCAAGAACGGAAGATATAGCGATGCGGCAGCCATGCTGACCATGTTCCCGAGATTCGCGCTGGTCGTGGTCAGCACATACTTCAGCGTGTTTGCGAAGGTGCGGCGGCCTTCCTCGATTCCGCGGCGGATTGCATCGAGGTTGCGTTCCACGAGCACGAAATCTGCGGCCTGGCGGGCGACATCTGCCGCCTGCTCTACCGACAGACTCGTATCGGCGGCATGCATCGCAGGCGCATCGTTCACGCCGTCACCCAGAAAGCCGACGACATGACCCATTTTCTTCAATGACAGAATGATCCGTTCCTTCTGATTCGGATCCACCTCGACGAACAGATCGGTCCGCTCGGCCTCGCGCCATAAAGCCTCGTCACCGAGTTCATCGAGCTGCGCACCGGTGAGCACACGTTCGTGATTCAGTCCCACCAGCCGCGCAATGTGCTGCGCGACTGGTTGCGAGTCGCCAGTGATGAGCTTCACGCCTACGCCAAGCGCTGCGAGACTTTCGAGCGCCTCCTTCGCCCCTTCCTTGGGACGATCGAGGAACGTCAGAAAGCCTTCGAAAGTCTGTGCCTGCTCGTCGCTGCGATCATAGTGTTGCTGACGTGCGAGCTTGCGTGTGGCGACGGCGAGAACGCGAATGCCCCGATCACTCCATTGCGTCACTTGCCGCTCGAGCTCTGCGCGTATGCCCGTGTCGATCGCGGTTCCATCCGCAAGGACTGCGCAGGCGCTCAGCACCTGGGCTACCGCACCTTTGCTGATCAGTACACTGTGTCCGTCGCGTTCGATGATCACGCTGACACGCTTGCGTACGAAATCGAAGGGAATCTCTGCGAGCTTGTGCAGTTGCGTGCGATCGATCGCACCCGCAGTGAGAATCGCGTCATCCAGCGGACTGGCAAGCCCGGATTCCAGGGCAGCATTGATGGCGCCGAGCTCGAGCACGGGCTTCGAAGGATTGCCCTTCGCATCGAAGGCGCCATCGAGCATCACGACTCCTTCCGTGAGCGTTCCCGTCTTGTCCGTGCACAGCACGTCCATGCTGCCGAGGTTTTCGATTGCGTTGAGATGCCGCACCAGCACGCCCTGCTTCGCAAGCATCTGCGCACCGCGCGCGAGGTTCACGCTCAGGATCGCCGGCAGCAGCTCCGGGCTCAGCCCGACTGCAAGCGCCACCGCGAACAACAAGGTTTCCACCACTGGCCGGTGTGCCAGCATGTGCGCGGCGAACACGACGAGCACCATCACCAGCATGGCGCTGGTGAGCAAATAGCCGAATCGAGAGATGCCGCGATCGAACTCCGTTTGCGGTGGCCGTAGCGACAGGCGTTGTGCGATCGATCCGAACTTGGTCGCGGGCCCCGTCGCCACCACAATGAAACGTGCGCTTCCGCTGCGAACGCTGGTGCCGAGATAAACGCAGTTGGAACGCTTCCCCTGCGGTGCATCGATGGGCAACTCCCCGGGCGATTTTTCGACGGGGAAGCTCTCGCCCGTGAGTACCGCCTCACTGAGGAAACAGTCGGCCGTCTCGATCAGACGGCCATCGGCCGGTACCAGACTGCCAGCCGATAGTCGCACGATGTCCCCGGGTACGACCTGCTCGACGGGAATGGACTGCTCTGCCCCGTCTCGCAGCACGGTAGCGCGGACTCTGATTCGTTCGCGCAGGGAAGCTGCGGCCACATGCGCCGAGTATTCGCGCTTGTAGCCGATGGTGATGCTTGCGCCGAGAATGATGAACACGATCAGCGCGTCCGTGGTTTCGCCGGTGAACGCGGCGATGATCGCGGCAAAGAGCAACAGCAACAGTAAGGGGCTCGACAGTTGCCGCAGTAACACCTGCCCGCGCGAGGGCGGCCGATCGGTGCGAAGCTCGTTCATGCCATAGCGCTGCAGCCGCTCCTCTGCTTCCGCATTCGAGAGTCCGTGCAGGCTGCTGTCGAGCCTGGCAATCAGGTGATCGAGTTCGCCCGACCAGTAAGGACCCACTTCGGCCTGTGCTGCACGAGGCGTTGTCCGAAACATTTGTCGCGAAAGCCACATGCCAGGGAGCATTGGCAGCCAGAAGCTCAGGCCGCGGAATAGCAGCGTCGCCGACAGGGCCACTGGAAGAGGCACGCCAATCCATTGCAGGCTCAGTACCGAGCTGGCCTCGAACGTGCCGAGGCCACCGGGCAGAATGCCGATCGTTCGAAACAGATTCGAAATCATGAAGCTCGCGAAGACCGCTGCAGCCGGGGCGTTTGCACCCAGGGCTTTCACCAGCACCCACACGGTCGCGGCATCGAGCATGATGATCGCGATCTGATACGCACATGCTTTACACAGCACGCGCGGATCGCGCGCTACGCGCTTGTCTGCCTGCTCGACTGCACTGAGCAGCGATTGCAGCGCACGCGTTCTCGCGAATCGTCCGATCAACGGATGCGGGCGACCGGACATCGCGAACAGTGAGGCGACGACGGCGAGACTGCCGGCAATGAAGATTGCTGCTGCCGTCAGCACCGTGGCGCGAACCGAGCTGGACATGGGCAGGAGCGGCAATGCAACGACCAGCAGAATCACGTAGACGACGAAGTAGGTGCTGAGACTCACCACGATGCTCGCCATCACCGCCGGTCGTTGCATTCCCCGTTGCGCGAAGTAGTGCGATACCGCCGCGGTGCCGCTGATGCCGGCAGACGGCAGTACTTGATCGATAAAGAGCTTCGCAAAACTCAGCCGGAATCCTTCCCCCGACGAGAGCCTGAACGACGCAGCGCGTGCAATGATCCGCCAGATCTCTGCCTGTGCCACGTACGTTCCGAGCTGCAATGCCACCGCGAGTGTCAGCCACCATGGCTGGGCATGCTCGGCAATTCGGGCGATCTCCTCCGCCTCGGAGTAGTGCATCGCGAGCAGGCTCATGCCGATCACGAGCGCAACGCCCATCGCCCAGGCAAGCCAGTGCCGAAAGGCATGCTGCCTCTTCTCCGGCATCACATCGGGCGGTGTGGAATCGACGGCCATAGGGGCGCTTGCAAGCCGTCGAAGTGCGGCTGCATCGCGGGAGTTTCGGTACCCGCCGTCATCAACAGAATGGGTGGATTTGCGTAGCGATCCCGCACAAACCGCGTCGACCCCTCAACGAGGCTGGCTATACTGATTTGCACATGGCGCTGTATTCAAACTGCATGCGGTTGCATCGAACGGGTCAGCCGCTCGTCTGGGAGCGCGTAACCATGCGTGATCCTCAGGCGGGCGAAGTATTGCTGAAGGTTCGTGCATGCGGAGTGTGTCGCACCGATCTGCATCTCATCGATGGGGAGCTGCCCGATCCGACGCTCCCGGTGGTCCCGGGGCACGAAATCGTGGGCGAACTGGTCGCAAGTGGCGCGGGCGTCGATTGGCCTTTGGGTACCCGCCTGGGCGTGTCGTGGCTTGGCAGCACCTGCGGGCACTGCGAGTTCTGTCTTCGCGGCCAGGAGAATCTTTGCAACTTTGCGAAGTTCACTGGTTATCAGCTCGACGGCGGCTACAGCCAGTACGTGCTTGCGAATGCGAACTACTGTTTCGAGTTACCTGCCGCGCTCGATGATGCCCATGCAGCCCCATTGCTGTGCGCCGGACTGATCGGTTATCGCTCATGGCGTTTTGCCTCGGATGCCCGACGGCTCGGCATCTATGGGTTCGGTGCCGCCGCGCACATCCTCGCCCAGGTTGCACGGTGGCACGGGCAGGAGGTGTATGCGTTCACACGCCCTGGCGATGTCGAGTCGCAGCGATTCGCGCTCGCGCTCGGTGTCGATTGGGCGGGTGACAGCGACACCTCTCCGCCAGAGCTGCTGGATGCAGCGATCATCTTTGCGCCGGTAGGTGCACTCGTCGTGAGTGCTTTGAAGAGTCTGCGCAAAGGCGGCAGCGTGATCTGCGGTGGGATTCATATGAGCGATCTGCCCGCCATGCCCTACTCTCTTCTCTGGGGCGAGCGCCTGATCCGTTCGGTGGCCAACCTCACGCGGCGCGACGGACTGGAGTTTCTCGAGCTGGCTGCAAAGGTGCCGGTACGCACGCAGGTGCAGACGTTTCCCCTGCCTCAAGCCAACGATGCGCTGACGTACTTGCGCGAGGGGCGATTGAATGGCGCTGCCGTCTTCGTGCCCTGACGATCCAGATCTCTACGACGCGAGATACTTCCGGCGCTCGCTGCGTCGTGGGATCTCAGCCGGCTTCGCGTACGCTCCAGATGGGCAGTGCCGCAGAGAAATCGGGCGGTTTGATGATCAACGCATCGCAAGGCAGCGACTCAAGGACGTCCTCTGCAGTGCTTCCGATGAAAGAACGTTCGATCGCACTGCGGGAGATTGCACCCATGGCGAGGATGTCCGCCTGCAACTGCGACGCTGCGTGGGGCAATACGGCCGAAGGGCCGCCGACTTCTACATGGATGTGATCGCTGGTCACGCCGAATTTCGCAGCAATCTGCGAGAGCTCTTCGACCTTCGCGTCTTTCTCACGTTCGATGTCATTGGCTGACATGGCCAGGTCCGTTGGCGGCTCTCCACTGAGTGCGGCAGCGACGATGGTCATCGGGACGAATGCGTGCAGCACTTCGAGCTCGCCCCCGATGTGCTGTGTGCAAGTGTGTGCGAACTCCAGAATGCGTTCATCGAGAGCCGCGGGCTTGTCGTTCTGATGCCCAGGATCCAGCGCGGCGACGACGCGCGGCACTGCAGACCAGGCTTTTGGTTTGACCAGCAGCAAGGGCACGGAGCATGCCCGGATGAGCTGCCAATCCGTGTTCGACAGGAACGAGCGCCGCAGGAGTGAGTGATGATGTGTGTCCTTCACGACCAGCTCCGCCGTGCTGCGATGGATCTTGTCGGCGAGCTTCTCGTGAAGTGGCTCGCCGAAGTCGGCCTCGGTGGCGACCTCCAGACCTTGTTGCCGCAGCGGCGCTGCCAGTCCTTCGAGCCGTGTCCTCAATTCCTGAGAACGTTTCGGCGTTGCAGCCAGGCTGCTCGAGTTCACGAGCCGCGTCTGACGCGTCGCCCGCGTATCGCATGCGTAGAGCTCGAGCCTGGAGTTCAGACCTCTGGCGAGCTGCGCGCCCTTGGTGAGCGCCCACTGTTGTTCGCTCGACGGATCGATGACCACGAGGATGTTGTAGACAGGATTCACCGCGATCTCCTGCTCTGCGAGCCTGCTTGATAACGGGCCGCAGGCGATGCGAACAGTCACCGGCCCATTCAGAGAATCAATGAGCTTTCAGCAGCCCGCGCGCAGTGTCGACGCATCGACGTCGGGGTCACTATCGGGAGATCCTCGTAACAGGGACCGCACTATTCCCACGTTCACTCATGAGCGGGGGTGGCCGGCGACTCATCCAGGATCGTGCGCACGGAGCTCTCCAGCGACGTCAGGCCCCACCGGAGGCCTTCCGCGATGGCTTCTTCCGTCGATCGTCCCTTGATCCATGCTTCGCGCACGGCAATCAAGGCTCCGACTCGATTTCCGCTGGCGCAGTGCACGAGCGCAGGTTCGTCGCCCAATTGGCGAAGAAGCTCGTCCAGTCTCATGGCATTCTCTTTTGTGAGCGACTGCGGGCCTTTGATGGGAATCGAATGAAAACCGAGTCCTAGTCCCGTCGCGATGCCTGGTTCGTCAAACCCGGCCCTCTCCTCGGCTGGGCGCAGGTCCACGACATGCTTGATGCCGGCCGCGCGGATCCGACCCAGATCCGCCGCGTCGATTGCGCCGCTCACGATTCTATTCGCCCGCGGCTCTCGCATGTTGCGCAGGCTCCCAAGAACGGATGAATCGGCTGCGAGAACCGGTGTCAGGGTTACGAGCGAGATCAGCATCACCAACACACGCTTCACAGTGAAAACCTCTCGGGTGGCCAGGGATAGGAGTACTGACGCATGACATCAGACATGCAGTCAGCAAATAACAATTGAATTCGAAGCCGTCGTGGCTTTGTTCGCGATCACCGCCAGCGCTCTGTGGGTTCGGCTTTAGCCAGGCTTTAGCCGAACTAAGTCCGACTGAAGTCGGACCCACAAGCCCTCGGATCTTGCGATTCTTCTCTGGCTAGCAGACTAGCGGACCAGTCGGCTAGTAGCCTTGCTGGCACAGCCAGCCCGCCAGCTACGCCCCAGTTCGCGCGATGCTTTCAGCAACGGGAAATAGAGCGCGGCCTTGATGCGCTCGCCGGGGTTGTGGCGACACAGCCCTTGTATTCAACCGTGCGGCACGACTGCCACGTCGCACGGAACTCGCTCCAGGACCGTGCGGCTGACGCTGCCGAGAACATACTCCGACAACCACGAGCGGCTCTGCTTCCCCATGACGATCAGAGTGCTCCCTGTCTCGGCAGCGCGCTCGCCGATTCCGGCGCGCGGATCTGACGCTTGCACGCTGGGTACTACCTTGTGTCCGGTCAAGCCGTTCAGGAGTTCCGTCATCTTCGCCTCGGCGTCGGTCTGCAACGCGGCGCAATAGGCTTCGATACTTTCTGCAGCAACTCCGGCGCTTCTCAGTCTTCCCTGCAGAGGACTGTCGACCGCATGGAACACCTGCAGTACCGCGTCCGGAGTCAGTTCAGAGGCGAAACGCAGCGAAGGCACGGAGCAATCGGAGAAATCGACCGGCACCAGCACGCTGTCGTACGGAATCTGAGGGTCCTGCTTTACCACCAGGATGGGACGTTCGACCATTCGTGCGATGCGCTCTGCTGTGGACCCGAGGATCAGGTCGCGAATCGGATTGATGCCGCGCGCACCCAGAACCAGCAGATCGCTGCTCGCCGCGGCCGCCAGAATCTCCTCCATCACACGGCCCTCTCGCAGCTGCGTCTCCGCGCTCACCCCGCTGGCGGCTGCGATGTCTTCGGCCAGCGATTCGAGCGAACGCTCCGCATCGAGATGCAGTGGTTGTTCGACGTCAATGGTGGGAGCGCGCTCGCGCAGTGCCTTGGCAGACGATGAATCGAGCACATGAACCAGCTTCAATGAGGCTCCGTGCATGGCGGCCAATGCAGCGGCACGTCGGGCAGCCCGGTGAGCCGAGAACGAGAAATCGGTGGCAACGGTGATGGTGCGGATGGCGCTCATGGACGATGAGGTTAGGGAATCTCTGATCAATTGGCCATTCGCAACCATAGTTGCTTCGCCCACCGAAGCATTTCAACCAGTTGCATACTTGCGAAGGTCAGGGTAGTCGATAATCAGAGCTTCCGTAGTCCTCATCGGCACAAGAGGCGAGCCACTAGAGCAGGATCTTCAGGCGCTGCGTGTCCGCATCTTTGGCACATCGCCGCATTTGTGCTGCGACTGCTGTTCTGGGCAGCGCTGACTTGGGCGGTGAGAGCTGCAAGTCGTCAGATCAGGCTCAACGCGCGAAGTCTGCGGCTTCCATCGTTCGACGAGACGGGTTCGCAGCCGCGTGCAACGGTTTGCTCGGCTGGCATTCCGGTGCCGATGGTGAATGACGGCGACAGACTGCATGCGTGCTGCATTTCGAGTTCCGCCATCAAATCGACGGGGACGGTAAGCGTGAGTTCGCACCAGCGCCTGCGCTCGGCCAACATCGGCAAATGCAGGAACAGAGGACTGCCGTGAAGCCCGAGACGGCTCCCAGCGGCCTCCTGCAACACGGGTCGGTAATCTTGGGTCATGCGTCGCCGCATCGACTGTGCCTCGTCGCTTTGCCGGCGAGCGAGTTTTTCTGCCGCGAATGAGCGCGTGATGCCGAGCAGGCGAAACAGCTGCCCCTGCGATCCGTCCTCCACGGCCACGAGCGATTTCGTCACGAGTGCGTCCAGACACGTGGTGACCGCGTCCGGGAGCAGCTGCTCGTCAGCAAGAACATCGATCGCGGCAGCCAGATCGAAGCATCCGGCGAAGACCGATAACCGGTCGAATACCTGCCGCTCTTCTCGAGTGAGCAGATCGTAGCTCCAGTCGAGTGTGGCCTGGAGCGTACGTTGATACGGCCTGGCAGTCCGCAGACCCGGCCAGCGAAGGCTCAACCGTTCACCGAGCTGGGCTGCGGTCGAATGCAGGCCGTAGCTGACCGCGCGTGCCGCTGCAAGCTCGATCGCCAAAGGCAGGCCATCGACCCTGCGACAGATCTCGGCCAGCAACGCGGGGTTCATTTCGTCAGGATCGGTTTCGGTACTCGCAACACGCGCGCGATCGATGAGCAGCTGGACCGCAGGGAAGCGCGTCACCTCCTCGAGTGAAGCCTCCTGTTCGCAGGAAGGACAGGCGAGCGGTTTGAGGCGATAGATGCATTCGCCAGCCGCTCGCATCGGTTCGCGACTGGTCGCCAGCAAATGAATATGCGGTGCCGAGGACGCGAGCGTTTCGGCGAGTTGCGCGATGCCCTCGATCACCCGCTCGCAGCCATCGAGGATGATGAGTCCGCGTGCCATGTGCAGATGACTCACCACGCAGCGCATCGGGTCGTCCGACTGCACATCGATGGCAAGGCATGCGGCGACATGAGCCGCAACATGCGCGTGATCCGACACCGAGCTCAAGTCTACGAACGCGACGTTCCCTGCAAAGTTTTCGCGCAGCCGATGTGCGAGCTCGACCGCAAGCGTCGTCTTGCCGACCCCCGCGTGGCCCACGATCGTGAGCAACCGTTGCGTGAGCAGATGCCTGGATAATGAGCTCAGCTCGTCATCGCGGCCGAAGATGCGTCGCCCGCCGGCGAGCCGCATGGGCATCCGTGTCGATGTGCGGACGGCGTTGTCCATCGGTGCTTCGATGGTCGATCGGCGAACATGTGCCACGAATGCGTAGCCGACACCGACCTGAGTTGCGATGTATCGCGACCCATCGGGAGCATCACCCAACGCCTTGCGCAGGCCGGCCATGTGAAAGCGCAGACTTCCCTCTTCGACGATGACGTCCGGCCATACGCGCTTCAACAATTCGTGCTTGCTGACCACCCGACCGGGCTGCTCGATCAGGAGCATGAGAATCTCGAGCGCACGACCGCCGATGGCCACGGGTTTGCCCTCCCGCTTGAGCTGACGCTCATGAGGGTGGAGCGAGAAGGGTCCGAACTGCAGCAGTTCCGTTTTCATCGCTACGACCTCGAGCTCAGCATGCGGCCTCCATCACGATGTGCGCGCAGTTGGCGCACTTCTCCGACTCGAGCGCCGCGGCGATCGTATCGGTCATGAGGCAGTGTCACACCCACGACAGGGGTAAACCAATCGTTGTAGCTGTTAGCCCGAAAGAGCGAGTGTCCCCTACTCCTTGCGGATGCCGCATTCGTTTGCGGACGCCGCGTTCCTGGCGGACGCCGCGTCCATGCGGCCGGCCGCGTTACTCGATGAAGACGCCGTCGATTACGCCGTTGTCGTCGCTTACGATCTGATGAATGCGAGCAGATCCGGATTGATCACTTCGGGATGAGTCGTGCACATGCCATGCGGAAAACCCTTGTAGGTCTTGAGCGAACCCTTCTTCAGGAGCTTGACCGACAGCGGCGCAGAGTTCGCATAGGGAACGATCTGATCGTCATCGCCGTGCATCACCAGGGTCGGCACCGTGATCTCCTTGAGGTCTGCGGTGAAGTCGGTTTCCGAGAACGCCTTGATGCAGTCGTAGTGCGCCTTGGCACCGCCGGCCATGCCCTGTCGCCACCAGTTCTGGATGACACCCTGATCGACCTTCGCACCCGGACGGTTGTAGCCGTAGAACGGCCCGCTCGGAACTTCGAGGTAGAACTGCGCTCGGTTGGCGACGAGTGCTTGTCTGAAACCATCGAAGACCTCGATCGGCACGCCGTTCGGGTTGCTCGCCGATTTCACCATGATGGGAGGCACCGCCCCGATCAGCACGGCCTTCGCGACGCGTCCTTTCTCCGCCCGAGCGACGTAACGGGCGACTTCCCCGCCTCCCGTCGAGTGCCCGATATGCACTGCGTTTCTGAGATCGAGCTCAGCTGCCAGCTCTGCGACATCGGATGCATACGTGTCCATGTCATTGCCCGTCCAGGTGAGACTGGAACGGCCGTGCCCGCGTCGATCGTGAGCGATGACCCGGAACCCCTCGTTGAGGAAGAACATGATCTGGGCATCCCAGTCGTCGGAGCTGAGCGGCCAGCCGTGATGGAACATCAGTGTCGGCGCATCGCGCGGACCCCAGTCCTTGTAAAAGATTTCGGTGCCGTCGCGCGTGGTGATGTAGGACATGACAATCGCTCCCATGGATGAAGGAAAGAACAACGCGGAGTCGTGCGAGAGCTTCGAATCCGCGACCAGCACTCGATGACTACTCGAGCACCAAATTCGAGAACGTGGCCCAGATGTGTTGAATTCGAGCTGGAAGGATGCCGTCGGCCTTGCGCACATACACCTTGCGACGGGCTGGACACTTGAGTCCATCCACATCGATGTGATCGAGGAGAGAGTGAGCGGCCGGCGAATCGGCCCATACGTCGACATCGTAGTCGTGTCGTCCGGTCAGACCATCAGGGCCGATGCGGAAAGCCATCTCGCTTTGGTGCGAGCGATCGAGACCGCCATAGACGCCACGCACGGTCGACATCAGCTCGGTCATCATTCTGTCTCTGCGGCACCGCAGGATCGCGATGACTGCGATGCTCCCGCGTCCGACGTGCCCTGCGCCAGTTAGCGCTCGTTAGTTTGTGTTGGGATGCGTCACATCAAGTCGCAGGCCAGCAGCAGCGGGTTGGCTCGCTGCGGTTGGGGATGCCCTCAATCGATTTTCATGACCCGGCAGGCGGTCAGGAGCGGATCGTCGAACGTCGCGAGCTCGCCGGCCTTTGTGCCTGGCACGAGCAGCAGGCGTACCGATAAAGGTTTCTTGAGGCGCGTCGACAGTGCGCCTACGTCCGCAATGAGGCCGGATAGCGTTTGCAGCGAGGTATCGGCGGGGATCGGCACGACGTCCAGACCGGTGCCGCACACGCTCGAGTACAGCAACAGATCACGCACGCCGAAGCGCTGCTCGGACGCTCGCTGGGCAAGCACCGGATCTTCGAGCACGGGCAGCATCAATCCGGAGTATCCGCATGTCTTCACGCTCAGCGATTTGATCGCCGCGGTGAGCGTCGCGCAGGCATTGAGCGTCGAGGCGCTGCCGAACGGTGCGCCGAGGAACCGCTCGATCCCCGCGCCGATGCTTCGATCCAGCCCGGGTGCGGGAGAAGCATCGATGCCTCGCCACTCGAGCGATTCGCTAGCGGCGATCCGGGCGCAGATCGCCGCAATGGGTCGCAGCGCCTCATCGAAGACTTCTCTGATTCGCGACTCGGCAACGTATGGCTCGGGTTGGGACGCCCAGGCTTCTTCGACGAGACCGGCCGCTTCGAGTCCGACGGCGAACGCATCGGCACCTTCGTGCCAGGCGACCGGAAAGAACGGTGTGCCCGCTGGAATCCGAGCCGCGGCTGCAAAGCGGAAGTTCGCAAGACCGCCGGGCAGTGCACGCGCGAGCGATTGCATGATGCGCGCAGAGGTACACGCGGCGCGATGATGAACGCCCTGCTCCGCTGAGGCGATCACAACGGAGAAGCTGATAGTCCGGGTCTCCCGCACGAGAGCGCTGGCCCACTCGGCTAGCGCCGGATCGTCGTGGTCGCCGACGGCCACGGGCCCCAGACTAAAGATGATTCCGCGTTCGACCAGGAGCGCATCGATCTGCCTGAGTGTCTTCAATGCATCATCGCGTGCAGCTGGACTCATGGCGGCGATCACCGGTGCGAGCGCAATGCGCAATGTCTGAACTTCATACCCTTCGCCGACGAAGCGTTCGCGAGCCCGCTTCAGAGCGGCAATGACCTTCTCGAGAGCGTCCAGGCGGTGCAAGTCCGGCAATGCAGTGCCGAAGGTAATCGTGCGTACGCGAAGTGCCTGGGGGTAAGTCATGGAACAGTTCTCCGGACAGATGAAACTCGCGACCGTCGGTGCAATTTCACCATGGAGTCTCGTCAGGGAATCTTCCGATCAATTCCTCCGTTCGCAACCATAGTGGCTTCGCTCGCCGAAGAATTTCAATCAGATCGCGAGCAGCCATGAGTTCGGCGCAGCCATTGCGGCGTCCGACTCAACAGTCAATTCTCTTTCCGAGGCTTTTTCCTCGCCTCGCCGGCCGACTATCGTCACTGCATCGTCAACACGCGTCGTTAACACGCGTCGTTAACACACGTTGTCAACAGGAGTGCGTTCCAGATGTCTTCGAGCAGCAATCGTCGTGTCGTACTCGTCAGTCGTCCACAAGGGATGCCCGGGCCGCAGAATTTCCGCCTCGAAGAGACTGCGGTGCCGCAACCCAAGGGAGGCCAGGTGCTGGTTCGCACGCTGTTCCTTTCTTTGGACCCCTACATGCGCAACGTCATGGAGGAAGTCGGGCCCGTCTACGCTTCGTCCATTCCGCTGGGTGGCGTCATCGTGGGTGGCACCGTCGGACGCGTGATCGAGTCGAATCATCCGAACCACAAAGTCGGCGATCTCGTCCTCGGCGCCGGCGGTTGGCAGGAATATTTCGTGTCCGATGGCGAATCACTCACGCCGCTCGGAAAGATGTCTCATCCTTCCTTCGCACTCGGCGCTCTCGGCATGCCCGCCTTCACGGCGCACGTAGGCTTGCTGGACATCGGACGACCACGCCCTGGCGAAACGGTCGTGGTGGCTGCGGCCACGGGCGCCGTCGGATCGAACGTCGGCCAGATCGCGAAGCTGAAAGGCGCGCGCGTCGTCGGCATTGCGGGTGGCGTGCAGAAATGTCGATTCGCTATCGAGACACTCGGCTTCGATGATTGTGTGGACCGGCATGATCCACAGTTCGCAACGCTGCTCGCGAAGGCGTGTCCGAGTGGCATCGACATCTACTTCGAGAACGTCGGCGGTGAGGTGTTGGAGGCGGTGTTGCCGCTGCTGAATGTCCGTGCGCGCATTCCCGTGTGCGGCTTGATCGCACACTACAACGACCGCACATTGCCGCCCGGTCCAAATCGAGTGCCGCAGCTACTGTCCACCGTGCTGCAGAAGCGCGTGCACATGCAGGGCTTCATCATCCTCGATCACTACGGAGTGCGGTTCGATGAATTCAAAGCAGAGATGCAGAACTGGATCGGGCGCGGCGATATCAAGGTGCGCGAACATGTGGTCCAGGGATTGGAGAATGCGGTCAGCGGATTCATCGATCTGCTCGCGGGACGCAACTTCGGCAAGGTCGTCGTGCAGGTGGCTTGATCTCACTCTGCGCTGCTGCGAATTACGCGCAGATCATGCGTTCTCCGCGAGCATATGTCTGGCCTTGGCGGCCAGCGTGGACATCACGAATGGCTTCGTGAGTATCTCCATGCCTGGCAACAGGGAGCCGTCACCAACCGCCGCGTTCTCTGCATAGCCCGTGATGAAGAGCACCTTGAGGTCGGGTCGATTCACGCGGGCTGCGTCGGCGACCTGTCTTCCGTTGAGACCGCCGGGCAAACCGACGTCGGTGATGAGTAAATCGACGCGAGCGTTCGATTCGAGAATCTTCAGCGCGCTCGGTCCGTCATTCGCCAGCAGGATCCGATAGCCGTGCTCGCCGAGTACCTCGCTCGCGAGCTCGCGAATGGCCTGTTCGTCATCGAGCAACAGGATCGTTTCGCCCTGCGCGCGTTCTACTGTTTCCGGCGGCGGCGTCGCAGCGCGCTCCTCCGCACCCCAATCGCGCGGCAGATAGATCGACATGGTCGTACCTTGAGCGACTTCGGAATAAATTCGCACCTGGCCGCCGGATTGACGCACGAAGCCGTGCACCATCGACAGGCCCAGGCCGGTGCCCGCACCGAGCGGCTTGGTCGTGAAGAGCGGATCGAAGGCGCGCTGCACGACGTCCGGTGACATACCGACGCCGGTATCGGTGACTGACAGGCAGATGTACTGACCCGGCGGCAGCTCGCGGTCACGTGCGGCGCGCTCATCGAGCCATTGGTTGGCGGTCTCTATGGTCAACCGCCCGCCGCTTGCACTCATCGCATCGCGCGCGTTGATGCACAGATTCAGAAGGGTGTTCTCCAGCTGGGACGCATCGATCTTCGCGATCCACAGCCCCGCGCCTGCCACGATCTCCACCTCGATCTGCGGACCCATCGTGCGGCGGATCAGATCTTCCATGCCACGGATGAGTCGGTTCAGGTCGGTCGGACGGGGGTCGAGCGTCTGACGCCTCGAGAATGCGAGCAGCCGCTGTGTGAGGCCGGCGGCACGTCGCGCGGCACTGAGTGCCGTACCGATGTAACGATCGAGACCCTGAGTGCGACCTTCTCGCAGTCGACGCTCCATCAAGTCGAGGCCGCCGATGATGCCCACCAACAGATTGTTGAAGTCGTGCGCAAGACCTCCGGTGAGCTGACCGACAGCCTCCATTTTCTGGGACTGACGCAGTTGTTCTTCGGCTGTCGCAAGTCGTGCACGCTCCTGCATCCGTTCCGTCACGTCATAGACGAATTGATATGCGCCGATGTGCTCTCCCGCGTGGTTGCGCAACGGATTGAAATGCATTTCGTAGATTCGTTGCGAACGATCGGCATCGCCGAACTGCTGGGTTTCGACGAATGCCTCCCCATTGAGCGCTCGCTGCCAGATCTCCCGCACCGCCCTCTGATGCTCAGGTCGGTTTGCGAGCAGCTCGAGCATGTTGTCGCCCACGCGTGGCCGGATCCCGTAGATCCGTTCGAACTCTCCCGCGGAGGCGTTGTTGATCGCGAGCAGGCGAAAGTCCTTGTCTGCCACCTGGATGAACGCGTTCGTCGTTTCGACGAGCTCGGCCATGAGACGTCGTTCCGCGAGCGTTTCGGCCACACGTCGCTCGAGCGTTTCGTTGAGATCCTTCAGGCGCAGTTCCGTCCGCTTGCGCGCGGTGATGTCCATGGCGGTGCCGATGACTCGCTGACATCGATCGTGATCGAAGATGCCGCGCCCCTTCGCCGCGACCCAGCGCGTCAGACCGTCTTCCTTGCCTATCGTGCGGAACTCGACGTCGCATACCGCACGCCGCTCAGGGTCCATCGCAGCAGCGAATGCCCGGGTCACCCGATCGCGATCGTCCGCATGCACCCAGTCGTAGAACTCATCCATGGAGACTTCCGCTTCGGGTGAGATGCCGAACATCGCCTTGACGCGCGGCTGCCACAGCAGTGTCTGGCGCAGCGGGTCGATGTCCCATAGACCCACTTCTGCAGCTTGCGTTGCCAGGCGCAGCTGCTCCTCACGGATCCGCAGCTCCTGCGTGGCGCGATTCGCTTCGGTGACATCGAAGCCTTCGCAGAAAATGCCGATCACTTCTCCGGCGGCACTGCGAATCGGTTCGTAGATGAAGTCCAGATATCGCGTATCGAACTCCGTGCTACCGAATGCACGAAAGCGGACGGGCTGCGCGCTGAACAGGATCCGTTCCCCGGTGCGTCTGACCTGGTCCAGCAATTCGTAGAACCCTTGCCCGTCGATATCCGGAAAGGCCTCGCGCACAGACTTTCCGATCCAATCGTGGCTGTTGAACATGCGCCGGTGCGCAGAGTTCACGAACTCGAACACGTGATCGGGGCCCGTCATGATGCACATGAAGCTCGGCGCTTGTTCGAACATGCGCCGCTGACGTTCGTTCTCGAGCTGCAGGCGTCTCTCGGCGAGCACGGCCTGGGTCGTCTCCGTGCACAGGACCAGGACGCCCCCGACGCCGTGCGACGCATCCGTATCTCGAATCGGGCTGTAGCTGTATGTCCAGTACACATCTTCGCGCATACCGTTGCGCGTGATCGGCACGAGCGCATTGACATTCCAGGTCGCGCCGCGGCCGCTGATCACCTGCTCGATCTGCGGACCGATGATGTCCCAGATTTCATCCCACACTTCCCTGCCGCGCTTGCCCAACGAGACGGGGTGGCGCTCCGCACCGATGGAGCGGCTATAGGCATCGTTGTAAAGACAAGTCAGTTGGGGGCCCCACCAGATGTACATGGGGTGACCCGTATTGAGCATGAGCTGTACCGCCAGCCGCAGCGACTGAGGCCACGTCTCAGGTGGGCCGAGGTCCGTGTCTTCCCACGGATGGGCGCGCATCAACTCGCCCATCGTCCCGCCCCCATTCAGGAAATCGCATTCGTTCTTCTGTGCCGCGTGCACGTGATACTTCTCTGTCTCGATCTCGTGTCCAGACTTTAGCGCGGATCTACCCGGTCGCCATACCGTGAAAGACCACATCGTTACCAATATCTTCGAGCTTGCACCTGCCTTGCATTCCAGAAGCATTGGCAGACGCAGAATAACAGTTGCAGCAATAACGCCAGAGTTCGCGCCTGGCTTGCGCGCGAGAAGCGCAGACACAGTGACCCTACGACTTCGTACAGTGCTGCCGGCCATCATCGAGACCGTGTTCCTCCTGCGAGTGCATGGCGACACTGCGTGTGAAGTGAGTTTACTGACACGTGACGAGATGCTTTCGGGAATGTGATGAGGTTCAACAAACGAAGCGCACACATTCGTGCAGTCGCGGAGAAGCTGCGATGGCGCGCAGACACAATGTGTGAATGCAGTTTCCCGTCCGACCACTCAAACACCAGATCCAGCGTGGCGTGACGCGCATTCGCCAGATGCGCGCACCTATTGCCGTGCTCCTCGCAGTCGCTTTCGCCGTGGTGCCGTTGCTCGCTGCACTGGCAAATCTCGCTGCTACTCGCGGCTCCACGTTGATCGAAAGAACGCGCACGATTCAGAAGCCGTTGCCAGAGCCGGTGTCTTCTCATCCGCCGGTCGCTTCCACGCTTATCGAGGCCCCTACGGCCTCGACCGCCGATCTCGGCCTGCAGTTGGCCATCGATCGATATGAGATGGCGGTTCTCGCCCGTTCGCGGACGAGCGCGGCCGAGGTGCGTACACGGCTGGATGTCGCGGATCGAGAGCTGCGTGCAGCCGCAACGGACTATCTCGCACGTCACGACCTCGCTGCCCGGCAGATCGAGTCCGCCGCGTCCTTGCTCCAGCGATTTCCGCGCGATGCGGCGTCCGCGATTCGATCCGCGGATCGACGTCGCACTGCCGTTCGTGCGTATGCCGAACGCTTCGAAGCAATGAACGGTCGCATGAAGGCCTCCGTCGATGCCGCATGGCGGATCTTCGGTCGAGTGGTCGCGCGTCAGTCGCTCATCGAATTGAGCAATGAGCTGGATGAGATCCGGCTTGGTTTTGCGAACCTCGATGTGAATCGTCCTGATGTGGCACAGATCACTGCCTTGGGTGCGGCGGAACAGAAGTTCGCAGACTCGCTTGCCGCCCATGCGCGCAGTCTCGAGCGGTCGCAGGGCCGAGCGTGGGTGGAGTCGATGCAGACGGATCTGCAGCAGCTGATTGCCCTGCGTCAGGAGATCCAGCAGACCCACGAGGTCTCACACGACGCGGCCTCGGGATTTGCAAAGACAACGGCCAACCTGCGACGTGTGCTGGAACAGAATCAGCTCGCTGCACGCGAGGCGTCTCGCACCGCGTCCCCGCTGCAGAGTCGCGACGATCAGCCCACAACGGATTCGGAGCCTGCCGCTGACGCGGCCGCAGAGCGTGTGCAGATCACCGAGGCACCTTCCGATCCGGCCCGGCAGCGTGGAGTCGCCTGGCTCACAGGCGGAATCCTCGCGATCCTCTTCGCAGTCTGCGTTGCAACGGTTCTGAGCATCGTGCGGCCGGTGCGACGATTGCTGCGCGCCACCGACCGTTTGGCTCAAGGTCATCTCGAGCGCGTCGAGCCGGGCGGCATCAGGGAACTGCACACGCTCTCGCTCGCGTTCAACCGCATGGCGGCTGAAGTGGTAGCCGCACGCGAGCAGATGCGCGCGCATCAGCAGGATCTGGAAACGCGGATCGCGCAGCGCACGCAAGAGTTGCAACAGCTCGCCGAGCGCGATCCGCTGACTCAGCTTCTCAACAGACGCGAGTTCTTCGCATCGCTCGATCGGATGCTGCTGACGGCGGCCAACGAACGGCGGCGCATCGGCGTGTTCTTTCTCGATCTCGACAACTTCAAGAGCATCAACGATTCGATGGGACATGAGTTTGGCGATCATGTCCTCGTCCATGTCGCCGATCGATTGCGCGCCATCACGGGATCGCTGGGTCTGGCTGCCCGTCTGGGTGGCGATGAGTTCACCGTCGTCTGTACGGAAGCTTCGAGCATCGAGGAGCTCGAGGCCGCCGGACGTCGGATCGTGGCTGCGTTCGATGAGCCGTTGCGCATCGATCAGCGGGAGTTGATCGTGAATGTCAGTGTCGGGGCCAGCGTCTTTCCCGATCACGAACATGCATCGACGGCGCTGCTGCGTGCAGCGGACATCGCGCTCTTCCATGCCAAGGCGCTGGGTCGCCGTCAGATCGCGATGTTCACGCCAGCGCTGCTCGAGGCGGCATCTTCGAGATTCGCAACCGAACAGGGATTGCGTCGAGCCTTGGAACGCAGCGAGTTCGAGCTCGTGTTCCAGCCGGAGGTGCACCTCGACAGTCTGAGGACGACTCACGTCGAGGCACTGCTGCGCTGGCGCATGCCGGATGGCCGTCTGGCTGGTCCGGGAGAATTCCTCACCATCGCCGAGGAATCCGGACTCATCGTGCAAATGGGAGATTGGGTGCTGCGCGCTGCAATCCGCGCAGCCGCACGCTGGCATCACGGCGAGTGGCGCGAGGTCACTGTTGCCATCAACGCCTCGCCCAGACAGTTGCTCGACGGACGCCTCGCGGACTCCCTGGGCGGACTGTTACGCGAATACCGCCTCCCGCCGCGTTGCATCGAGATCGAGTTGACCGAAGATGTGTTACAGACCGGGGAGGAAGTCATTGCGAGCCTGCATCGCTTGCGTGAGATCGGTGTCGGCATCGCGCTCGATGATTTCGGGACAGGCTATTCGTCGCTCTCCTCGCTCGAACAGTTGCCGTTGACGCGTATCAAGCTCGACAAGAGCCTGATCGCGCGCATCGATTCGGCGGGCAGATCCCCCGCCATCGTTCGCGCAATCCTCTCGATGTGTCGCGCACTGGATCTCGAGGTGACGGCCGAGGGGATCGAGCGACCCGAACAATTCCGGCTTCTTGCACAGCAAGGGAACATGCATCTGCAGGGATACCTGCTGAGTCGACCCGTCGCAGAATCCGAGGTTCTCGCGGCGTTGACGGTCGCCGAGCAGCGCGCACGACTGCTCGCGGATGCATACACCGGCGAAATGCTTCGATCCTCCATGGACTCGCCACGCTCATCAGTGGGCTAGGAATTCGTCAAGCGGCGACTTGCTGCGTCGCGTTGTTTCCGCCGATCGATGTCCGACGCGATGGCTCATCACCGCAAGGGCGAACTCGGGGCTCGGTCGCGGCGTTGTCGCAGGGCCGAGTCCACGTTTCCGCGAGCAAGCAACTTGCAGGGAAGCACCGGTGTTTCGACTTCCCTCGAACTCGGCAGGGTTGTAATGGCCTGCATCAGATAATGCAGGAATGCGAATCGGTCCGAGGAGACAAGTCATGAGCATGAAGCGTGCGATTGCGACGGCCACCGCGGTGCTCCTTGCCGCAGGTGCTGGGGCGGCGCAAGCCCAGGAGACGGAGGCTCCGCAGCGATCGGGACAGCTCACTGCTTCCCAGATACTGCAGAAGCTGGAGAGCGAGGGTTATACGAACATCGAGGATCTGGAACGCGATGACGGGCAATGGGAAGCGGAGGCGACCAAACCCGATGGCACTCGGGTGGAGCTGCACCTGAGCGCGACGGACGGTCACATCATCAGCGAACAAGCCGATATGGACTGATCGGCGAAACTCCGCGCTGCTCAGCAAGGATCGTCTGCAGCCTGCGCTTATTGCGCCGTCTCCACCCGAAGGCCGAGACGCTCCACGAGCGCGCGCAGTCCATCGCTCTTGAAAGGCTTGGTGAGCACGGCAAGCCGCGGGTCGCTGCCGAGTGCTTTTGGATCGTGACCGAACCCGCTGGCCAGAATAATCTTGAGATCCGTGCGGGTCTTGAGAAATTCCTTCGCGAGATCCGCGCCGCTGCGATCCGGCAGACCGACGTCGATGATCGCAAGCTCGATGCTGCGCAGGCGCTCTGCGGCAGCCTGGGCTTCATGAGCGCTGTGCGCCTGAACCACGCGGAAGCCCAGGTCGTCCAGCATCTCCGCGACGACCATGCGCACCAGCGGTTCGTCGTCCACGACCAGAGCGAGACGCTCTCCGGCCCCAAGGGGCACGTTCGAATCGAGGATCTCACGCAGACGCACGCCGAGCTGGGCCACGGTGAAGGGCTTCGTGATGAGTTCCACGCCGGGATCGAGCCGCCCCTGATGCACGATTGCATTGCGTGCGTATCCCGTCGTGAACAGGATCGGCAGTTGCGGTCGGGATGCGCGAGCGATTTCCGCCAACTCGCGACCGTTCATTCCTGGCAATCCCACGTCAGTAAACAGCAGACGGATCTCGGGATGACGTTCGAGCAGACGCAATCCGGAAGGCGCGTCGGAAGCTTCCAGTACGGAGAACCCCAGCTCGCGCAGGCTTTCGGTCGTATAGGCGCGCACGCCATCGTCGTCCTCGACGACCAGAATCACCTCGCGCGACTCGCCCGCCGCGACAACCGGCGTGGGTTCGATCTCCTCGATCTCCAACCGCGCGATCGAGCGCGGCAGATAGATGCGCACCGTCGTGCCCTGCCCTATCTCGCTATAGAGCCGGATGTGTCCGCCGGACTGTTTGACGAAACCGAACACCTGACTCAGTCCAAGACCGGTGCCGCGTCCCACAGGTTTCGTGGTGAAGAACGGATCGAACGCGCGTTCCATCACTTCCTTCGTCATGCCCGACCCCGTATCCGAGATGCAGATGCACACATACTGACCGGGTGATACTTCGGCGAAGTGCGACGCGTAGCCCTCATCCAGATGCGTGTTCGCTGTCTCGATCGTGAGCTTGCCGCCCTCGGGCATGGCATCGCGCGCGTTCACGGCGAGATTCAGCAGCGCGATCTCGAGTTGATTCGGATCGATCTCGATGCGCCACAGGCCGCCTGCCAGCACCGTCTCCACGGCGATGTTCTCACCGAGCGTGCGGCGAACCAGATCGGACATGCCCTGCACCAGCCGATTGACGTCGGTGGGTTTCGGACTCAGCGGCTGCCGTCGAGAGAATGCGAGCAACTGACTGGTCAGCGTCGCCGCGCGCTGTGCGGCGCGCACGACCTGATCGAGGGCACTGCGCACGTTCGGCTCGGCCCCTGCGAGCTGCCGCGTCATGCGATCGAGATTACCGAGGATGACCGTCAGCAGATTGTTGAAGTCGTGCGCCACGCCACCGGTGAGCTGACCGACGGCTTCCATTTTCTGCGACTGGTGCAACTGTTCCTGCATCATGCGGCGCTCGGTCATGTCGCGCGTGATCTTGGCGAAACCGATGACTTCACCGGAAGAGTCACGGATCGCATCGATCAGGATGCTCGCCCAGAATTTGCTGCCGTCCTTGCGCACGCGCCAGTTCTCGGTTTCGTACTTCCCTTGACGAGCCGCGGTTTCGAGCACCAGCGCGGGAGCGCCGGCCTGACGATCCTCCTCCGTATAGAACTGGCTGAAGTGTTTGCCGACGATCTCCTCGTCGCTGTACCCCTTGATGCGTGCGGCACCAGGATTCCAGCTGGTGACGATGCCGGAGCGATCGAGCATGTAGATCGCGCAGTCGTTGATGCCGTTGACCAGCTGCTGAAACTGTTGCTCGCTGTTCCTCAATGCGACGGATCGTTGCGTCACGTCGGTCTGTAACGACTGGTTGAGCGTCTCAAGACTCAGCTTGGACTGCTGGAGCTGTTCGAACAGACGCGCGTTGTCGATCGCAGTCGCTGCCTGTGCGGCGATTCCTTTGACGATCGTTTCGTGCGCGGGGAGAAATTTGCCCGGCTCTCCATGTCCGAAAAACAATCCGCCGTGGACCGCGCCCGAACGCGATACGACCGGCACTGCAAGATAGCTGCGCACCGGCAGGTGCCCAGCCGGCATGCCGCGATGGGGTTCCCACTGTCCGTACAGCGGATGATGCTGGATGTCGTCGGAGCGGATGACGCTCTCGCCGCGGAAGGTCGGCTCAAACAGCGGCGTGGCGCGCGGCAAGCCGAATCGCTCGAATCGATCGCGAGACGCACCCGAGAGCGTGTAGAGCGTGTACGAACTGCCGTTCCGATCCACCTGGTGATAGAAGAACGCGCCGAACTGTGCGCCCGTCACCTGGGTCGCCGCATCCGTCACCGCTTGCACGAGCGCATCCAACTGCAGCTGCGAGGTCAGGGCTGCGCCCGTCTCCGCGAGGATGTCGAGAACACGTTCCTTCTCGCGAAGAGCCTCCTCCGCTGCCAGTAATCTCTGCTCGAGAGCACGCACCTCCTGGCTGCCCTGCGCACTCGTTTCGGAAGGATTCGATTCAGTGGTCTCGTTC
Organism: Pseudomonadota bacterium; assembly: GCA_023423935.1. Classification (GTDB taxonomy): domain Bacteria; phylum Pseudomonadota; class Gammaproteobacteria; order Steroidobacterales; family Steroidobacteraceae; genus Steroidobacter. The sequence goes on along the minus strand of JAFAEQ010000050.1, from coordinate 175,914 downwards.
CGCACTCTTGGGTCCCATGTTCTCTCGATTTCATCCACCCACGCCGAACTGCGTATCGATTCATGAAGTGCGATGGCTTCCTACGTTCAAAACTATCCACGAGTTCCTGAGTAACGCTTGTTTTACCTCGGCTCTGCGTCGACGTTTGCAAGTGGACTGCAACGACTGATTCGAGAGTGCTGCTTTGGTCGTCATCCCGGCGAAGGCCGGGCGAAGGCCGGGATCTCCCGCGGGATTCCCGTGGGTCACAGGACCTGGACCCCTGCCTTCGCCGGGGTGACATCACTACGGAATCGGCTGTTACAGGTCACCAGCATACAGTGGCCTTCGGACCTATGCGTCGACAGCTGCATCCCAAATCTACACGGTGGTCATCCGAGACTCCCGGAGAATTTGTTACATAGGTGCGCTTCGGCTCACCGGTGAGTCGTCGGTAAAGTCAGCAGAACTCGATGAGCGCAGCACCGCTCAGCGCAGACGTTCTTCGATCAGGTCGAGCTCGCGAATGAGCGCTCGGGATCTTTCGTCCGAGATCTGCTGCGAGCGTGCCAGCGCAAATAACGTGTCGCGTTCGGCTTGGATGCCAGCGAGCCGCAGCTTGCGTTCGATGGCTGTCGCACGCCGCGAGCGAACGGCGTTATCGCCCGGCTGCTGGTCTTCGAGCCGCCTGCGATACATTTCCATGACGCGCGTCGCAGCCTCGGCATACATGTCGGCATCGCTGTGGCCGCGGGCCATCTCGTGACTTGCCTCCTCCACGGCGCGAATCGCCGACTGGGAAGCGGCCAGTCGCGCGCGATCGACCTCCTCGTCTTCGCTCGATTCGGTTGGCAGGTGCAGTCCCTCGAGCAGATGCGGCAGAAGAAAGCTCGCTGCAGTCAGCGACAGAATGATCACACCGGCCGCCAGGAAGATCGTCAGATCGCGCGCGGGAAATGCCGAACCGTCCATGAGCGTCAGCGGTAGTGTCAGAACGCCCGCGAGCGTGATCGCGCCGCGTACGCCTGCAACGGACACCGCAGCGATGAGCCGCCATCCCGGTCGCGGCGCATGCGCATGCCCGCGGCGCCTGGCGAGGATGTAAGTGATCTGCACCGAGACCCACACCCATGCGAACCGTAGCGCCGCGAGCCCGAGGTTGATCGCGATCACGTAAACGGCCAGCCACCAGGGATTGTCATGGTTGGACTGCTGCACGACTTCGACCGCGCCCGAGAGAATGGCCGGCAGCTGCTCTCCGAGCAGCACGAACATGATGCCGTTGAGAGCGAACTGCACCGTGTCCCACACCGCGGTGCGCTGTACGCGCGTGCTGGCCAGCGCGCGGCCGCTGAGCTCGACGTAACTCATCGTGATGCCGGCGGCAACGGCCGCGAGAATTCCCGAGCCGCCGAATTGCTCGGCCACTTCATAGGCGGCGAACGGAATGAGCAGGCTGATGAGCACCTGAGAGCCGGAATCTTCTCCGAGCCTCTGCGCGAGCCAGTTTTTAGCGGCCATCACTCCGAACGTCAGAACGACACCGATGAGCAAGCCTGCGATCACCAGCTGCAGGAAAGTGAGCGTTGCCGCGGGAAGCGAGAATGTGCCCGTGAGGGCCGCTGCAACCGCGAACCGAAAGCACACCAGGCCCGATGCATCGTTCAGAAGCGACTCGCCTTCGAGCACATGCATGACCCGCTTGGGAATAGGACTGCGCTTCGAGATCGCAGAGACCGCCACGGGATCGGTCGGCGAGACGATTGCGGCCAGCGCAAACGCAACGGCGTACGGCATCGAGGGAATCAGCCAATGAATGAAGAGTCCCATCCCCAGGACGGTGAAGATCACCAGACCCAGAGCCAGCTCGAGAATCATTCCACGATCGCGCAGCAATCCTTCTTTCGGAATGCGCCAGCCATCGAGGAACAGCAGCGGCGGCAGGAACAGGAGAAAGAAAACTTCGGGGTCGAGCTCCACGCGATGGCTGGTGGACGCGGCGATGGCGGCGCCCAGCGCAATCTGCACCAGCGGTGTCGGGACTGCGAGCGGGATGGCGCGCACGACGATCCCACTGACCACCACCGCGGCGAGCATGAACAGAATGATGCCGATCGTTCCCATTGCCTGCCTCGTTTCGTCTTCAGCGCGAAGGCCACACACGTTGCGCGCAGCGGGATTGTAGCGGTTCGCTGTCCGCGCTCGCGCTTGCTGCGCATCGTCGTGCGATCTCGCGTCTCCACGAGCCAGGCACGAGCCGATACACTGCGGACGCGAAGACTGAAGGCGATCGAAAAATCCTGCGCACGTGCGTGGAACCTTCACCAGTGCGAGGCTGATTGAGACTCATCGCAACTGCCAGTCATTTCGCCTTGGACCGCCCGTGAATCGACCTCAGAAGAATTCAGATCGAAGGAGATGGCCCGTGGCGCTCATCAGCTCTGTCCTGGCCCTCTTGGCCGGGCTGCTCGGGTGGGCGTTCTGGTGGCCGAGCGATGCGTGCGATCGGCCGAGCTGCGCACGGCAACGGTTCGTTGTGGAGCTCGAGCTGGATGCGCTTCGGCAGGTCGCACCGATCGACCTCGAGATCGAGGATGCCAGCGGCGCTGTCTCGCTCGCTTCGATTCTGCGCGATGGAGGCATCGAACTGTCCAGCGTGCTGGACGATCTCGACCTGCCCTACGATCCGCAGAGCGGACCTCTGGATCGAGCCGATCTGGCTCAGTTCGTTCGCGCCTGGCACAACCATGCGCCGTCCGGGCCGATCGATGCGCAGCTCTATGCCCTCTTCGTGAACGCCATCGTCGATGACAACGGATCCGAGTTGTTCGGGATGATGTTCGACACCCGCGGTCGTGAGGCCTTCGCCGTGGCGCCGCGAACGACGGAGCGGTTGTTCGGTACTCATGAGGCGGAGCGGCTGCCCGCATTGAAGCTGCGCACGTTTGCGCACGAGCTGTTGCATGCCCTGAATCGTCATCACACCGATGCGGCGCAATCGGAGGATGGACGTTTGACGCTCGAAGCGCCGACGCGCTGCATCTCGAACACCAGCAGGCACTGGCAGCTGCGCGAAGAGCCGCTGATGGCGATGAGTCCCTCGACGATCCGCTTCTTTCAGACCGGCACTGCGCGGGAGATCCTGCCCGGTAAGGCAAACTCGCCATTCATCGATGCGCCGGCCTCTTCGAATGAATGCGACGAAGCACGCAGTCACCGCATCAGCTTTCCGAGTCGCTGGTCAGCGGGTCTTGCGCGTCTGCGAACGCTGTTCCTGATTTCCGATGCGCAGGCTCAGCAGATGGATCCCGCACCGTCCAGCATCGCTGCGACCCTCGAGTTGCAGGCCCAAACGGCTCCCTATCCACTTGGCTATCCCATTGCTGTTCGCATCATGGCCCGCAACACGGGTGAGAAGTCCTTGCCGATCGTACGCCGGCTCGACCCGCGTTACGGAATGGTGACTGTCGAGTATCGAGGCGAGTCCAGCGATGAATGGCACACGTTGCAACCGACCGCATTCTTCGAAGCGACGAGCGATGACGAAGCCGAGCTGGCTCCTGGCGAGCGGACTGAAGCGACGATCCCGGTGTACTTCGGCAAGGATGGATGGACGTTCAAGGCCCCCGGCACGTACGAGCTGCGCGCGAGACTCGCAGTGGGCGACGCTGACGAAGACATCGTCAGCGCTCCGATCCGCATCTCGATCGAATCACCGCGCACGGCGCGAGATCAGGAAGCGCTGCAGGCCCTGCTCGATGATTCGGGCGGGCTGGACGAATCGATGGGCGAACTGCTGTCCTTCGGCGGACGCGTCGGCGACCGCGGCGATCTGGCCGCCGTCAAGAGCATGGTCGAATCGCATCTGGACACGGCGCTGGGCAACGCACTGCGCCTGACGGTACTCGTGCAAAGCCTGCGGCCCGCCATCGATCCGCTCACGGGCCGCCGTCCTCCTGCGAATCTGGACGAGGCACGCGAGGTTCTCGCCGATACCTGTACCGACAGCGGCATGGCCGCCATGACCTCCAACCTGCTCGGCCGTCATGCTGCGCGCGCCGGCGCACAGTTGGGATCGGCAACAGCTCATTACTCGAACGCAAGCGCCTGGGATGGCCGCGGAACGGCTGGAAGTGAGATGGCTACTTATTCGGATCCTGCACTTCATGCGCTCGATACCAGCGTGAACTTCTGCTTCAACGACTCGACGCTGACGCCGTCCACCCGCGCTTCGATGCGTCAGCTCGCACGGACCTTGAAGCGAGCGCAGACGCCGAGGATCGTGCTCGTCGGACACACCGACGCGGCGGGAACGTGCCGCTACAACGACGATCTCGGATTACTGCGGGCTCGCAGCGTGCGCGATGCCCTGATCACGGCTGGAGTCGCACGCGGCAAGATCGAGATTGCCAGCATCGGCGAACGGCATCCTGCGGATTTCGCGTCCTCGGAAGATGCCCATGCGCGCAATCGCCGCGTGGATATTCTGATCGCCGGGGAAGAGGTGGCCATCCCACCGATCGCCTCGCCCAAGTGTCGCTGAACGGGTCCGGACACTCAGGCGATGGTGGTCGAGGCAGGTAACGATGTTCCGGATCGCTTGCGCCGCGCGCGATAGATCAGGGCCGTGAACGTGAGAATCGCGTAGGCGAAGCCGACGAAGAACACCCCGCGCCATCCGCCGAGCGGCGCGGCATCGGTATCGATGAGCGCAAGCACGGCCAGCACCGATACGATGTGAGCCGCGAACACCCAAAGCGATGCACGTCCCAGGGTGGCCAGCCACGGCACACGCACGTAGCCCTTGATATGCGCGCCGAAGCCGATGATCACGAACACCAGCGCCACGAGATTCACCAGCCGCACGGCCGACAGTGACCATTTGTCGATCCACAGCAAATGCATGGCAAGACTCTGGAAACCCATCGGCCCTGAATAGTGACGCCAGATAAAGATGGCGCAGGACACGGCCAGGGCCGTGTTCAACATTCCGCGGCTCGATGCGAGCACCTCACGGGTCTTGCCGAAACCCAGTGCACCGAACCACAGGCCCAGCACCCAGAGAAACTGCCAGGCATACAGATCGAACGAACCGAGCGCACCGTACGGAATGTTCCATCCTGCACTTTCGAACACGAAGGAATAGATTGCGCGACGCAAGCCAAACTGCGCCGCGAGCCATACGGCCGCGCTGACGCAGATCACTTTCGACCATCCCCATCGGTGCGCTGTGTTCATCACATACGAGGTGCCGACGCAGAACAGGATGTACATCGGCAGGATATCCAGGAGCGGCGGCTGGTAGATCAGCATCGCCCCCGTCAGCATCGCCTTGCGTGGCGCCTGAAAATAGAAATCGAGCAGGTTCTGAAGCGCGGGCCGCTGATAGTGCGAGGCGACCCACGCAATCGCCGTGAACGCGATCAGCAGCAGGATCATATGGATCGCGTACAGCCGCAGTGCCCGCTGCCTGATCCAACGGCTCGCATGATGGATGCCGACATCGAGCTGGTATTGCGTAAACACCTTGCCCGCCATGAAGGCGGACAGAAAGACGAAGCCCTCGGCAGCGGAAATGAAACCCAATGGCTCGCCGAATACGCCAGACCAGACGGTCGGCAGATGCGTCATGGTCATCAGTACGAGCAGCGTACCTCGCATGACATCGATTGAATGATCGCGCTGGCTCATCGGTTCTCGGGCGAATCGCTCCATAGGGTCACGGCGTTTTCCCTTCAACGCTCTTTGATAGGTCCAACGTTCCCGCGCCGCAAGCGTAACGACTGCTGCGGCCGCGAGAAAGCCCGAAGTCTCGGAACATCGGGCGGCGGCGCAGTGCAAAGACGCCCGGACGTCAACATAACTGACGGTATGCTGCGACAGATCCGGCAAATTGGGCGTCGAGCTTGCCCTTCGCCATTAGAAATGCCGGGCGGTCGGGGATGTGGTGATTCACTGCCGTCGAGGACATGGTCCCAGTAGCGACACGACGCATCGCTTTACGCCATGCGATGAATCGCACCTGCTGTCCGACATGCCCGGAGCGTCCCTCCGATGCGATCAGCGAAGCCATGCCTGCGCATCGCCACGTTACAATCCGCTCGTGTACTTCAAGATGCGGCGCGCTGCCGCGATGATTCATGCCTGCCTATCGATTGGTGATCTTCGATTTCGACGGAACGCTTGCCGACAGCGCGGACTGGATGATCCGCACCTTCAACGACATGGCGAAACAGTTCGGATTGCGGCAGGTCACGACGTCCGAGATCGATATGCTCCGAGGACGCACAAATCGCGAGATCGTGTCGTATCTCGGCGTGCCGATGTGGAAACTGCCGAGCATCGCGAACGCCATGCGTCGACGGGTGGCGGCCGATGCAGAGCAGATTCCGCTGTTCGCGGGCATTGGCGAGATGTTACAGACGCTCAAGGCGGCTGGCGTCCGCACGGCCATCGTCAGCTCCAACGACGAAGAGAACATTCGCCGTATTCTGGGGCCTGCAAATGCCGCCCTGATCGACGATTACGAATGCGGGGCTTCACTCTTCGGCAAGGCACGCAAGCTGCGAGCGGTCCTCGACCGCAACGGTGTCGCAGCTCACGAAGCCATTTCGATCGGCGATGAGACACGCGATATCGAAGCGGCCCGCGAGGCGCGTATCCCTTCAGGGGCGGTGCTGTGGGGTTATGCCAAAGAGGACGTGCTCCGCTCGCTCAAGCCCTCTCTGACCTTCACTTCGATGACGGAGATCGCAGCCCTCGCACGGTGAGCATCCCGCCGGTCGGCCCCGCCGACTCGCGCGAAATGCAGAGCTCATCGAGTGAAATCAGGTTCGACTAAAGTCGCACGCATGCCTGTTCGCCCCGTGCGTAGCGAGCAGCACGCGCAAGTCGCTATGCTGCGGGCCCTCGCTGAAACTGTTGGGCCCCTCATGCAGCGCTTGCTCCGTCTCGTACTGTTCGTCTGCGGCACACTCCCGGTCATCGCATTGGCTTCCCGGCTGCAATCCGGCGAGGTGCATGTCTGGGACACTCAGGAAATTACGCTGCAGGCCGCAGGCACCTATTCCAATCCCTACGTCGAGGTCGACTGCTGGATCGATCTGGAAGGGCCCGATTTCAAGAAACGCATCTATGGCTTCTGGGATGGCGGTCGCACGTTCAAGGTGCGCTTCGTCGCCACCACCCCCGGCGAATGGAAATGGTCCTCGGGCTCGAATCAGTCGAGCGATGCCGGGCTCAACGGCGGCCGAGGCACGTTCCGCGCAGTGGCCTGGGATGCAGACGAGATCGCCGAAAACGCCAATCGGCGCGGATTCGTCAGAGCGAGCGAGAACGGCCACGCACTTCGCTATGCCGACGGCACGCCGTTCTTCCTCGTGGGCGACACCTGGCTCGCTGCTTCGACCTGGCGATTGCCATTCCGCGGCGTGCAGCCCGCCGCTGACTATGTCCCTGCCGAAGGCATCAGCTTCGAGGAGGCCGTCAGCTATCGCAAACGTCAGGGCTTCAACTCGGTGTCTTTCATTGCCGCATTCCCCAATTGGGCAGCGGATCACCGAGGAGCAACGTTTGCGAACAAGGATGGCGTGTACCTGCGCAATGCCTGGGAGAAGTTCGGTCACTGGGCGCCGAACGCAAAGATCTCCACTGCCGATGGTGCTACGACCACCGGCAAGGACATGCACGATGAACATGGCCATCGACCGTTCGAAGTGCTCGAGGATCGCGAAGGGCTCGCGAACTTCGATCGGATCGACCCGAGATATTTCGCCAGCCTCGATCGCAAGATGCAGTACCTGGCAGGTCAGGGATTCGTCCCGTTCTTCGAGACGATCCGCCGCGACAACGCGCCATCCTGGAAGGCGTACTTCGACTTCAACGCCTCCTATGCACGCTTCGTTCAGTACCTGATCGCACGTTACGGCGCATACAACCTGATCTTCAGTGGCATCCATCTGGACTGGATTCCGAAGGATTTCAGCCTGACGGCCGATGAATTCAACGAGGCCCTCACCTATCACTGGAAGAAGTACGGACCGCTTCCGTATGGTCAGCCGTACACGACGCTGATCGATCGTTCGACCTTCAAGGCGTTCGGTCATGCCGATCGTGCACCGTGGATCACGATGCACACGGTCGGCAACAATCCCCGCAATCACGCGATCTATGCGTCGATCGAAGAGCTCTTCCGCCTGAAGCCCGCCTACCCCGCGGCGAATCTCGAGCCGTACTACACCGGCTGGAATCACAACATCAATCGGCCTGGCGGTGAGACGCCAGCTGAGAACTCGGATCGCGACAACTACTTCGCGCGCGCCATGATGTACGGCTCGGTGCTCTCGGGCGGTCTCGCAGGCCATGTGCACGGCACCGCCGCGTACGATGTCACCAGCACGGGCGAGCCCGCAGGATGGCGGCCGCATATCTGGACGGCCCTGCGCTACGAGTCCGGCGCTCAGATGCAGCATCTGAAAACATTCGTGCTCTCCGAAGGAGATCGTTATCAGCAACTGCAACTGGCGTCCAGGGACATCGCGCCGCGGAGCATTCCCGATGCGCTGGACGATGGGCTCGATGGCTGGTCCTTCCTGATGCGCACGCCGGAGCGCGATTTCGCGCTTGCCTATTTCGAGAACAAGGCACTGCGCGCTGAACTGAAAGGATTCGCACCGACCTCTAGTTACCGCTGGCAGTGGTTCGACCCGCGCACCGGGGCATGGAGTGAAGCGTTCGAGATCAAGACAACGAAGGACGGAACGCTGCGAATGCCGGCCTTTGCATCCGGTGGTGATCAGGCGAACGCAGATGTCGCCGCGAAGATTCTCAAGGTGCGCTAGTACGCTGCGTCAGAGGCATGACGGGCTGATGGGTTCGTTGCGCACCAGTGCCCTTCCCGTCTGCTAGCGCGGCGCGCTGCGGTTCTTGGCCACGATCGCCATGACGATGATCAGAAAGGCGAGCAGTCTGACCATATAGATCATCGGACTGCCCTCGCTCGACGAATCGACAAAGAGGAACGACAGGCGATTGAGCCCTTCGATCAGAAACGCGGCCGAGAACGCGAAGAACAGCGGATCGGCCGTACGTCGCCAGAACTTGAAGAAGAATCCCGCCGCCACGAGCGACGAGGTCACGATCACACCCAGGAGAAATCCTTCGATCATGGTTCACTCGCTCTCGAAGATGAGGCCATAGACCAGCAGCAGCATCGATCCCGCTGCCGTCGCGAGACGCAATCGGTACAGACTCACTTCCGTCGGCAGCAGGATCATGTCGATGCAAAGGATCGCGTTGGCGATCGTCAGTCCGACGAAGCACAAGCCGCTCCATAGCAGCAGTCGTGTTCGGGTGTGCAAATAGGCGCGCATCAGCAGCCAACCGCATAACAGCGTGATCAGCGTGACGAGAAGATAGACGACTGAAGCCATGTTTACTTGTCGCTCTTGAGTCGGAACGCACGCGCGAAGTCGCGAAGCGAACCTGCGGCTTTGGCGTGGATCAATTGGGACACGGGCACGAGAGCCGTTCTGTAGCTCTCTTCGAGCTGATGCATCTGTGGATGCTCGCGCTCCCACTGCGTGGAATAAACGAAGGTATCGTTGGCCAGGGATTCGAGCATTCCGCGCTGAGTCAGGTCGCCCAGAATGGCCCTGGCGGTTTGCAGATTCACATAGACACGCGCAGCGATGCGCTCGGCGTTCCATTCGGCGCGCTCGCTTCTTCTCATCAACAACAGCGTTTCGAGGTGGGGCACCGTATCGATGTACTCATCAATGAAGCGCACCACCTCCTCAGGAATCGATTCCCTCATCTCATTCTTTCATTCTTGTCTTCTGCCCCGGTGTCACGGACTCACGAACTCGGGTAAACGCACATCTGTAGGTAAAGTTCCGAGCCATTCTGCAAATTGCTACCTTGTTGAGTCTCAAGCCAAATACTCCAGAAAGCACTTGCCTGACGCAAGTCGCCTGACTACCGTGGCGCATCACACAATGGTCGTGCGATGACTGCATTGATGCGGTCTCAACAAGAGCGGGCATGCATCAGTGCCCACAGCTTACGAAGCTTCGGAGTCTGCGAATGGAAACCCAGGAACGAGTGCGCCGCCGTGCGAGCGCGGTCACCCCGCGTGGCGCAGAGCCGGATCTCGATCTGAAAAAATTACTGCGTTCGCTGCAGGCCGTACGCGATGGCGACTTCTCGGTGAGGCTGCCGAGCGATCGCACCGGCATCGCGGGCAAAATCGCTGACACGTTCAATGAGATCGTGGCGTCGAACCAGCGAATGGCGCGTGAGATCGATCGCGCTGGTCAGATGGTGGGCAAGGACGGCAAGACGCGTCATCGCGTCACCATTGATCGGCGCTCCGGCTCCTGGGGCGAGATGGAAAAGTCCATCAATACATTGATCGACGATTTGCTCTGGCCGACCTCTGAGGTCACACGCACGATCACCGCAATCGCGAAAGGCGATCTGTCCCAGACAGTGCGCCTCGAAGTGGAAGGCCGTCCGCTCAAGGGCGAGTTCCTGCGCTCGGCGAACATCGTCAATACGATGATCGAGCAGATGAGTGCGTTCACCTCCGAAGTGACGCGCGTGGCGCGCGAGGTCGGTACAGAAGGCAAGCTCGGTGGACAGGCCTCGGTGCCTGGTGCCGCGGGAACCTGGAAAGATCTCACGGACTCCGTGAACTCGATGGCCGGCAACCTCACCGGTCAGGTCCGCAACATTGCGGACGTCGCCACCGCCATCGCAAGCGGCGACTTGTCACGCAAGATCACGGTCGACGTGCGCGGTGAAATTCTGCAGCTGAAGGAGGCCATCAACACGATGGTGGATCAGCTGCGTTCGTTCGCATCGGAAGTCACACGCGTGGCGCGCGAAGTCGGCTCCGAAGGCAAGCTCGGCGGCCAGGCGATCGTGCCCGGCGTCGCCGGCACCTGGAAAGATCTCACCGACTCGGTGAACGCGATGGCCACCAACCTGACCGGTCAGGTGCGCAACATCGCTGAAGTGACGACGGCAGTGGCGCGCGGCGACTTGTCGCGCAAGATCACCGTCGATGTGAAAGGCGAGATTCTGGAGCTGAAGGAAACCATCAATACGATGGTCGACCAGCTCAATGCATTCGCGTCCGAGGTGACGCGCGTCGCTCGCGAAGTCGGTACCGAGGGCAAGCTCGGCGGTCAGGCCGAAGTGAAAGACGTGTCGGGTGTGTGGAAGGACCTCACCGACAACGTGAACTCCATGGCCTCGAACCTCACCGGTCAAGTGCGCAACATCGCCGAAGTCACGATCGCGGTGGCAAACGGCGACTTGTCACGCAAGATCACGGTGGACGTGCGCGGTGAAATTCTGCAGCTGAAGGAAGCTATCAACACGATGGTCGATCAGCTGCGATCGTTCGCATCGGAAGTCACTCGCGTCGCGCGTGAGGTGGGAACGGACGGAAAGCTCGGCGGTCAGGCGATCGTGCCGGGCGTCGCAGGCACGTGGAAGGATTTGACCGACTCGGTGAACTCGATGGCCGGCAATCTCACTGGCCAGGTTCGCAATATTGCGGAAGTGGCAACCGCTATCGCGCGCGGCGACTTGTCGCGCAAGATCACCGTCGACGTCAAAGGTGAAATTCTGGAGCTGAAGGAAACCATCAACACGATGGTCGACCAGCTCAACGGCTTCTCCGCCGAAGTGACTCGCGTGGCCCGCGAGGTCGGCACCGAAGGCAAGCTCGGCGGTCAGGCCGAGGTGCAGGACGTGTCGGGTGTGTGGAAGGATCTCACCGATAACGTCAACTCCATGGCCTCGAACCTTACCGGCCAGGTCCGCAACATCTCCGAAGTGACGATCGCGGTGGCGAACGGCGACTTGTCGCGCAAGATCACGGTGGACGTGCGCGGCGAAATTCTGCAGCTGAAGGAAGCGATCAATACGATGGTGGATCAGCTGCGCTCCTTCGCATCGGAAGTGACGCGCGTGGCGCGCGAAGTCGGCACCGAAGGCAAGCTTGGCGGCCAGGCGATCGTGCCGGGTGTTGCGGGCACGTGGAAGGATCTCACCGACTCCGTGAACTCGATGGCCGGCAATCTCACCGGCCAGGTTCGCAACATTGCGGAAGTGGCGACCGCTATCGCGCGAGGCGACTTGTCGCGCAAGATCACCGTGGACGTGAAAGGCGAGATTCTGCAGCTGAAGGAAACCATCAACACGATGGTCGATCAGCTCAACGGCTTCTCTGCCGAAGTGACGCGCGTGGCGCGCGAAGTGGGCACAGAGGGCAAGCTCGGCGGTCAGGCCGAGGTGAAAGACGTGTCCGGCGTGTGGAAGGACCTCACCGATAACGTGAACTCCATGGCCGGCAATCTCACCGCGCAGGTCCGTAACATCGCCGAGGTGTCCACGGCCATCGCGCGCGGCGACTTGTCACGCAAGATCACCGTCGACGTGAAAGGTGAAATTCTGCAGCTGAAGGAAGCCATCAATACGATGGTCGACCAGCTCAACGCCTTCGCCGCGGAAGTGACACGCGTCGCTCGCGAAGTCGGCACTGAAGGCAAGCTCGGCGGTCAGGCGGATGTGAAAGGCATCTCGGGCGTCTGGAAAGACCTTACCGATAACGTGAACTCCATGGCGCGCAACCTCACCGGCCAGGTGCGCAACATCGCCGAAGTGTCTACCGCCATCGCGCGCGGCGACTTGTCGCGCAAGATCACGGTCGACGTGAAAGGCGAAATTCTCGAGCTGAAGGAAACGATCAACACGATGGTCGACCAGCTCAACGGCTTCGCTGCAGAAGTGACGCGCGTGGCCCGCGAAGTCGGCACCGAAGGCAAACTCGGCGGTCAGGCGGATGTGAAAGGCATCTCGGGCGTCTGGAAAGACCTCACCGACAACGTGAATTCCATGGCGCGCAACCTGACGGGACAAGTGCGCAACATCGCCGAAGTGTCCACCGCCATCGCGCGCGGCGACTTGTCACGCAAGATCACGGTCGACGTGAAGGGCGAGATTCTGCAGCTCAAGGAAACCATCAACACGATGGTCGAGCAGCTGCGTGCTTTTGCGTCCGAAGTGACGCGCGTGGCTCGCGAAGTCGGTACCGAAGGCAAGCTCGGCGGTCAGGCAGTGGTGCCCGGTGTCGCCGGCACCTGGAAGGATCTCACCGATAACGTGAACTCGATGGCGTCGAACCTGACCGGTCAGGTGCGCAACATCGCCGAGGTGTCCACCGCCATTGCGCGCGGCGACTTGTCGCGCAAGATCACCGTCGACGTCAAAGGCGAAATTCTCGAGCTCAAGGAAACCATCAACACGATGGTCGACCAGCTCAACAGCTTTGCTGCCGAAGTCACGCGCGTCGCGCGCGAAGTCGGTACGGAAGGCAAGCTCGGCGGTCAGGCGATGGTCCCGGATGTGGCCGGCACCTGGAAGGATCTGACCGACAACGTCAACACGATGGCGAACAACCTCACGAACCAGGTGCGCGGCATCGTGAAGGTCGTGACGGCCGTCGCCGGTGGCGATCTGCGTCAGCGCCTCACCGTGGAATCGAAAGGCGAAGTCGCAGCGCTCGCCGACACGATCAACAGCATGACGACGACGCTTGCGACATTCGCCGATCAGGTGACTTCCGTCGCACGTGAAGTCGGCGTGGAAGGCCGACTGGGCGGTCAGGCGAACGTGCCGGGTGCGGCAGGTACGTGGCGCGATCTGACTGCTAACGTGAATCTGCTGGCGGCGAATCTCACGACGCAGGTGCGCGCGATTGCCGAGGTGGCGACTGCCGTGACGCAAGGTGACCTCACGCGCTCGATTCAGGTCGAAGCGCGTGGCGAGGTGTCCGACCTGAAAGACAACATCAACGCGATGATCCGCAATCTTCGCGAAACGACGGAGCGCAATACCGAACAGGACTGGCTGAAGACCAACCTCGCCAAGTTCAGCCGCATGATGCAGGGCCAGCGCGATCTGGTCACCGTGGGTCAGATGCTGCTCGCGGAGCTCGCACCGCTGGTCGATGCACAACAGGGCATCGTCTATGTCATGGGCATAGAAGACGGCCGCCCGGTGCTGCAACAGTTGGCCAGCTACGCGGATACCCGCTCGCCGGACGAGCCGCGTCGTTATTTGCTTCACCAGGGCATCGTGGGTCAGTGTGCCGCCGACGGGCGCCGCATTCTGCTCGAGGAGATTCCGGAAGACGCCATCCACGTCGACAGCGGCATGCTCAAGGCGCGCGCACGCAATGTGATCGCCCTGCCCGTTCTGTACGAAGGTCAGGTGAAGGCCGTGATCGAGCTGGCTTCACTGCAGCCGTTCCCGATGTCTCATCTCGTGTTCATGGATCAGCTGCGCGATTCGATCGGCGTGGTGCTGAACACGATCGAGGCGACGATGCGTACCGAAGGTCTGCTCACTCAGTCGCAGCAGCTCGCGGCGGAATTGCAGGCGCAGCAGAAGGAGCTGCAGCAGACGAACGAGGAGCTTGCGAACAAGGCGCGGCTGCTGGCCGAACAGAACGCGGAGGTGGAGCGCAAGAACGTGGAAATCGAGATGGCTCGTCGCGCGCTCGAAGAGAAGGCCACCGAGCTCGCCCTCACCTCGCGCTACAAGTCGGAGTTCCTCGCGAACATGTCGCATGAGCTGCGTACGCCGCTCAACAGCATTCTGATCCTGGGTCAGCAGCTCGCCGAGAACGCGGATTCGAATCTGACGCCGCGTCAGGTCGAGTTCGCGAAAACGATCCACGGCGCAGGCACCGATCTGCTGAATCTGATCAGCGACATTCTGGATCTGTCGAAGATCGAGTCGGGCACAGTCACGGTGGATGCCGAAGAGCTGATGTTCACGCACCTGCGAGAGACCATCGAGCGCAACTTCCGTCACGAGGCGGAATCGCGCTCACTGTCCTTCAAGACGGTGTTCGATCCGAATCTCGGCCGTCACATGCAGACGGATTCCAAGCGATTGCTGCAGGTGCTGAAGAACCTTCTGTCGAACGCTTTCAAGTTCACTGCGCAAGGCAGCGTCGATCTGCACGTCGGGCTTGCGCGCGGTGGCTGGACGCCTGATCACCCGATACTGAGTCAGGCGCAGACCGTCATCGAGTTCTCCGTGACCGACACGGGCATCGGTATCGCACCTGAAAAACAGAAGATCATTTTCGAAGCTTTCCAGCAGGCGGATGCGGGCACATCGCGCAAGTACGGCGGCACGGGCCTTGGACTTGCCATCAGTCGTGAGCTGGCGCATCTGCTCGGCGGTGAGTTGCGTCTGACCAGCGCGGTCGGTGTGGGCAGCACATTCACGCTGTACCTGCCGCTTTCGTTCATGGGCTCGGCCTATCGCCAGCCGAAGCAGCAGTACACGCAGACGAACCCGCAGAACTTCACGCCCATCGCGCTGGCACCGACGCATGTCGAGGATCTGGTCGATGATCGTGACACCGTGGTCGAAGGAGACACGACGTTGCTGATCGTCGAGGACGATCCGCACTACGGGAAGGTTCTGATGAACGTTGCGCGGGACAATGGTTTCAAGGCCATCGTCGCCAAGACCGGATCGGAAGGTCTGTCGCTCGCACGCAAGTATCTGCCGACTGCTGTGAGTCTGGATGTGTTCCTGCCCGACATGCTGGGCTGGACCGTGCTGAATCAGCTCAAGCAGGACGCACGCACGCGGCACATTCCGGTGCAGATCCTCACCGTAGAAGAGGAACGACAGTACAGCCTGGAACGTGGTGCGTTCGCCTTCATGAACAAGCCGGCGACGACGGATGGGCTTGCGCAGGCACTGCAAAAGATCAAGACCTTCGCCTCGCCTCGCATCCGTGAACTGTTGGTGGTCGAGGACGATCCGGCGGAACAGATGAGCATTGCCGAGCTGATCGGATTCGATGATGTGCGCATCACTGCTGCAGGCAGCGGCGCAGAAGCGCTTGCGGCCATGCGCACGAACAATTTCGACTGCGTGGTGCTCGATCTCAGGCTTCCGGATGTGTCGGGATTCGATCTGCTGAGCGAGATCCAGCGCGATCCGAGCCTGCGCGAGACACCGATCGTCGTCTTCACGGGACGCGAGTTGTCCGAGGAGGAACAATCGGAGCTACGTCAGAAAGCCAAGAGCATCGTGCTGAAGGGCGTGCGTTCGCCCGAACGCCTGCTTGATGAGACTGCCTTGTTCCTGCATCGGGTCATCGCCGATCTGCCCTCCTCCAAGCAGCGCATGATCGAGACGCTGCATCAGAGCGATGAGCCGCTACAAGGCAAGAAAGTGCTGGTGGTCGACGACGATGTACGCAACATTTTTGCCTTGAACAGCATTCTCGAGCGGCGGGGGATGAAGGTCGTCAGTGCCAACAACGGCATGGACGCGATCAAGCTGCTGGAGAACTCGGAGGATCTCGCGCTCGTGCTGATGGACGTGATGATGCCGGAGATGGACGGCTACGAAACCATGCGGCGCATCCGTAGCAATCCGCGTTTCCGACTGCTGCCGATCATTGCGCTGACGGCCAAGGCGATGAAGGGTGATCGCGAGAAATGTCTCGAGGCCGGTGCCTCGGACTATGTGGCGAAACCGGTCGATACGGCGCAGCTGCTCTCGCTCGTCAGAATGTGGCTGCACCCCTGATTCCGAGTCCGCACGCATGAGCGACATCGAGCGCAAAGACAGGGTCAATATTCTGCTGGTCGACGATCAGCCCGCGCGGCTCTTGTCCTACGAAACCATCCTCAGCAGGCTGGGACAGAATCTAGTGTCCGCGCGCTCCGGGCTCGAAGCGCTCGAGCTGCTGATGAAGGGCGACTTCGCGGTCATCTTGCTGGACGTCAGCATGCCCGGCATGGACGGCTTCGAGACCGCCGCAATGATTCACGATCATCCTCGCTACGAACGTACGCCGATCATCTTCGTCACCGGCGTGCACGTGGGCGAGCTCGATCGATTGAAGGGCTACAGGCTCGGTGCGGTCGACTACGTGTCGATACCGATCGTGCCGGACATTCTGCGCAGCAAGGTGTCCGTACTGGTCGAGCTCTATTTGCAGCGTCAGAAGCTCGAGGAACTGAATGCCAGCCTCGCGGCGGCAAATCAGCGGCTCGAACGTGCCAACCTCAGCCTGCAGGAGGAAAAGACCCGCGAGCTGGAGCTGCTGAACCGGCATTTGCAGGAGGCAAACTGCGAGCTCGAGGAAGCCAACCGGGCGCTGCGGATCGAGAACGAGGAACGCCAGCGTGTCGAACAGGCGCTGAAGGAAGCCGACCGGCACAAGGACGAGTTCCTCGCGATCCTCGCCCATGAGCTGCGCAATCCGCTCGCCCCCATCCGCCACGCGGTCGATCTGATGAAGAATCAGACGCTGCAGGGCGAATCGCTGATCTGGTCGCGCGATGTCATCGATCGCCAGGCGGCGCACCTCACGCGTCTGGTCGACGATCTTCTCGATATCTCGCGCATCACGCACGGCACCATCAAGCTCAGCAAGGGCATCGTGACGGTCGGTGCGATCGTCGATCGCGCCGTGGAAGCGTTGCAGCCCGTGATCGAGGCGCATCAGCACAGCCTCGTCGTGGAGTGCGCGGATCGTTCGGTTGCGGTCCATGGCGATCTCACCCGACTGGTGCAGGTGCTCGGCAATCTTCTGAGCAATGCCGCGAAGTACACCCCGCCCGGTGGTCAGATCCATCTCGACATTCGCGCCGCGGATGCCGGCGTCGAGTTCAAGGTGACCGACTCGGGCATCGGCATCGCAGCCGAGTCCCTGCCGAAGCTTTTCAACCTCTTTTCCCGCCTTCAGCATCCGGGAGCCACGCACACGGAGAGTGGCCTGGGCATAGGCCTGGCATTGGTGCGTCGTCTGGTCGAGCTCCACAACGGCGAAGTCTCGGTGCGCAGCAAAGGCGAGAATCAGGGCAGCGAATTCATCGTGCGCCTGCCATTGTCGAACGCGAACGGAATTGGCGCGACGGCGACGGCGTTTACGACCGGTCAGTCCGTGGCCGATCGCAGCAGCCCGCGTCGCATTCTGGTCGTCGATGACAACCTGGACGCGCAGCAGGGCTTGACGCTGCTGCTCGAGATCGAAGGCCATCACGTGCTGACAGCCTCCGACGGTGCGCAAGGCCTCGAGCTTGCGACTGCGCATCGGCCGGACATCGCGCTGGTGGATATCGGCATGCCGATCATGGACGGGTACGAGCTGGCGCGGCGCATACGTGCCAGCGACTGGGGCACCTCGATTCGCCTGGTCGCTTTGAGTGGCTGGGGGCAGCCCGATGATGTGATACGCGCGCGTGAGGCCGGATTCGACTCTCATCTGATGAAGCCGGTCACCTTCGAAGTCGTCTCTGAGATTCTGCGTGCCCTCGGCGATCCGATGCAGCCTCCGCAGCGAGCGGTGGCGTCCAACTGAAGCAGCGCGCACGCCGCGATACGTTCCAACAAAAAGGCCGCCCCGGTCTCCCGAGGCGGCCTTTTATCAACGTGCGACAGTCGCCGGCTTCGACTAAACGGTCGCTGGCTTCACAACGTAGCCCTTCAGGCCGTAGAACACGATGTACGCGTAGCACAGCGCCGGAATGAAGAAGGACAGCAGGATGCCGATGTTGTCCGCAAACAGCGCCTGCAACGGCGGCACCAGCGCACCGCCTACGATCGCGACGCAAAGCACGCCGGAGCCTTCGCCCGTATCCCTGCCGAGCTTGTCGATCGCCAGCGTGAAGATCGTCGGGAACATGATCGAGTTGAACAGGCCGATTGCCAGCAGCGGCCACATCGCCGTCTTGCCGCCGATCAGGATGGCGCTGACCAGCAACGCGATCACGACCGTGGCATTGAAGGCCAGTACCAGATTGGGCCTGACGATCCGCAGCACATACGAACCGATGAAACGACCGACCATCGCGCCGAACCAGTAGAGCGCGACGTGCTTGCCTGCCGTCTGCGCATCCATGCCTGCGATCTGCTCGAGCAGATTGACCAGCCAGGTCCCGATCGCCACTTCGCCGCCCACATACATGAAGATCGCCACGGCGCCGAGCACCAGGTGCGACTGCGACCAGAGACTGCGTTTTGGCTGTTTGAGCTCGTTATCGCTCGTCGTCGTGACGTCCGTTCCGCGAACGACGGGAAGCCGGATCATCCCGATGATTACCGCAATCAGGAACAGCACCGCAGCCAGGGCGAGATAGGGCCCTTGCACGGTTTCGATTTCCTTCGCACGGTCCACCACTTGATCCGCACCGACGGTCGCCGCCGACAGGATCAGGATCGAACCCACGTAAGGTCCGATCGCCGTACCTGCAGAGTTGAACGCCTGTGTGAGCGTCAGGCGGCTGGCCGCCGTTTCCGGACGACCCAGAATCGCCACATAGGGATTCGCCGCGACTTGCAGCAACGTGATACCCGAGGCCAGCACGAAGAAGGCAAACAGGAACAGCGGATACGACTGCATCGATGCCGCCGGATAGAAGCCGATACAGCCGATGGCGGCAACGCAGAGTCCGACGATGATGCCGCGCTTGTAGCCGATGTGTTCGACGAGGTAACCGGAGGGGAGCGATGAAATCGCATACGCTCCGAAGAAGCAGAACTGCACCAGCGAAGCCTGAAAGTAGCTGAGCGTGAAAATGGCTTTGAGGTGCGGAATCAGAATGTCGTTGAGCGATGTGATCAGACCCCACATGAAGAACAGCGAGGTCAGGACGATCAATGCGCCGGGATAAGCGGCCTCCCCTGTCGGCTGGGAAATGCTTTCGTTAGCGGTCGTTGTTTGAATTGCCATGTGATCTCTCTTATGCAGGCACGCTGCGTGAATGCTTGCGATCCCCCTTCCTGCGCCGCCGGCTGCGCCGACTGGGCCGGCGCATCTTAGCGGATTTCTGCCGGATGACAGCGTGGTCATTCGCCGTCATGCACGCATTGTCAAATCATCGGTGGCGGTTGCTTTGACGAGAGACAGGATGGGCGAGCCGCAGCCCGCCCATCTGCGTGGTCCTCAGAACTTCTGGCCGAACTTCAAACCCACCATGCGCGGCATGTTGGTATAGATGTACGGCTTGGTACATACCTCGGCCCGGCATTGCAGGAAGCGCGAAACATCCGCCCGCTCATCGAACACGTTGTTGATGAATACGCCGACGTTCCAGCTGTCCCTGGACACTCCTGCGGATAGATCGGCGATCCCGTAAGCGTCGTTGATCCCCATCACCCGGTTTTCATCGGGCAGCAACGAGGGATCGGTCTTGTCCGTGTAGCTGTACGAACCCTGGACGAACGCATCCAGGCTGCCGAGCGGGAATGCATAGCGAGCGATGACATTGCCCTTGAAGTCAGGAACCATCGGAAGCTTCGTGCCGTCGGGAGCGAACGGAGACACCGGGTTGGTTGCATCGGGGCTCGGCAGGCAGTCGGCGGACGGCAACGGCTGGCCGGTGTTGTCATCGAGTTGCTGGCAGAAGTCCTGAGTGAGCTTGGCATCGAGGAAGGACACGCCGCCAGCCAGCGTCAGCCGCTCCGTCGCGGCGATCTGGATGTCGGCTTCGACGCCTTTGATCCGTGCGCCGCCGGCATTGGTCACGTTGGTCAGACCCTGCAGACCCGTGAACGAGTACTGGAAGTCGTCCCAATCGAGCATGAATATCGCGCCGTTCAAGCGCACACGATTGTTGGCGAGCGTCGTCTTCCAGCCCACTTCGTAGTTCTTGAGAAAGTCGGCCGCGTACGGAGGGAAGTCGCCGCGGCGATTCACACCGCCCGGCCTGAAGCCTTCCGAGTACGTCGCATACACCATGACATCGTCGTTGATGCGATAGGTGACATTGAGCTTCGGCGTCCAGTCGTCGTCACGCACTCGCTTGTCCAGATTCTTGCAAGGTGCGGTGCCGACCGCCGTAAAGGGCTGCCAATGCGAGCGATCCAGAGGCTCGCCTTCAACCGGCAGATCGCCCGCCAGGATGCTGCAGCGTGTCTCACCGTTCGTGCCGCTGCTGCTGTAGGCCTCGCTGAAACCGTAAAAGCCTTCCAGTGAATTCTCCGCGCGGAACCGACGTGCACCGACCGTTGCGGCCAGCTTGGACGTGATGTCGAACGTCACTTCGCCGAAGACCGCATAGTCGCGATCGACACGCCGCTGCTCGGTGAGCCAGATCGTGTCGTCCCAACCGGTGACTTCGTAGTCCGCCCACAGATCGTCGATCTTGTAGCGCTGCTCGATGCCGTGTTGCTGTCGCGAATAGAACAGACCGGTCACGAAGCGAACGCGCCAGTCGCTCGGCGATGACAGACGCAACTCGTGGCTCTGGCGCTTGTAGCGATCCTTACCTTGAATGTACTGGGTTGAATCGGTGGGAACCCCGGCGTCGTTCGGCCACGTATCGTCATAGAGTTGATCGTAAAAATACGAGTAGTCCGAATAGTCGGACGCCGTATCCACATCGCGCTTCAGATAAGCGCCCGCGTAGACGAGATCCAGATTGCCGATCTTGCCTTCGACGGTAAGCGCCGCCTGCGCCCATCGATCGTCGGATCGCTCGGGACGGAATTTTTCCACTGCGAGATCGCCCAGGCTCGGGTCGTATGCGAATGAGCCATGTGCCACCTGCTTCTGCGCCATCAACGTGGGAGAAACGGTCCAGTTGTCGTTCAGGTCCACCCGCAGTGCCGCGCGTGCGCCGTACGTATCGACGTCGTTGTAGTCCTTCTCTGCGAACTGCTCGTTGTCGATCGTGATGCCTGCATTCACGTACTCGCGGGTCCCCAGGCGATTGGTGATGTAGCCGGGATCGTGCTTGTTCCAGCCGACGAGACGAATGGCACTGCGCTCGCTGAGCGGCAGATTCACATAGCCTTCGGCGACGTAGCCTCCTTCGCCATCGAGCGTGCTGCCTTCGAGATCATAAGCGGCGCTGAACTTCGAGGGATCCGGCTTGTTGGTGATGATGCGGATCGTGCCGGCCTGCGAGCTTGCGCCGTAGAGCGTTCCTTGAGGACCTGCGAGCGCCTCGATTCGCGCGATGTCGTACACGTGAATGTCGAGCGCACCCTGAATCGTCGTAATGGGCATCTCATCGAGATACTGGCCGACGCTGGGCTGCGATCCCGAGTGATTGCCGTTATCGCCGCTGCTCACGCCGCGAAAGAACACACGCGCGAAGCCGGGTCCAAAGCTCTGAAACGACAGGCTCGGCATGAACTTGGCGTAATCGTCGAAGTCAGTGACATGCAGCTCTTCGAGCTTTTCCGTGCCCAGCGCGGTGATGCTGAGCGGCACGTCCTGCAGATTCTCCTGGCGCTTCTGCGCCGTGACGATCACGTTCTCCAGTACGGGCCCCTTCTGGTCCTGTGCAGCGCTGCCGGCGCTGACAGTTAGAAGTGCCGCTGCCAGCGGAGCGCCTGCGATGAGCGCACGGCTTCGTTGCCGTGACTCGAGGCGTCTCGATCTGCGCATTCTGCTACGCGTCATTGACTTCTCCCCATGGTGATTGCATCGACGTCAGCTCGCGGTACCAGCGCGAGCCCTTGCAAAATCAGGAACGTCCGGATAGCGATCGAGCACATCGCCGAGCGCGGTCTTCAACGGATCCAGCCAGCGTTCGTAGTGACGCCAGTGATCCACGCCTTCGCGAAAGATCGGTCGTCGCACCTGCTCGGAGCTGGCCGTGCGGACGGCCCGATCGTTCTCGTAGAAGCGCAGACAGCGCTCATCGAACTCAAGGCCGCAGTAATCGAGCAGCCGCCGAACCTCGGCCTCGGTGTTCTCGACGACATGCTCGTAAATGGCACGATGCACGCGGCCCGGTAGCACGGCATCGAAGTGCGCCATCAGCTCGACATAGTCGCGGTAATAACGACCGATGTCGGCCAGGTCGTACGTGAAGTGCTGGCCTCGAGCGAAATGCTGCTTGAATCCCGAAAAGCAGCAGCCGAGCGGATGACGGCGCGCATCGATGATCTTTGCGTTGGGCAAAATCAAATGAATGAGTCCGACGTGCGCCCAGTTGTTGGGTAGCTTGTCGATGAAGAACGGTGCATCCGTCTTGCGTTGGATCCGTGTGCGCTCCAGATAGCGTTCGCCCAGTGCGCGTAGTTCGCTTTCCCCGAGATCGGCCAGGATCTCCGGATAGCGCGATGCCTCGGTGCGGACTTTCTTGCCACCGAGGTCGCGAGCGATGGCCGCGAGATCCGGAAGCTCCTGAGTTCCTTCGACGAGCGGATGGCTCGCGAGAATCTGTTCGATGAGCGTCGAACCGGCCCGAGGCAGACCGACGATGAAGATCGGGTCGGCGGCCTGACACCCCACGCCTCGGCGAGCTGCGAACAGCTCGCGGGTAAAGAAAATCTTCGAACGCTGTACGTGGGAAATATTCTCGGCGGGATCGTAGGCGATGATCTCGCGTCGAAGCGCGTTGCCTTGCGCATAGTGCGAGAACGACGACTCGTAGTCGCCGGCATCCTCGAACGCCTTGCCGAGCGCGAAATGAAAATGGAAACGATCCTCGAAGGAAAGGTCGTCGCGCCGTAGTTGCTGCTGCATGGACGCTCGATCGTCCGGCCCCAGCTTCACTGTCTTCAGGTTGGCCAGGCTCCACCATGCCTCACCCAGCTTAGGCGACAGTGCGATCGTCCTTCGATAAGCCTCGACACAACGATCCTGCAAGCCTGCGGTCTTGAGGGCATGGCCAAAACTCAGCCACACCTTCGACTGATTCGGATGGAGGTGAACGATCTGCTCATAGATCTCGATCGCGGGCTGAATCTCGCCAATACGCGCGAGCACCGCAGCTTTGAGATTCAGATAGCCGGTGTGACCGGGATCCGCCGCGAGAAGTTGATCGAGTTGGGTCAGTGCCTCGGCGGCCTTCCCTTCACGATGCAGTACGAAGGCATAGTTGTGACGCGCGGGCACGAACGCCGGCGCAAGCTCGAGTGCGCGGGCGAGCAGACTCTCCGCATCGCCGTAGCGGCCCAGTCGCGATGCCACCTCGGCGAGCATGCGGATGGCGGCGACATCCGTCGGGTACTGTTTCAGATGGGCGCGCAGCAACGCTTCCGCTGGCGCGATTCGGTTCTCGCACAGATGCACCGCGGCTTCCATCAGGCGCGGATCCTGTGTCGAATGACGGATCTGCTCCGTGTAGGCGGCCTGCGCTCCTGCGACGTCGTCCAGCCGGGACAACAAATCGCCCAGCGCGCGCCAGGCCTCGGGGAAGGCTGGCTTCAGATGGACTGATTTGCGTAATGACTCGACTGCCTCGTCGGTCGCCCCTGCGGCTGCGTAAGACAATGCGGCTTCGTAATGCGCACGGGCCCACTGCGGCTGAGTGGTCAGCAACGCTCGAAACGTATCAATGGATGCGGGCAGATCGCGACAGCGCCGCTGCGCGATGCCCAGCATGAGCAACGCCATGGGCTGATGAGGAACCGCCTTCAGGATCTCCGAGGCTTGTTCGATGGCAAGTTGCGGTTCGCGATCGAGCAACCGCGAGGTATGGGCCAGCGCGACTTCAAGAGTGCCGACGGGTTCGCTGGCGGTGTTCATCTGTAGCGGTACAGCACCGTGTAGACGACGTGCGCTCTGCGACAGGGCATTCGATCCATGCTGCACAGATACGATCGAACGCTCATTGGCGCGGAACGAAGAATGTCCCTGCTCCCCAAGTGTTATTGGTTCGTGCCTCGCGCCGTGAGCGACGCGACCGGCAACAGATCTTGCGCAGCTAGGCTAACCACGGCCGTGCATGGAGGCAAGCATGCACACATGCCACGGTCGCGGACGCGCTGTATGTATCGATCAACGACGTGGCCGAACGGCAACACTGATGCTAGGATCGGCGGGATGACTCAGGCGTGCCGTTGCAGGATCGATGCGCTACGACATCGTCGAGCAGAACTTATTCCGTCACGCGCGGCAGTTGTCGGACCATGGCGCGATAGACAGAGCGCGCCTTTCGCAACGCTTCCCCGGCCGAGCTCGCCGAGCCGCTCGAGTTCGCTCTCCACAAGGAGCGTCGGGTATTGGGATCGAGCAGATAGAGAATGAGATCGCCTTCGCGGCTGAAACCTACTGGCCCTTCTCCTCCCACCGCGGGCGGCGGTTCCGCAGTGCTGCCGTCGAAGACGTTGGTATCGACCTGATTCAGGTGACGGCTTTGATCCTCGTTGACCGCCGTCGGCGCTGTCGTGCGACCGATAGCGCCGAGAACCACGAGCACGTCGGCTGTCTCGTCTTTACCGACTTCTCTGTAGCCGCGCTCGCGCAGTGCACTCGCGGCCGCCTCGCGCAATTCGGGCCCTACGCGGTCGCGCTGATTCGGCGATATCTGCTCCGGAAACACGTATCGCTCTTCTGCGACCTTGAACGTGCGAAACGGCGGCAAGGAGGCAGGCGTGCCTGCGTACTCGATCGGATCCGTGGCGCAGGCACCCAGGGCCAGCACGCAAACGAAGGGGAGCAACGCGCGATGTGCGATCACTTGAGATTCACGTCCAGCTGATAGTCGACGCCGTCGAGCTCGCGCGCCTGCGCGTTCAGCAAGCCAACCCGCACCGTGTACGTCCCGTTTGCAGGCACTCGGCCTGCCCAGTGCGTCGAGCCGTCGATGAAATTCGTATACACGGACGCCCTGTCATGTGCCGACGACGCGAATACGAGCGGCGCCGCCTGCAGATCCAGGCCTATCCAGGATGCGTGATCCGACGAGAGGGTCAGCTCGATCTGCTGGCCTTTACGTGCATCGAAGGAATACTCATGCGAGATCTTGCCGGCGAGCATCGCTTCCACCCGTGCGAGTCGCGCATCGCCGAATTCGAGCTCGGTGGGAGACGGTGGCAACGACGGTGCAACCAATGGGATTTCAGGGGATGGTGCGGCAGTTCCGCGCAGACTTTGCGCAGTCGATGCCCATGCCGCCAGTGCAGCCAGCACCAACACCGCCACGCTCAGCGCACCTGCTGCTTTCATGTCCCACCTCCGAGCGCATCAATCGTCTGAGCCCGGGCCAAGTTCCCGCACAGCACCAGTGGGCGCGCCGAGGGACTCGCAGGTCAATGAGTAGTTGTGGAGGATGAAACGTGCCGCGAGGTGCGGGCGCCACGTGCAGGGATTACAACCAGCGCACGACCTGGTCGATGGAAGCAGGCACGAGCGGACCGACGGCGGCGACGGTTCCTACATAGAGGAAAGCCACGATGTGGTCGCGCTCATCGAGTTCGAGCAGGCGCTTGACGTTCGCATCGTATGCCGCGGCTCCCGTCTTCCACATCGAACCGAAGCCGAGCGCGTGCGCAGCGAGCATCATGTTCTGGACGGCCGCGCCGACAGCCAGTATCTGCTCGATCTCCGGAATCTTTCCCGGCGTGACATGGGCGGCGACCGCGATGATCACCGGCGCACGCATCGGCTTGTTGCGCTCACGTTCCAGCTGATCTTCCGTCGCCCCCGGCATTTTTGCGCGCAGCATGTCGGCCATTGCGTTGCCGAGATCGCGGCGTGCATCTCCCTCCAGCACGACGAAGCGCCATGGACGCAGGCGTCCATGATCGGGCGCACGTACACCGGCCGCGATGATGCGTTCAATGATCTCGTGCGAAGGTGCCGGCTCGCCGATCTTCGCCGGCGAGGTGCGTGACTCGATGCCGTCCAGCAGGTTCATCGGCAGACTCCGATCAGAGCCGGCGCACCTGCATCGCAAGATGCAGACGATCGCCGCGCATGGTGCTCATGGAAATATCCCAGCCGCCTTCGACCGGCCACACTCGTGCAAGCGCTTGTGAAGGCAGATACACCGGAAGTTTGAACTGCGTATCGACCTGAATGCCCTCGGCCGGCAGATGAGTCGCCGCGGCCCCAAGGCAGCGTCCAAGCGACCACATGCCGTGCGCGACGGCCTGCTTGAAGCCGTACATCGCAGCCGTCCGTGCGGTCAGATGAATCGGATTGAAGTCACCCGACACGCGCGCATAGCGCCAGCCGGTGTTCTCCCGGATCTCGAGCGTCTCGGTGTGCGCCCCTTCCTTTGGATGGAGCGAGCGTTCGATCGAGGGACGTTTGCCGCCTTCGGTTTTCATGGGCGTCGTGCCCCGCGCGAACATCGTGCTCATCTCTTCCCATACGAGCTCACCATTGCGCTCGTAGCGCGTCGTGAAGTCGTACTCCTGACCTGCATCCGTCAGACGCATGGTGTCGAAGTGCACCGTCAGTCGCAGCGGCACGCTTGCATCGATATTGCGATAGACGCGAATGGTGTTGCGCAGGTGAATCAACCCGAGCACCTTCACAGGAAAATCCGGCGCAATGAACAGCTGCATGTGCATCGGCATCGCCAGTGCGTGCAGGTAGGCAGGCGGAAGACCTGCGCTCGAGGGTACTGCGCACACCTCGCGGTACTTCTCGAGATGCGCCTTGGACAACGTGACCGTGCGCGCTTCGAGCTCGATCGGGCGGATGACCGTGCCGGCGGGCGCGATATAGGGCTTTTTGCCGAGCAACACGCGGACGAACGCCGGCACCATCGAGGGTTGTGCGGCGAATGTGGTCTTGGCGAGGGTCGGCATCAGAAAGCGCGTCGCGGCTGAGAAGCAAAGGTAACGGTCATGGGCATGAAAACGTTTCGTTCGGATCGTTGAAGCCGTTCACGGTACCGTGCGATCGATGACGATCTGCAGCGGCCCGGTGTCCTTGCTGAAATCATAGTCGGCCTCGCCGAAGAAATCGCCCGCGCGTTCCTGTGGGGCGCCCGACAGGGAGATTCGCGCGACGACCCGGACGCGAGTTGCGTTGGCAATGCTGCGTGTGGGCAGCATTGCATCCGCTGCGGTCAGTTCAATGGACAGCGGCAATTCGCTGGTGTCGTGGCGCTGAGCAGCGAGCGGCGGACCTGGCTGATTGGGATCGCGCGCCAGAACGAACAGCGGGGTCGCTCCCTTCAACTGCTGCTGAATCTCCGGCGAGATCGACACGTTGACACGGATGGCACGATGCTCGGGTGCAGTGGCTCTCGCATCCGATTGACTGCCTTCGCCGGCCTCGCCGAGTTGCTCGTTCAGATCCTGCACCTGTCGCTGCAACATGGCCTGCAGTTGCTCGGGCGGGTTCTGCGCGAGCAGGCCCTGCAACCGATCGCGCGCCAAGCGCAGATCGCCTCTCTGCAGCGCCACGACACTGCCGTACCACAATGCCTTCGGATTGGACGGCTCCTTGGCGAGCGCCGCATCGAACAGCTCGCCCGCCCTGCCCATGAGCGAGTTCTGATCCTGCAAGGCCAATGCCTCTCCGAGCCCGATGACCGCCTCGACGCTCTCACCTTTCGTCAGGTCGTAGGCACGTTGATAGGCCTTCACGGCCGCATCGAAGCGCTGTAACGCGAGGTTCGAACGTCCGAGCAGCAACCAGCCCTGCACGTCATCGGGAGTGCCTGCGAGCTTGGCTTCGAGCTGCTTCAGGATCGAATCAACCTCTGCGCTCTGCTCGCTGGCCTGCTCGACGGCCTGCCAGCTCCAGTTGCTCAGATGCGCGTACATGGCGATCGCAAGGCCGGCAATCAGTACACTCACGCTGACAGAAGCAATGCGACGCTCGCGCGGACTATCGACGTCTTCTCCCGTGCTTGTCCGAAGCAGCGGCACGGCGACCCATGCGAGTGCCACCAGGAGCATCGCAGCACATCCGATCACAAACGCGGTCATGAGTCGCTCGCCTCGTCTTCGAGGGGAAGTTTCGATTTACGAGCGATGACGATCGCCGCAGTGATGCCGCCGATGAGCACGAGCAACGCCGGTGCTGCCCAGAGCAACCAGGTCGTCCGATTCACCGGCGGGTTATAGAGGATGTATTCGCCGTAGCGATCGGTCATGTAGGTGAGGATTTCCTTATCCGACTTCCCTGCAGCCATCAGCTCGCGCACCTGTCTGCGCAAATCCGCGGCGAGTCCGACGTTCGAATCCGCAATCGACTGGCTGCGACATTGCACGCAGCGCAGCTCGCGAATGAGCGAATCGTAGCGAGCCTGCATCTGCGGATCGTCGAAAGCCGGCCCCGTGTCGATGGCCAGCGCCGCCATGGAGATCATCAGCAGCAGTGCGGCCAGATAGCGCCTCACGATTGACCTCCGGCCTGACGAATGCGCGGCACGAATTCACGCTCCCAGATCTCGATCGTCAATGGCGCGATGTGCTTGAAGATGACGTTGCCGCTGCCGTCGATGAGGAATGTCTCCGGCGCGCCGTAGACGCCCCAGTCGATTGCGACGCGACCCTCGTCGTCGAAGCCGTTCACCACATAGGGGTTGCCGAGCTCTCGCAACCAGCGCAGTGCCTGTTCGCGATCATCCTTCCAGTTGATGCCGACGATGGGCACTTCACCGCGTTCGGCGATCTCGAGCAACGCGCCATGTTCCTGCCGGCAGCCGACACACCAGGTGCCCCAGACGTTCACCACATAAGGATGTCCGGCGAACTCCTTTCCCGAAACCGTCCTGGATGGATCGTCCAGTCGCGGCAGCTCGAATGCGGGCGCTGGCTTGCCGATGAGCGGCGATGGCAACGTTTCCTTGTCGCGATCCAGGCTGAAGAAAAAGAAGCCCACGAGCGCGGCAAAGAGCACGGCGGGAATGACGAAACGCCACATGATCGAATCAACCTGCCTTTGCGCGTGCCGACGCCGCTTGCACCGCGCCGGCATCCGCGGTGACGCGTTGGCGGTAGCGCCGATCGAACACACAGATCAGTCCGCCGAGCGCCATCACGAGCGCACCCAGCCAGATGCAGCGGATCATCGGCTTGTACTGAAGCCGCAGACTCCATGCGCCATCGCCCAGCGGGTCTCCCATCGCCACGAAGATGTCGTGATTCCAGCGCGCATCGATGCCTGCTTCGGTCATCGGATTGGTCTGCACGCGGTACGTGCGCTTCTGGGGATGCAGCACGGACAGCTCGCGGCCATCGCGGCTCACGGCAATTTCCGCCTCGATCGCATCGTAATTGGGACCCTTCACTTCGCGGATGCCTCGCATCGTGAAGTCGAATCCCGCGTGCTGAAGACTCTCGCCTGGCCGCAAGCTCATATCGGCTTCGCGCTTGTACGACTCCACCGTCGTCGCGCCGATCACGAACATGGCGAGACCGAAGTGCGCAACGCACATGCCAATGACGCTCGCCGAAAGGCTGTGCCCCTTGCGCAGACGCTGGACAGGCTCGATGAGCGATGAGAATGCCACCCACAAGCCCGCGATGATTCCCACGCTGCTCAGCACCGAGTGCAAACCGTAAGCGAGCCACATCATTGCGATGCCCAGCACCACCGCGGCCGCGAACAACGCAGCCAGCAGCCGGCCCGTGCGTCCGAAGCTCGCGCGCTTCCATTCCGCATGCATGCCCGGCGCGAGCAGAAACAACATCGGCAGCATCGGCACCAGGAACATCGCCGCGAACCAGGGAGCGCCGACCGAAATCTTGCCGAGGTTCAGCGCATCCAGGAACACGGGATAGAGCGTGCCCAGCAGGATCAAGGCGGTCGCCGCCACCAGCAGCACGTTGTTCAACAACAGGAACGATTCACGAGACACCGGCGCAAAGCCGGCTTCGGATCTGAATCGCGGTGCGCGCCACGCGTAGAGCGCCAATGCGCCGCCGACGCAGAGTGCGAGGAAGACGAGGATGAACATGCCTCGCGAGGGATCGCTCGCAAATGCGTGCACCGATTCGATCACGCCGGAGCGCACCAGGAACGTTCCCAGCAGCGCCAGGGAGAAGCCGGTGATCGACAGCAGCAGCGTCCAGCTCTTGAACAGACCGCGCTTCTCGGTCACTGCAAGCGAGTGAATCAGCGCCGTACCGATCAGCCATGGCATGAACGAGGCATTCTCGACGGAATCCCAGAACCACCAGCCGCCCCAGCCGAGCTCGTAGTAGGCCCACCAGCTGCCCAGTGCGATGCCGATCGTCAGAAACAACCACGCGCTCAACGCCCAAGGTCGCACCCAACGTGCCCAGGCACTGTCGAGCTTGCCCTCGAGCATGGCCGTTACCGCAAATGCGAACGGGACCGACAGGCCGACGTAGCCGGCGTAGAGCATCGGCGGGTGGATTGCGAGGGCCGGATCCTGCAGCAATGGATTCAGATCGCGGCCGTCCACGGCCGCAGGCCACAGACGCGCGAACGGACTCGAGGTCCACAGAATGAACAGCGCGAATCCCGCACTGATGAGACCGAGCACGCCGAGCACCCGACTCTGGACGGTCTGCGGCAGCACTCGGCTGAAGGCCGCAACGGCGATGGTCCACAACGCCAGGATCAAGAGCCATAACAGCAGCGATCCCTCGTGCGCACCCCAGACCGCGGCGATTCGATAGAACGTGGGCAACTCGGAATTCGAGTTCTGCGCCACGTACAGCA
Organism: Pseudomonadota bacterium; assembly: GCA_023423935.1. Lineage (GTDB taxonomy): Bacteria > Pseudomonadota > Gammaproteobacteria > Steroidobacterales > Steroidobacteraceae > Steroidobacter. Next base: position 144,542 of record JAFAEQ010000050.1, on the reverse strand, counting down.
CGGAGAAGTCATTCACGTAGAACGCGTACGTGAGACACGCGAATGCGATTGCCGTGAAGACGAACTGTCCGGCCACGGCTCGATTGGCGGCCATCATCCAGTGAGGCTTGCGCAGCGCTGCTCCGGCGAGGCCGAAAAAGGCCTGGGGCAGCGTCAGGCAGAACGCCAGGATGAGTGCGAAGTGACCGAGTTCGACGATCATGATGGAACCGCGCTGTGTCGGAGGACTTCAGGTCGCTGGCAAAGGCGGCTGCGCCTGGCCTTCGTGCTGTTTACGCAAGCTGTCGGCGACTGCGGGCGGCATGTAGTTCTCGTCGTGTTTCGCAAGAACCTCTTCGGCAACGAAGCTTCCGTCCGGGTTCAATCGGCCGCGGGCAATGACGCCCTGGCCTTCGCGGAAGAGATCGGGCAGCACGCCGGTATAGCGAACCGTGACGTTGTGCGCGTAATCCGTCAGCACGAACGTCGCTTCAAGGCTTCCGGACGGGCGGTGAAAGCTGCCCTCGGTCACCATGCCGCCCACTCGAAAACTACGTCCGGCGGGGGCCTTGCCTTCCGTTACGTCGGACGGCGAATAGAAGTACAGAAGATTGTCCTGGAAGGCGTTGAGCGCAAAAGCTGCGGCAGCAGCGACACCGAAGACCATGATCGCCACCCACATCATGCGTCGCTGCCGTGCGGTCATGTCCGGCCTCCGCTGGCCGCGATGGCCACTCGCCGTTCGGCGGACTTGCGAGCACGGGCCAACCGGCGCTGGCTGCTCCATTCGATCCCGATGAGCACAGCAGCGGCCATTGCGAAGCAGGACCAGACGTAGCCCGCATAACCGCCCATGTGAACAAAATCAGCCAAGTTCATGATCGATCGAGATTTTCCAATAGCCAAGAAGGATTGCGCTCGCGTTCCAGGATTTCGCTTCGCACCCGGGTACAAAGCACGGCGCCAAAGTACAGCAGAAAGCCGAGCAGCAGCAGGAGCAACGGCCAGATCATGGTGCCATCGATGGCTGATTTCTTGGTCAGCGAAAGGCTGGGTCCCTGGTGCAGGCTGTTCCACCAGACGACCGAATATTTGACGATCGGCACGTTCACCACGCCGACGATCGCGAGAATGGCACTGGCGCGATCGGCCCGTTGCACGTCGTCGAAGGATGCCCGCAATGCCATGTAGCCGAGGTAGAGAAAGAGCAGGATCAGCTCCGAGGTAAGCCTCGGGTCCCATTCCCACCAGGTGCCCCACATGGGCTTGCCCCACACGGAGCCCGTGACGAGCGCGAGGACAGTGAACCACGCACCTATCGGCGCACAGGCGGCTGCGACCGCGTGGGCAAGCTTCATTCGCCAGATGACACCGATCGCTGCGGCGATGGCCATCATCACGTACACCGTCAGCGACATCGAGGCGCTCGGCACGTGGACATAGATGATTCGAAATGCATCCTTCTGCTGATAATCGGCCGGCGCCATGACCAATCCGCCGTATGTGCCGATGAGGATCAGCACGATCGCGGGCCAGAACAGCCAGGGACGCCACAGTCCCAGCAAACGATAGGCGTGCGGCGGCGAAGCCAGCTGAAAGAACCACAGCCAGCGTGTCGATGCCTTCTCGCCTCCACGCACTTCCGAATTCATGATTCCACACTGATCCGCATCGCGGCGGCCATAGCTAGCGGACCCAAACTGACGAACAGCAGTAGCACTGCAGCCAGCAAGTTTAACGGACCGGCCGCGCTCTCGCCGTGCATCGCCAGATCGATGGCCCGCGCGCCGAAGATCAGCACCGGCATTTCCAGCGGCAGCACCAGCAATGCGAGAAGCACGCTGCCGCGCCGCACACCGACCGTCAGCGCAGCGCCAATGGCGCCCAGGACGCTCAGCGCTCCCGTGCCCAAGGCCAGCGAGCCGATCACTACAGGCCATGCCGATGACGACATGCCGAGTGCATAGCTCACGACCGGCGCCATCAGCACCATCGGCAGACCCGACAGCAGCCAGTGCGTGAGTGTTTTAGCGAGGAGCATGACGGCCAGCGGCTGACCGCTGAGCGCCCACTGCTCCATGCTGCCGTCTTCGACATCGGGCCTGAACAGAGATTCCAATGCGAGAAGCGAAGACAGCATCGCCGCGACCCACAACACGCCTGGCGCGATCCGACGCAACTCATCGAGCGAAGGACTGATCGCGAGCGGAAACAGGGTCGTGACGATCACGAAGAACATGAGTGGCTGCAGTACCTGATCCCAATGCCGCATGGCGAGCCGCAGATCGCGGCTCACGATGAGCGAGATGAGCTGCAGCGGACCCGGCATCAACTCAACTCCAGCGTACGGACCTGTTCCCGGCCCGTGAGGAGCAGCTGGTGAGCGGCCGTCAGAATCATGCCGCCGGCTCGCAGATGCGCGTCCATGAGGTCTTCGAATACCCGCACCCCTGCGGCATCCAGATTGGTGATCGGCTCATCGAGTATCCATAGAGTCGCGCAGGTCAGGAAAATTCGCGCAATGGCGACACGACGCTTCTGCCCCGCGGACAACGCCCGGACCGGCAGATCGGCGCACTGCGGAATCTGCACGCGTTCGAGTGCCTCCCGCAGCTCGTTGTCACTGAGATCGCGACGCAAGCCGACCGCGTATCGCAAATTCTCGACCGCGGTCAGATCCGCCTTCAGTGCGTTCACGTGTGCAAGGTAAGCAAGCTCGGCGTGGAACTGCTCGCGATTGCGGGATATCGCGCTGCCCTTCCAGCGGATTTCACCTGACTCAGCGGGCAACAGATCCGCCGCGCAGCGCAGCAGACTCGTCTTGCCGACGCCGTTCGGTCCGGTGACCTGCACCAGTTCGCCCGCTGACAGATTCAGTGAGACACCACGCAGCAGATGCCGCTCGCCGCGCCACAGATGCAGAGTATCGATCTCGAAACGTACTTCGCTTGGTTCAACCACGTCAGTGCCGGCGAGCCATTGTGTTGTTGAAATCGTCGGCTGAAACCGCCAGGCATGCTAACAGATCGCGGCGCATTTACGGCCTTCCGGATTGCTTCGCGCAGCGAGTGCGGAATCTCGGCACCGGCCGCTCCATCGAATCATTCTTTATTGAATCGGGCGCGCCATGCGCGCTCTGTGTAGCAAGGCATCGAAGAGGATGCCGGTGCGATGCGCAACGCACGCAGGTAGAATCCGCGGCGGCAAAGTAAGGCGGTGTGGCGGAACTGGTAGACGCAGCAGACTTAAAATTTGCCGACGAATAGTCGTACCGGTTCGATTCCGGTCACCGCCACTGCAATCCGAATACGAAGAATAAGAAGAAGGAAAAGAGCAGGAAGAAAAAATTAAGAGCGCCGGGCTTCGAAAGGAATTTCGATGAATGGAGGCGTCGGCCGGAATTGAACCGGCGTACGCGGTTTTGCAGACCGCTGCGTAACCACTCCGCCACGACGCCTTGAGCCGGGCTCACGAACTGCAAACCCCAGAAGCGCAAAACCCCGGGCTGGGACGACCCGGGGTTCTGACGAAATCTGGAGCGGGAAACGAGGCTCGAACTCGCGACCTCAACCTTGGCAAGGTTGCGCTCTACCAACTGAGCTATTCCCGCAGGCCGTTTGAAAGCGGCGCTATTCTAGATCGGCACGTCGGACTGTCAAGGCAAAAGATTGAACAATTGCGATTGCGACGCGGCCGGGCCTGGCCTTTCAATGCAAGGACGTTTCGCTGAGGGCCGGCCACGCATTCTTCAGGTACACGATCATCGACCACAGCGTCAGCGCGGCTGCAGTGACGAGACAGAACACACCCAGCTCGAAGGCTGGAATGAACCAGACGTCGCCGCGAAACAGCATCATCGACAGACCGGTCATCTGGAAGATCGTTTTCAGTTTGCCCAATGAGGACACCGCGACCTTGCCACGCGCGCCGAGCTCCGCCATCCATTCGCGCAACGCGGAGATCGTGATCTCCCGTCCTACGATCACGGCAGCGGTCAGCGTGATCAGAATCTGCGGATTGAAGGACACGAACTTCATGTGCGGTGGCTCGCTGCTCACGAGCAGGATCAATGCCGTTGCCACCATCAGCTTGTCCGCGACGGGATCGAGAAATGCACCCAACGCCGAGATCTGACCGAGCTTGCGCGCGAGATAGCCATCGAGCGAATCGGTAATCGCCGCCAGAATGAAAACGCTGGCCGCTGCTGCGTCGGACCATCGGTACGGCAGATAGAACAGCACGACGACGAGCGGAATCATGATGATCCGCGCGAACGTCAACACGTTGGCGATCGGAAATGTCACCGGGGTACTCAACTGGCCTGCTCGATCATCGGTGCTCACTGCGTTTTACCCTGCCGCATGCAGCGTCTCATAGATGGACTCTGCCAGCTTGCGGCTGATGCCGTGCACCTTCTCCAGATCTTCGATCCCGGCGCGCGTAATACCCTGAAGTCCGCCGAACTGGCGCAACAACTCGCGGCGCTTGCGTGGTCCGAGGCCCGGAACGGTTTCGAGAATGGATTCCCGGCGCGCTTTCGCGCGGCGCTGACGATGCCCTGCAATGGCAAAGCGATGCGCCTCGTCGCGGATCCTCTGAATCAGATGCAAGGCGGGCGAGTCGGGCGGCAGTATAGTGGGCAGCTCCTGATGCGCCAAGAAAAGGCGCTCCTGACCAGGTTTGCGATCGGCCCCTTTGGCGACGGATGCAACTGACACCGAGGTGATCTCGAGCTCGTTCAGCACATCGATCGCCTGCGCCAGCTGGCCGGGGCCGCCGTCGATCAGGAGCAGATCCGGCATCGGCACTTCACCTTTCTTGATGCGCGAGTAGCGACGCGTCAAAGCCTGGCGCATGGCGCCGTAGTCGTCTCCGGGCTCGATCCCTTCGATATTGAAGCGTCGATAGTCGGTCTTGAGCGGTCCTGATGGTCCGAACACCACGCAGGACGCCACTGTCCGTTCGCCCATCGTATGACTGATGTCGAAACACTCGATGCGCGCTGGCGTTCCAGGCAGCGCGAGTGCGGCAGCGACGCCTTCGAGCTGCTCTGCTGTCGTAGCCTCGGTCGCCTGACGCATCTTGAGGCCGATTTCGGCGTTGGTTTTCGCCATCTCCAGATAGCGCGCCCGCGTACCGCGGACGTTCGTGCGGATGCGTACGGACTTGTTCATGCGTTCGGACAGCGTCGCTTCGAGCAGATCCGCATCCTCGATCGGTTCGCTGATCAGAATCTCGTCGGGCGCCTCGCGCCCCAGGTAGTACTGCACCAGAAAGCCGGACAGCAGCTCACCTGCCTCCGCAAGGCCCGCGCGCGGGAAGAAATTATTGCTGCCCAGATTGCGGCCGCCGCGCACGAAGACGATGGACACGCAGTTGTCCCCTGCTCCCGACGACAATGCCACGGCATCGATGTCATGCGAGCTGTCGCCCGTCATCGACTGGGTCGAGTGAATCGCCTTGATGCCATGGATCTGGTCGCGCAAATGCGCCGCCTTCTCGAACTCGAGCTGCTGCGCCGCCTGCTCCATGCGCTGCGCAAGATCATCGAGCAGTTCTGCCCCCCTGCCCTCCACCACCTTGATCGCGTCTTTCACGTCCTGCCCATAGGCTTCAGGCGAAATGAGTTGGACGCAGGGGGCCGAGCAACGTTTGATCTGATGCTGCAGGCACGGTCGCGAGCGATTGGCGAAGAACGAGTCGCTGCACGGCCGCAGCAAAAACAGCTTCTGAAGCAGCAGAAGCGTCTCGCGTGTCGCACGTGCATTCGGATAAGGGCCGAAGAATCGTCCGGCCATGCGACTGCGGCTGCCGCGATAGAAGCTGATCCGCGGATACTCGTGATCCGTGGAGATGTAGAGATACGGGAAACTCTTATCGTCCCGCAGCGCGACGTTGAAGCGCGGACGATGCTTCTTGATCAGGTTGTATTCGAGCAGCAGCGCCTCGGTTTCGGAGGCCGTCACCGTGACTTCCACGTTGGCGATCTGCGAAACCATCGTCATGGTCTTCGCCGTCTGCGCTTTGCCGACGAAATAGCTCGTCAGACGGTTCTTGAGATTGCGAGCCTTGCCGACGTACAGCACCTCGCCGTCCGCGCCCAGCATGCGATAGACGCCCGGGCGCTGACTGACGTTGGCGAGGAACAGCTTGGAATCGAATTCGGCCATGGCGCGATTGTAGATAAGCGGGTGCGCAGAACGCACAGCTTCCATTCAATGGCGGCTCACCGCACTGCCCTCAAGGCAGGGTGTGCAGGATTTCCGCAGCGCGCCTGAAGATATCTTCGAACATCGCATCCGTGAGTCGACGTGTCTGCGTGTTGTAGCGACTGCAATGATAGGAATCGATCAGCCGATGCCCGTGAGGAAGTTCGTACTCCGCCGCATGGCCGAACTTGTAATCGCCGAGCTTGAGGCCGAGCGCTTGCAGGATGCTCGTATGTGCGACCGAGCCCAGTGCCACGAGCACCGATGGCTTCGCCAGGCGATCGAGCTCCGCTGCGAGATAGCGATTACACGTCCGAATTTCTATCGGTAAGGGTTTGTTCTGCGGCGGGACGCATTTCACCGAGTTGGTGATGCGTGCATCGATGAGCTCGAGCCCATCGCCGACATGGATGGACTCGGGACGGCTCGCGAATCCAAACCGATGCAGCGTTCGATAAAGCAGCAAGCCTGCATGATCGCCCGTAAACGGACGCGCCGTCGCATTCGCGCCGTGAAAGCCCGGCGCAAGCCCTACGATCAGCAATCGCGCATTCGGATCGCCGAACGGCGGCACTGGCGCGCAGTAATAGTTCGGATACTCGGCGCGACCTTCTTTCAGGAAGGACGCGAGCCGCGGACACAGCGTGCAGTCCTGCCGAAACGTCACGCCATCCGGAGGCCACTCGGGCTGCGGCCTCTGCTCGCGCACGGGCGCATCCGGATGCAGCGCGACCGTACGTCGCGGCGGTGAGCTCTTGGGCATGATGGAGCGGTACGAGGAAAAGCGCGCACAGTACCGGGCAGCGGCAGCAATGTCAGCTCACACAAGGCGCAGACATCGCGTCGCATGTCGGCGTTGCTTGATATCTGCTACATATATCCGATGGAGCTGCGTCACTTACGCTATTTCATCGCTGTCGCCGAAGAAGGCCATGTCACGCGTGCTGCGCGTCGACTCGGCATGCAGCAACCGCCTTTGAGTCAGCAGATCCGCGCGCTCGAGCGCGAGCTGGGCGTGCAGCTCTTTCGTCGCATGCCGCGCGGTGTCGAGCTCACGGATGCGGGCAAGGTCTTTCTCGAACGTGCGCGCGACATTCTCGAAGAGGTCGATCGCGCATTCGCCTCGACACGGCGAACGGCACGCGGCGAGCAGGGTCGCGTCGTGGTCGGCTTTACCGGATCGGCGCCCTTCCATCCGTTCGTGCCGCGCGTGATTCGCGCCTTTCGTGAAATGTCGCCGCTCGTATCGCTGATCCTGGAAGAAAGCGGCAGCGGCGAGCTGGTGCAGGGCTTGCACAACGAAACGATCGATGCCGCCTTCATCCGTTCGCCCGAAGCCGATCTGATGGCAGGCCTCGTCGTGCGACCTTTGCTCGAAGAAGAGATGGTCGTTGCCCTGCCCGTCGGTCATCGCCTCGCGCGCGACGAGCATGTCCCACTGAAACTCGATGCACTCGCGACCGAAACGTTCGTCCTCTACAAGCGACCTGGCGGACCCGGCCTCTACGACACGATCATCGCGGCTTGTCGCAATGCAGGTTTCAGTCCGCGCGTCGGTCAGGAAGCGCCGCGCATTCTGTCGACGTTGAATCTGGTCGCCGCCGGCATCGGCGTTTCGATCGTTCCCGCATCGCTGCGTCGTCTGCAGATGGACGGTGTCATGTACCGCATGCTGACCGGCAGCCCCGAACTGAAGGCACCACTGATCCTCGCGTGCCGGCCCGGCGAGAACTCTGCTGCAGTTCAACGCTTCATCGATCTGGTCCAGCGACCGAATGCCTCCGAGCGACGCGCGTGAGCCCGCCTGCGCTTCTGCTCTTCAATAAGCCGTTCCAGGTGCTCACGCAGTTTACGAGCATCGACGGCAAGAAGACGCTGAAGGATTTTTTGTCGGCACCTGACATGCGCCCCGCAGGACGACTCGATTACGACAGCGAAGGACTGGTCCTGCTCACCGACTCCGGAACGTTGCAGGCGCGTCTCGCCGATCCACGCTGGAAAGCGCCAAAGACCTATCTGGCCCAAGTGGAAGGCATCGCTACGAACGAGCTGCTCGAACCGTTGCGACTCGGCGTCAAGCTTGCGGATGGCCCGACACTTCCGGCCGAAGCCCGCATGATCGATCAGCCGCAATGGCTCTGGCCACGAACGCCTCCCATCCGCGAACGCAAATCGATTCCGACGAGCTGGATCTCCCTCACGATCCGCGAAGGCCGCAATCGGCAGGTACGAAGAATGACGGCCGCCGTTGGACTGCCGACGCTGCGACTGATCCGCTGGTCCGTCGGTCCGTGGACACTGGAAGGTCTCGCACCCGGCGAATCTCGGCGGGTCAATTCGCTGGAGGTGCAGGAATTTCTAGGAACAGGACGGCCGCAAAGACCGCAAAAAAGAATGTAAAGGTTCGGATCGCTTCCAGACTCTTGCTGGTGTTCAGCGAGCAATTTTCAGAACTTGCTCATTGCCGATCTACATATCCTTTTTGCGGTCTTTGCGGCACTCCAAGTCCGTTCTCATCTTCGCGGCGGATTCAACCCCGCTACGCGCATCGCGAGCTCCAGCGCCTGTTCGTAGTTGAGGCGCGGATCGACCTGGGATTTGTAGGCACGTGCGAGATCGGCATCGGTGAGGCCACGCGCACCGCCCGTGCATTCGGTGACGTCTTCACCGGTGAGCTCGAAATGCACGCCGCCCAGGTAGGTGCCCATCTCACGATGTACGCGGAATGCTGTCTCCAGCTCTGAGACGATGTTGTCGAAACGACGCGTCTTGAGTCCCGAGCTCGAGGTTTCGGTGTTGCCGTGCATGGGGTCGCACATCCAAAGCACCGGGCTACCCGTAGCGCGCACGGCCTGGATCAACGGCGGCAGGCGCTTCTCGATTTCCTTCGCGCCCATGCGATGAATCAGCACGATGCGACCGGGTTCGTTGTTCGGATTGAGCGTCGAGAGCAGGCCCTGCACCCATTCCGCGCTCATCGACGGACCGACCTTGATACCCATGGGGTTGGCGATCCCGCGGAACAGCTCCACATGCGCGCCATCGAGTGCTGCCGTACGCATGCCGATCCAGGGCATGTGAGTCGAGAGGTTGTACCAGCGCTGCTGACGTTCGATGAAGCGCGTCTGTGCCTGTTCGTAGTGAAGGTGCAGGCCCTCGTGACTCGCATAGAAGTCCACGCGGGTTGCTTCATGAATGGCGCGGCGGCTGCTCGCCTCGAAGAAATCGAGCGCATCGGAAATCGAATGCACGATCTGTTCGTACGCGGCCTTCAAGGGCGAATGCCGCACGAAATCCAGGTCCCAGTATTCCGGGTGATGCAGATCGGCAAAGCCGCCATCGATCAGGGCGCGTACGAAGTTGAGCGTGAGACCTGCGCGTTCGTAACCACGTAACAGCAGCTCGGGATCGGGCTCGCGATCTTCGGCGGTGAAGCCGGGACGATTCACATTGGCGCCGCGATAGCTCGGCAACGTTACACCGTCGCGCGTTTCGGTATCGGCCGATCGCGGCTTCGCATACTGCCCCGCCATCCGTCCGATTCTCACGATCGGCTTTTTCATCCCGTGCAGCAGCACCAGGCTCATCTGCAACAGGATCTTCAGTTTCTTGGCGATCTTGTCCGACTGGCAGTCTTCGAAGCCCTCCGCACAATCGCCGCCCTGAAGCACGAAGCGCTCACCGCGTTGCGCAGCGGCAATGTGCTCCTTCAGAGCCTCGATTTCCCAGGAAACGACGATGGGCGGCAAGCGCGACAGCTCCGCCACTGCGCGGTCGAGCGCAGCCTTGTCGGCGTAGGTCGGTTGTTGTGCCGCAGGCTTGGTCTGCCAGCTCGCCGGATGCCACTCGATCAGATCGGGGTTGCGCGTCATACGCCGTCCTTACAAAAGTGGTGCGATCCTAGCACCCGCCCCTCTCTTGCAAAAGGAACAGACCCCCAACTTGCATACAGTTGAGCGCGCGGATTTACAGCGCTTCGGGGCGCGCCTTAAATGGCCGCCTTTCCTGGAGCTCTAATCATGAAAAAAGTACTGATTCTCGGTGCAGGCAAGATCGGCGCGCTCATTTCCGGATTGCTGGCAGAGTCCGGCGACTACGAAGTGCATCTCGGCGATGTCAGCGGCGAGGCTGCAAACTCCGTCGTTCGCGCTCACAAGCTGACTCGTCTGCACGCACACACGGTCGATGCGGCCGACGCGAAGGCACTCGAAGCGCAGCTCAGAGAGCATCCTGTCGATGCTGTTATTTCGAGTCTGCCCTTCTATTGCAACGTCGCAGTTGCCGAAGCAGCGCGCCGCGCCGGTATACATTACTTCGATCTCACCGAAGACGTCGAAGTCACGCGTGCCGTGCGTCGCATCTCCGATGGCGCTGCGCAAGCATTCGTTCCTCAATGCGGTCTTGCACCCGGATTCATCTCGATCGCAGCCAATGAGTTGATTCAGCATTTCGACGAACTGCGCACGGTGAAACTGCGCGTCGGAGCGTTGCCACAGCATCCGCACAACGTGCTCAAGTACTCGCTAACCTGGTCGACCGAAGGCTTGATCAACGAGTACGGCAATCCTTGCGAAGCACTCGTCGATGGACGTCGCATCGAGGTCGCACCGTTGGAGGGTCTCGAAGAGATCGAGCTCGATGGCACGTTGTACGAGGCATTCAACACTTCAGGTGGCTTGGGTTCGCTCGCCGAGACCTACGGCGACCGCGTGAAGAACATGGACTACAAGACCATGCGCTATCCCGGACACTGCGAGCAGATGCGTCTGCTGATGAACGATCTGAAGCTCAATCACGATCGAGGCACGTTGAAGCGCATTCTGGAGAATGCAGTGCCGCAGACCTTGCAGGACGTGGTCGTGATCTATGTCGCGGTCACAGGTAAGCAGGATGGCGATCTGCGCGAGGAAACCTATGTGAACAAGGTGTATCCGCAGATGATCGCAGGCCGCCTGTGGTCGGCGATTCAGGTCACCACCGCGTCGGGCATCACCGCGGTCGTCGATCTGGTCCTGAACAGCGGCGGCAAACATCGTGGCTTCGTCCGCCAGGAAGATTTCCGCCTGCTCGATGTTCTCGAGAATCGCTTTGGCAAGCACTACACGGCGAGCGGCGGCAAGGAAGTGTCTTCGCAGATGGTCGTGAGCGGACGCGCCGGCCACCAGCGCGCCTCCTGAAGCTCGATTGGCGCAGCACACGGCTCAACACACAGGTTCGATATGCACGAAGTTCTCAAATCACTCGGACTTTCCGAGATCAATGCTGGCGCATGGTCGGCTGATGGCGGCTGGTCGAAGGACAGTTCGGCTCCGGTCATCGAGTCCCGCAATCCTGCGACCGGCGAGTTGCTCGCGCGCGTGCAGACTGCCTCCGTCGAGGATTACGAGCGGATCATCCGCAGCTCGCGTCAGGTGTTCGAAAAATGGCGCATGGTTCCCGCCCCGAAACGTGGCGAGCTGATTCGTCTGATCGCCAACGAGCTACGCGAGCACAAGGACGCGCTCGGCAGCCTGGTCACGCTCGAGATGGGCAAGATCAAGCCGGAGGGTGACGGCGAAGTTCAGGAGATGATCGACATCGGCGATTTCGCCGTCGGTCAGTCACGCATGCTCTATGGCAACACGATGCATTCGGAACGTCCGCAACATCGGATGTACGAGCAATGGCATCCCCTGGGTGTCGTAGGAATCATCAGCGCGTTCAATTTCCCGGTCGCGGTGTGGTCCTGGAATGCGTTTCTCGCCGCCGTGTGCGGCGATGTGTGCATCTGGAAGCCCTCACCGAAGACGCCGCTGACGGCCATCGCAGTTCAGCATCTGGTGAATCGTGTTCTCGAGCGCCATGGATTTCCCGGCGTGTTCCAGCTGTTCATCAGTGCAGGCAACGAGCTCGCCGAGAAGTTCGTCGACGATCGGCGCGTCGATCTCGTGTCGTTCACCGGATCGACGGCAGTGGGTCGCAAGGTAGGCGAACGCGTCGCGGCGCGTCTCGGCAAGAGCCTGCTCGAGCTGGGCGGCAACAACGCGATCATCGTCGATGAGTTTGCGAACCTCGATCTCGCCGTGCCATCGATCGTGTTCGGTGCCGTCGGGACTGCAGGTCAGCGCTGCACGAGCACACGCCGCGTCTTCGTTCACAGTTCCAGGGCGCGCGAGCTCGAGAATCGTCTGCTGCGAGCGTACTCGCAGGTGCGTATCGGCAATCCGCTGGAGAAAGGCGTTCTGATGGGACCGCTGATCGACAAGTCCGCAGTCGAACGTTTCACCTCGGCGCTCGAAGCAGCAACGCGAGCCGGCGGCACCCTTCTGTGCGGCGGCAAAGTGCTCGAAGGCCACGGACACTTCGTGGAACCCGCGATCGTGCGCGCGAAGAGCGACTGGGACATCGTGAAGACCGAGACCTTCGGTCCGATCCTGTATCTGATCGAATTCAAGGATCTCGATGAAGCCATCGCGATGCAGAACTCGGTCGACCACGGCCTCTCGTCCTCGATCTTCACGGACAACATGCAGCATGCAGAAGGCTTCCTCGCCGCCACCGGCAGCGACTGCGGCATCGCGAACGTGAACATCGGGACGTCAGGTGCGGAAATCGGCGGAGCGTTCGGCGGCGAGAAAGACACGGGCGGCGGCCGGGAGTCCGGCTCCGATTCCTGGAAAGCCTACATGCGCCGACAGACCAACACGATCAACTGGAGCCGCGAGCTGCCGCTGGCGCAGGGGATCGATTTCAAAGTCGCACCCTGACGGAAGGGAGACGGCCGCAAAGACCGCAAAAAAGCATGAACACGTAGAGCCGGCTATATAGGCCGGCGGCGCTATCCCCCGATTCCGATACGTTCGTGTTCTTTTATGCGGTCTTTGCGGCCAGTTCGTTCTTCGTCAGATCTTCCGGCTTTCTACCCGAGCCAGCTCGAGTTGGTCCGCGAGGCGTTTGTTCGACACCGGGATGACCGTGCGCAGGTCCTGCGCGAAGAGCGAGACGCGGAATTCCTCGATCATCCATTGCAGCTTGTCGAGCTCGGTGCGTTCGCCGTGGGCATGACTGCGCGCGTGCAGTTCATGGAAAGCCTTCGCAAATGGCGCGATGCGGTTCGCGAGCTCCGCATCGCGTTTGAAGTTGCCAGCGACTTTATCCAGGCGGCGGGCGAGCGCTTTGAGATAGCGCGGCAGGTGCGGCCATAGCAGCCGCGGGACGTCCATTGGAAAGCCGGGCGGAACCAGGTCGTTGAGCTGCGTGCTCGCATCGTCGACGACCGTTTTGAATGTCGGGTTCGTCAGCGACTTCAGTTTCTCGCGCACACTGCGCATCTCCCTGAGTATCTCGATGACGAGCGTTCCGAGCTTGTCCACCTGCGCGCCGAACTCGGCTCGCTTCCGGTCGAGCAGTGCCTGGAACTCGACGGCAGAGCGCGGCAACGTCACGCCGGGCGCAAGAATGCATTCGGCAAACGCGCGCTCCGCAAGGCTGTCCGCGAGCGGTCGGCCACTGCTCAATCCCTGCCCGAGCAGCACCAGATCGCGCTGGTCCGCAAAGCGTTTGCGCGCGTACTTGAACTGTTCGGGCAACGCCAAGATCGCGAGCCGCAATACGCCGCCGTAGAGAGCGTTTTCGGCTTCCAGAGCACTCTTCGCCTCGGCGACTTCCACACTGTCGCCGCGATCTCGCAGCGTCGGATACACACTGAAGCGGAGTCCACCGCGCTCGACCGTCTGTTCCCGCGGCAGATCGCCGAAGTCCCAGCTTCGATGCTTCGAGGCCTGGATCTCTCGCATCATCGCTTTGGGCTGGACGCCGCGACTGCGCACCTTGCGTTTGAGCTCGGTGAGATCGCGTCCCTCTTCGATCCTGCGACCCTGCATATCGACGACACGTACGTTCAGTCGCAGATGGGTGGGCAACTCCAGCTTGCTCACTTCTTCGCTGCTGAAGGCCGTGCCCGTTGCACGCGTGATCCACTGCGACATCGCCGTGTAGAAGTCCCGGCCGGTATCGATCTCGCGTATTGCGCGTGCAGCGAACTCGGGCACGGGCACCAGGGATTTACGAATCGACTTCGGCAGGGCACGCAGCACGGCGATGATCAACTCTTCGAGCCAGCCCGGCACGAGCCAGGCGAGCTGTCCTGCGTCGAGCGCGCTCAGCAGCGGCTCGGGCACCGTGATCGTGATGCCATCGTCTGTTGCGGCGGGATCGAAGCGATACTCCAGCGGAAGCGCATTACCGCTCACGCGCAGCTGGTCCGGATGACTCTGCGCCGTGACTTCCGTGACCTCGCGATTCATCAGATCTTCGAGCGTCATCAGAAGACGCTGCTCATGGGCAGGCGCCTCCCGCAGCCACTTATCGAGCGCCGCGACGGAGTTCACGTGCTCAGGCAGATGCGCCCGATACCAGGCGCTCTGTGCTTGCTCATCCACCATCACATCGCGACGCCGGATCTTCGCCTCGATGCGCTCGACCTGAGCTCGCATCGCGCGATTCTTCGCCGCAAAGGAAGCTCGCAGCTTCGCACGACCTTCGACCAGGGCTTCGTGGATGAAAATGTCCTGCGCTTCACGCGGGGCGACATTGCCGAAGTTCACGCGGCGGCGCGCAGACAACGTCAGTCCATATAACGACGTGGATTCGAACGCCGCAACGAATCCGCGCTCTTCCACCCAATGCGGCTCGCTGTAGCTGCGCTTGATCAGATGCGCACCGGCAGATTCGATCCACTGTGGTTCGACAGCCGCCACCATGCGCGCATACAGGCGCGTCGTTTCCATGAGACTTGCAGCGACGATCCACTTCGGCGGCTTCGACGCCAGCGGTGTCCCCGGCGCGATGACGAAGCGAGTGCCGCGTGCACCTTCGTACTCTCGTTTCTCATCGAGGGCGCCGATACCGCCCAGAAAGCCCGTGAGAATCGCCTGATGCAGGTCGGCGTACTCGGCCGGCACCTGATTGAGCGTAAGTTTCAACTCTTCGGCGATATCGGACAGCTGTCGTTGCAGTTCCTGCCATTCACGCATGCGCATGAACGAAATGAAATTCTCGCGACACCACTTACGCAACTGATTGCCGGACAGCGCGGCGCTCTGCTCCTGAAAGAGCTTCCACAAGTTCAGGATCGTCACGAAGTCCGAGCGCGGGTCGGCATAGGTCGCATGACGCTGATCGGCCTGCTGCTGCGCATCGGACGGGCGCTCGCGCGGATCCTGGCTTGCAAGGAACGCCGAAAGAATCAGCAACTCGTTCACGCAATTGTGATGAGCCGCTGCCATCAGCATGCGCGCGAGCCGCGGATCGACTGGAAGCGAGGCGATCTGCCGGCCGAGACTCGTGACGCGACGCGAGTCATCGACCGCCTTCAGCTCCTGCAGCAACCGATAGCCGTCGTTGATGAGACGAGTATCGGGCGGATCGACGAACGGAAAATCTTCGGGCTCGCCCAGCCTGAGGTTCGCCATCTGCAGAATGACGCTCGCCAGATTCGTGCGCAGAATCTCCGGAGGCGTGAACTCAGGCCGCTGAATGAAGTCCTCTTCGGCGTAGAGGCGGATGCAGATACCTTCCGATTCGCGGCCACAACGGCCTTTACGCTGATCGGCGCTCGCCTGCGAAATCGGTTCGATCGGCAATCGCTGAACCTTGCCGCGCACGCTGTAGCGACTGATGCGCGCGAGGCCGGAGTCGATCACATAGCGAATGCCGGGCACCGTCAAAGAAGTCTCGGCGACGTTGGTCGCGAGCACCACGCGTCGAGCGCTGTGCTTCTCGAAAATGCGTTCCTGATCGCGTGTCGACAGTCGCGAGTACAACGGCAGCACTTCGGTGTTCGCCAACCGCGCCTTGGACAACGCGTCGGCGGCATCACGGATCTGCTTCTCACCGGGCAGGAACACGAGCACATCGCCGCGCGAGTCGGTGTCCAGCTCTCGAACCGCGGCGACGATGCCTTCCGGCAGCGTCAGTTCTTCCTCGTCCTCATCGCCGATCAGCGGGCGGTAACGAACCTCCACCGGATAACTGCGGCCAGACACTTCGATGATCGGCGCGCCGCCGAAGAATTCCGCGAATCGCTGTGGGTCGATCGTCGCGGAGGTAATGATCACGCGCAGATCCGGACGTTGCGGCAGGATGCCCTTCAGCACACCGAGCAGAAAGTCGATGTTGAGATTGCGCTCGTGCGCCTCATCGATGATCAGCGTGTCATAGCGTTGCAGCTGCGGATCGTTCTCGAGCTCGCGCAGCAGAATGCCGTCGGTCATGAGTTTGACGCGGCAATCGGGCCCGGTGCGGTCGGTGAATCTCACCTGATAACCCACCGCACCGCCGACGTTCGTGCCCAACTCGAATGCGAGTCGATCCGCGATTGCACGTGCCGCGATGCGCCGCGGCTGTGTATGGCCGATCATTCCGAACGTGCCGCGACCGGCTTCCAGACAGATCTTCGGAAGCTGCGTCGTCTTGCCCGATCCGGTGGCGCCGCACACGACGATCAGCTGATGACTGCTGAGCGCACGCGCAATTTCCTCACGATGCGCCGTAATCGGCAGCTCGGCATCGAACTCGAGTCGCAACGGCAGCTCACGCAGACGCTCGACCTGAGCGGCGGATTTCGCGATCGACTGACCGAACGCATCGACGGCCGCCTCGAGATCGTTGCCGGGATTCTTGCGACTGAACAACCGATCCAGCTCGCGCGCGAGCCGCGGCCGATCAGCGTAGCGCGTCAACGGGAGTTGATCGCGCAGCTTCAGGAGACGTTCGTTGAAGGATTTCTGAGTCGACATCAAGAAGTAGAAGCAGCCGCAAAGACCGCAAAAAAGAGGGCGCATTCTACCGGAGAAGATCTCCGGCCCTTGACCTCATGAGAGCTTGGCGGAGGTTCAGCGCTGGCGGGGGACGCCTTAACCTTTCCTTTTTGCGGTCTTTGCGGCCGATCCTGTCTGTCAAACAGGCGGCAGCAAGACTTCGATCAGCGCGCCGCCCAGCTGCGATTCGCCTATGGTGATGGTGCCGCCGTTGAGCTTTGCAACCTCGCGCACGACAGAGAGGCCGATGCCCTGCCCGCTCACCCGTTCATCTAGACGTGCGCCGCGGTCGAGGACCCGGGCGCGTTCCGCCGCAGGTATTCCCGGACCGTCGTCTTCGACGACGAGCTGCAGCCCTTCGCGCCGCTTGGTGCTGTCGGAGAGTCGGCGGGCGGTGAATCGCACCTGCGTGCGTGCCCACTTGAATGCGTTGTCCATGAGATTACCGGCCATCTCGGTCAGATCTTCGCGGTCGCCGAAGTACAGACAGCCGTCTTCGACCTGCAGATCGCAGCTGATGCCGCGATCGATGTAGACCTTGAGCAGTGCTCCGCGCAGGGCTTCCAGCGCGGACTTCACATCTACGGGCGCAAGCCCGAGACCTGTGCCGCCCGACGCAGCGGCGCGCTTGAGTTGATACTTCACGATGTCGTCCATGCGGGCGACCTGCTCGTCGAGCTGACCTGCGATCGGAAGCTCGCTCACCTGAGCGCTGCCTAATAGGTTCCGCATCACTGCGAGCGGCGTCTTGAAGGCGTGAGCGAGATTGCCGAGCGTATTGCGATAGCGCGCGAGACGATCGCGTTCGCTACGCAACAGGGCATTCAGATTCGTGGTGATGCCGAGCAGCTCGCGCGGATATCCCCCGCCCAGCTCGGTGAGCTCGCCGATCTCGATTCCCTCGATCTCGCGCTCGACGCGTCGTAGCGGCGCGAGCAATCGACGCAGCAGAATCGCAAGTGCGCCGAGCAACAGCAGCATCAGTGCGCCGAACCAGCCGAAGAGCTGCACACGGAATCGATTGAGCTGTGCGTAATAGGGCTCGCGATTCTCCGCGACGCTGTAGACGAACGAGCGCGTCTTGCGATTGTTGAATTCCCACTCGATGCCGCGACTCAGCGCGAGCACCGTGGAGCCATCTGCCGCGTGCATCTCGCCGAATCGGCGCTCTCCCGGTTTCAACGCTGGCGACAGATCCAGCCCGGTTCCAGCAAGCGAGGCAGAACGCCAGGTCGGACGACCATCGCTGCGCACGATCTCGCCATACATGCCCGAGCCGGGATTGTTGAAGCGCGTTTCCGCGAGCTGCGGCGCCGGCTGCAACCCGCCGCTCGGGTCCTCTTCGGACGCAGAGATCAGAGCGAGCAACTGCACCTCGAGCCGATCCCGCACGGACCGCTCGGCCAGATCGCGAAAGACGAGATCGAGCGCGACGATCGTGATCCCGAAGAACACGATCAGAAGCACGGTCACCGAGGCGAGCAGTCGTGTACTTAGCGATCGCGGCTGCATGCTGACTGAAGAACTCCACGGGGATCACAGGGAACACGGGGCAACGACCCAGAGCACTTCAGGTGCTGCCGATCATCGGACCTGTCGCAGAAACAGCGCAGGATATCGCTTTGTCTTCCCCGGTGACCCCGTGTTCCCCGTGGAGATCATTTGGATCCTTGGCTTCAGGTGCTGTCGCGCTGAAGGGCGAAGCGGTAGCCGCGGCCGCGCAGGGTTTCGATCGGTTTGATGGTGTCTTCGGGATCGAGCTTGCGACGCAGGCGGCCGATGAACACTTCGATCGTGTTGCTGTCGCGATCGAAATCCTGCGCGTAGAGACGTTCGGTGAGCTCTGCTTTCGAGATGACTTCGCCGGCGCGATGGATCAGGTACTCGAGGATGCGGTATTCGAAGCTGGTCAGCTCGACGCGTTTGCCGTCGACCGTGACTTCCTGCGTGCGCGGATCGAGCGAAACCGGGCCGCATTTCAAGACGGGTTGTGCCCAGCCGCCGGAGCGTCGCAGCAGTGCCTGCGCGCGGGCGAGAAGCTCCTCGAAATGGAAGGGCTTGGCGACGTAGTCATCTGCGCCGGCCTGCAGCCCCTCGACTTTGTCCTGCCAGCGATCACGAGCCGTCAGTATGAGGATGGGATATTTCTTGGATTCGGCGCGGAGCTTGCGGATCAGGTCCAGGCCCGGGAGTTTGGGCAATCCGAGATCGATGATGGCCAGATCGAGCGCGTATTCGCGGCCGCAGTACAGCCCTTCCTCGCCGTCGGCCGCCACATCGACGGTAAAACCCGCCTCCTTGAGCTGCGCTGCCAGCGACTCGCGCAAGACAGCTTCGTCTTCGACTATCAGAACGCGCATCAATACATCTGCCCTGTCTGTGCGTCGACCTTGACGCTCCAGACTCTGCCATCGCTGTTCAATAGACGGATGTTGTACACGAGACGGTCGCCTTCGACAGAGGGTTGTGCCTTTACGGCCTTTGCACGAAACCGGCTCTCCGCCATGTTGACTGCCTGATCGAGCGAAACGCGTGGGCGCTCGGCCTGCCGTTCCCCTCGCGGGCGGCGATCGATCAGGGTCTGAGCATCCGCCACCGGCACCACGACTGCGAGGTTCAGCAGCGAGATCAAAGCCAGCAGCGGGAAGCGGTTCGACATGGGGGCGGTAGTGTAAGGGTGATGGGACGTGGATTCACGCCCCATCACCCGCAGTCTTTACTCGGCGGGAGCGACGGCCACACGTACCCGGATCTTCGAGCCGGGGTCATACGGCATGCGTGTGGTGTATTCGCGTCCGTTGTACTCGTAGGTCACGCGATAACCCTCGATGCGCTCCTCATACTGGTCCTGGTAGCGCACCTGACAGCGCTGCACGACTTCGTCGGTCGAGCGCGTGCCGTAGGTGCGACGGGCACTGTCATAACCTACACCCGCTCCGATCGCGGCGCCGGCCACCGTCGCTGCATCACGCCCGCGACCGCTGCCGAATTGATGGCCGATCACACCGCCGATGATGCCGCCCAGCAGCGTGCGTCCGCCGACGGCCGGCTCGGAGATATGCGGGTCTTCGACGACTGTGCGTGTTTCGTCCCAGCACTCACGACGCGGCGTTTCCACCCGCACCTGACGAACGATCGGCTCGGCACGCACCACATCGGCGTAGTCGTAGCCATCCTGATAAGCGGTATGACGCGAGTTCGACCAGGCAGGAGGTGCCGCCAGTACGACGGAGCTCATACCCAGACTCGCCATGAGAATCACGGCATTCACGGCACGTCCGACGGTCTTCATTTTCTTCTCCACTCCAACCCGGCACTCGGGTGGCCAGGCTTGGGGCGCACGATAGGATTCAAGCTCTGAATGCCCGCTGAACCCTATTCAGCAACGAGATTCAGCGACGAGTCCCCTGCGAACCGGATTTCGACGAAACTGTGATGCAGCTCACTTGCCACCCGGCGCGGCGCGCTCCAGACGCTTCGCCTCTTCCCACAGCGCGTCCATTTCTTCGAGCGTCGCGTCCTGCGCGGCGCGGCCCTGACTGCGCAGTCTTTCTTCGATGTAGCGGAAGCGGCGCTCGAACTTGGCATTCGTCGATCGCAGGGCATTCTCGGGGTCGATCTTCAGGTACCGGCAGACGTTCACGAGGCTGAACAGCAGATCGCCGATCTCGCGCTGGACACGGTCCAGATCCAAGGTCGGGCCGAGTTCCTGGCGCAGCTCCTCGACCTCTTCCTGCACCTTGTCGAGGGCGCCCGACACGTCTGCCCATTCGAATCCGACCTGCGCGGCGCGTTTGCCCAGTTTGTTCGCGCGCGTAAGGGCCGGCAGACCCAGAGGCACGTCATCAAGAACGCTCTGCTGCTTCGCCGCTCGTTCGCGACGCTTGTGCTCTTCCCAGACAATCGTTTGTGCCTCCGCGTCCGCCACGCTTGCGTTGCCGAAGACGTGCGGATGGCGCCTTTCCATCTTGTCGCAAATGGCATCGACGACATCGTCGAACTGGAATGCGCCCTGCTCCTTCGCCATCTGGGAATGGAACACGACCTGGAACAGCAGATCGCCCAGCTCACTGCGCAGCTCGCTCAGATCGTTGCGCTCGATCGCATCGGCGACTTCGTACGCTTCCTCGATCGTGTACGGCGCGATCGTTGCGAAGGTCTGTTCCACGTCCCACGGACAGCCGTCCTGCGGATCGCGCAGCCTCGTCATCAATTGCAGGAGTCGTTCCATTGCCATAGGCGCACTCATTCATCGCGGGTCAGCAGACGATACAGCGTCATGAGCATTCCTGCCGTTGCACCCCATATCCGGTGTTCACCGAACGGAATGTCATAGACCTGGACCGTGGTCTCGCCGATGCGCCGCTCGCGCGAGCGATGATTGTGGGGATCGAGCACGTGCGCGAGCGGTACCTCGAACGTCGTCTCGACTTCGTTGCTGTCGAGGTGCAGTGCGAAACCAGGGCGCACGAAACTCACCACCGGCGTGACCCAGAATCCGCTGATGATGAGCTGCGGCTCCAGATAGCCGATCACCTCAATGAACTCGCGCTCGAGACTGATCTCTTCCTGCGCTTCACGCAGTGCGGCTTCGAGAGCCGTTTCAGCTTCCTCGATGCGACCGCCGGGGAAACTGATCTGGCCGGCGTGATTGCGCAGGTGCGATGCGCGTTGAGTCAGCAGTACGGTGAGGCCGGCAGGATGATCGACGATGGGAATCAGCACCGCGGCTGCCACAGGTGTTTTCGGATAGAACTGACGGACCAGTCCCGAGGATTCGAGGGTCACGCCACCGAGCAACGCGTGCCCTGGCTCACCCAGCGGGTGCGAATCTCTGAGTCGCGTCTCGATCAACCGACGCAGCGTCGAGCGGTCGTGGGGCAGTTCTGCCATCAACCGCCCGCGTCGGCCTTGATACCGCCCTTGGTCAGCTCGCGCGGATCGAGCAGACGGTCCAGCTCAGCGGCAGGCAGGTTCGTGTGTTCGGCGGCGACCTCGCGTAACGGACGGCGCTCCGCATACGCCTGCTTGGCGATCTTGGCGCCGAGCTCGTAACCGATGACGGGGTTCAATGCGGTCACCAGGATCGGATTGCGCTCGAGAGCCGTATCGATCACCTCCTGATTCACTTTGAATCCGGCAATCGCGGTGTCGGCGAGCGCACGCGAAGCGTTCGCAAGCAGATCGATGCTCTGCAGCACGTTATATGCGATCACGGGCAGCATCACGTTCAACTGAAAGTTTCCGGACTGGCCGGCGATCGTGATGGTGGTGTCGTTGCCGATCACCTGCGCCGCCACCATCGTCACTGCCTCCGGGATCACGGGATTGACCTTGCCGGGCATGATGCTGCTGCCCGGCTGCAATGCGGGCAGACTGATCTCGCCGATCCCCGCCAGCGGACCACTGTTCATCCAGCGCAGATCGTTCGCGATCTTGGTGAGCGAGACCGCGAGCGTCTTCAGCTGTCCGGACAATTCCACGGCGGCGTCCTGCGACGAGAGCGCCTCGAAATAGTTGGGATTCGGTCGCAGTTCGAGCCCGCTCTTCACGGACAGATAGCGGGCGGCGCGGCCAGCGAAGCGCGGATCTGCATTGATGCCCGTGCCCACGGCCGTGCCGCCGAGCGCAATCAGTTGCAGCCGAGCGCGGCAGTCCATGATACGTGCGGTGCTGTTCTCGACCTGCGCGAGCCAGCCGCTCATTTCCTGCCCGAAAGTCACGGGCATCGCATCCATGAGATGCGTGCGACCGGTCTTCACGATATCGCCGATCTCACCGATGCGACGGCTGATGACGCCGCTCAGATAAACGAGCGCGGGCAACAGGTGCTGTTCGATACCCAGAAGCGCACTCAGGTGAATGGCGCTCGGAATCACATCGTTCGAGCTCTGGCCCATGTTGACGTGATCGTTGGGATGCACGGGCACTCCCGCGTACTGCGAGGCGAGGCGTGCGATCACCTCGTTCGCATTCATATTGCTGCTCGTGCCCGAGCCAGTCTGGAATACGTCGACCGGAAACTGCGAGTCGTGCTTGCCTTCGACGACTTCCAACGCTGCCTTCTGGATGGCCCCTGCCCGTTTCGGATCGAGCGCATCGAGCTCGAGGTTCGCGGTGGCCGCGGCCCATTTGATGAGACCGAGTGCGCGAATGAAATCGCGCGGCATGCGCAGTCCGCTGATCGGGAAGTTCTCGACCGCGCGTTGCGTCTGCGGACCCCACAGAGCATCGGCAGGGACCTTGAGCTCACCGAGACTGTCTCGCTCGGTGCGAAAACCAGGCTGCGTCACATCGGACTCCGTCGAATTGCGCTGCGGGTGTGCCTGTTGAACGGCTCGAGGAGGAGCCGAGGATCGAAGGCGTGCGCTATGATTCTACAATGAACATCCATCTCTTAAATGCGATCTCCCCCATCGATGGGCGATATGCCGACAAATGCTCCGAGCTGCGCCCTCTCTTCAGTGAGCGCGGTCTGATACGCCAGCGCGTGCGCGTCGAAGCGCTCTGGCTCAAAGCGCTCGCAGCAGAGCCGCTGATCACAGAACTGCGCGGCCTGCCGAGCGAAGCACTCACCGTCCTCGATGCGCTCGCGGCCGAGCTCACCGACGCCGATGCCGTGGAGGTCAAGCGGATCGAGCGCGAGACCAATCACGATGTGAAAGCGGTCGAATACTTCGTCAAGAGCCGCCTCGATGCCGTTCCCGCCTGGCGTCCGCGTCGCGAATTCGTGCATTTTGCGTGCACTTCCGAGGACATCAACAATCTGAGCTACGCGCTCATGCTCAAGGAAGCGCGCGATCAGGTGTTGTTGCCCCGGCTCGATACGCTGATCTCGCGGCTGCGGATCATGGCCCATGCGAACGCCGAGACCCCGATGATGTCGCGGACGCACGGACAGCCTGCGACGCCCACGACGCTCGGTAAGGAGATCGCGAACTTCGTCTATCGGCTCCAGCGGCAGCGTCAGCGATTCGCGAGCGTCAGCATCGAAGGCAAGATCAACGGCGCCGTCGGCAACTTCAATGCGCATCGTGTGGCCTACTCGCAGGTGGATTGGCCGCGCCTCGGTCAGTCGTTCGTCGAGTCGCTCGGGCTCACCTGGAATCCGTACACGACCCAGATCGAACCGCATGACTGGAATGCCGAGTACTTCGACACGCTCGCGCGCATCGACACGATCCTGATCGACCTTTGCCGTGACTTCTGGGGCTACATCTCCCTGGGGTACTTCCGCCAGCGCGTGGTCGCGGGTGAAGTCGGCTCCTCGACCATGCCTCACAAGGTGAACCCGATCGACTTCGAGAATGCAGAAGGCAATCTCGGATTGGCGAACGCGATGCTGCGATTCCTCGCCGACAAGCTGCCGGTATCGCGCTGGCAACGCGATCTGACCGACTCGACGGTGCTGCGCAACGTGGGCGTCGCCGTCAGCCATGCGCTGATCGCCTGGCGCTCGATCGAGCGCGGCCTGGAACGGGTCGACGTCGATGCGCGGCAAATGGCGGCAGATCTGGATGCCAACTGGGAACTGCTGGCGGAGCCGATTCAAACCGTCATGCGGCGTTTCGGTGTCGAGAACGCCTACGAGCAGTTGAAAGGTCTCACCCGGGGTCAGCGGGTCACGCCGGATGCCCTGCGCGAATTTATCCGCACTCTGAGCATTCCCGAGGAAGCCCGTCAGGAGCTGCTGAAGCTCTCTCCGGCCACATACACGGGCGTGGCGACGACCCTGGCCAAGAACGTTTGAAACGAAACTTCTATTAGGGGGCGGCGTTGGACTGTGCGGTGCGTTGGGATCGACGCGCCGGCCCAGTGCTAAGATCCGGCACCAGATAACCACCCTAACACATTGTTTCTAATACCATGTCGTTGCGACCCGATCTGACCGTAGCCGCCATCGTGGAACGCGATGGACAGTTCCTGCTCGTGGAAGAGCGGGTTGGCAATGCCATGGTGTTCAACCAGCCGGCTGGCCATGTGGAACGGGGCGAGGAGCTGGTCACGGCCGTCATCCGCGAGACGCTCGAGGAAACTGCCTGGACTTTCCGGCCCGAGGCGCTGGTTGGGATCTATCTGTGGGAACAGCCGGAACGGCAACGGTGCTTCCTGCGGTTCGCGTTCGCGGGCGAGGTCGTCAGTCACGACGCCAGCCGGCGCCT
The DNA here is from genome assembly GCA_023423935.1 of Pseudomonadota bacterium. Taxonomy (GTDB): domain Bacteria; phylum Pseudomonadota; class Gammaproteobacteria; order Steroidobacterales; family Steroidobacteraceae; genus Steroidobacter. The sequence continues at coordinate 119,393 of JAFAEQ010000050.1, read as the reverse complement.
GGATCGCGGTATCGAGCGCGCACTATGGATGGACAGGCAGCAGATGCTCACTCGCTCGGCTCGTCTGCGCAGCCCCATGGTCCTGCGTTGCGTCGACGACTATCTGGAGGGCCGACGTTTCCCGCTCGAGATCTGTCAGACGATCGTGCGCGATCTGTTGCCCGTCGGGCGGCGCGTGACCGCTCGGGTAGGGGATGACTTGCCTTTGACGCGGCTGCCCTGATCGAATGCGCCTCCTTCAGGCGCTTCTCTCTCCATGACTACTCGCCCTTTGGTCATCGTCGGCATGTCCGGCGGCGTGGACTCGTCCGTCACTGCGTGGCTGCTCAGGGAGCAAGGCTACGACGTGCAGGGCCTGTTCATGAGCAACTGGGATGAGGACGAGGACGGCTATTGCACGGCCGCACAGGACTTCCAGGACGCGCGCGCGGTCTGTGACCAGCTGAGCATCACCCTGCACAAGGTGAGCTTCGCGGGCGAATACCGCGAGCGGGTGTTCAAGTACTTTCTGGATGAGTACCGCGCGGGCCGTACGCCGAATCCCGACGTGCTGTGCAATCGCGAAATCAAGTTCGGGGTGTGCTTCGACTACGCCCGCCGGCTCGGCGCCGAGTTCGTCGCGACCGGACATTACGCACGTGTCGCTCACGAGCCGCGGGTACGCCTGCTGAAGGGCCTGGACCCTCAGAAAGATCAAAGCTACTTCCTGCACGCGATGCCAGCCTCGGCGCTCGCCCATACGCTGTTCCCCATCGGCGAGATGCACAAGGACGAGGTGCGTCGCATCGCGAGGGATCTCACGTTGCCGGTATTCGACAAGAAGGACAGCACCGGCATCTGTTTCATCGGCGAGCGTCCGTTCGCGGAATTTCTCGCTCAGTATCTGCCGGCCCAGCCGGGCGACATCGAAACGCTCGACGGTCGCAAGCTCGGCCGTCATCAGGGCCTCATGTACTACACGCTCGGACAACGGCAGGGCTTGCAGATCGGTGGACAGGCCGGAGCAGCTGAGTCGCCATGGTACGTGTGCGGCAAGGATCTGCGACGCAACGTGCTCCGTGTCGTGCAAGGGCACGATCACCCCGCCCTCTTGAGCGACACACTCACGGCGGGTCAGCTGCAATGGGTTGCAGGTGATCCGCCCGCTCGCCGCTTCGAATGTGCTGCCAAGGTTCGATATCGTCAGACCGATCAGCGCTGCGAAGTGACAGTCCTCGAGGGCGGGCGAGTCAATGTGACGTTCACGACACCGCAGCGCGCAGTGACCCCAGGTCAATACGCCGTTTTCTACGATGGCGATGAATGCCTCGGTGGCGGTGTCATCGAGGAAGTGGGAGCGCTCGCCCCGATCGTGATGCAAGACGCGGTGTAGATTCCCGCCAGACTTTGTACGTATCGCTCGACAGATTTCCAGTGTGCAGAGATCTCTGAGGGCCGACGAGCCGCTATAATCCGCGCCGCTTCAGCAGGCGCCTCCCCGGCGCCGCCCCATTTCCTCCTGGAGGACGCATGAAAGATTCGTTCAAGGCGCGCACCACGCTCGCCTGCGGCAGCAGCAATTTCGAGATTTTCAGCCTCGCCGCGCTGAAGGACCGCAATGTTGAGCGGCTCCCCTACTCGCTCAAGATCCTGCTCGAGAACCTGCTGCGGTTCGAGGACGGCGTGAATGTCACTCGCGGTGACATCGAAGCGCTCCTCGCCTGGGATCCGAAAGCTGCGCCTTCCTACGAAATCTCCTTTACGCCCAGCCGCGTGATCATGCAGGACTTCACGGGCGTGCCCGCTGTCGTCGATCTCGCCGCCATGCGCGAGGCCATGATCAAGCTCGGCGGCAATGCGGATGAGATCAATCCGCTGTCGCCTGCGGAGCTGGTCATCGATCACTCGGTTCAGGTCGATGCTTACGGCGGTTCCGATTCGCTCGCCAAGAACACGGCGATCGAATTCGCCCGCAACACCGAACGTTATGAGTTCCTGCGCTGGGGACAAACCGCGTTCCACAATTTCAAGGTCGTGCCGCCCAACACCGGTATCGTTCACCAGGTCAACATCGAATATCTCGCGCGTGTCGTGTTCGACAGCGAGAAGGACGGCGTGCGCTGGGCTTATCCCGATACGCTGGTAGGCACCGACTCGCACACCACGATGGTGAACGGCCTGGGCGTGCTCGGCTGGGGCGTCGGCGGTATCGAAGCGGAAGCGGCGATGCTCGGCCAGCCCGTGACCATGCTGATCCCGCACGTCATCGGCTTCAAGCTCGTGGGCACCTTGCCCGCAGGCGCGACCGCAACGGATCTCGTGCTCACCATCACCGAGATGCTGCGCAAGAAAGGCGTCGTCGATAAGTTCGTCGAGTTCTTCGGCGACGGTCTCGCCAATCTGCCCCTCGCGGACCGCGCGACCATCGGCAACATGTCGCCCGAGTTCGGCAGCACCTGCGCCATCTTCCCGATCGACAACGAAACGCTGCGTTATCTCGAGCTCACGGGCCGCACCCAGGAACAGATCGCATTGGTGCGCGAGTACGCGCAGCATCAGGGTCTGTGGCGTCATGAAGGCGCACCGCAGGCCGATTACACCGATGTGCTCGAGCTCGATCTGAGCACGGTCGAACCTTCGCTCGCAGGTCCGAAGCGTCCGCAGGATCGGGTTCCGCTGCGCACGGCCAAGCAGGTCTACGAAGGCGCGTTCGTGAAAATGGCCGAAGAGCGCAAGGCCAAAAACCCGGCGGCAACCGGCGTCGGTACGGCGAACCTCGACGGCAAGTCTTTCGAAGTGAAGGACGGTGCGGTGCTGATCGCTGCGATCACGAGCTGCACCAATACCTCGAATCCGGCCGTGCTGATTGCAGCGGGCCTGCTCGCACGCAATGCCCGCAAGCGCGGCCTCATGTCGAAGCCCTGGGTCAAGACGAGCCTGGCGCCTGGATCGCGCGTCGTTACCGACTATCTGAACAAGGCGGGTCTCACCGAGGATCTGGAAGCGCTGGGCTTCTACACGGTCGGTTACGGCTGCACGACCTGCATCGGCAACTCGGGTCCTCTGAAGCAGGAGATCTCGGATGCAGTGCGCGCGGGCGATGTGATCGCCTGCTCGGTGCTCTCGGGCAATCGCAACTTCGAAGGCCGCGTGCATCCGGAAGTGCGCATGAACTTCCTGGCGTCGCCGCCGCTGGTCGTCGCCTATGCGCTCGCCGGCACTCTGAATCTCGATCTCACCACGCAGTCGCTCGGTTGCGGCAGCGATGGTCAGCAGGTGTATCTCAAGGACATCTGGCCGACACCGGCCGAGATCCAGGAGTTCATCGCGAAGTCGGTCGACTCGGAGATGTTCCGCAAGAGCTACTCGAGCGTGTTCACGGGCGATGAGAACTGGAATTCGATCAGCTTGCCCGCCGGCAAGATCTATCAGTGGAACGAGAAATCCACCTATGTGAAGAATCCGCCCTACTTCGTCGGCATGAACATGAAGCCGAATCCGGTGGCGGACATTCGCAATGCGCGCGTGCTGGCACTGCTGGGCGACTCGGTGACGACGGACCACATCTCGCCTGCTGGCGACATCTCCAAGTCGAGCGCTGCAGCGAAGTATCTGATGTCGCTCGGCGTCAAACCCGTCGACTTCAACTCGTATGGCGCTCGTCGCGGCAACCATGAAGTCATGATGCGCGGTACGTTCGCCAACATCCGTCTGCGCAATCAGCTGGCACCGGGCACCGAAGGCGGCGTCACCGTGCACATTCCAAGCGGCGAACAGATGAGCATTTACGACGCGGCGATGCGCTACAAGCAGGAAGGCACACCGCTGGTCGTCATCGCGGGCAAGGAATACGGCACCGGCTCCTCACGTGACTGGGCGGCGAAAGGCACCATGCTGCTCGGCGCCAAGGCCGTTATCGCGGAGAGCTTCGAACGCATCCATCGCTCGAACCTGATCGGCATGGGCGTGCTGCCCTTGCAGTTCAAGGAAGGACAGAACGCCGCATCGCTGGGTCTCACGGGCAAGGAGAGCTACGAGATCATCGGCCTCAACGGCGGCGCTGCCAAAGTCGTGACGGTCGTTGCGACGCCGGACAACGGCGGTACGCCCATCAAGTTCGAAGTACGTGTGCGTATCGACACGCCGAAGGAGCGGGAGTACTACCAGCACGGTGGCATCCTGCACTACGTACTGCGCCAGCTGGCCAGCGGCAGCAAGGCGGCCTAGCACAGGCTGACGCCTGCGCCGTATGGCGTGATGACGTGATGAAGATCCGGGCCGCATCGCGGGCCCGGATCAATTCACCGCGAAGCGTCCTTCACCGCCATCACTGTCATCACTTACATCACCGTTTCAAGTCTCTATCACTCATCACCGGCGAGGTCTCCCATGCCCGACCCGATTCGCATTTCGGTTGAAGACAGAGTGATGCGGCTTGCGTTCGCGCGGCCCGAGAAAAAGAACGCGATCACGAACGCCATGTACGGGACATTGACCCAGGCGCTCCTGACGGCCGAGCGCGATCCCGAAATTCGGGTCGTGATGTTCGAGGCGGACGGGGACGCCTTCACTGCCGGTAATGACATCGGCGATTTCGCAGCGATCGCAGCCGGACGGACACCGGCCGCTGAGATGCATGCGCACGGATTTCTCAAAGCGCTCGCGACTGCGGAGAAACCGTATGTCGCTGCCGTACAGGGTCTCGCCGTAGGCATCGGCACGACGCTGCTCATGCATTGCGATCTGGTTTATGTGGCCGAGGATGCGAAGCTCACCACTCCATTCGTCAATCTCGCCCTCGTCCCTGAGGCTGGCTCGAGCTGGCTGATTCCGGCACGCATCGGACACGCCCGCGCATTTGCCATGTTTGCGTTGGGGGAAGCTGTCGATGGACGCATGGCAGCGAGTCTCGGACTCGCCAATGCCGCGCTTCCTGCGGCTCTGGTCAAAGACAAGGCGCTGGAAGCCGCGCGAAGTCTCGCCCAGCGTCCCGCCGGTGCGGTACGCGCGACCAAGCAACTGATGCGCGATGCTGCGCATCTGTCGGCCGTCATGACGCGCGAGATGGATATTTTCACCGAGCGGCTGCGAAGTGCCGAAGCCGCAGAAGCCTTCCGTGCATTCGCGGAGCGACGCGCTCCAGACTTCACCAAGCTGGAAAAATGATTACTTGCGGCGCTGCTGCTGCGGCTTGCGCTGATTGAAGCGCATCTGGTTCTGAATCCGCTTCATGATCTGCTGATGCTGGGGCGGCGGAAGCTCCGGCTCGTCCTCGACGCTCCACTGTTCCTTGAAAGCGCGCATCGCTTCTTCCTGCACGCCGGCGTGGCGATTGGACAGCATGAGCGACGACGGCGAACAGACGCGCGCACGAATGAGTCCCAGGTCTTCGGCCGCATGAAACAGGCTTGGGTACCAGCTCTGCCACGTCGGCAACAGACGTTCGACCTGCTCGCGCAGGCTCTGGCGTGGAGGTGTGTCTGCTACCGTGGTCATGGGTGCGCTGCCGTCTGGCTGATTGCGAATGTCCTGCAAGTGAGTTCGTCCGAGTGAGGTCCTTGTAGCACGAAGATTGGCGCGGTTTGAACCCTTGCAACCCTGAAATCTGCCGCCGCTGTGAGCCTTGCCTCACTCATCCGTGCAACGATGAACGCTGGAGAGCCCGCCTCGCGCTTGCTAAGGTGATCGTCTCGCCCACCGCCTGGTGAACGCATGAGCTCAACGCCGTGGCCATATCGAGGCGCCTGTCTGTGCGCCACCGTTCGATACGAAATCGACGGTCCACTGGAGATGATGGTGCATTGTCATTGTTCAATGTGCCGCAAGCATCATGGCGCATCGTTTGCGACGTTCCTCAGCGCTCCATTGGTTGGCTTTCGCTGGATCAGCGGCGAAGACAATATCCGCAGCTACAAGTCCTCGGAAAAAGGACAGCGATCCTTCTGTCATACCTGCGGCTCGGTGACGCCCAGCCTCGCCGAGGAGATGGATCTCGCCATCTGTCCCGCAGGCAATCTCGATGGTCCGCTCGACATACGACCTCAGGCTCACTGGTTCGTCGGTTCCAAAGCGCCCTGGTACGAGATACCCGATGCCCTGCCCCGCCATGAAGAATATCCGGAGGAATTCGGTACGACCGGCGTTGCGCGCCCACTCGTAGAGATCGATCCGGGAATGATTGCGGGCAGCTGTCTTTGTGGCGATATCGCCTATGAGATCCAGGCACCACTGATGCGGATGCTTCATTGCCACTGCTCGCGATGCCGGCGCGCGCGCAGCAGCGCACATGCAACGAACGTGCTATGCAGGATCGATGATCTGCGGTTCACGCGAGGCGAGTCGAACCGGGTCAGGTACAAGGTGCCCGACGCACGTTTTTTCAGCGTCGCCTTCTGCTCAACCTGCGGAGGTGCCGCTCCATTCCTCTCGCATGAGCGTGGCTTCGCGATCGTGCCGGCCGGCACCTTCGATACGGATCCTGCCATGCGACCGACGTGCCATATTTTCACGGGCTCGAAGGCGAACTGGTTCGACATTGCCGATGACCTGCCTCAATTCGATCAGAATCTGACGTCGTGATGCGGACACCTCGTTGCTTGGGCAATCGTCAGATCCATTCTTTGGTTTCTACGAGATGGCCCGGCTTACGCCAGGGTGACGCTGCCGGCGAAGCCGCACATCCCGAAGGGGGAATGCGGGTGAGCGCCACCCTGTTCGCTGTGATTTTTATGCGCCTGATCAGGTCTAATCGGTGAGTCATGCGTTGAAGGCCCATCTGACGAGATCGTAATGTTCATCAAGCGAGCCCAACCCGGGGACAGCGCGCGCATTGCGCCTTCGGAAATCACCTCCGAGTCCGTCTATCTGAATCGTCGTCATCTGCTACAGGCAGCGCTCGCAGCGGGCCTGCTCGGACCTCAGCTCGGCTCGGCGAGCGACGCGGATCTGCAGTTCAAGCGCAATGCGCAGTTGAGCACCTCCGAGGCACCCAACTCGTACGAGGACATCACGACTTACAACAACTTCTACGAGTTCGGGACGGGCAAGTCCGACCCTGCGTCGAACTCGCGCGAGTTCAAGCCGCGTCCGTGGACTGTGAACGTCACAGGTGAAGCGGAGATCACCGGTACGTATGCGCTCGACGATCTGATCAAAGCTCAGGCACTGGAAGAACGTATCTATCGGATGCGCTGCGTCGAGGCATGGTCGATGGTCATCCCATGGGTCGGCGTGCCGCTGGCAGCCGTTCTGCAACGCTTCAAGCCGACGTCGAAGGCGAAGTACGTGGCATTCAAAACCGTTCTGCGTCCGAAGGAGATGCCAGGACAACGCTACGCCGTTCTCGAGTGGCCTTATGTCGAGGGCTTGCGCATCGATGAGGCCATGAATCCCCTGTCGTTGCTCGCAGTAGGTCTGTATGGCAAGACGTTGCCCAATCAAAATGGCGCACCGCTGCGGTTGGTGACGCCCTGGAAATACGGATTCAAGGGGATCAAGTCGATCGTCGAGATCCGCTTCACCGAACGGCAACCCCCGACGTCCTGGAATATCTCGGCGCCGCAGGAATACGGCTTCTATGCGAACGTGAATCCGAACGTCGATCACCCGCGCTGGAGTCAGGCGCGGGAGCGGCGCATCGGCGCCGGCCTGTTCAACTCGCGTATTCCGACTCAGATGTTCAACGGATACGGTAAGGAAGTAGCCGATCTGTATCACGGCATGGATCTGAAGCGCTACTTCTGATGCATGTCTGCGCCTGAGCTACGCGCCTCTGAAGATCTGCAGACCTCGCCACGGCGTCGAGGTTTGCACGTGAACGCAACGATCGTGCGTCGCTACGTCAAGCCGATCGTCTTCCTGCTCTGCTCGCTTCCGCTAGTGCTGGTCACGCTGCAGGCGTTCAACATCGCCGGCACCCTCGGCGCAAATCCGGTCGAAACCATCAGAGACGTGTTCGGTCAGTGGGGCCTGCGGTTACTCATCATCACGCTTGCCGTGACACCGCTGCGCGACTGGTTCGACGCGCCCTGGCTTGTGCTCCTGCGACGCATGCTCGGCGTCTTCGCGTTCGTATATGTGCTCCTGCACTTTCTCACCTGGTTGATTCTCGACCAGGGCCTGTACTGGCCGGGCATCCTCCCCGAGATTGCCGAACGCCCTTACATCACGATTGGCTTCGCTGCTTTTCTCCTGCTCATTCCACTGGCGATCACCTCGACGAACGGCATGATGCGTCGCCTGGGCAAACGCTGGAAATCACTGCATCGACTGATCTACCTGATCGTGCCGCTCGGCGTGTGGCACTACTACTGGCAAGTCAAAGCAGACGTCCGCGAACCGCTGATTTACGCCACGATCGTGGCTGTGCTGTTGGGCTGGCGGGTTGTTAAAGCCAGGATGGCCGCAAAGACCGCAAAAAAGGCCGGATAAGTGTCAGACATACCGCATCACCCAGCAGCGACAGGGCGCTCTTGTTCACATCGCTGTGCGCACGGTCCGCCACCGGTGCCGCGCTTGTAACCGATGATCCGCTCGACAGCCTTCATGCGGCAGAAACGTCAGCGGGCTGGCGGCTTGTTTGAAGCTAGGAGGGCCGCAAAGACCGCAAAAAAGACCGGAGGATAAGTGTCAGAAGCTCTCCTCCACCCCGCATCAACATCTTTCATTCATTCTTTTTTGCGGTCTTTGCGGCCCTATTGAACTCACATCGACGTGCGAACCGACCACAGCTCCGGGAAGAATCGCAGTTCAAGTGCCTTTGCCAGGTAGGACACGCCGCCCGTGCCGCCGGTGCCGCGCTTGTAGCCGATGATGCGCTCGACGGCCTTCATGTGGCTGAAACGCCAGAGCTGAAATTTCATGTCGAGATCGACGAGCTTTTCCGCGAGCTCGTACAGGTCCCAGTGATCGTCGATGCTGTGATACACCGCGAGCCATGCGGCAGCCACTTGCTTGCTCGGGTGATAGGGCTGCGACCAGTCGCGATCCAGGTACTCCTGCGGAATCTCGAAGCCTCGACGACTGAGGAGCCGCAGCGATTCGTCGTAGATGCTCGGACTGTGCAGAGCGCGATTGAGCGCGTCGTACGCCTGCGGATCGCGCTGGTGAACTTCGATCAGATCCGCGTTCTTGTTGCCGATGACGAACTCGAGCATGCGGTACTGGTACGACTGGAAGCCCGAAGCGCGTCCCAGCTGATTGCGGAAAGCGGAATACTCAGCGGGCGTCATCGTCGCGAGCACATCCCATGATTGCGTGAGCTGCGCCTGGATGCGCGAGACGCGCGCAAGCATCTTGAACGAAGGCCCCAGATCGTCGCGTCGGATGTGATCGAGTGCGCCGTTCAGCTCGTGCAGACAGAGCTTCATCCACAGCTCGGACGTCTGATGAATGATGATGAACAGCATCTCGTCATGCTCGTACGAGACCGGCTGCTGCGCGCTCAGGATCTTGTCGAGGCCAAGGTATTGCCCATAGCTCTTCGACTCGCCCAGATCCCAGTGGACCTGCTCATCGGAAAGATCGACCGGACGCTTGGGAGTGGTGGGCATGGTGGGAGTGAGTGATGGCGGTGACGGAAGTGATGACGGTGATGGAAGTGATACCAGTGATGGCAGATACCGGTGATGGAGGTGATATCGGTGATGGAGGTGATGGAAGTGATGTCAGGACTGGAGGCGGTACGCACTCATCACTGTCATCACTGCCATCACTGTCATCACCGACATGACTGTCATCACCGTCATCACCATTCTTCACCCAAACATCCAGCCCGGAACGCGTTGCCAGCCTTGCAGGAGCTCGCGATCCAGTCGTCGATAGTCGGGCTCGAGGGATTCCACCAGGCTCCAGAAGCGGCGCGAGTGATTCATGTGGCGAGTGTGGCTGAGCTCGTGAATCAGGAGGTAACGCAGGACGTCGGGGTCCTGAAACAGGCCGCACACATTCAGACTGATCGTCCCTTTCGCGGAGCAACTGCCCCAGCGCGTACGCTGGCGACGGATCTGAACTCGCTGGAACTCGAAACGGTGTCGCTTCGCAAGCTCCAGCAACTGCGCAGTGAGCTCGATCTCGGCGAGGGCCATCGACCATTCGCGCAACGCTTGCGCGACCTTTGACTCTTCGTCGACCGCCCCCCGCAGGACGAGCACGTTACCGGGCGATGGCAGCACGCGTACGTGGTCCGAATCACTGGAGTGATACTCGACCGCATAGGTGCGATCGAGCGCAGCGAGCGACACAGTGCTCGGACGCATATCGGTAATGACATTGCCGATCATGGACAGATCGGCCACCCGCTCGTCGATCCAGCGCCTATGGGATCCTACGAAGCGCTCCACCGCACTCGGCGAGGCATGAGGGGGCACGACCACTTCGACGCGTCCGCCTGGATATACCCGGACCGACAAGCGTCGGGCGCGCCGACTGACGCGGACACTCCAACGTTGCGCTTGCTCGTGCGCTTCGAAGAGCTGCAGCTGCGACGACGATGAGGAGCGGGTCATGGCCTTGGCATTATATGCGCTGGCGGTGCTTCGCCCAGCGCTCACTCGGCTTTTCCTGCGACGTCGGTAATGCCCTACCCGGATGTTCTGGCTGCGGCCTGAAGGAGTTGCTGAGCTTTGCGATAGTCCGGCGCAACGACGAGGGCCCGTTCGGCACTGTCGCGCGCTGCGACAGTATCGCCACGCTGCAGACAGATCTGTCCAAGCAGCAGCGAAGCCTCCGCCTGTCCCCAATCCGGTTTGCCGGGCCGTGATGCGGGCGCACTGTCGAATGCGTTCACCAGGGATCTCGCGCGTTGCACGATCGTCGGAGAGCTCCACTCCTTGCGATCGAGGCACAGCAGATCGATCAGACGCACGCGCGGGTTCTGCGGCTCGAGTTCCAGAGCGGTCTTCAGTGGCTTCGCCGCGCAGGTTCCGCCCGACGGATTGCCGTGACAGATCGCGAGCAGCGCGTACGCTTCGGCCAGGCGCCCGTCTTTCGCGATTGCTGCCTTCGCGTACCGCTCGCATTCCTGCGCCGCCTTTGCGGCGCCGCTCCGACTGGTGGCGGCTCCGGCGATCTGCGCCTCTGCATACAACTGTGCAAGTTTCCAATGACCGTAGGCGGTGAAGTACTCGTTGAGGCCGGGCACTGGCGTGGTTCGCAACGCGCCGACCGAACCGAGTGTGTCCTCCAATGCACGCGGATCGTCCGTGTAGTACGCGTACTGCATACGGGCCGCCGCATCGTCCAGCTCGGACAGTGCGGTATCTGCAGGAGCACGCGCGGATACAACGAGACTGAAGAACAGCGCGCTCAGTGTGTACTTCATGCACCGGCGCAGTGACGAGGCCTGCATGTCCGAACTCCCGCGGAACTTATCTACTAGAATCCACAGCTCGCGAACCTTAGCACAGGGCCCACGCGTGGCCCGCCGGACATGAGTCACGTATTGAACAGCTCACTCGCCCTGGTCGACATCGGGATCAATCTCGCCCACGACAGCTTCGATCGGGATCGTGCCCAGGTGATCGAACGCGCCCGTGCGGCTGGCGTCACGCGCATGCTGATCACCGGAAGCTCGATCGCCAGCACCCGCAGTGCGCTGGACCTCGTTGCCACATGGCAAGAAGCGTTTCGATGCACGGCAGGTATTCACCCGCATCACGCCACCGAGCTCGATGCCCCGGCTTTGAATGAGTTGACCGAGCTCGCAGCGCACCCGCACGTGCTGGCCGTGGGTGAATGCGGGCTGGACTATTTCCGGAATTTCTCACCGCGAGAGGCACAGCTACACGCGTTCGAGCGGCAGCTCGAGCTGGCATCACGGGTGCAGAAACCTGTGTTCCTGCATGAGCGCGATGCACAGGATGACTTCCTGGCCCTCGTTCGGGATCATCGGGCGCATCTGAGCGGCGGTGTCGCACACTGCTTTACCGGATCGCTCGAACAGGCGCGTGCCTATCTGGATCTCGGCCTGCATATCGGTATCACCGGATGGATTTGCGACGAGCGCCGCGGTGCGCATCTGAAGGACGTCGTCCGCTACATTCCCGCGGATCGACTGTTGATCGAAACCGACGCGCCCTATCTATTGCCACGCGATCTCGATCCGAAACCGAAGGATCGGCGCAATGAACCGATGTACTTGCCACATGTGTTGCGCACCATCGCCCTCGCCCGAAACGAGGATGTGGGTGCACTCGCTGCAGCCACGACGAACAACGCCCTCACCCTTTTTCGCTGGACGGCCTCTGCCGCTGGAGCCCGCTGATGAACGTTTCTGAACTCAAACACTATGTCGATCGCGTATGGGACGAATCGATCGTCCCTGCCCTGTGCGATTACATCCGCATCCCGAACAAGTCGGTGAACTTCGATCCGCGATGGGCGGAACATGGCCACATGGATCGGGCCGCCGATCTGATGAAGCGCTGGTGCGAGCAGAACGCGCTGCCCGGAATGAAGGTCGAGGTCATGCGCTTGCCCAACCGCGGTCCGTTGCTCTTCATCGAAGTGCCCGGGAGCGTCGATGACACCGTATTGATGTACGGGCATCTGGACAAGCAACCCGAGTTCACCGGATGGATGGAAGGTCTCGATCCCTGGACGCCGGTCATTCGCGACGGTCGGCTCTATGGCCGTGGCGGTGCGGACGATGGCTATGCCGTTTTCGGATCCCTCCTCGCCGTTCGCGCGCTGGACGAGCAAAAGATTCCACATGCTCGCTGCGTGATCATCATCGAGTCCGGCGAAGAAAGCGGCAGCCCGGATCTTCCCGCTTACATCAATGCCCTCGCCGATCGCATCGGCGAACCCTCGCTCGTCGTGTGCCTGGACGCCGAATGCAGCAACTACGATCAGTTCTGGTGTACGACCTCACTGCGCGGCAATCTGATCGGAACGCTGCGCGTGAACGTCCTGCGCGAAGGCGTCCACTCGGGCATGGCGAGCGGCATTGCACCCTCCAGCTTCCGCATCGTGCGTCAGTTGCTCGCACGAATCGAAGATGCTGAAACCGGCCGCATTCTCATCGACGAATTGCAGGGCACGATCCCGCAGGATCGGATGCAACAGGCACAAGCCGCTGCGAAGACGCTGGGCGATGTGGTTCATCGCAAGATTCCATTCCTCGATGGCATGAAGCCGATGTCGGACGACCCCGCCGAGCTTCTCCTCAACAGCACCTGGCGCCCGACGTTGTCGGTGACGGGTGTAGAAGGCATTCCTGCCGCGAGCAGTGCGGGCAACGTGTTGCGACCGATGACTGCGTTCGTCCTTTCGTTTCGTCTGCCACCGGGAGTGGATCCGGAGCGCGCCGCCGTAGCCGTCAAGAACACGCTCGAGCGCGACCCACCGTATGGTGCGCACGTCGCGTTCGAGCTCGAATCCAGCATGGGCGGATGGAACGCGCCGTCGAGCGAACCCTGGCTCGAGTCCGCCGTACAGACTGCCTCCAAGAACTTCTTCGGCCGCGACGCCATGTACATGGGCACCGGTGGCAGCATTCCTTTCATGGGCATGCTCGCCGAGAAATTTCCGCGCACCCAGTTCCTGGTAACCGGCGTCCTCGGACCGCAATCGAACGCGCACGGTCCGAATGAATTCCTCGACATCGAGACCGGCAAGCGCGTGACCGCCTGCGTCTCGCAGGTGCTCATGGAGCACGCGAAGCGGCGGCGATAGCGCTTCGCGGCGACCAGTGGACTAGCTGACTAGCCAACTAGTCGGCTAGTCAGAGCAAGAGGGAGCGGTCGTGAAATGGCGGAAATGCCGCGAAGGTTGAAAGACTTTCTGTGATGTTCGACTAAGGCCGAATGCGCCGCAGAACTAGGCACCGCACGCTGATCCGATTCCGACTGTGGGTCCGACTTCAATCGGACATTGTTCGGCTAAAGCCGAACCTAAAGTAAGAAGAACAGCTCCTCCGACCTCTTGCCTGGCTAGCGGACTGGCTGGCCAGGCACTCCGCGCAGCGCGCGGCATGCTGATCCGATTCCAACTGTGACTCGGAACAGTTGGACTTTCTTTGGTGTTCGGTTGAAGCCAAGCCCTCAGTGGACGAGGCACGGCAGGCTGACCCAATTCCGACTGTGGGCCCGACTTCAGTCGGACGTTGTTCGGCTAAAGCCGAACCTACAGTAAGGAGAACAGCTCCTCCGACCTCTTCTCTGGCTAGCGGACCAGCAGATTAGTCTGCCAGCCACCTGCGCAGCACTTCCGCAGGCGAGAGCTTCGGAAGCGAACCTTCGGCTACACCGCGAGCGGATTCGGTTCCGCGTGCTTTTTCACGTTCTCCCAAACGTTACCGAATGCGGCGGTGATATTGCCGCGGACCTTGTCGACGACGGGGAAGTCATCGGCGAGATCATCGATACGCAGAACATTTCGCGGTTTGCCCTTCGGAAAGCTGCTGCGAACCGTGAAGATCACGCGGCCTTCGACCGGCACATCGCCAATGAGCAGCTTGATGGCGGCCATACGGTCATAGAGCGCGTGCTGAGGATTGGCGAACGTGTAGCGACGCTTCTTACCGATCGCCGTCCACTCGAGCATCTGCTCGCCGCCGAAGACGGCGCCGGGCAGATCCATCAGATCGGCCACCAGCACGCCACGCTGCGTCAGCAGCACGTAGTTCAGATGGATCTGACCGCCGTTGCCATTCGGCAGCAGGACGTTCTTGAGCATTTCATAGCCCACGCTCGCGATCATCGCGTCGATGGCTCGACGCGAGCGGTAGTCGCGGATCTTGAGAAATACCCAGACCGCGAGCGCAAGCAAGGCAGCGGCACCGGCCACCGGCCAGGCCCAGTGAGGAATTTGCGTGGGCAAAGGCATTTACGTGTTTTGCAATTCCGAGCGTAACGCCTGAAGCGTGGGCTCCAGTTCCTTCTCTTGCCGCGGCAACGAGAGCAGTCGCGCAAGACTCGGCGGCACCTCGACGGTGCGCCCGATCTGCGGTTCGACGACGTCGTTGAATTTCGCGGCGTGCGCGGTCGACACGATCACCCAATCACCGCGTGCTCCGCGAGCGAGCAGCCGGCGGAACACCTTGGCAGCCGTTGCCGTATGCGGGCACCACACCTGCTGCAGTTCGTGAGAATCGCGGCGGATGGTCCCGCGGATCTCGATGTCATCGACGCTCGAAGCGCCGATCTGACTCTGCAGCTCTTCGAAATCCGGATGGAGTGCGCGCAGACGCTCCATGTTGCTGGGATTGCCTACATCCATGGCCGATGCCAGCGTCGCCACGCTCGATCGCGGCTCCCAGTCTCCGGTGCGCAGGAATTCCGTTACGGTCTGATTGGCATTCGTCGCAAGCACGATCTCGCCGATCGGCAGCCCCACGTGACGCGCCCAGATGCACGCGAGCGAGTTGCCGAGATTGCCGGCGGGAATGATGAAGTTCGCGCGGCGCCCGTTCTGACGCCACAGCTCGAGACCGGCCCACGCGTAGTACACCATCTGCGGGAGCAGGCGCCCCACGTTGATGCTGTTCGCCGATGAGAGCTGATGCGTCTCGGTGAGCGCCGGATCGAGGAACGCCTCCTTCACCATGCGCTGACAGTCATCGAATGTGCCGCGGACGCAGAAGGTTCGGACGTTGCCGCCCCAGCAGGCGAGCTGTTGCGCCTGTCGCTGCGACACCAGTCCCTTCGGATACAGCACGACTACATCGACCCAGGGACGATTGTGGAACGCGGCCGCCACTGCACCGCCGGTATCGCCGGAGGTTGCCACGAGAATCGTAAGCTTGCGCCTGGCGCCGCGTCTGATGCGTTCGAGAGACTCGGCCAGGAATCGGGCACCGAAGTCCTTGAAGGCCGATGTGGGGCCGTGAAACAGCTCGAGCACCCACAGGGGACCCGGCGCTTCGGGGATAGGCCGCAGCGGCGCTGGAAAGTCGAGAGCGGCACGGCAGATTGCGCCGAGCTCCGGACCGATGACCGGATCCTCTGCGGCAAAAGGAGCAATCAGGCGCTCGGCGACTTCGGGCAACGTGCTCAGTCCATCGAACTGATGCGGCAGGAAGTGCGGAAAGCTTTCGGGAACGAAAAGCCCGCCGTCGGGCGCGATGCCCTGGGCGATGGCTTCACTCAGCAACACCCGGTGTTGCGAACTGCGCGTACTGACGTAGTGCATGTGAGCGTTAATCGATGACGCGAGCGCCAGCGGGATCCAGTGTCGAAATCCAGGCGTCGGTGCCCAGCTTGTGCGCGGTGAAAGCAGCCACCATGGCGTCGCGGATCTTCTCCGCGTCCTGCTCCTCGCACCACGCGAAAACGGTTGGTCCGGCGCCCGAGATGGAGCAGCCGAGCGCGCCATTACCGATTGCCGCCTGCTTCACCTGCTCGAAGCCCGGGATCAGGACTTTGCGCTGAGGCTCGATGATGACATCTTCGAGCGATTCGCGGATCAGTCGCAGATCGCCGGTGAAGCAACCGGTGAGAAAGCCTGCGAGGTTGGCCGATTGCCAGATCACATTCGACAGATCGATGCTGCGATTCAGGATCTCGCGTGCCGCGCGCGTCGACAACATCATATGAGGATGTACGAGCACGCAGCGTACGGACGCCGGCACAGGAATCTGTTTCACGTTCGGATTGTCGATGCCCACCGTGAGCACCAGTCCGCCGAACAAAGAAGGCGCGATGTTGTCGACGTGCACCGCCCCGCTCGCAACCGCCTCGCCCTTCATCGCGAACTTGAGCAACTCGAGCTTGTCGAGCGACTCGGGTAGCAGTGCGTTCGCTGCGACCACACCCGCGACAGCCGACGCCGCCGAGCCGCCGAGTCCTGAGCCGATTGGAATGCCCTTCTCGATGCTCAGCTCGATGCCGAAATCGAGATTGAGATCCTTCACCATGCTGAGCACGGCCATGCCGGCAGTGTTCTTCTCGGGCTCCCGCGGCAGATCCGACACCAAACCGCCGATCGATGCGATACGCACGATCGGCGTATCGATGCGGCGTGCAGTCACACGATCACCAATCGTCTGGAAACTATGACCGAGCACGTCGAAGCCGACGGCGACATTGCCGATGCTCGCCGGTGCAAATGCAGTGGCTTTGAACACAGTTGCAGAAGTCTTCATCAGAGTTTCGCGCCGAGATATGCACAGACACGCAGCAGGTCCGCGAAAATGCCGCCTGCCGTCACTTCAGGACCGGCGCCCGGTCCCTGCACGACCAGCGGATTCTCGTTGTAGCGCCGCGTCAGGAAGCGCACGACGTTGTCCGTCAGATTGATGTTGGCGAACGTATGCGAACGCTCGAGCTCGACCAGCCCGACAGAGGCCTTGCCGGTCGCTGCATCGAGCGACCCGACATAGCGCAATACACGATTGCGGCTGCGTGCACTCTGCAGGCGTTCCGCCATCGGCGCGTCGAACTCCGGCAGCCGCTCCAGGAATTCGTCGGGGCCGCACGAAGCGAGCGCGGGCGGTACGAGCCCTTCGAGCTGCACATCGTTCAGCTCGAGCTTCAGGCCCATCTCGCGGCCAAGAATGATCAGCTTGCGGGCGAAGTCGATGCCTGACAGATCGTCGCGCGGGTCCGGTTCCGTATAGCCCTTTGCCTTGGCCGCACGCACGATGCTCGAGAACGACTCGGAGCCGTCCCAGACATTGAAAAGATAGGCGAGCGTGCCCGACAGAATGCCTTCGATGCGCTGGATCTCATCGCCGGTCTCGCGCAGATCACGCAGCGTCTGGATGATTGGCAGCCCTGCGCCGACCGTCGCTTCATACAAGTAATGCGTGCCGCCCTGACGACGAGCTTCCAGCAATCGCGCATACAGATCGAGGCTGCCGCTGTTCGCCTTCTTGTTGGGCGTGACGATGTGGATGCCTGCGGCCAGCCATTCCGGATAGCGCGCGGCCACCTCGGCGCTTGCCGAGCAATCGATGATCACGGCATGCGGCAGATGATCCGCATGAATGTGCTCCGCAAAGCGAGTGAGATCGGTGGGTTCGCTGCTCGAGCTCAATGCCTCGCGCCAGCTCGCCAGCGTCACTTCACCCTTCGCAAGATGCATGCGCTTGGACGCCATGATGCCGCGCACGCGCAAGTCGACTTTCAGCTCGCGTGACAGCCGATCGATTTGCGAGGCCATCTGATCGAGCAACGCACCGCCGACGACGCCTGGTCCAATCAGACCGATCGATACGGTGTGTGGCGAAAGATAGAAGCTCGAATGCACCGCACGCAGCGCGCGCGAGGAATGCTTGCCGTCGATGACGACGGAGATGTTGCGCTCGGAGGCGCCCTGGGCGATCGCGCGAACGCTCACTGAAGCGCTGCCGAGCGAACCGAATACCTTCGCTGCGACACCATGCGATCCCGCCATGCCATCGCCGACCACGGCGAGAATGCTGCAGCCGGTGGCGACTTCGACGCTCTGAATCTGGCCCTGGCGCAGCTCGCTTTCGAACGCCTCGCGCACCACTGACTCCGCGCGCGCCGCTTCGGCCTCGGGAATCGCAAAGCAGATCGAATGCTCGGAGCTGCCTTGTGAGATCAGGATCACGGAAATGCCGTTGTCGCGTAATGCGCCGAACAGGCGATGTGCCGTGCCCGGCACTCCGATCATGCCCGCGCCTTCCAGATTGACGAGCGCGCAGCGATCGATCGAAGTAATGCCCTTCACTGCGAGCTGCGAGCTCGGGTTCGCACAGATCAGCGTGCCCAGTTTCTCAGGCGCGAACGTATTGCGAATCCAGATCGGGATGCTCTTGAGCACGGCCGGCGCCATCGTCTGCGGATGGATGACCTTCGCACCGAAGTATGCGAGCTCCATCGCTTCGTTATACGACAGCGAGTCGATGACCTTGGCATCGGGCACGAGGCGCGGATCGGCACTCAGCACACCGTCCACATCGGTCCAGATAATGATTTCTTCTGCATCCAGCAGCGCACCGAAGATCGATCCCGAGAAGTCGCTGCCGTTACGGCCGAGCGTGGTCTGCACGCCTTTGGGATCGCGCGCGATGAAGCCTGTGATGATCAGCGTGACATCCTCGTCCTTCGGGACGACGCGCGCGATGTTCTCGCGGGAGGCCTCCCAACGAACGGCCGGACCCAAGGGACCCCACTCCACCGATACGACATCCCGTGCATCGATCCATTCCACACGCCCCGGACGCTTGCCGCGTGCACGCAGATACTCGGAGAACAGGCGCGTCGACCAGATCTCGCCATAGCCCGCGATCAGATCCCGCACCATCTGCGATGCTGCACGGATGAGCTGAACCGTGTGCAGGATGCCCGCGATATCGCTGCAGTCCTTGTTGAACGAAGTCAGGAAGGCGGTGCGCGCCTCGCCGGACAGAAGTGTCTCGGCGATCGTCTGATGGCGCTTGCGAATCTCATCGATGCGTCGTTCGATGCTGTCGTCCTGACGCTCTGCAGCGGCGACCAGGTTCAGCAGCGCATCGGTAATGCCGCGGCAGGCCGACAACACCACGCCAATGCGCGCGCTCGGATCCGCTTCGAGGATCTTCGCCACCCGCTCCATGCAGGCTGCATCGGCAACGCTGGAACCGCCGAACTTATGAACTCGCCACCGATCCACTGCTTGTCAGTCTCTTGTGTTGTCGAAAAGTCCCAGCGCGCTCGAGCGCACGGCTCGCGCAGCATGCGAACCCGTGCACATCGGTACACGGGCGCCAGATGCGGACATTCCGGGAATGCGCGGACGTTGGGAGGCCGACACTCTACTGAGACCCCCTGCCACCGGCAAGCACGGCGCGGACATGAGCTCAGGAACCTGAGGAGCGCCCCAGGTCCTTGATCCGATAGATAAGGTGCGCGGGCTATTTGCCCGTGGGATCCAGCCGTCCGAAGGCGATGACCGTGCCCGTGCCCGCATCCTCGCCTGCCGCCATCGGGAATCCCGGACGTGCGAAGCAAATGGTCTCGGCCGGGTCCGGATGAGTCGCAGGCACCGCCAGCGGATTCAGGTACATCATCCTCGCCGGGCCTACCTGGATCACATCGCCGTGCTTCAGCACACGTCGGGCGATACGGCGCGACTCCATGAGCAGCCCGTTGGTGCTGCCCAGATCCAGAAGCAGATCCTGACCGTCATGCCGCACGATCAGTGCGTGGTAGCGGCTCACGAACACCGAATCAATGCGGACGTCGGCTTCCTCGCCCCGTCCGATCAGCACGCGGTCGTGCTCCAGATGAGTCTCGCGATCCGGCATTCCCTGCATCGACACGACGATACGTCCGTGACCCGTCTGATCGCCCGTCGCCGAAACCGAAGCATCCGCTGCACGACGGACGGTTGCAGGCGCAGGCCAGTTCAACGCGGCCATGGCCAGGTCGAGCGTTTCGCCAGTCACCATCGGCTGCTCCGTCGCGACGGCGCATGCGAGCGCCTGACCGCACAGCTGATTGATTTTGAGCGGAACGCCGCCAGTCGCCTGATGCAATCGCGACATGAGCGTGTAAGGCATGATTTCGTCGGCATTGCGAGTGCCTGCGGCACGCAGACGATGGGCCACATACGCTGCCGTCTGATCTTCCGAAAACGCACTGAGCGAATAGCGCATGAGGTCGGAGCGCATGAGGCTGCTCATCCGCGGCGATTCGAGCACGTGATTCAGCGAAGGCTGGCCGAGCAGCAGCAGCTTCAGAATCCTCGCACCGTCAGCTTCGAGCGCCGCGAGGCAACGCAGCTCTTCGAGCACCGACGGATGCATCTGCTGCGCATTCTCCACCGCGAGAATGCAAATACGCCCCATCGAGGCCTGGTGCGTCAGGAAGCGCTCCAGCATGCGCCGCCGATCGCTCTTGTCATGCTCGTCCAACGCGAACCCGTACTGCCGCAGCACTTCGAGCAGGAAATCCCGCGGGCCGAGGTTCTCGCGGCTCACGCCTGCGGCGATGAAACGTTCATCCAGGGACCGCAGCAGACGCCCCATCAGCAGACTCTTGCCGCATCCATGGCTTGCCGTCACGACGCCGACGCGGGCGCGCGTCCACAGGAGCTGTCCCATGAACTCGAGGGCCCGCAGATGCTGATCGCTCGGAAAAAAGAAGCTGTCGTCGATCGAATCGTCGAAGGGTGCCCGTTCGAGACCGAACGGGTACGACGAACCGGCAGCGAGGCTTGGCTGCTCGATCAATTCGGAAGTTGAACCGGGTTCATGCATGTCGATCCAGCGACTCGTCTCTCGAAAGCAATCCACAAATTCGGCTGCGGGCAGACGCTATAGGAGCCCGGGACGTTCGGTGAGCGCTCGCGATTTCTCCTGGCCGAGCGGTCCGCTGTGCGTTTGCACCTGACAATAATCCGTGCCCCTCATTCGCACAAGCCGCGCGACTACGTCACTCGACGCAGGCACAGGACGCGGCATTTTCTGCTGGAAATTGCCGACTTTTGGGCGTGAGTCGTTGACTGCGATCGGCGACAATCGACCGTCGCGCGCAACCACTGAGCAACGAAACGGAAGCTGACTGCTTTATCCGCTGCGGACTCGAAAGCGGCCGTATTGCCAGTGAGAGCCAACAGGCGGCGCCCCTTGTCGCGTGGCTTTGTGGTAGACAGGGTGCTAGCGGGATTGGGAAGGAAATAAGTGCACGAAATGGATCACTTCAAGTCGTTTCTCACTGTCGACAGATTTGGCAGCCTCGATGGTTTGCGGGCGCTCAGCATTGCTGGCGTGCTCTGGGCGCATTCAGCGCTGTGGATCGGCATGTCTGTGCCGATTGCGGCAAAAGGCTTCTATGGCGTAAGCCTGTTCTTCGCGATCTCCGGATTCCTGATCTGCTCTCTCATGATTCGCGAGCGCATGAAACACGGAACGATATCCCTGCGCGGATTCTATGTGCGCAGATCGCTGCGAATCTTTCCGCTGTACTACGCGGTCCTGCTCGTGTACGTGGCCGTGGTTTCGGCTTTGGAGCAAGGCCCCGCCGGCGAGGAGTTCTTCCGCAACCTGCCAGCATTTCTGACATACACGTCGAATTGGTTCGTCGAGAACAAACACACCGAGCGCGTCATTTTTTACTTTGCCTGGACTCTCGCGGCGGAAGAGCAGTTCTATCTGACCTGGCCATGGATCGAAAGATATGCCTCGCCGCGGTTTCGGACGATGGCGTTGGGAGCCTTACTCGCCCTGGTGCTCGCTACTCAACTCGGGTTGCTGTTCTGGCTGCTACCCGAAGGCTCGCTCAGGCACAACATCATTTGGGGTATTCCCCCGTCGATCGTGCTTGGCGTTGCGTTCGCCCATATCACACACACCCGAAAGGGTTTCGAGATCGCTCGTTCAATCTTCGGGCACCGCTGGTCAGCCCCGCTGCTGCTGTGCTTGCTCGGCATCATCCTCAATTTCACACACTTCCCGCTGTTGGCTCACGCCTGCTGCGCGGCGCTCGTCCTTTCGTGCGTGATCAGAGAGGATAATGGACTCGCAAGATTCTTGAAGTGGAAGCCGATGGTTCGTATCGGCATCGTGAGCTACGGCATGTACCTGATGCACATGCTCGCATTCAATTTCAGCGCAAAGGTTGGCCCTGTGGCCGGCCTCGAGAATCCGTGGGTGCTTTGGCTCATCGGCTGTGTCCTGACCTACGTCGCCGCTGAAATCAGCTTCGCGACGTTCGAGAGATTCTTCCTATCGCTCAAGCACACGTTCACGAACAAGCGAGCCGCCGCCGATGCAACCCAAAGAGAACCTTTGGAAGTCGCCAGCCTGGAAAGGTGAGTGACGGTTCGTGCCTCGCGCACGAGGATTTCAGCGGGGCGGCAGGTTGACTAAATGGTGGGTCGGGAGGGATTCGAACCCTCGACCAGCGGATTAAAAGTCCGATGCTCTACCGACTGAGCTACCGACCCACGTAAGTCATGAGCTGCTGGCTTGCAGCTCCGCCAGAACGGCTGCTGCGGCTCTGATCACCGGCGCCAGCTCCGGGGATCGCGAAGGGCGCGCATGATACCGAAAATGAGCGGCGGAGTTCATCGAAAGTAGTTCGTGGGGTCGGGCACCCCTGCCGCGGCAAATCCTTCACGGCGCAGACGGCACGCATCGCAGCGTCCACAGGCCCAGCCGCGGTCGTCCGCCTGATAGCAGGACACCGTCTGAGCGTAGTCCACGCCGAGTCGCAGCCCCTGTTCGATGATCTGCGCCTTCGTGAGGCTGATGAGCGGAGCGTGAATCCGAAACGGAGCCCCGCCTTCCACCCCGGTTCGCGTCGCAAGATTGGCCACGCGTTCGAACGCGGCCACGAACTCAGGCCGGCAGTCCGGATACCCCGAATAGTCGACCGCATTCACCCCCAGCCAGATCTGATCTGCGCCCAGTACTTCGGCCCAGCCGAGCGCGAGCGACAGCATCACCGTGTTTCGCGCAGGCACATACGTGATGGGGATGCCTTCCTGAGGCGACTCGGGAACGGCGAGCGTCGGATCGGTCAGCGCAGATCCGCCAATTCCGCCCATATCGACGCGGATCGTGCGATGAGCGACCGCGCCGAGTGAGCGCGCGACGCGCTCCGCCGCTTCGAGCTCCGCGCGATGACGCTGCCCGTAGTCGACGCTGAGTGCATAGCACTCGAGTCCCTGCGAACGCGCGATCGCAAGTGTGGTGGCGGAATCGAGTCCACCGGAAACGAGAACGACTGCCTTCATAAAGACGCTACGAATTGAGGATGCGCTGCGGCTATTTGCCGGGCACATCGCCCCATAGAACTTTGTGCAACTGGACCTGCAGCCTGACGGGTAACCGCTCGTCGAGAATCCATTGCGCCAGATCACGCGCGGGCACCTGGCTATAGCTCGGACTGAACAGAACCGTGCAGATCCGATCCAGTCCGCGACCGCGCACCAGATCACGCGACCACTCGAAGTCCTCCCGGCTGCAGATCACGAACTTGATCTGCTCCTCGGGACGCAGCAATTCCAGGTCCTGCAATCGATTGCGATGCGCTTCACCGCTTGCTGGCGTCTTGACGTCGACGACTCGCACGACCCGAGGATCGACTTTCGCGATGTCCATTGCGCCGCTGGTCTCGAGCGAGACGCGATGCCCTGCATCGCACAGCGACTTCAACAGCTCGATGCAGCCCTTCTGAGCGAGCGGCTCACCTCCGGTAACGCAGACGTGTCGGGTCCTGTAGCTCCCGACCGTCTCGATCACCGCGTCGATGTCGAACCATTCGCCACCGTGAAAGGCATAAGCCGTATCGCAGTACTGACATCGCAACGGACAGCCGGTCAACCTGACGAAGACGGTCGGCCAGCCCACACTGTCGGCTTCGCCCTGGATGGACAGAAAGATTTCGGTGAGCTTGACGCGCGCAGCCAGCGATCGGTTATTGACCGCGTCCTCGGAACCGATGAGCGGTGAAGTGCTCATGAATGATCACGGTGATGTCAGTGATCGGAGTGACAACAGGGATGGAGAATTCGGCCTCGACCGTCATCGCTCACATCACTGCGTCACTGGTATCACGACCTGTTCACCTGCCCTCGCTCGCCATCTTCGCCAGACGCTGACTCGCGAGTCGCGCGGCGGTGGTATCGGCGTACTGTTTCACGACCTGATCGAGTGCACTGCGCGCTTCGGGAAAATTCTTCAGCTCGTAGTTGCAGTAGCCGATCTTGAGCAGGGCATCCGGAATCTTGCGCGAATCCGGATACTTTTCCAGCACGACACGGAAGGCACGCAAGGCGTCGGGGTATTGCTTGGTCACGTAGTGCGCCTCGCCCAGCCAGTACTGCGCGTTGTCGGCGAGCTGGCTGTTCGGAAAGGTCACGAGAAACTGCTTGAACGCAGCAGCTGCTTCCGGGTACTTGCCATCTTTCAACAGATCGAAGGCAGCCTGATAGTTGGCGCGATCGTCACCCTGCGGGACCGGCAGGCCGCTGTTGTTCGCGGGTGCCGCATTCGCTACGCCCGCCGTACCTCCCCCCTCGAGGGCTGCAAGACGCCGGTCGAGATCGGCATACAGATCGCGCTGCTGATCCTGACCTTTCGAAGCGTTGTGCTGCAGTTCCTCGACCTGACCGCGCAGCATGCGCACCTCGTTCTGCGATGCCTCGATGCGCTGGGACAGATCGAGCAGACTCTGATTGGCCAGCACGCGCTCGATGCGAAGCAACCGATTGTCCAGCTCGTTGAGCTTTTGCACGGTTGGATCCGCTTCAGGCGGCGTCGTGGCGCAGCCTGCCAGAACGGTCAGCAGGCCAAGCGCGAACGAGGATCGCAGAACAGCGATCATCGCGTGGGCACCAGCTCTACGCGGCGATTCTTGGAATACGCCGACTCATCGCTCCCCTGCACTGCCGGCCGCTCTTCGCCGTAGCTCACCGTCGTGAGCTGCGTTTCGTTCACGCCCTGGAGCAGCAGTGCCCGACGTACCGACTGGGCGCGACGCTCACCGAGGCCGATGTTGTACTCGCGTGAGCCTCGCTCGTCCGAATGGCCCTCCAGACGCAGCTTGCGGGCCGGGTTCGCATTCAGGAACTGGGCATGTGCCGTGACGATGGGCACGAACTCGGGGCGGATCTCCGCGCGGTCGTAGTCGAAATAGACGATCGTGCCGGCGCGCTGCAGAGCCTGGATGGCTTGCTGATCGGCGCTGAGATCCTGACCGGAGACATCCGCACCCGCCGTGCTGCTGGTCGTCGCGCCCGCGTCGCTAGGGGTCGGACCCGCGTCCGGCAACGACTGTGGCTTCTTCGGGCAGCCGCTCAACATGACCGCGCTCACCAGGACCGCCAATATCTGCAGTGCTCGCATTCAAATCTCCTGCCGGGATGTTTCCCGTTCTTAACTGAAGAATTCAAGTCGAGCCCAAGGCCCGAAAAATTGCGCGAAATTCTGCCATAAGCATGCCGTCGTCACCACGCGACGGCAGCGATTTTCCCGCTATTTCGGGAACGGACCCCAGACGGGCTCACGAACATCACCGGCGCTCGCCGCGAGTTTCTGCTGCACGCGCCCGTCACTCGAGACGATAGCGAGCACTCCACGGCCGCGATCCTGAGTGGCGTAGATGATCGTTGCGCCATTCGGTGCGTAGCTGGGACTCTCGTCCTGACGGCCCTGCGACAGTACCTGCACGGCCTTCGACTGCAGATCTACCGAGGCGATCCGGTAATTGCCGCGATCGAGGTAGACCACGGCCAGCTGCTTGCCATCCGGCGAAATGCGCGGCCGCGCGTTGTAGCTGCCATCGAACGTCACTCGAGTGGCGCGATTGGGCTGGTTCACGTCGACCTCGTAGATCTGCGGACCACCGGCGCGATCCGAGTTGAAGTAGATCTTCCGTCCATCGATCGACCACACCGGCTCGGTATCGATCCCAGGGTCGAACGTCATGCGGGTGAGCACCTGGCTGCTCAGATCGAGTGTGTAGATATCGACGTCGCCATCCTTGCGGGACAGCGTGAGGGCCAGCATGCGTCCGTCGGGCGACCAGGCCGGCGCACCGTTGATGCCGGCGCGCGCAGAAACGCGCCGCCGCTCGCCCGTGCTGAGCGTCTGCACATAGATCGCCGATGCTTTGCTCTCGAACGACACGTAAGCGAGGCTCTGGCCGTCCGGCGACCAGGCGGGTGACATCAAGGGCTCGGAGGAGTTCGCGATCACACGCTGATTCTCGCCATCCGCATCGGAGACGATCAGTTTGTAACGCTGCTGCGGAGGCGTGCCTTCGGCGCTGATGAAGGCAATGCGTGTCGAGAACGCACCGCGAATGCCGGTGAGCTGCTCGAAGATGAGATCAGAGATTCGATGAGCCATTGCACGCATGCCGGCGGCATTGGTGCTGAGCTTCTGGCCCGTCAGGCGCTGACCGGTGAGCACGTTGTACAGCTCGAACTGCGCTGAATAACGATCGCCGCCTTCGGGAGTGAGCTTGCCGACCGCGATGAAATCGCTCTTGAGATAACGCCAGTCCTGAAAGCGGATCTGATCGCCGCTCGAGGGACGGTCGATCATGTCCTTGCGATCGAGCGGCGCGAACCGCCCGCTTCGTTGCAGATCGGCCGCAACGACCTCTGCCACGTCGAACGGCGCAGCACCTGATGAGTCCCAGCCGAACGGGACGATTGCAATCGGTACCGCATTCTCCTGACCGCGCGTGATCTCGATCACCAGCTGCGCGTGTGCGGCCACGCTCGCCATCAAGAGCGCGACAGTCCAGACAATCCGCCGGGCAAGTCTCTGCATGCCATCTCTCCTTCCACTCATTCGTTCGATCATGCCGCGGTCCTCGATCAGTCCGCGGGTTTGAAGTTCAGTATCAGATTGCGCTGAAACAAGCGACGATCCGGGGGCGGCGGCAGTGGCGAAGAACGCAGCACCGCAGACTCGATCGACTGCTTGACCGCTGCGTCGCCATTGCAGCGCTCGACCTGGGCCGACAACACGACGCCGTTCGGCGACTGCACCACGCGAATGACGCATTCGAGGCCAGGACGCGCGGACGGTGGTCGATTCCAGTTGCGCTCGATGTGCTGCTGGATCAGCGCCGCCCATTGACTGTTGAGGCCGGCGTTCTCCGCCTGCATCACGCCCTCCTCTTCGGCGAGCTGTCGCTTCAGCTCCGCCTCGCGCGCCGCCTGCAGTCGGGCATCCTCCGCTGCCTTGCGGCGCTGAGCCTCGTCTTTCTGCTTGCGCTCGATTTCTGCCACTCGCTTGCGCTCCGCCTCGGCCTTCTGCTGCCGCTCAGCTTCAGCCTTCTGCTTGCGCTCGGCTTCCTGCTTCTCGCGAGCAGCCTGCTCCGCTGCGATGCGCTGCTGTTCCGCCTCCTGACGCCGCTTCACTTCGAGCTGGCGTTCCTGCTCGGCACGCTGTTCCTGCTCACGCTGTGCAGCCTGCTCCTGCTCGCGTCGCTGCTGCTCCGCTTGCTGCTGTTGCCGAAGCTGCTGCTCCTGACGCTGCCGTTCGCGCTCCTGCTCCTGCTGACGCTGGGCCGCTGCATTGATCTGCGACGAATCGAGCACGACGGCCTGGATCGCGAGCTGCGGCGGCGGCGCATTCAGCGACATCTGGATCATCGTGAGCGCAAAGATGCCCGCGAACAGCAAATGCAGAAATGCCGCTGCGAGCAGATAGCGCCAATTGAGTTTGAGGAATTCGATCATGAAGACTGGGAGGTCACACGGAGATCACGAAGCCGCCCAGAGATGAGCAACGGCAACGAAGGGAAGGCTGCACCTCTGACCTCTGACCTGTGCACTCTGCGTGAACCCGGAGATCTCAGTTGGCCGGCCGCTGCTGCGCACGCTTCGCGTCCGCCGGATCGGTGATGAAGCCGACCTTCTCGGCACCTGATTGCTGCAGCAGGACCATCCCCTGCACGACGCGACCGTACGGGACGCTCTGATCTGCCTTGACCAATACTGGAGTCTTCGGTTCCCGCCGCAGCACCGCCGACACGCGTTCCACGACCGTGTCCTCCGCGATCGGCACTTCATCGTCCTTACCAATGTTGAGATAGAACTGCCCTGCCTTGTCGACGCTCAGGATCAAGGGCTGCTGATCCTCCGACGGCATCGGCTCGGCGCCGGCCTTGGGCAGGTCCACCTTGATGCCCTGAGTCAGAAGCGGCGCCGTGATCATGAAAATGATCAGCAGCACGAGCATCACGTCGATGTAAGGAACGACGTTGATCTCGGCCATCAGACGCTTGCCGCGTCGTCCGGAATTCATGCGTGTGCCTCATTGACCGCAGCGCCTCGCGAGGTCGAGGCGTGACGCTGCAGGATCGACGACAGCTCTTCGACGAAGGTGTCGTAGCGGGTTTCGATGCGAGTCACCTGATCGGCATAGCGGTTGTATGCGACGACTGCGGGAATCGCCGCGAACAATCCCATGGCCGTGGCGATCAACGCTTCGGCAATACCGGGGGCCACCATCGCGAGCGTCGCCTGCTGGACGTTTCCGAGACCATGGAAGGCACCCATGATGCCCCACACGGTTCCGAAGAGGCCCACATACGGGCTCGTCGAACCGATGGTCGCGAGCATCGACAGGCTGTGCTCCAGCCGATCGCTTTCTTTAAGCAGCGCCACCTTCATGCCGCGCCGGGCGCCCTCGAGCAGTTGACCCGCCCCGATGCCACCCTGCTGACGCAGCCGGCTGAACTCCCGGAAGCCGGATTCGAAGATGCTTTCCATCCCGCGCGTGACGCGACGGCTCTGATCGATGGACTTGAACATCGCCGACAGATCGCCGCCGGACCAGAACACCTCTTCGAAGCGATCGGCATCGGCGCGCGCGCGACGCAGCTCGGAGCGCTTGCGCAGCATGATCGACCATGACACGACCGATGCGAGCAACAACAGCCCCATCACGATCTGCACGATCAGGCTGGCATGCATCACCAGCTCTAACGGCGACAAATCACCTTGCATTACCCTCTCCTGCATTGACTGATTCTTCACGCCCGGTGCGCAGATCTTCCGGCAACGCACGCGGCCTGAACTTCTCGGCGTCCAGACAGGCGACCCGCACCCGCCCCGTCACGAGTATTTCCGTCGAGCCTTCCGCTGTGCGCGTCACGTCCTGCTTGAACGTGAGGCTCGCCTTGGTCTGCTTCTCGACCTCGCAGCTCACCTGCAACAGCTCCCCATATCGCGCGGGGCGCAGATACTGGGTCTCTGCACTGACGACCACGAAAATGATCCCTTGTTCCCGCTGCAGCGGTCCCTGCTCGATTCCCTGAGCCCGCAACCACTCCGAGCGCGCCCGCTCCATGAACTTCAGATAGTTCGCGTAATACACGATCCCACCCGCATCGGTGTCTTCCCAGTAGACGCGGATGGGCCATCTGAAAAGTGATGAGTGATCAGTGATGGGTGATGAGTCCGAGCCGGAACCGGGATCCCGGCGCGACTGAACCGCAGCCTGGTCTTGCGCATCACTCATCACGCTTCACTCATCACTGGGCCCATCAAAACAACTCCCCCGTCGCGCCGCGATCCGGGACTTTCAATCCGAAATGCAGATAGGCATTGCGGGTGGCGACGCGGCCGCGGGCGGTGCGCATCATGAAACCCTGCTGGATCAGAAAGGGTTCGATCACGTCTTCGATCGTGCCGCGCTCCTCGCCCAACGCAGCGGCGAGGCTTTCGACACCAACCGGGCCGCCGTCGAACTTTTCTATGATCGTCAGCAAGAGCTTGCGATCCATCACATCGAAACCTTGTGGATCCACATCGAGCATGTCCAGTGCGGCCTGTGCGACCTCGTCGGTGACTCGTCCGCCTGCGCGGACCTCCGCGTAATCGCGCACACGCCGTAACAACCGATTCGCAATACGAGGGGTTCCGCGTGAGCGCTGGGCGATGCGCATGGCGCCGCCCGCATCGGCTTCGACGCCCAGAATGGAGGCTGAACGCTGCACGATCCGCTGCAGCTCGGTGTGATCGTAGAACTCCAGCCGCTGCACGATGCCGAAGCGATCGCGCAAGGGTGAAGTCAAAAGGCCAGCGCGCGTGGTTGCTCCGACCAGCGTGAAGGGCTGCAAATCGAGCTTGATCGAGCGGGCGCCTGGACCTTCGCCGATCATGATGTCGAGCTGAAAGTCCTCCATCGCCGGATAGAGAATCTCCTCCACGATCGGACTCAAGCGATGGATCTCATCGACGAACAGCACATCGTTCGGCTGCAGGTTCGTGAGCAGCGCAGCCAGATCACCGGGCCGTTCGATCACAGGCCCGGAGGTTTGTTTGAGATTCACCTGCAGCTCGTTGGCCACGATGTTCGCCAGCGTCGTCTTGCCGAGCCCTGGCGGCCCGAAGATCAGCACATGATCGAGCGCCTCACCCCGCTTGCGCGCCGCCTCGATGAAGATCTCCATCTGATTCTTGACGGTGCTCTGACCGACGTAGTCGGCCAGACGCTTGGGGCGGACCGCGCGGTCATAAGCTTCTTCGTCGCTTTGCGCGCCGGCCGACACGATTCGATTGACGTCAGTCATGCCGCTTACTTCTGCGCTGCAACCTGCAGGGCACCGCGGATCAACTCCTCGACGGTCCTGGCAGCCGGATCCACGGATTTCAGCAGACGCGTGACTTCAGCAGGCTTGTACCCCAGCGCAACGAGTGCGCTGAATGCTTCCGCCTGCGCGCCGTTGGCTGCCGCCGCGGGCGCCACGCCTTCGCCGCTCGGTACTGAGGATTCAAGCGACCCGAAGGTCTTGAGACGATCCTTCATCTCGATCAACAACCTTTCGGCCGTCTTGCGACCGACGCCCGGTATGCGCACGAGCGTGTCGGCGTCCTGAGCTTCGATACACAAGAGAAATGCATCGACACTCATGCCCGAGAGCAATGACAACGCGAGCTTCGGACCGACGTTCGACACCTTGATCAGTTCGCGAAACAGACGCCGCTCGCGTTCGGAACCGAAGCCGAACAGCACGTGGGCATCCTCGCGTACGACCAGATGCGTAAACAGATTCACATCGCTACCGACCTGCGGCAGCCCATAGAAAGTCGACATGGGCGCCTCGACTTCGTAGCCCACGCCACCCACATCGATCAGCAGTTGCGGGGGATGTTTCGCGGACAGCCGGCCGCGCAGAAATCCGATCATCAGTTGCCACCTGCTGCGGCGAACAGCCCATGCAACTTGCGCGAATGCGCATGACACAGCGCGATGGCGAGTGCGTCGGCGGTATCGGCGCCCAATGGCCCGGAGATGTTCAACAGTTTTCTCACCATCAACTGCACCTGTTCCTTCTGCGCCGAGCCCGTTCCCACGACCGCCAGCTTGACGGCGCGCGGCGCGTACTCGAACACGCGCGGCTGGGCTGCGAAGGTCGCACTCAGCGCCGCGCCGCGAGCCTGACCGAGCTTCAGCGCGCTGTCGGCATTGCGATGCATGAACACACCCTCGATCGCCACTTCCTGCGGCTGGAACTCACGGGCGAGCTCTTCGACGCCGGCAAAAATCTCCTGCAGCCGTTCTGCGAGCGTGAGCCCCCGGGTGCGGATCGTGCCGCTCGTGATGTGTGTGATCCGGCCCGAGTGGGACTCGACGACGGCATACCCCGTGCGCAGCGATCCGGGATCGAGGCCCAGGATGCGGACCTGATGCGAGACGAACGCGCCGGATCGCGCCGGGCTACGCGGTGCGGGACGCACGACCGACACGCGGCCGCTTGCATCCGGCTCTGCCAGACCCAATTCGGCAAGACTTCGCGGACGCCGCAGTCTGCGCAAGGATTTTCCCCACCTGCGTGGCTTACTTTTGAAGCCAGTATGATACGGCAAAAGACTTCGCCCCTGATGTCCGATGCAATCCGCTGACGCCAACACCACACCTTCGACAGCCGCATTGCCAACGCTTCCGGTCGCAATCCGCGAGTACATCGAAGGACTCGAGCGCGAGGGTGTGAGTCGTCGCGCATTGGCGACCGCCGAGATCGTGGCCGGGCTGACGGAAGACGAAGACATTCGCAAAGGCGCGGCGCTGTTGCCTTTGCTCGAATCCGGCACGCTGACTGAGGAACACGCGGTGCCGGTCTTCGGGGAAACAGCCACCCGCATTGCCGCCGAACTCGTACGCGTGGGATCCCTGGGACTCAGTGCGACACGATCGAACGATGCCGCATTGACTGCGAGCCAGGCCGAAGCGCTGCGCAAGATGTTGCTCGCCATCGTGACCGATCCGCGTCTGGTGCTGATCAAGCTCGCCGCGCAACTTGCGCTGCTGCGGGAAAGCAAGGACGCACCGGTTGCCGAGCGCGAGCGCATCGCCCGGGAGACTCGCGACATCTACGCCCCGCTCGCCAATCGCCTGGGTGTGTGGCAAGTGAAATGGGAGCTCGAGGATCTGAGCTTTCGTTATCTCGATCCCGAGAACTACAAGCGCGTCGCCGGCTGGCTTGCATCCAAGCGGGTCGATCGCGAGCGCTATATCGAAGAGGTGATCCAGCAGCTCGATGCGGAGCTCACCAAGCTGCATATCGATCATCAGGTGGCCGGACGGCCGAAACACATTTTCAGCATCTGGCGGAAGATGCAACGCAAGGGGCTGTCGTTCGAGCAGCTCTACGATCTTCGAGCGGTGCGGGTTCTCGTGAAGACCGTCGCCGACTGCTACGCCGTGCTCGGCATCGTGCACAGCCTGTGGCCTTACATTCCGGGCGAGTTCGACGACTACATCGCCACGCCGAAGGACAACCTCTATCGCTCGCTGCATACGGCGGTGATCGGACCGGGGAAACTGCCGGTCGAGATCCAGATCCGTACCTATGAAATGCACGAGCATGCGGAGCTCGGCGTGGCCGCCCATTGGCGTTACAAGGAGGGCGGCAAGCGTAATCCAGCTTACGAACAGAAGATCGTGTGGCTGCGACAGATCCTGGAGCCGTCCGATCGCGAAGCTCAGGAGTCGAGCGATGACTTCCTCGAGCGCGTGCGCTCGGAGGTGTTCGAGGATCGCGTCTATGCGCTCTCGCCTCGCGGCGAGGTCATCGAGCTGCCGCGCGGAGCCACGCCGCTCGACTTTGCGTATCACCTGCACACCGATCTCGGTCATCGGTGCCGCGGCGCCAAGGTGAACGGTCGCATGGTGCCGCTCAATCAACCGCTCGCCAACGGCGATCAGGTGGAGATCATCACGGGCAAACAGCCGAACCCCAGCCGCGACTGGCTCGTGCCCTCGCTTGGATATCTGGCCTCGCAGCGCAATCGCAGCAAGGTGCGCTCGTGGTTCCGCAAGCTGGATGAGGAACAGAATCGCCAGCAAGGGCGCCAGATTCTCGAACGCGAGTTGCAGCGTCTCGCGATTCACAGCGTGACGCTTCCGGAGTTGGTGACGGAGTTCAAGTTCGATACGCCGGAGCAGCTCTATCAGGCGATCGGCGAAGGCGACGTGACTGCCGCGCAGATTGCCGGCGCCGTCTTGCGGCGTGCGCGGCCGCAGGAGCTGCCCTCGCCCGTTCCTCGCAAACCGGTCGTCACCAAGGCGCCGGCCGGCATCACGATCGATGGTGTGGGCGATCTGCTATCGCAGTTCGCGCGCTGCTGCGGCCCGGTGCCGCCCGAACCCATCGCCGGCTATATCACCATCGGGCGCGGTGTGAGCATTCACCGGCAGGATTGCCAGAACCTGAAACGACTGCAGCAGTCGCATCCCGACCGGTTGATTCCGGTCGAATGGGGCACGGGCACCGACCGTGCGTTTCCGGTGGACATCAACGTTCGCGCCTTCGATCGTCGTGGACTGGTGCGCGATATCACCGGCGTACTCGCCGACTCGAAGATCAATATCCATGCGATGAACACGGTGACCAGCGAGGGGGACGGCATTGCCGATATCAACCTGCGCATCACGGTGCAGGATCTCGAGGAGTTGTCGCGCGTGCTCGCGCGTATCCAGGGGCTGCCGAATATCCTCAGCGCACGGCGGCGCGCCTAACGAATCGCACTTACCGACTCTTCGAGCGCGTTGCCGCCACGCGCGCGCAGTTCATCGAGATCCTCGCGATCCCACACCCGCGCGATGCGGCCATCCAGGAGGAGCGCGGCGCGGTCTGCGTAGTGCTCGACGATATCCAGGGAATGCGTGGCGAGCAGCACCGAGCAGTCGGTATGTTCGATCCGATCCTCGAGATGGCGCTTCAACGCAAGCGAGCTCGCCGGGTCGAGACCGTTGAACGCTTCATCGAGCACGATCAACCGTGGACTTCCGATCAACGCGAGCAGCACGCACAGCTTCTGACGTGTACCCAGCGAATAGGTATCGACGCAGCGGTCCATGAATCTGCTGAAGCCGAGAGTGTGCGCGAGCTCGATGACGGACTCATCGATCGTGCTCAAGGACTTTGCTCGAGCAATAATCTGCAGGCATTCGCGTCCAGTGAGCAAGGCAGGCAACTGCTCCGGTCTTGCAGCGAATCCCAACGAGCGTTTGGCGAGATGCGGCGTTTCGATCGCAGAGTGACCCGCGATCATCACCTCTCCGGCTGCTGGTCGCATTTCACCGCTGATGCAATGAAGCAAAGTGCTCTTGCCGGCGCCGTTCGGACCCAGCAGACACAGCCATTCACCCGCGTTGACGTGCACGCTGACACCGCTCAGCACATTGTGTTCGCCATAGCGCGCGTGCACGTCGATCAGATCGAGCGTTCTCGTGCTCATGACACCTCTTGCAGAGCGCGATGTGTGTGCCATGCCGCGAAGGCGACGAGTACGGGAATGGCCCACCCGTGCTGGCGTAGCTCGATCAGGCCGGCGCTCGCGCCGGCCACGATGAGTTTCGGTACGGATCGACGTTGACAGAAGCTGTCTGCAAGGCTGACACAGAACAAGCAAGCGATCGTCGTAAGCCACAGCATGAGCAGATACACGGCCGTAAGCACTTCCAGTCCGAGTACCACGCTTAAAGCTGCCAGTGCAGAAGCGCCGATCGACTGATGCAGAAGCACACGACGCGCGATCGGCCATGCGAACCTGACGAAGCTGATCGGCGTGGATCGCAGCCATTGCGCGGCGGCGCGACCCACGTGGATCGCCGCCTGTATCAACGTGAGCAGATAGATCGCCAGCAACCATGTGGCCACGACAGCAATACCCATGGTCATCGAAGAACCTCCCTGAACCGCAAACAGGGCGATTAAGAGCGAGATCCTTGCATTCTCCGGGCGTTGCCAGCTCAGCGCTTGCGCGATCGGCCATCGGGCCAATCCGGCCGTCGATGCACTCGCGTGGCTATCTTTGCTGTAAGGGGCACCCGCGTAGCGCGAGCCTTCACGTTCGACTCTTTGCCGCTGCGGCAAAAGCCAACCGGCAACCGCACCGGCCATGAAAGTGCCAGTCGCAATACCAGTCACCGCGAGGGCATCCCAGCATCGAGAAGCGAGACATCCGAGCGCCACGATGACGAGACTCACCCCCATCAGATGCATCAGAGCATCGGCGCCGATTCGCACCAGCAACCAGGTCTGCAGGCTCGAGTCGGCAAATGGTGTCGCCATCAGCCACGAGTTCTTCGCTTGCTGGTCGTAGCGTGCGCGACGTGTCGAGACAAGAAACGCGGCGTGCAGACAGATCAGCGCTGCGAGCATGAGGCGATACTCGCTGAGCATCGCGAAAAGCTGACCGGAATGCATTCGCACGCTCGTCGACGATAGCAGCGCAGCCACTGCAACGACGGCAAGCAGCCCAATGGCAACGTTTCTGATGGAAATCCAGCGGCGCGCTCGCCGTTTGCTCGCAATCCAGGCGGCGTGAAGGAAAGGATTGCCGCCGGTACTGCGCACGTCAGCCTGTCCGCCGACGCCAGGCCCGTAACGCGTAGAGGGTGAAAATGATCGCCAGCGTCGCAAGCATCGCGTAGAGCTGGCTGATTCCGCCCTCCGCCTCGTTGCGAATCGTTTCGAACGCGAGCCAGACGACCGCGATGCAGGCAAGCACCGGCACCGCAGGTCCACCCGGTATCACGAACGGCTCGCCATCGCTGCGCACGTTCTGTTTGCGCAAGAGCAGCGTAGACCAGGCACATAAGAAATAAAGGGACAACGCCGCGAGATTCGAGAATCGCGTCAGCCATTCGAACGTGCCCAGCAACGCGATCGTAGCAACCATCACTCCATAGATGCCGATGGCGAGGTTCGGCGTCTTGAACAGTGGGTGCACCGCTGTGAGTCTGCGCGGCAGAAATCCGTCGCGACTCATTGCAAACAAGCCGCGGGGCTCGGACAGCATGTTCGCGGTGAGATAGCCAAACATGGAAACGACTGCGGCGCCGATCATCACTGTCCGTGCGGCCGGTCCGAGGGCAACACCTGCCGCGGCCGCGAGCGGCGTGCGGCCCGTATTCGCGAGGTCCATTCCCATGATGCCGAGCGCGACGAACTGAATGGCCAGATAGAGCAGCGTGACACCGCCCAGCGCGACCAGGATCGCGAGCGGAACCGTACGGGAAGTGTTCTTCACCTCGCCACTCGGCACGGTGGCCCCTTCGATGCCGGAGAACGCAAAGATCATGATGCCGGCAGAACCCAGCACCGTGCTGACGTCCGGGACGTGGGTCCAGGCGAGATTCGACGGCTTCACGAAGAACACGCCAATGGTGATGAAGGCAAGCAGGGGCAGGAGCTTGATCAGCGTGATGAGCTCGAGCACGCGCGCGCCCTTGCGGACACCCCGCATGTTGATCGCCACCAGCGTCGCCACGAGCAGCACGATCAGACCCTTCGTCACCCAGGCCGGCGCTGCGAGATTGAAGAGCGCCAGCAGCGACAGGACGAAGCCGTTCAAAATGCCGGAGGCTGCGAACAATCCGGTGGTGAACACGAGACAGCCCGCAACGAAGCCGAACATCGGGCCCATGGCTGTTTCCACATACGCGTATGAGCCACCGGTCGCCGCAACACGGCTGCCGTTTTCGGCGAAGCACAGCACGACGAGCGCCATGACAATCGCACAGGCGACATAGGCGAGCGGCGCGGCCGTACCCAATGCAATGACGGCCGTCGCGGGCAGAAGAAAGATGCCGCTGCCGACGGTGTAGTTGAAAATATTCGCGGCGAACTGGCGCACGCCGAGCTCGCGGGACAGGAGGGCATCCGGGTCAGCGGTCAGGGGTGCTTGCACGGCCATCTACGCAGTCGCCCTCTTCTTCTTGAATGCGCGCAGACGGTAGCACGCTCACAAGGCGGCTGAGTAGCTCAATCGGGCGGCGGCGAGCTCACTGCAAGTTGAGTCAGTTCGTCGTCGGTCACGGCGGCGTTCGCGAGAATGTTCTGAGCGCGAGCGAGATAGCCTTGCGCCACCTGCACGCGAAACGACACGCCGAGTCCCGGCACGGGCACGTTGGCCTTGATGCGCGAAGGAATCGATTCGGACTGCAGGAGGC
This sequence comes from Pseudomonadota bacterium, assembly GCA_023423935.1. Classification (GTDB taxonomy): domain Bacteria; phylum Pseudomonadota; class Gammaproteobacteria; order Steroidobacterales; family Steroidobacteraceae; genus Steroidobacter. The sequence goes on along the minus strand of JAFAEQ010000050.1, from coordinate 81,592 downwards.
CGAGCACGATCTGTGCTGCGGCCTCATTGGTCGGCTCGACGAGCGTTTCCCAGACCGGATCGATCGCCATCTCAGCGGTTCGGGAAGTCGATCGCGATCTTGTCCGCGTTCAACGCCGCCTCGTGAACGGCTTCGGACAGGGTCGGATGCGCGTGAATCGTGCGCTGCAGATCTTCGGTGCTGGCGGAGTACTCCATCGCGAGCACGCATTCGGCGATCAGCTCGCCCGCCATCGGACCGATGATGTGAATGCCAAGGATCTCGTCGTCATCCGTGGCGGAGACGACCTTCACGAAGCCCTGCGCTGCTTCCATGGCGCGCGCGCGACCGGCGGCCGCAAACGGGAACGAACCGACCTTGTACGCACGGCCGCTGCGCTTCACTTCTTCTTCGGTCTGGCCGACCCATGCGATCTCGGGAGCCGTATAGATCACCGAAGGAATGACCTTGTAGTTCACTTCGCCGTACTTGCCGGCGATCAGATCCGCAACGACCACGCCCTCTTCCTTGCCCTTGTGCGCCAGCATCGGACCGCGCACGACGTCGCCGACCGCCCAGACACCTGGAACGTTGGTCCGGCATTCGTGGTCGACCTTGATGAAACCGCGCTCGTCGAGTTCGACACCCGTGCCTTCGCCGAGCAGGTCTTTCGTGAACGGCCGACGGCCGATCGCCACGATGACCTTGTCGACCTGCACGGTCTGCTCGCCCTTCGCATCGGTGTACTTCAGCGTGAGGCCGTCCTTCGACTTCTCCGCGCCGCTCACTTTCGCGCCGAGGCGAACATCGAGTCCCAGCTTCTTGAAATGCTTCAGCGCTTCCTTCGAAACGGCACCGTCGGCCATCGGCAGGAACGTATCGAGCGCTTCGAGTACGACGACTTCGGCGCCGAGACGACGCCAGACGCTGCCGAGCTCCAGACCGATCACGCCGGCGCCGATGACACCGAGCCGCTTGGGCACCGCGGTCAGCTCGAGCGCGCCCCAGGAGTCGATCACCTGCTCGCCGTCGAATGGCAGGCTGCGCAGTTCGGTCGGGCTCGAACCGGACGCCAGCACGATGTGCTTCGCGGTGAGCTCCTGCTTCTTGCCATCCTTGTCGGTGAACTCAACGCGATTGCCCGAAAGCAGCTTGCCGTGACCCTGCAGCGGCGTAACGCCGGCGGCCTTGAACAACGAATTGATGCCGACGGTCGACTGCTTGACGATCGTCGCGCGGCGCTTCTGCATGGCTGCGAGGTCGACTTCAACGTTGCCGACCTTGATGCCGTGGGTCGCAAACTCGTGCTGTGCGCGATGCACCAGCTCTGAAGACTCCAGCAATGCCTTCGAAGGAATGCAGCCCGCATTCAAGCAGGTGCCGCCGAACGCATAGGAGCCGTCCTTGTTCTGCCATTCGTCTATGCAGGCGACCTTGAGTTTGTTCTGCGCCGCGCGAATCGCACAGGGATAGCCGGCAGGACCGCCGCCAATGACGATGACATCGTATTGAGACATGGAGACTCCAGAAGAAGGCGCCAGGTACTAGGCCCTAGGCGCCAGCAAATCCATTGGAAGTTATTGGTGCCGACGTCGACAAACGCAACGTCTCAAGACGGCGGCGCCGGCCCTAGTGCCTAGAACCTAGGGCCTAGCGCCTTCCAATCAGAGCTGCAGCAACAGGCGCGATGGATCTTCCAGCGCTTCCTTGATGGCGACGAGGAACTGCACGGACTCGCGACCGTCGACGATGCGGTGATCGTACGTCAGGGCGAGGTACATCATCGGGCGGATCTTGATCTCGCCGTTCACGACCATCGGGCGCTCCTGGATCTTGTGCATCCCCAGGATCGCGACCTGCGGAGGATTCAGGATCGGCGTCGACATGAGCGAGCCGAACACACCGCCGTTCGTGATCGTGAACGTGCCCCCGGTCAGCTCCTCGAGCGAAATCGAGCCTTCGCGTGCCTTGACGGCATACGCACCCACGGCCTTTTCGATGTCCGCGAAGTTGAGCGCCTCGGCATTGCGAATGACGGGAACCATCAGACCACGCTCGGTCGAGACGGCCACGCCGATGTCATAGAACTCGTGATACACGATGTCGTTGCCGTCGATCGAGGCATTGACCGCCGGGAACTTGCGCAGCGCTTCGATCGCCGCCTTGATGAAGAACGACGAGAAGCCGAGCTTTACGCCGTGCGTCTTTTCGAACTTGTCCTTGTAGCGCGCACGGATCGCATTCACTTCGGTGAGATCCACCTCGTTGAACGTCGTGAGCATGGCCGCCGTCGACTGCGCTTGCAGCAGGCGCTCTGCGATACGCGCACGCAGACGCGTCATCGGCACACGCTGCTCATTACGCGAGCCCACCGCTGTGGGCAGTTGCACGGCGGGCGCCTTTGCAGGTGCCGCTGCGGGCTTCGCCATGTGCTGAATCACATCGCTCTTGCTCACTCGACCGTCGCGGCCGCTGCCGGCGATCTGCGAGGGATCGAGCTTGTTCTCCTCGACGAGACGTTTCGCCGAAGGCGCGAGCTTGCCGCCGGTCGCCGCTGCGGCGGCTGGCTTGGCTGCTTCAGGCGCGGGCGCTGATTTCGTTTCGGCAGCTGGCGCGCTCTTCGCAGCCGCTGCGCCGCCTTCGACCGCTTCCAGAATTGCAAGCAGCTGACCGGCCGTCACCGTGGTGCCGTTCTCGACTTTGATTTCCTTCAATACGCCTGCGGAAGGCGCAGGCACTTCGAGCACGACCTTATCGGTTTCCAGATCGACCAGGTTTTCATCGCGACTGACCGTATCGCCCGGCTTCTTGTGCCAGTTGACCAGCGTCGCATCGGTGACGGATTCGGGAAGCTGCGGAACCTTGACTTCAATACTCATTGATCTAGTTCTTCCTGTTAGCGGCTGCCTTCAGACGTGTGGTCTGCCGCATGGATTCTTCGGTGCTGGTCGAACGCAACGCTGCGTCCACGAGTCCTTGCTGCTGCTCGACGTGCATCTTGAAGATGCCGGTCGCTGGCGCCGCTGCCGGAGCACGACCTGCGTAGAGCAACTGATGATCGGGCGAGAGGCCTTCCTGCAGGCGATGCCGGATTTGATACCAGGCGCCCTGATTCTGGGGCTCCTCCTGACACCACACGACCTCACGGGCGTTCGAGTACTTGCGGAGGATCGCGGCGTACTCCTCGGCGGGGAACGGATAGAGCTGCTCGATACGCACGAGCGCGACATTGTGGATGGCATCCGAGCGACGCGAATCGAGCAGATCGAAATAGACCTTGCCCGAGCAGAACACCACACGGGTGACCTTCGCGGCCTGAATGTCGTCGACTTCGTCGATGATGTTGAAGAAGTGGCCACGGGTCAGATCCTCGAGCGAGGACACTGACAACTTGTGACGCAGCAGGCTCTTCGGCGTCATCACGATGAGCGGCTTGCGGAACGGCTGCATCATCTGTCGACGCAGCATGTGGAACATCTGCGCCGGTGTCGAAGGCACGACGACCTGCATGTTCTGCTCGGCGCAGAGTTGCAGGAAGCGCTCCAGGCGTGCGGAGGAATGCTCCGGACCCTGCCCTTCATAGCCATGTGGCAGGAACAACGTGAGTCCGCACAGACGACCCCACTTCGCTTCGCCTGAGCTGATGAACTGATCGATGATGACCTGCGCACCGTTCGCGAAATCGCCGAACTGACCTTCCCAGATCGTCAGGCAGTTCGGTTCGGTCGTCGAGAAGCCGTATTCGAAGCCCATCACGGCCTCTTCGGAAAGCAGCGAATCGATCACTGTAAAGCGCGGCTGACTCGGCGCGAGATGTTCGAGCGGCACATAGCTTTCGCCGCTGTTCTGATCGTGCAGCACTGCATGACGATGGAAGAACGTACCGCGGCCGCTGTCCTGGCCGGTGATACGCACTTCATAGCCTTCCGTGAGCAGCGTCGCGTAGGCGAGCGTCTCGGCGAAGCCCCAGTCGAGCGGAGCCTGCCCGGCTGTCATCTTCTCGCGGGTCTGGATGATGTTCGAAACCTGCCGATGCAGCGTGAAGTTCGCCGGGAACGAGGTGAGCTTCTCGCCGAGCTCGCGCAGCTTTTCGATGCGCACGCCGGTCGTCACCGTCTGCGTCCAATCGGCATGCTGGTACTTGGTCCAGTCGACGGTGTGCTTGTTGCCGATCATGCCGAGCGCGTTGCGCGTCGCGGACTTGCCCTCATCGAGCGTGCGGCGATAAGCCTCCACCATGGCGTCGGCTTCGGCCATCGTGATCACGTTCTCCGCGACCAGCTTCTCGGCGTACTTCTGACGGGTCGTCGGCTGCTGGCGAATCTGCTGGTACATGATCGGCTGCGTGGCCGCCGGCTCGTCCGCTTCGTTGTGACCGCGGCGGCGATAGCACACCAGATCGATCACGACGTCCTTGTGGAACGTCATGCGGTATTCGAGTGCGAGACGCGTGACGAACAGCACCGCTTCGGGATCGTCGCCGTTCACGTGGAAGATCGGCGCCTCGATGATCTTCGCGACATCCGAGCAATACAGCGTCGAGCGCGAATCCTCGGGCTTCGAAATCGTGAAGCCAACCTGATTGTTGATGATCACGTGCACCGTGCCGCCGGTGTAGAAGCCGCGTGCCTGCGACAGCTGCAGCGTCTCCATGACGACGCCCTGGCCTGCGAAAGCCGCATCGCCATGAATCAGCACGGGCATGACCTTGTCGCCCTTGGTGTCGTTGCGACGCTGCTGGCGCGAGCGCACCGAGCCTTCGACGACGGGATTGACGACTTCGAGGTGCGATGGATTGAACGCGAGCGCGACGTGCACATTGCCCGCAGGCGTGCGGATGTCGGTCGAGAATCCCTTGTGATACTTCACGTCGCCCGAACCCTGCATATGGTTCGTGTCGTACGTGCCTTCGAATTCGGAGAACATGACCTGCGGCGATTTGCCGACGACGTTCACCAGCACGTTGAGACGGCCGCGATGGGCCATGCCGATGACCATCTCCTCGAGTCCGGCCTGGCCGCCCTGCTGGATCAGATCGTTCAGCAGCGGAATCAGGGTTTCACCGCCTTCGAGCGAGAAGCGCTTCTGGGCCGGATACCTTGTCGCAAAGTACAGCTCGAGTCCTTCGCCGGCCGTCAGATCGCGCAGACATTCCTTGCGGTCCTCGGCGCTGAAACGCTGATTGATCCGACCGGACTGGAAGCGGTCCTGCAGCCACAAGCGTTCGGCGGAGTTCGACATATGAGCGAACTCGGCGCCGATCGTGCCGCAATAGATCTGACGCAACTGCGAGACCATCTCGCGCAGCTTCATGCGCTTTGGAATCGACTGCGTTCGGCTGCCCGTATAGAACTCGGTGTCCAGATCGGCATCGCTCAGCCCGAAATGCCCCAGCTGCAGGACTTCGGGCACCGGGCGCTTCATCAGGCCCAGCGGATCGATGTCGGCAATCAGGTGACCGCGATTCGCGTACACCTGCGCGAGTCGCGCAGCGGCGCCCTGCTTGACGCCAGCATCGGCCGACACCGCCTCGGCGCTTGCTGCACCCGGGCGAATGTCCCAGGCGCGTTTCGCCAGCGCCTCCCGGATCGGGCCATGGGCCTGATCGGTGGTCGCGGCCAGCCCTGCAAAATACTGCCGCCACTTCGGATCTACCGAATTGGCATCAGCCAGGTACTGCTCGAAAAGGGATTCAATATAAGGGGCATTTTCCGCACCCGGCACAGCCGAGAACGGCGAAAGGTCGAGCTTGGCTCGCCCGGCATCGCTCTTAGAGTCGCTCATTGCGCTCGCAAGTTCCTATTCGGACTGGAGAAGAAAGCTGGATAACTCAAGACCAGCACTGGGAAAGGTCGATAAAAAGGAGCGGTAGTCTAGCCGAAGGCGCTCACCGATGAGAATCGCAGAGACTCAGGAGTTGTTGAATGGATCACACCCGCCGCGTTTTCAATGGCCGGCGTAGTGGTTGCGACCCTCGATCGTGAGGGTCAAGCGCCTCTTGTATCCGCAGATCGCGCAGTCAGTCCATCAGCGCGCCTGCCCGAGTCCCTCTTCGATGCGCCGGACCATCTCGACGAGCTTGGGGCGCACTTCATTCATCAGATAGTCCTCGGACACCTTGAATGCGGGGGCGCCGCAGTTGATTGCCATGGGCGGAAGTCCGTTGCCTGGCCGGAATCCGCAGGCGATGCCGTTCACATCCGGCTGCCAGTCACCGAACGAGCCGCAGACGCCGGATTCCGTCCACATTGCCAGCGACTTGTCGATTCCCTGCTTGATTCCCGGCCATGCCAGGTGATCGAGCTCGCGAATCTGCTCCAGAAGATCCGCACGCTCGTTGTCCGCGCAGACCGCCAGATAGGCGCGACCGATCGCCGATGTCGCCAGCGGCAGACGCATGCCGACTTCGCTATTGAGCGATAACACTGCATTTCCCTTGCACACTTCCACGTACACCATGCTGAGCCGCTGCCGGGCGCCCAGCGAAACGGACGTCCCGGTCGCATCCGCAAGCTCCTGCATCAACGGGCGCGCGAGATCACGTACCTCGAATCGGCCCAGCACCGCGCTGCCGAGCGCCAATGTCGCCGTGCCGAGGCGATATTTACCCGACTCCTTCACATAGTGGAGATAGCCGAGCTTCGTGAGCGTGTAGGTCAGTCGCGAGACGGTGGACTTGGGCAGGCGGCATCGTTCTGCGATGTCCTGATTGCCGAGCAGACGGCTGCCGCTGCGAAAACAGGACAGCACGTCCAGGCCGCGCGAGAGTGCAGTCACGAAGTGGCGATCCTGCTTGCTGCGCGGCGCAGCGGATTCGGGATTCGGCTGCGTTCGGAGATCTGTGGGTTGAGTGGCCATTAGGTTGAGTCTTGAATGTGATGAGTAGTAACGAATCAGTTGCCCGCGAACTCGGCTTCCTGCAGCAAGCGCCATTGCACCTTGCCGGTGGCCGATTTCGGTAACGAATCGACGAATTGCACGATCCGCGGATGTTTGTAGGCAGCCATCTGCTGCCGGGTCCAGTCGATGATGTCCTGCTCGGTGAGACTGCCCTTGTGGGTCGCGCGCAGCACGACCAGGGCCTTCACCGTTTCGCCGCGATGTGCATCGCGGGCTGCGATCACACAGGCTTCCTGAATCGCCGGATGCCGGTACATCTGGGCCTCGACCTCCGCCGGCCAGACCTTGAATCCGGACGCATTGATCATTCGTTTCAGGCGATCGACCAGGAAAAAGTAGCCCTCGTCATCGACGTAGCCCAGATCGCCCGTGCGAAAGAAACGCTTGCCGTCGATTTCGATGAACGCGCCGCGCGTTGCCTCTTCGTTGCGCCAATAACCCTGGAACACCTGAGGACCGCTCGTCACGATCTCGCCCACTGAATTCGCCGGCAACTCGGTGAGCGTATCCGGATCGACGATCCGCGAATCAGTATTGAAGATAGGCACGCCCAGGCATTGCCGCTTGGGCCGATCCAGAGGATTGATGTGCGTCGGCGCAATGGTTTCGGTCAGACCGTAGCCCTCGACGTAGGGTGCGCCAGTCATCTGTTGCAGCCGCTCGCCGACCGCGGCCGGCATGGCTGCCCCGCCCCCATTCACCTGTACGAGCGATGAGAGGTCGTATTCGCTCAAGCGCGGATTCGCGAGAAAGTCGATGACCATCGTGGCGATCGCCGTCCAGGACACCGGTCGATAACGCTGGATCAGCTCCGCGGCGGTCTCGCGATCCCAGCGACACATCAGAATGACCGTGCTGCCGTCGTACACCGGGCCATTCAGGCCGCCTTGCATGCTGGTGACATGAAAGAACGGCAGCACACATAGCTGAGTGGTGTGCGGGCTCGCGCCGAACCAGATGCGGTTGGAAACGAGCGTGTGCATGACATTCGCGTGCGTGAGCATGCAGCCCTTGGGTCGGCCGGTGGTTCCCGAGCTATAGGGGATCACGCACAGATCGTTCGGGCCGCTCGTCATCGGTGTGGGCCGCGCGGCGGATTGCATCGCATCGCTCCAGAGTTCGACTCGCGAATCGTCGAACGTTGCTCGCGGCGCGGAAACGGCCTCCGGCACGCGCAGCGTCGTGGGCTGCGTCGCGTAGTCCGAATAGGCGGCAACGATCGCGTGATCGATCAATTCACCGAGGAGCGGGCGAAGCTGCGGATAGATCTCCTGCGCGATGAGCGCGATGCGCGCGCCGGAGTCGCCGATGTAATGCTCGAGCTCGGCGGTAACGCTCATGGGACTGACGGGAACGACGATCGCATCGGCGCGAATCACCGCGTAGTACGCGATCGCGAACTGCGGACTGTTCTGCATCACCAGCAACACGCGATCGCCCTTGCGCACCCCGCGCTGCTGCAGCACGCCAGCGAGAGTCTCCACCTGATCGCGGAATGCGCTGAAGCTCAGCGGTGAGTCGTAGTAGATGATGAATGGCTTGTCCGGATAGCGCGTCGCCGAGACTTCGACGTTATAAAAGAGGTGCGTGGCCGGTACGTTAAGATCGCGCGGCACGCCTCGCGGCCAGAACTCGAAATGCTTGTTGTTAGGCATCCGCAAAGCCCTCCCCGAGTCCTTCGCTCCCGCCCAATACGTTCCACAATGCGGTTTGCGATTCTGCGGTGGAAGCTATCACAGAGACTCGGAAGAAACCAACTGTGCGAGCCAGTGAACTGTGTTTGTTCAATGGCGGCGTAAGTTATCGTTGCATCCGCAACCGATGCCTCCCTATGATCCCGTCTGCATCGAAAACTTAAATTCCACAATGCGGGCCTAGTATTCCAATGGATCTGAATTTCACTCCCGACGAACTGGCCTTCCGCGATGAAGTCCGCGCGTTCCTGAAGGCCAGGCTGCCCTCCGACATCAGCGAGCGCATCCATTCGGGCCGCGGACTGCGCGCTGAGGATTACACGCGCTGGCAACGCATTCTTTTCGAGCAAGGTTGGGGCGCGCCGACATGGCCGAAGGAATTCGGCGGTACTGACTGGAGTCCGGTCCAGCTGCACATCTTCGAAGAGGAATCTGCCGCTGCCGGTGCGCCGCGCTCGATTCCATTCGGCTTGAAGATGGTGGCGCCGGTGATCATGGCGTTCGGCACCCGCGAACAACAGCAGCGCTTTCTGCCCCGCATCCTGAGCGGCGAAGACTGGTGGTGTCAGGGGTATTCCGAACCGGGTGCAGGCTCGGACCTCGCTTCGCTGAAGACGCGTGCGGAACGCAAAGTCGATGCGGAAGGCGAGCACTACATCGTCAACGGACAGAAGACCTGGAACACACTCGGCCAGTACGCCGACTGGATCTTCTGCCTCGTGCGCACGGATCCGGACGCACCCAAGCAGCAGCAAGGCATCTCGTTCCTGCTGATCGACATGAAGTCCCCCGGCATCACCGTGCGACCGATCATCACGCTCGACGGCGCACATGAAGTGAACGAAGTGTGGTTCGAGAACGTGCGCGTACCGGTCGAGAACCGCGTCGGCGAAGAAAATCGCGGCTGGACCTACGCCAAGTTTCTGCTCGGACACGAGCGCACCAACATCGCAGGCGTCGGCGCTTCGAAGCGCGAACTGCGCAGGCTCAAGGACATTGCCGCTAAGGAGATGAACAACGGCCGCTCCCTGCTGCAGGACCCGCTGTTCGCCGCACGCGTGGCGCAAGTCGAGATCGATCTCATGGCACTCGAGATCACGAACCTGCGCGCACTTTCCGCAGAATCCGAGAAGCGCGCGCCAGGACCTGAAGCCTCGATCCTCAAGATCAAAGGCACCGAGATTCAGCAGGCCATCAGCGAGCTCATGATGTACGCGGTCGGCCCGTACGCCCTGCCCTTCGTCCGCGAATCGAACGACTGCGATGTCGAGCACGTCCCTGGGCCTGACTATGCGCAGGGCCTTTCGAGCACCTACTGCAACCTGCGCAAGGTCACGATCTACGGCGGCTCGAACGAGATCCAGCGAAACATTATTTCGCAGATGATCCTGGGGCTTTGAGCAAAACAGAGAGTTTCCACGGGGAACACAGGGATCACGGGGCCAGAGCGGCTAACCACTGTTCAAGTCCGGTACCTCTCGTCCCCGTGGACCCCGTGGAGATCTTCATCTCGTCAATCCTGAGTAACAAATATGGACTTCAACTTCACCGACGAACAACAGCTGCTTGCAGACACTGTGAGGCGTTTTGTACGCGAGAGCTACAGCTTCGAAGCGCGGCGCGAAATCCTGAAGTCCAATGCGGGATGGAGTCGCGAGGTCTGGAGCGAGCTTGCAGGACTCGGGCTCACTGCACTCAACGTTCCCGAGCAGTACGGAGGACTGGGTGCGGGACCTGTGGAAACCATGCTTGTGATGAATGCGCTCGGCGAAGCACTGGTCCTCGAGCCGTTCCTCGCATCGGCCGTCGTCGTGCCTGCGCTGCTCACGGCGTTGAACGATCCGAAGGCATCTGAAGATCTGTTCCCCGCGATCGCATCGGGTGAACGCATCGTCGTTTTCGCTCACGAGGAGCCGGCATCGCGCGGCAGAGTGCAGCGCGTCGTCACACGGGCTCGCAAAGAGGGCGATGGATACGTGCTCGATGGGCATAAGGCCGTCGTCGTGCACGCTCCGTCTGCAGATGAGTTGCTGATTTCGGCGCGCCTCGCGGGTACAGAGAGCGATGCGCAAGGCGTGGCTGTGTTTCGCGTGGATCCGCAGGCATCCGGCGTGACACTCAAACGGTATCGCGCCATCGATGGCCTGCCCTGCGCCGACGTGATCCTCAATGGCGTGCGTGTGAATGACTCTGCGCGGATCGGAACAGAGGCGTTCGCGGCCATCGAATCCGCACAGCACATCGGCATGAGCGCGCTGTGTGCCGAGGCCGTCGGAATCATGAAAGCGACGCTCGCGACCACCGTCGAGTACACCCGCTCGCGCAAGCAGTTCGGACAGCCCATCGCAAAGTTTCAGGTCCTGCAGCATCGCATGGCCGACATGTTCATTCAGGGCGAACAAGCGACCTCGATGAGCTACCTGGCGGCAATCAAATGCATCGACGCGGATATGGACGAACGACGTCGCGCACTCGCCGCCGCAAAAGTCGTCATCGGCCAGTCAGGACGCTTCATCGCCCAGCAGGCCGTCCAGCTGCACGGCGGCATGGGCATGACCGATGAAATGCTGGTGAGCCACTACTTCAAACGCTTGACGGCCATCGACCTGACCTGGGGCGACGCGGACCATCATCTGGCGCGCTTCGCCGCTCTCGCGTCCTGACCAGAGATCCACGGGGTCCACTGGGTCCACGGGGCCCCAAGACATCTTTGGCTCCTGCCCCGTGACCCCCGCGTGCCCCGTGGAGAGTTTCCTCTGTCTTGCTGACGGGTCAGAACGCAACCAATTGACCGGCTCGTGGGTTTCAGTCGCATGCCGACGAGACGCCGAGTCGCGAATGAAGCAGACACCCTCATCATTGGGGCCGGTGCTGCGGGCTTGGCGGCGGCGGCGGAGCTGTCATCGCATGACGTTGCGGTTACCGTGCTCGAGGCGCGTGAGCGCATCGGCGGGCGCATCTTCACCGGCCACGACAGCGTTACGCCTGTACCCATCGAATTCGGGGCCGAATTCATTCACGGCAAGTCGCCGTCGGTGCTCGGTTGGTTGAAGGCAGCCAACCTGGCGGCCATCGATGCCCCCCAGAAGCGTTTCACACTGGAGCGTGGGCGATTGCAGCGGGGCGACGATGTATTCGAAGCGATGCGCAAACGGCTCGAGCGCATCGGCAAGCCGCGCCAGGATATCCCGTTCGCGGAATTTCTTGCACGACACACACGACAGCTCACACCGCAGTTACGCGACTTCGCGCGAATGTTGGTGGAGGGATTCGACGCTGCCGATGCCACGCGCGTGAGCACTTACGAAGTGCTCGAGGAATGGAGCGGCGCCGCTGCAGCCGATGCGCCGACCTTCCGCCCGCTGCAAGGGTACGACTCGCTGATCCGCGCGATACAGAAGGCCTTCAAGCCGGACCGCGTGCATCTGCGTTTGGGCACGCTCGTGCGACAGATCGCATGGAAGCGCGGCGCCGTGGAGCTCGAGGCGCTGCAGTACGGCGAGCCCATCCGCATCCAGGCACGCCGCGCGATCATCGCGCTTCCGCTAGGCGTATTGCAGCTGCCTTCAGGATCGCCGCATGCAGTGCGTTTCGATCCTCCGCTTCGTCAGAAAGCTGCAGCATTCGCACATCTCGCAGTCGGCCCCGTGATCAAGGTGATGCTCAGATTCGCACACGCGTTCTGGGAAGAGATCGCGGATGGCAAGTTCAACGACGTTGCCTTCTTCCACGCACCCAAGGCCGCGTTTCCGACTTTCTGGACATCTCTGCCGGTGCGCAGCCCGGTGCTCGTGGCCTGGGCCGCAGGTCCGAACGCGTTGCGACTCGAGGGCAGCACTCGTAACGAGATCCTCGAACACGCGCTGAACGCGTTGCGAACGCTCTTCGGACCGCGTGTGAACTATCGCGCTGATCTCGAAGGCTTTGCCTATCACGATTGGCAACGCGATCCGTTGGCCTGCGGTGCCTATAGCTACGTGCTCGCGAACGGGCGCTCCGCTCGTGCCAGGCTCGCCCGCCCGATCGACGACACTCTCTTTTTCGCCGGCGAAGCAGCAGACACCCAAGGCGAAGCTGCGGCCGTCGGCGGTGCACTCGAGAGCGGCAAACGCGCGGCGCTCCAGGTCATCGGACGCTAAGCCATGGCCGCGATCCGCATCGGCATCTCGGGCTGGCGCTACACACCGTGGCGCGGTGTCTTCTATCCCCAGGATCTGCCGCAGCGATTGGAGCTCACGTACGCCTCACGTGCCCTCTCCACGATCGAGATCAACGGTTCGTTCTATTCGCTGCAGCGTCCGGAGTTCTTTGCGCGCTGGTACGACGAGACACCCGAAGATTTCGTCTTCGCCGTGAAGGGGCCACGCTTTATTACTCACATGAAGCGCCTGCGCGATGTGGAGACGCCGCTCGCGAACTTCTTCGCGTCAGGGGTGTTCAATCTTCGCGAGAAATTCGGACCTATCCTCTGGCAGTTTCCGCCGCAGTTTCACTTCAACGCGGAAAAATTCGCAGCGTTCTTCGCGCTACTACCGCGCGACACGGATGAAGCATTGCGCCTGGCGCGACGTCGCGACTACCGATTGAAGGGACGTGCACGCCTTGCGATCGATGCCGTGCATCCGCTGCGGCATGCCGTGGAGATCCGCCACGAAAGCTTTCGTGATCCGCTGTTCATCGAACTCTTGCGCGAGCATGGCATTGCGCTCGTCGTTGCCGAGACGGCGAAGAAGTGGCTCATGCTCCAGGACGTGACTGCACCGTTCATGTATTTGCGGCTGCACGGGGACAAGAAGCTCTATGCAAGCGGCTACAGCGACCGCGCATTGGCGCGATGGGCCGAACGGATTCGCGCATGGCATTCGGGATCTGAACCGGCGGATGCAGACAAGGTGATCGCAAGTCCGCCCGCCTCGTCTGCGCCGCGCGATGTCTTCTGCTACTTCGATAACACGGATATCAAGCTGCGAGCACCGGTCGATGCTCAGAATCTAGCGAGGAAACTGGGTGTGCACGTTCGCCAGGAGCGATCGTCTTCACGCACACGGCGCACGCCGACGCCGGAGTTGCCGCGCAATGCTTAATGCTCACTCGAGCTCGTGAATCCGCGGCTCGATCTGGCCCGAATCGATGATGAGTTCAGCGATCGGCAGTTTGAAGCGCCGACGCCCCGCACTGCCCGGATTGACGAACAGCACGTCGCCACGTCGCTCGATCAGCGGCTTGTGCGAATGACCGGACACGACCACGCGAACCTGGAGCGGTACCGCCGACAGCGTCTTCAGATCATGGACGACCAGAATGTGCACGTCCGCGACCACGAGCCTCTGTGTCAACGGAATGTGCTCGGCCCATGACTCAGTGTCGTTGTTGCCACGCACGACCGTCACGGGCGCGATCGCCGCGAGTCGATCGAGAAGCTCCGCATCGCCGATATCGCCTGCGTGAATGATCTGATTGGCGCCTCGCAGGAATGCGAGCGCTTCCGGTCGCAGCAGACCGTGCGTATCCGAGATCAATCCGACGCGCGCGCGGGCCATGCGCTCAATGATGGTAGCCCGCGTCTGCGACGATCTTGCCGCGGAAGACCGAGTACGACCACCAGGTGTAGCCGAGAATGGCGGGAAGCATGATCAACGTGCCCACGAGCACGAACTGCTGTGCCTTCGGCGTTGCTGCCGCATCCCAGATACTCAGATCGGGTGGCAGGATGTTCGGCCACACACCAATGACGAGGCCCACGAAACCGAGCGCGAAGAACGCGATCGCCAGCGCGAATGGCCACCCGTCGCTTCTGCGCTTGACGGCCCTCCATAGCAGCGCGGCATTGATCAGCGTGATCAATGGCACCGGAAACAGATACTTGAAATGACCCGTCTCGAACCATCGGCTCATGATGTGCGTGTTCAGATACGGTAACCAGGCACTGACCAGCCCCATGAACGCGATCACGATCAGAACGAGGGGTCGAGTCACGAGAAACGCCATCGACTGCATCGTCCCTTCCGTTTTCAGAATGAGCCAGGTGCTGCCGAGCAAGGCATAGCCGAAGATGAGCGCGACGCCAGTCAGCATCGGAAACGGCCCGAACCAGTCGAACGGTCCACCCAGATACTTACCGTTCTCGAGCGGCAGCCCTTCCACGATGGCACCGAGCATCACGCCCTGGGCGAATGCAGCAGCGATCGAACCGATCGTGAAACATGTGCCCCAGAGCTTCTTCGAGGTATGGGCCTTGAATCGGAATTCGAACGACACGCCGCGCAGGACCAGCGCGATCAGCATCAGCAGCACAGGCAGATAGAGCCCAGACAGCATGATCGCGTAAGCCGGCGGAAACGCCGCCAATAATCCCGCGCCGCCAAGCACCAGCCACGTCTCGTTGCCGTCCCAGATCGGCGCAGCCGTGTTCATCATGTGATCGATCTGATCGTCGTCATCGACGAGGAGCGAGAGAATCCCGATGCCAAGGACGAAACCATCCATCAGCACGTACATGAAGACACCGAAGCCGATGATGGCGAACCAGACGACGGGCAGGATGGGTTCCATGCGTCAGAGACCTTTCTTTGCGTGCGCGTACATCTGCGAGACTGCGAGCACTTTCATCAGCCGACCGGCTCCTCCGGCACCGACAACGGCCGCATCGGCGTCTTGTCCTCGGGGTGTCGCAGCGACTCATCGACCGGCTGCGGCCCTCTGCGGATGAGCTTCAGCAGGTAATAGATGCCGGCGATGAAAATGAACAGATAGACGGTCGCGAACACGGCCAGCGATGTGGCAACGCTGCCGGCGCTCACGGCACTGAGTGCATCCGCAGTGCGCATTTGCCCGTAGATGACATACGGCTGCCGGCCGATCTCCGTCGTATACCAGCCTGCGAGTACCGCGACGAATCCGGCGAGCGTCATCCACCGCCATCCCTGCAGAAGCCCTCGCGATTCGGTGAGCCGGCCTCGCCACCATTGAATGGCTGAGACAATCACGAGTGCGAGCATGAGGATGCCGACCCCGACCATCACGCGAAACGCGTAGAACACGGGCGCTACCGGCGGACGATCATCGGGCGGCACCTCCTTCAGGCCTTTGATCTCACCATCCAGATCGTGGGTAATGATGAGACTCCCCAGTCGCGGGATGCCGACCGCTAACTCGTTGCGCTCCTCTTTCGAGTTCGGCACCGCGAACAACAGCAATGGTGCGCCGCGCTCCGTCTCCCAGATCGCTTCGATGGCGGCAAGCTTTACCGGCTGATACTCGTAGACTTTCAGCCCGTGCAGATCGCCGATGACCATCTGGATCGGAACTGAAATGGCGGCAAACGCGATCGCGAGCTTCAACATGAGCACTGCGCCTTCGCGGTGACGGTTGCGCAGCAGATAGCCCGCACTGATTCCGCCAATCACGAAACAGGTCGTGATGTAGGCCGCCAGCACCATGTGTACGAGGCGAATGGGGAAGGACGGGTTGAAGATGGCTTCCCACCAGCTGCGCGGCTCGTAGATGCCGTTGACGATCTCGTAACCTGCGGGCGTCTGCATCCAGCTGTTGGCCGAGATGATCCAGAACGTGGAAATCAACGTGCCGAGCGCGACCATGCAGGTCGCAAAGAAATGCATGCCTGGCGAGATCCTTCGCCAGCCGAAGAGCATCACGCCCAGGAACGTGGCCTCCAGAAAGAATGCGGTGAGCACTTCATAGGCCAGTAGCGGCCCGAGAATGTTGCCGGCACGCGCAGACAACTCTGCCCAGTTCGTTCCGAACTGAAAGCTCATGACGATGCCGGAAACTACGCCGAGGGCAAACGACACGGCAAAGATGCGCAGCCAGAACAGGTACAGCTCGCGCCAAAGCGTGCGTTTCGTTTTCAGGTACACCCCCGCGAGGAATGCGAGCCAGCTCGCCAGACCGATCGTGAACGCGGGAAAAATGATGTGAAAACTGACGACGAAGCCGAACTGTATGCGAGAAAGCAGCAATGCGGACATGTCGCTCATGTGCACATTGTTCAGATTCCCGCGACGTTGAGCAATGCGGCCATACACGTGAATGCACGCATGTGCGTACAGGTCGCGATCGTTTAGGGAATGCTGTGCTTGCAATATTTGCAGGGTTCTGTCGATCGGCCTGGCACTTCACGCGCTTCGCATGCTCGCGGCGGAACTGGCTTTCACAAAGTGCGTTACTGCCGACGCACAGCCATGTCCGGCTGCCAGGGAGAAGCGCTTGCCCAGGTTCCTGTTGGTGGGCCCCTATGATCCGAATTGTGGGGAGTACACGTTCCTGGCACCCCCGCTTGGAGTGTGGCGGCTGGCTGGCGTACTGCGCTCTCATGGCTTCGACGCGCAAGTGTTCGATCCCAACTGTTGCGGCAGCAACCCTGCGCGCGCCTTCGAGGCTCTGCTGACTTCGCAGCACTGGGACGTGATCGGGATCTCCACGACCGGCATGACACTGCGCTTCGATCTCGAGCTCGCGCATCTGGCACGACGATACGTGCCGGACGCGCTGATCGTGGCGGGTGGGATGGAAGCGACGTTCAATCCCGAGCTCATGTTCGAGCTCGGCCCTTTCGATCGCGTGGTGCTCGGCGAGGGAGAGCTACCACTGCTGGAGCTCGCCGACCGGCTCCGCTTGCGGCAAGTGACGGGCGGGATTCGTGGCACGGCAGAACGAACGCACGATGGCCGCGTGCTGCGTCTGCCGCAGCCTGCCCTCACTCGCGAACAGCTGCGTGATGCGATCTACGCCACGCCGTACGAACAGATGCCGTACGAGGCCTACTGGGATCGTCTGGAGGCGGCCTATCAAGTGGGGGCATTACCCACGAAAGCTGCCCGTGAGGCCAGCCTTGCCGAAATTCGCTCAGCGCGTTTGATCACCCTCAACTACTGCCCGATGGGCTGCACCTTCTGCTCATCGACCAACTTTCTGCATGAATCGCAAGGCAGCGTGGCCGCCATCGCACGACTCGATACCGAGGAATGTCTGCACATGATCCATCGGATCGTAGCGGCGCATCCGCAAATCCGCACGATCATCTTCCAGGACGACATTTTCGTATTCACCAAGGATCGTCGCGTGCTGCCTTTGTGCGATGCCATCGTGCGTGCCAAACAGAGCGGTTCGCTTCCGAGCGAACTGCAATTCATCAGCACCAATCGGATCGATGCCATGACGCCCGAGCGTCTGGTTGCGCTGCGTCGCGCCGGATTCCGCGTGCTCGGCTTCGGCATCGAGAATTTCTCGCGCAACGTGCTCGATGAGTTCAACAAAGGTCAGATTCATCGTCATATCGCTCCGATGCTCGAGCACACGCTGGCGTGTGGCATCACGCCGTTTCTCGATCTGATCCTGAGCTCGCCGCGCGCGACGCTGGCCGACGTCGCCGAGACGCTGCGCGAGGCGTACCACTGGCTCGAACGCGGCTGCGAGATCGGCATGTATCCCTATGTGATTCCATTTGCAGGCGCGGCATTCGCACGCGATCCCGAGTTGCATGCGCATACGCAGTTCGCGCACCGCCACGTAGCCGGCACGCAGATCGAATGGGAGCAGCCGGCCAAGATTCTTCCGATCGACCCGGCGGTTCGTGACTTCATCCTGGAGCTCGAACGCACGTTCGAGCAACTGCTCGAGGCACAGCATCAACACTCGCAGCACATGCCTTCGCGCATTCGTTCGTTACTGTGGATTCTCGCTGCGATACCGTTACTCGCCCGGCGCGGCATCGAGATTGCTCCGGAGGCAGAGATTCGCGCCGCGCTGACGGCACGCCTGCCGCGATTGCGGAGAGCGACGCAGGCTCGCGTCGCGATCGAGGCATGAGCGCGCGCACGCCATGGAGCCTGATCGCTCCACTCGGCGTGTGTGCACTGCTCGTGGGCTGGATTGCTCTGTCGGCGGCCAGGTTGCAGACGGCAAGCTTCTCGTTGCTGATCTATGGGCTTGCGAACCTGATCGTCTATACGGATGCCCTGGATTTTCTGCTGCGTCTGCATGTGCGACGCCGACACATCGCGACGGCACCCAGCGAAGACAACCGTCATCTGTCGATCGATATCCCGTCTGCGCTGGCCCCCGATGCGAAGAATGTGGTGCCGGTCCGTCCGTACGCCATCATCGCTTCGATCTACAACCTCGAGCCCTTGCTCGATGAGTTCATCGATGCCTTCGCACCCTATCGCGATCGCGTCTGGCTGATCAGCGACGGCTCGACCGACGAGACGGTACTGCGGCTGCGCCAGGCGGGATGGCGTTGCTTCGACGATGGTGTGAATCGCCGCAAGCCGGCCGCGATTCGCAGGCTCCTCGAACGCGTGCCGGCACACATCGAGACGCTACTCGTCGTCGATCCCGACATTCGTATTCGCGGACGCGATGGCGGCAGTCGCATCGACTTCGAACGGTTCATTCGCGATTTTCAGCAATCGGGCGCAGCGGCCGTCTGTCCGCGGGTGATGATCGAGCCGGACGGTTTTCTCGCACGCTTTCAGGCTTTCGAATATGCGCTCGCCTTTCGCATCGGTCGCGAAAGCCTGGCCGACTACAGCATTACCTCCGGCGTGTCCTGTTATCGACGCGATGCACTGGAGCGTGCGCTCGCAGAGCACTCCCATTCGGTCTATGCAGAGGATCTGGAGAACGCGCTCATCATCCTGAGTCACGGCGAGCGCATCTACTACGACGGACGCATGGTCGTGAGCACGGAAGGGCCCGGCACGGTGCCGCGCTGGTTCTCTCAGCGCGTGGGCTGGTACTACGGCCTCGTGAAGGTTTACACGGAACGTTTCGGCATGCTCTGGCAGATCGCCCGGCGCACGCCCTTCGCGTTCTATCACTTCATCATCTATCTCGGCGGCCTGTCGCTGGTGCTTCATCCGTTGAAGATCGTAAGTGCCGGCCTGCTGGTGCTCAGCTTCGCAAGCGGCTTGGACAATCTGTTCCTGTCCAGCTTCATCCCGCGCAGCTCGCTCGTGAATCCTGCGTATTTCATCGCAGCCATCGGCAGCTATCTTGCGCTCGGAGTGTTCGCACTCTTCACGATCGTACCGAAGCAGGAGCGCGGTTACGTCGCGCCGATCGTGCCGCTGTATTTGTTCTACGCCATCACGCACATCGCGCCGATGACGGTCGGTTATCTGAACTGGGTGAGCGTGAAGCTGCGAGGGCGTCGCGTCTTTCACGACCACTACGAGCCGATTCCGAGCGCGAGCACTGCATTGCCGCTCGAGGAGAAAACCGAGCTGATACGGAGGGCCTCGTGAGCGTGCGTGGTGTGCCTGCCCCCGATCGCTATGTACCGAGTGCCTATTGGGAAGACCGCGCGCGTCGCTTTGCGAGCGAAGGCGATGGACTCGCAGCCGTGTGTTCGTACGGGATGCCCCGTTTCTACAACCGGATGATTCACTGGACGCAGCAGCGAGCGTTGCAACCCTGGATCCGGGTAACGCCCGGTACGCGCGTGCTCGATGTGGGATGCGGCGTTGGGCGTTGGAGCACGTTGCTGGCGCACCGGGGCGCACAGGTGACCGGCGTCGATCTCAGTCCGACCATGATTTTCGAGGCGCGGCGCAGAGCGTTCGTCGAGAAAGTCGCCTCGCGATGTCGGTTCATGATTCAGGATCTGGCTCATCTGCAGGCGGAAGGCCGCTTCGATCTGATTCTCGGCGTCACGGTGCTGCAGCACATGCTTGAGCCGGCGCTACTGCGCTGCGCGATCGCCCGCCTGGCGCAGCATCTTGAACCGCGCGGACGCATGGTGCTGCTGGAGGCCGCGCCGCAGCGCCTGGCGCAACGGTGCAATACCAGCGTCTTCCAGGCTCGCGAGCGTGGGGAGTACCTGCGGCTCTTCGCCGAGAACGGACTGCGCGTGCGACACATTCAGGGCGTAGATCCCGCGCCATTCAAGACCTGGGTACTGCCGCACCTGCGACGTTGGCCCAAGCCGCTCGGCTTGTCGGCGCTCGCCGCCGTAACAACGTGTTCGCTGCCGCTCGACCTGTTGCTCGGACGCTTTGCCGCGAATCAGTCCTGGCATGCCGTGTTCGTGCTGGAGTCCGCGGGAGGCGATCATGGCGATTAGCCGCCGCACCTCGATCTCGGCTGCTGTGATCGTCGTGCTTGCAGCATTCGTCGCGCTCGCCTTCTGGCACCAGACGCGTGAGAAGAGCGCCGCCGTGTCTGAGGACAGTGCCGCCATCAGCGTCACGAGCGGCGAAGATCGCGGCCCGGGAAGCTTGCGCGAGGCGCTTTTCATCGCCGCCGCAGCGCATGGCGAGGCGCGCATCGTGCTGCGCGTTCCTGAGGTGACGCTTGCGACCGCATTGCCCCCGCTTCTGAACGCCGAAGGTCTGCATCTGTCATCGACGATCGAGAACGGCACGGCGATCGATGCGACTGCGTTGTCCGGCGGACCGGTGTTCGATGTTGCCGCGGCCAACGTAACGATCGAAGGACTGCGCATTCGCCAGTGCAAGGCTGCAGCGGTACTCCTGCGCGCAGATCATTTCAGAATGCAGTCCACCCGCGTGGAGGCGTGCGACATCGGGGTCGACATGGCCGAGACCGTGCAGGACGCGCTCATCGAAGGCAATCGCTTCTCGGCCAATCGCGTCGGAGTGCGCGTGGCGGGATCCAACCGCAATAGCATGATCGTCAAGAACCAGTTCAACGCACACCGGGATGCCGGCATCTGGGCGGTGCGCGCGGAGCCCGAGACGGGCGGCAGTGCGCTCAGCGTGCGCGAGAACCGTTTCTCGAAGGAGCGCGTCGGCATTCTTGCCGCAAACGTTGCGCTCACGCTCGAGCGCAACGAATTGCTCGATACGAGCGAGATGGCCATGCAGCTCATGGGCTCAGGCGCCACTGCGCGTGGCAATCGCGTCAGCCGCGGCGGCGGCATGGGGATCGTCGCGGAGAACGCGCGCGGCACCGTGATCGAGAACAACGAGCTCGATGGCCTTACGGCGTACGGAATCATGGTGAAAGGATCCGGTGACGCGCTCGTGCGCAGCAACCGGGTCCACAACAGCGGCTATGGTCTTGCGTTCGTGATCGGCACGAGTCCCAGCACCGCGATCGACAACACGATCATCGAGCCGCGCTTCAATGGCATCGATGTGATCGGCGACTCGCCGGTGCTGCGCGACAATCGGGTGCTGCGCCCGCGCGGGCTCGCGTACAAAGCGGTCGATTTCGATTCGGGCGGACGGCATATCCGCTCGCAGCCATTTCTCGAGGGCAACAACTTCGATGCACGCGGTCTCGTGGTGGCCGACCGCAACGGCCAGCCTTCGAACATGCCGATGGTGTCGCGATGACAACGCAGGCGACTCAGATCATGCCGGCGCCCACGTGGAGCGATCCGCGTGTGCATCTGCTGGATGACACCTGGCTGCTCACGATCTTTGCCATCCTGCTCGCAACTGCCCTGCCCTGGTTGTCGGGTGCGTTCGACATTCGCTTCATTCAGGTCTCGCTCGGCTTGCTGGCGCTCGGCGGATTGCACAGTGCGCTGGGCGTTATCGGCCGACGTGCGCCACAACGGCGTTCGCTTCTCAGTCTGCTGCACGCCGCGGGCGTGCTCGTCGTCGGATTCATCTGGTTGCAGGCCGGCGGATTACAAAACCCCGCGTTCCTGATGGTCTTTGCATTGCCGGTCGTCGGCGCGATCTTTCTTTCACGCTGGCAGCCCTACCTCATGGCGGTCGTCGCGCTCGTCACCACGATGGCGGTGTCGCTCGCCCAGGCGCCGGAGCTGAGCTGGTATCTGCCCGGACTCAACACGTCAGGCGCATGGCTCGCCAGCGTCGTAAGCCCGCAGGCTCGCGCGACGGTCGGCCCCTTTGCGGGTTTCTATGCGCCGTCGGCGTATTACGTGACGCTCTTCGAGATCTACGCGGTCTTCATTCTCGCGTGTGCGGTCGCATCGGAATATCTGGGCACGATCTTCGAGAGATTGCATGGCCAGGTCGAGAACGCACGGGCCGAGGCCGAGCGCAGCCAGCAACTTTGGAGCGCATTAGTCGAGCAGCTGCCGATGCCGGCGCTGCTGATCGACGTGGACACGCTCGCCGTGGTTACGAGCAGCCGCGCCACCGCGAAACTCGTCGGGCAGGACAACGGGACGATCAACGGCAACCCGCTGTTCGAATCGATCCGCTTCTCGTACCCGGAGATGGTGCAGGAACTGATGACCCAGACGGCGGGCGGAGTGCTTCCCCACTGCATCGTCCATGCCGGCGATCGACTGCACGCCACCGAAGTTCATGTGCAGCCTCTGTCGCGCGAGGGCCGCCGCTTTGCGCTCGTGACCATCAGCGATCACACCGAGAAGTTCATCGCCAATGCAGCACTGGACGTGAGCGGTCAGGCGGTGCTCGTCATCGACTCGCGCGGCCTGATCGTGGCGTTCAACAAGCCCGCGCGTGTCCTGTTTGCGGAGATCGACCGCCAGCGCGACGCCTCGCAGCTGTTGGCATTGGACGGTATGCCGGCACGCTGGTGGGAACAGGTACTGAGCGGTCGACGCAAGACACAGATCGAAATCGCCCCGCGCATCTACGAGTTGACGATCTCCACCGCACCTTGGCCGGGCGAAGACGAGAGACTGTATGTGGTCACTCTGCTGCCCATCGCGCGTGCAGCCCACGAGCTGCGACCCGTCGCGACAGCTGTGACCGCCATTCAGCCCGGCATTGATACGACCGGTTCGAACCGAACACTGGTATCCCTGCCGTGAAATATTCATGTGCCCTGACGTTGATGTGCGCGCTCGAGAGCGGACTGGTCCACGCGCAAGCTGCCCCACCCGATCTGCGTCCGCCCGATCGACTCACGCTCAGTGGCAACGGCTCCTCGCTCACGGGCACCGATGGCGGCTACGGCGGCTCGGTCAACTGGACCCACTATTTCACGCCCAATGCCATTGCGGGCATCGGCGCTGAGCACCAGGAGATCGCGGAATCTCAGTTCTCCTTCGGATCGCTGCGCGGCTCCTGGGGGCGCGGTCAGTCTTCATCGCGATTCACTTTGTACGGGGAAGTGCACTACGGCAGCGGTGACGACGATGGACGCGACTTCGACTATGAGGTCGAAGTGCTCGGCATCAGCCAGTCGCTCACTCGCCAGCTTTCGGTCCAACTTGAAACACGCCAGATCGACATCGACACGACGCGCGGCAACCTTCCGAAGATCGGCTTCACCTACGTGTGGTCGCCGCGGTGGATGACGACGTTCGGCTATGCAAATTCGATCAGCGGCAACGTGAACACCGAGCTGTTCACCGGCCGGCTCGATCACTACGGCCAGTATTTCAACTTCGTCCTGGGCGGCGCTTCGGGCCAGGCCGATCCTGTCGTGATCAACCAACCAGGTCTGAATCTGCCCTCACAGACACTGAAGGAAGGATTCGCCGGCATCGGCAAGAGCTTCTCGCGCGGCGAGATCCAGTTGATCGGAGACTATCTGCAACTCGCCGACAGCGAAAAGGTCACCGTGACACTGACATTCACCGCGTACATGGGTCGGTAGTGCGCGATGAAGTTCGTGCCGCGATCCGAGTGGTTCCCGACGGTCATGGTGCTGATCGTGATGTTGCTGGCCGGCGGCAGACTGATTGCGCTCAGTATCGAACGACGCGCCGAACAGCTGCGCGAGGATGCCGGCACCGCGGTCGTGCACTACGGCCGTACCATCGAGGCGCAGCTGCAGCAGCAGGCCGATCGCGCCCGCTCCTCACGCTCGCCTGCGGAGCTCGATCAGTTGCTCTCGCGACTGAAACTCAGTCAGCTCATCGATCCGGCATATGACTTCGCGTTGTCGAAGATCGACGCCAGTTCCGGCGCGCCTCGCGTGTTCGTCAGCACACGCTTGACCGCCCTACAGGATGGCATCGACATGCGCATCCGCGCACCGCAGGGATTTACCCAGGATCTGCCGAGCGGACTGCTGCAGCTGTCCATCAGACCGAAAGACGGCTGGTATCCAGCGCGCGATCTGGCGTCAGCCATTGCGTTGTTGGCCGTCGTGACCTGGCTCGTCGCATTCGCCACGCATGATCTGGTACACAACCTGCACCGTGCCCGCGAGGCGCTCGCGCTGTCGCGTCGACAGACGCAGGCAGCGAATCGCAAGCTCGCTGCCGAGATCGAGCAGCGCGAGAATCTCGAACGCAGTTTCGAGCACTCGCGCTATCACGACGCATTCACGGGGCTGCCGAACCGGCGCTATTTCATGGACCAGCTGGATCGGGTACTGCGCGATGTTCGCACGCGTCGCCGTCCTGGCGTGGTCGTGATGCTCATCGATATCGATCGATTCAAGCTGATCAACGACACGTTGGGCCACACCGCGGGCGATGAATTGCTCGTGCAGGCGGCGGGCCGGTTTCAGCGCGCCACCGCTGGCTACGAATGCGTGCTGTCGCGCTGGAGTGGCGATCAGTTCGCGTTGCTGCTGCTCGACAACGCTTCGATCGACACTGCACGCCAGATCGCAACGCTCCTGCAGGAGGTACTGCACGAACCATTCGAGCTGCGCAAACATCGGCTCAACGTTGCCGCCCGTATCGGCATTACCGGTATTTCCGGACTGCAGCGTCCCGAGGAAGCGGTGCGTGAAGCGGACATCGCGTTATCGGTTGCGAAGCGTCTCCAGAGCAGCGAGGCCATCGTCTTCGATCCGATCATGGGCGGCACCGCAGCGACGCTCGTCAGCCTCGAGGCCGATCTCCACGTCGCCCTCCAGCGTCGCGAGCTGCAACTCGTCTATCAGCCGATCATGGATCTGCGCACGCAGAAACCTGTCGGCACCGAAGTGCTGCTGCGCTGGCAGCATCCGGTCGAAGGGTTGTTGACGCCTGACCGGTTTCTCCCGGTGGCCGAGGAAGCCGGCCTCATCGTGCCGATCACACGCTGGACGATCGCGCGCGTGTGCAAGCTTGCGGCCGAATGGCGCCAGCGCCTGGCCGAAGATCCTGGCTTCTATTTCAGCATCAATCTGTCGGCGACAGCGTTGCGCGATCCGCAGCTGCACGAGTACGTGCGCCACGCGCTCGAGGAATTCGCACTTCCGCCCACGATTCTGAAGTTCGAGCTCACCGAAAGCGGACTCATCAACAACCCCGGGGCCATGCGCGAAGTGCTCGAGCGTCTGCACACCATGGGCATCGAGATGATGCTCGATGACTTCGGCACCGGCTACTCCTCGCTCAGCTATCTGCAACTGTTTCCATTCGATTACGTGAAGATCGACCGGCCGTTCGTCGACCGCGCAGGGTCGGAGCGTGCCAACACGGCGATCGCAGCCGCCATTATTCAAATGGCCACGAGCCTGGGACTCAAGTCGGTGGCCGAGATCGTCGAGACACCGACCGCGGCTCGCGATCTGAAGCGCATGGGCTGCGACTTCGCCCAAGGCTACTTTTTCAGCGAACCGCTGACCGCGGAGGACGCCTTCCAGCTACTGCGCAAGTCGAGTCCCGGTGCAGCGTTTGCTCCTGCTGCAGCCAGCGCAGCCGTGATCGATGACTCGCCGACGTTGATGATTCCCGAGGAGAGCCTGCTGCTCAGCGAAGACACGTTGATGATCCCACGCAGCAGCCTGCCGTTCGCAGACGATGAGTTGGAGTCGCACGACGGCGCTTCTTCTCCGGCGCGTCCGCGCGAGAGCCACTCCTGAAGCAGCGACTCGTCGTTTTGTGATCCGGGATCCCGCTTCGGCTGGAGGCCCCGCATCGCTCAAGGGTTGTCAGCCAGGAAGTTGTCAGACAAAATCGGCCGAGGCTGCGAACGGTCGCAGGCTACATCGGCGCGACGCACGGCGGCCTACACGCCGGCGTACCGATGGCCAAGGGGGAATACATGTCTCATCGTCTGATTCAGGTGCGCCTGCCCGATGACGCGCGCGCCGTCGCCGTGGCTGAAGATCACGGCTCCGCTGTGTTGCTGAACGGAGTGAAGTCTTCCTATGAGCTTGCATGGGAAGCCGTAAGCACCGGTGAGCGTCTGGACGACGTCATCGCGCGGCGTCGCTCTTCTCAATTGATCGATCTCGAGGCCGCTCAACGCGAAGGCCGGCTGCTCGCCCCCATCGATCATCCCGACACGGCTCACTTGTACATGACGGGAACGGGCCTCACGCATCTGGGCTCGGCCGAAGGCCGCGACAAGATGCACAAAGCCGCAGCCGCCGGCCAGGCAACGGATTCGATGCGCATGTTCCTCATGGGTGTCGAAGGCGGCAAGCCCGCGCCCGGTGCGATCGGCGTTCAGCCCGAATGGTTCTACAAGGGCGATGGATCCGGCGTGATCGGTACGGGCACTGCCTTGCCCTCCCCTGCGTTCGCCCTGGATGGCAGCGAGGAGCCGGAAATCGCTGGCATCTACATCATCGATTCGCAAGGCAATCCACGACGCCTCGGCTACTGCCTCGGAAACGAATTCTCCGATCACGTCACCGAGCGCGGAAACTATTTGTGGCTTGCGCACTCGAAGTTGCGGCCTGCTGCGCTCGGGCCCGAACTGCTGCTCGGCGAGCTGCCGGCGGATGTACGCGGTACGAGTCGTCTGCTGCGTGATGGCGAACGCATCTGGGAAAAACCCTTCCTGACCGGGGAGGCGAACATGTCCCATTCGCTCGCCAATCTCGAACATCATCATTTCAAGTACGCGCTGTTCCGTCGGCCCGGCGATGTGCACGTACATTTCTTCGGAACGGCCACGCTGTCGTTCGCCGACGGCATTCGCACGCAGGAGGGCGATGTGTTCGAGATCGAAGCGCCGCCCTTCCGTCTGCCGTTACGCAATCCGCTCGGCCGCGCCGACATCGCGGACGTCACTGTCACTACGCTGTGAGCATCCTTGTCGAGGAACACGAATGAGAGCACTTCTATATTCCGCGATGCTGGCCGTCGCTTCCGTCGGGACGGCGCAGGCACAACGCACCAAGCCCGTCAGCGCTTCGGTCACCGTGCGTGCCGATCAGCCGGGACCCACCATCGATCGCCACATCTATGGACAGTTTGCCGAGCACCTGGGTCGCGGCATCTATGAAGGCATCTGGGTCGGTGAGGATTCGACGATTCCCAACACGCGCGGCTATCGCAACGACGTCGTCGAGGCGCTGAAGAAGCTCAAGGTCCCGGTCGTGCGCTGGCCCGGCGGCTGTTTCGCCGATGAGTATCACTGGCGCGACGGCATCGGCCCGCGCGAGTCGCGTCCGATCAAGGTGAACACCCACTGGGGCGGCGTGGAAGAACCGAACACCTTCGGTACGCACGAATTCATGGATTTCGCTGAGCTGATCGGTGCCGACGCTTACGTGTCGGGCAACGCGGGCTCGGGCAGTGCCCAGGAAATGGCGGATTGGGTCGAGTACATGACCTCCGATTCCAGATCGACACTTGCCGAGCTGCGACGCAAGAACGGCCGCGAGAAGCCCTGGCGTCTGCCCTACTTCGGCGTGGGCAACGAGACCTGGGGGTGCGGCGGCAACATGCGCGCGGAGTTCTTCGCCGACATCTATCGGCAGTACCAGACCTTCGTCAAGGCGCCTGCGGACAATCATCCGCAGAAGATCGCCAGCGGCGCCAATGGTGATGACTATCACTGGACCGAGGTGATGCTGTCGCAGGCCGCGAAGCACATGGATGCCTACTCGATGCACTACTACACGCGACCGCGCATCGAGAAATGGGCGGACAAGGGACCGGCCACCGGCTTCCCCGAAAAGGAATGGGCTTCGACACTCAAGCATGCGCTGGCAACGGACGGCATGGTGGTGAAGCATTCGGAGATCATGGACAAGTACGATCCGGAGAAGCGGATTGGGCTGTTCGTCGATGAATGGGGCACCTGGTACGACCCGGAGCCGGGCAGCAACCCAGGCTTCCTGTATCAGCAGAACACCCTGCGCGATGCCATGGTCGCTGCTCTCACCTTCAACATCCTGCATCGTCATGCCGATCGCGTGCGCATGGCCAACATCGCGCAGATGGTGAACGTGTTGCAGGCCATGATCCTGACGGACAAGGAAAAGATGATCCTGACGCCGACGTACTACGCATTCCAGATGTACATTCCTTTCCAGGATGCGACGTACCTGCCGGTGGAAATCACGGCTCCTGAGTACAAGCACGGCGATATCACGCTGCCCTCGGTGGATGTTTCAGCGGCTAAAGGCAAGGACGGACGCGTCTATCTTGCGCTCGTGAACCTCGATCCGAACAAGCGCGCGAGCGTGTCGACGAAGATCGCCGGCGTGAATGGACGCGGCGCATCGGGTCAGGTGCTCACCGCATCGACCATCGATGCACATAACACCTTCGACAAGCCGAATGCCGTGCAGCCCACCGCGTTCAAGGGCTCGCGCAAGGGAGATCAGCTCGTGTTCGATCTGCCGCCGAAGTCACTGGCTGTCGTGGCGGTCGATCAGTAATCATTCCTCAGGCATGCGGCGGCTCGGGCTCGAGCCGCCGCTGTGCGACGAAGCCATCCTGCTTCGTCTTCAATCGAACTTCTCAATCCTTGAGCTCCAAGGGCACTTGTCCGCCGTGCGCCGCGAGCTCCTGCATGACGCGCCCCATCAATTCTCGCGCGAATAGATCATGTCGAGCATCAGTATGATCTGCTCTTCAGGCAGCTCGCTTGCGCGCCGCAGTCGCACGAACGCCTTTACCGGGAACTGACCCGGGACGATGTCGCGCTTCAATGAGATGAGCTCGCTCTCAGTCATGCCGTCGACCATGGCCCTGGCGCTCACCGCACTGATCATTGGAAAACGCGTGACGATGGCGTGCTGCTCCCCGACTTCGATCGCGGGGCACGGATAAGCCAGCAGCGCATCGCCGTTGCGCAGATCGACATAGAAATGACGTTCATGTTCACCTCCCTGCCCGATCCAGGTGAGATGCGGCAGCGAATCGCGATAGCGCAGGCGTAGCACATGCGTTGCCTGCATCGTCGAGGCATCGAGGGAGGGACCGAATATGTATCCCTCCTTCAATGGCGTGACTTCGTAGCCCGTGACATCCACGAGCGGCAGCATGGAGAGAAACGCATACCCATGCTTCTCGCCAGTGCGGTCCCAACAGTCCAGGCTATGTGCGGGATAAAGCGCTGCCATCGGGGACCAGTCATCGCTCAGAAAAGATTCCTGGCTCGCGAGCTGGATTGCCGTCACCAGCTGCGCTACTCGCGCGCGTTGGTCCAATTGCAGCGGCACTTGCGCACAGGCCAGTTCCGATAGCGCCATGCACATCGCCATAAGCCACACGGCCTTGACCATATCCGTGCTCCCTGCGGTGCTGACGCAGCTCAGACCTGCTCGGGCCGTATCGAGTTCCATGTGCCGCTCGATCCGTGAACAGCGTGTCAATCAGTCTATGAATGGTCGCGGACGGCAAGTCGCGGACGGGCCAGTCGCAGACGGCTAGTGACCTGTAACAGCCGATTCAGTATTGATGTCACCCCAGCGTGGGCCCCGAGGGGTCACCCCAGCGTAGGCAGGGGTCCCAGACCTGTGACCGAGGGGAATCCCGCGCGGAGATCCCGGCCTTCGCCAGGCCTTCGGCGGAATGACGACCAAAGCAGCACTTTCGAATGAGTCGTTGCAGTCCACTTGTCGAGGACAGCGTGGCCCGGACAGTGTCGCGGCCAACGCGACCCGGCCCGGACAGATTCCTCTGTGCGCTGTCAACGGGACTCGTCATCTTCTGCGCGCTCGCTCGCAATAATCGCGAGTCAAGCTGATAACTGTCGATCGAGTCTCGATCATAGCGCCCGCTTTGAGGAGTGCTGAATGACCGAACTGCGTTCTCTGCTCGCGCCGCTGTGGTTGTGGCGCACGATGCTGCTGGTATTCATTGTCGGATCATTGATTGCGAGATTGAGTGGCGATGCCACCGCGGTGCTGCTGATCTCGCTCGCCTGTGCGTTCGTTCCGCGCAAGTTCGAACGTCGTCGCTGGATCGAAATGCCGATGGAGACTCAGGCCGCGGACCTGATGGCGCGAATCTTCATCGCGTTGTTCATTGCGCTCATCATCTGCTACACGCACGGCGCAATGCCCGCTGCCGAAATGGTTTGATCGCAAGCCGGCGGATCCGGGGACTGGCCGGATCGTGCGCACGGCGATATATATAGGCGGGTGCCAGGTCTGGCCCAGACCCTCCACGGACGCGCTCATGAGCACGATAGTGTCGGCAAGATTCTCGATCCCCTTCGGTGAGCTGAAAGGGCCGAGCAAGCGGGAGATCAGGGTCGGCGTCATCGCTGTACTCACGTTCATCACAGCCACCTGTCTGTATTGCCTGTCCTATCAGGCCTGGGTGATGGCCACGACGCCGGACCTGCCGTGGACCATCGCCATTGCGCTGCGGGAATGGGGCATCTGGTTCGTGCTGACGCCAGTAGCGTTTCGCATGTTCGCGACCCTGGATACCCGCGCAGCGTGGCATCGTCAGATCCTGGCCGGTCTCGCACTCGCCTTCGTTGCCGCGCTGGTGCCGACGATCTTCGATCAGATGGGCGATACGCGCTCTCTCGTATCGAGCCTCGCGCTTTATTGGCCCCGCTTCGTCGCGATGACCCTGGTGATCTACCTGCTGTGGCGCAGTCTGCTCAGGCGCGCCAGCGCTCATATCGAAGTACCGCTCGAAGTATCGGCCGAAGTGCCGGCAGCAACGCCAGTGCCCGCACCAGTCGAACAACCTGCTCGTCCGGAGACGCTGCTCGTAAGCAAGGGCGCGGATCAATGCCTGATCCGTCTGTCCGATATCCAGCACGCGAGCGCTGCCGGCAATTACATCGAGCTGACGGTGCGCGATCAGCGCTATCTGGTCCGCAGCACCATGGCCAAGCTCGAAGACCTCCTGCCCTCACATGACTACGTGCGTATTCATCGTTCGCATCTGGTGCGCGTAGATCAGATCGAACGGATCCGGACGCGACGATCCAGCAACGGTACGGTTCATTTGAGATCGGGCCACACGCTGCCGCTCAGCAAGACCTGTCGTGCCGAGCTGCTCAGGCAAAAAGTGGATTTGCCGCACGGCACGCATTCATCCCACTGAGCTGCGGTTCGTCACGCAGCACTCGATTCTCAGCAGCGCTTTGCAGATCTTGCAGGACGACCAACCGGGTCGTCCCCTGCAAGATCTGATCGCCCATGAGAACACTGCTGCTCGTCGTTTCCCTGCTCACGTATCTGCTTTCCGCACGACCCGCGCTCGCTGAAGCGTCGGCTGACTACGCGCGGCTTTGTGCGGGATGTCATTCATCCAATCCCGGCAGCTTTCGTGGTTCGACGTTCATCCAGCGGGCGGACGAATCCCAGATCGCGCAGACGATCCTCAACGGCCGCCCCGTTCGCGGCATGCCGGCGTTCAGGCAGGCGTTGAGCGAACAGCAGGCCAACGAGCTGGCGCGCTTCCTACGCCTGTCCGCCGCGCCTGCGAGCCTGATGATCGGACGCACGATCGAAGCCGAAGACCTGCGCCACGATCGATCCGCCGGCTATGCCATCGCGCAGGAGGCAGACACGCGATTTCTCCAGTACGTCGATCGCGGCAGCCACCTGTGCTACGACGGAATCAACCTGAGTGGCGTTCGCAGCATCGAGTATCGCTACGCCAAAGGCGAAGGCGAGCCGCCCCGCCGCTTTGCACTTGTCGCGTTCGCCGGAGATTTCGGCACTGGCGAGCGCGTGCCGTTGGGTGAAAAGGCGACCCTCCTCACCGGCGGCTGGGCTCATTTCAAAACCGAGCGAATCGGCCTGGCCCGTGAGCTTCAAGGCGTCTATCGCCTCTGCTTCATCGGGATGGAAGGCGGCGGAGTCTTCAACTTCGACAAGTTCACGCTGAGCGACGCCCCAGGTATGAACGACGGCATCACGCAGAGCTTCGACGTGTCGAGCGATGTGCTTCAAGCGGCAGGTCAGCGCTTTCGCCTCGAGAAACTGGCGGAGATCGACGGAGAGTTCTGGTCCCTCGAGCTCCTGGATGATGGAACGCTACTCGCGACGCAGAAGAGCGGCCTGTTATGGATGTTTCGCGAAGGCAAACCCGCCGGCACCGTCGAGGGCACCCCGCGGGTGCGATTCGAACGCGGCGATCAGGCGGGACTCTTCACCGTCAGGAAACACCCACAGTACGCATCGAATGGCTGGATCTACCTCACCTTCGCCGAACCTCGCGGCGAGGACGCGGCCGCGACGACCATCGTGCGCGGCCGAATCCGCGGCACACACTGGGTCGATGAGCAGCTGATCTATCGAGTGGATCCTGAGTTCTTTATCGCCTCCGGAGCCCATTACGGAGGTCGACTGGCCTTTCTCGACGGTGATCTCTACTTCAGCATCGGAGAACGCGGCCATCAGGAGAACGCGCAGGATCTGTCCAATCCGCTTGGCAAGATTCATCGCATCCGGGACGACGGCCGCATCCCCACCGACAACCCGCTCGTCCAGAATCCCACGGCGATCGCCTCGATCTGGAGCTGGGGCCATCGCAATCCGCAGGGACTTGCGATCGATCCCGCCACGCATGAGCTTTGGGAAACCGAGCATGGTCCCAAGGGCGGAGATGAACTGAACCAGATCCTGCCCGGTCGCAATTACGGCTGGCCGCTGGTGACCCACGGCACCAACTACGACGGAACGATCGTCAGCAACGACTCGGAACGTGAGGGTTTCGAATCGCCGCGCGCTCACTGGAGCCCCTCGCCTGGCGTCGCGGGACTCACCTTCTATTCAGCCGATCGCTTCCCCACGTGGCGCAACCGCATCCTGATCGCGACGCTTGCGCAGCAGCAGTTGAAATTGGTGAGCCTCGAGCAGGGTCGCGTCGTCCAGGAAGATGTACTCATCGAGAACATGGGCCGTATTCGCGACGTGACTACGGGGCCGGATGGCCTTCCCTATGTCGCATTGAACCAGCCCAACGGCCGCATCTACCGGCTGGTACCGCAGTAACGCAGCGCCTGCGATGACGACGTGGGAGGCTTCGTCCGACGCCGCAGGTCCCTACACTTTTTCTTCTTCCTCTTCCTCTTCCTCTTCCTCTTCCTCGGACTCCATCGGCTCGGGACTGAGCATGGTGCCGCGGCACGTCGCTGCCCCGCAGCGACAGGCGTACAAGTCGAGTTCGTCCTGCTCTTCCTCGCCCGTCCAGCACAGGTGATAGTCGTACGTGATCTCTTCGCCCGCGCTGATGGGGCGGATGGCATAGATCAATACGCGATCGCCCTCAATGATCGACTCACAGTTGGGTTCGCAGTGGTGATTCATGTACCTGGCGCTGTTGCCATTCACGGAACAATCCAGCACCAGATCGTCATCGACCCAGAAGAAAAAGGTGTGGCCGTCCGCCGGGAGAAGCTCCGCCCGACGATCCGACTCGTCAGAGGATATTCGCTCGCCCAGAAGCTCGGTTATGAATTCGCCCGTGCGAAAGTTCTTGAGGGCATAAACCCCCCGCCCGTGGATCGGAGATTCACGCTCCTCGATCGCTGGAGAGGAGTGTTCCGTCGAGGCGGGTTCAATTCGTTCGAGACAAGTCGCGTTACGCATCAGCAAAAACAGAAAAGAATACCAGTTGCCCGTATGGGTCGATGGAAAAGATCGCAGGCTGCGTTCATCGCGAGCTGGCAGTTCGATCAGAGGTACGAGCCTGCCGCCAGATTCAGCGATGGAGACACCTCAAGGCTTCATGGCCTGATCCCAGACGCCAGCAGAGCGCTTGCGGGACGATGGTCGTGGAAGCTGGGTTGTCAGTCTCGACTCGGGGTTCGTGAGCAAACGAGCCGCATGGCCGAACGCTCTCGAAGCGACACGCCCTGCTCCCGCTCGCCTCCTTGACTATAAGCGTTGTCTTAGCGTCGAAGTTCTTCCAGCCAGGCATGTCGTTCTCGGACGGTGCTAACCTCATGGGACCAGGTCGACTGGCGTCCGCGTCCGGCGGATCAACAATCAAGAAGACAAGAGTGGTACACCGACGATGCACCCACCCGAAATCGACGCGCGCGATCTCAGCAGCCCAGAGGCATTTCTGCGGGAAGTGGCGGAACCGTGCCGACCCGTCGTCATACGTGGATGTGTGAGCCAATGGCCGGCCGTCCGTGCGGCCGAACAGTCACCGCTGCATCTGCGGGACTATCTGCTGCAGTTCGATGCAGCGGGCGCAGCTGAAATCTTCATCGGCGAGCCGAATATCGCGGGCAAGTACTACTACAGCGATGGGCTGAACGGCTTCAACTTCGAGCGCAGGCGCGTCAAGTTTGCGGATGGGCTCGCCAGCATCGTTGCAACGGCTGGGCGTGCGGGCGAGAAAAGCTTGTATCTGGGTTCGGTCCCGACGGACAGCCATCTGCCCGGCTTCGCGCGCCAGAACGTGTTGCCGATTCTCAGACCCGAGGTGTCGCCCCGCATCTGGATCGGTCACGCATCGAATGTATCGACGCATCACGATACCCTCGACAACGTTGCATGCGTAATCGCAGGCACGCGGCGCTTCACGCTGTATGCGCCCGAGACCATCGGCCAGCTCTATGTGGGTCCGATCGATCACAACATGGCTGGGCAACCCGTCAGCCTCGCAGCCTCCTCACCGCCCGACGACGAACGATTCCCGCGCTTTCGCGAAGTCAGGGATCGCGCACTGGTGGCGGAGCTGCACCCAGGCGACGCCATCTACATTCCCAAGCTGTGGTGGCATCAGGTCGAAGCGACCAGCGAGTTCAACGCATTGGTGAACTACTGGTGGGATGCTTTCAGAATCGGCCCGGACATTCCGTACGCAGGATTGCTCCTGAGCATGATCACCATCGCCGAGCGTCCGCTCGCGGAACGACAGGCGTGGAAGGCATTCTTCGATCATTATGTCTTCCGCACCGAAGGTCATCCGCTGGCACACTTGCCGCCGGAACAACATGGCGTGCTCGGTCCGCTCCTGCCGGAGAACTACGCGCGCATCCGGGAACGCCTGATGTATCTGCTGCGCGGCTGACCTTCCGATTGTTGGATGGCGGGCCGATCGCTCAGGCGATCGACGCCCCGCAATGCCGATCGATGAAGGCCTGATGCGACGGCATCGCCGCCAGGCACTGCCGCGTCACCTCCGCGAGCTTCGTCATACGTCTGTCCAGCTCTTCTGCGGCAAGGATGTCGGCAACCGGGTGATAGCGCTTCGGCACGATTCCTTGTCCGTGCATCACGGCAAACCAGTTCGTCTCGCCGAACAGCTCATGATCATGACGGTACAGTCGCGCGTTCTCCTGGTAGATCGCGATGCGCTCGGCCAACGTCGCCGGAATTTCCATCGTGCGGCAATAGTTCCAGAAGGGAGAGTCGTCCCGTTCGGTAGCCTTGTAATGCAGCACAATGAAATCGCGGATGTACTCATACTCCAGTCTGGTTCGCCGGTTGTAGTAGTCGATGTCGGGCTGATTGAACGTCTTGTCCGGAAAGTTAGTCATCAACCGAGCGATCGCCGACTGAATGAGATGAATGGAGGTCGATTCGAGAGGCTCGAGGAACCCTGAGGCGAGCCCCAGGGCCACGACATTTTTGTTCCACGGCTTCTTGCGGATGCCGGCGCGGAAGTGCAGGAAATTCGGCTCGGAGATCGGCTCGCCATCGAGATCGGAGTTGAGGCTGTCGAGCGCCGCTTCGTCCGGTAAGAACTCACTGCAGTAGACGTGACCATTGCCGGTGCGCGACTGCAGCGGAATGCGCCATTGCCAGCCGGCGCTTTTGGCCGTGGCGCGCGTGTACGGGATCGGGTCACCGACCTTTCGGCATGCTCGCGCGATGGCACGATCGCACGGTAGATGGCTGCCCCAGTCGTCGTAGCCGCTTTGCAGAGTCTGTTCGATGAGCAGGCCACGGAAACCCGAGCAGTCGATGAACAAGTCTCCTGCGATGACCTGGCCGTTCTCGAGCATGACGCTTTCGACGAAGCCGGATTCCGGATGCTGTTGCACGCGGGTGATCTTGCCTTCGATCCGGGTCGCGCCACGCGTCAACGAAAACTCGCGCAGAAACTTCGCGTAGAGCGAGGCATCGAAGTGAAAGGCATACGAGAAGGCCTGCAGCGGTGAGCCCTGCATCTTCTCCTCGGGCCGCTGAAACTTGCCAGCGCGTGCCGCGAGCACTGGCAGGTTATACGCATCGATGTCCTGGATGCCTCCGGATCGTGAATGACGCAGCCAGAAATGATGGAAGTGCAGACCTTCCATATTGACGCCATAAGGCCCAAAGGGATGTATGTAACGCTGCCCCGCCCGGCCCCAGTTAACGAACTCGATGCCGAGCTTGAACGTGGCATTGGTCTTGCGGATAAAGTCCGCTTCATCGATACCCAAGAGCCGGTTGAAGTAGAGAATGTGCGGGATGGTGGCCTCGCCCACACCGACGGTGCCGATCGCGTCGGACTCGATCACGTGGAGCTTGATCTCCGGGGTGTTCAGCAAACGTGTGAAAGCGGCGGCTGCCATCCACCCGGCCGTTCCTCCGCCGACGATCACGATATTGCGTATGCGCAGGTCGTTCATGATGAGCTCGTGCCGGACGGACAATACCTGCGGATGAACTCTTCGTGCGTCGGCATCGCCTTGGCCGCTGACGCCATCGCCAGACGCATCGATTCGAGACTTTCGTGCACCATGGAATGCGGCAACGAAGCGACGATCGGATCGCATTGTCTGGGCACGATGTTCTGCCCCAGAAGCACAGCGACCCAGCTGGGTTTCGAAAACAGTTCTTCCTCGTATCGGAACACGCGCGCCGCCGTGCGAAACAATTCGATCTTGTGCCGCAGCGTGTCGGGAATACTCATCGTGCGGCAATGATTCCAGAACGGCGAATCGTCGCGCTCGGTCGCGGAGAAATGCAGGATGATGAAGTCGCGCACCTGCTCGAACTCCGTGCGCATGTGCCGGTTGTATTCGTCGCTCACGATCCCTGGCAGTGTTGCATCCGGGTACAGCGATATGAAGCGACTGATTCCTTCCTGGATGAGATAGATGGACGTGGATTCGAGCGGCTCGAGAAATCCGGCAGCCAGGCCGATCGCGATGCAATTCTTCGACCAGAATGTCTTGCGGTGACCTGCGGTGAAGCGAATCTGCCGCGGGTCGGCCAGCGCCTCGCCGTCGAGATTGGCGAGCAGGATCTCTGTTGCTTCGTCATCGCTCATGAACTCGCGGCAATAGATATGTCCGTTGCCTGTGCGCTGCTGCGTGGGAATCCGCCACTGCCAGCCGGCGGTCCTTGCAGTCGCACGTGTGTAGGGCAGCAGCGGTCCCGCATGGCGGCAAGGCACCGCGAGCGCGGAGTTGCACGGCAGCCAGTGGCTCCAGTCGACGAATGGAACACCCAGCACCGACCCGAGGATCAGCGAACGGAATCCCGTGCAGTCGAAGAAGAAATCGCCATTGACGATGCGGTCGCCGTCGAGCTGCAATGACTCGATGTTTCCGCTTTCCGGCGCTTGCGAAACCCGCTGAATCTTTCCCTCGACGCGCCGTACACCGCGCTCTTGCGCATAGGTGCGCAGGTAACGCGCGTACAGCGTGGCATCGAAATGATAGGCATACCGGATGTACGACAACAGCGAACGCGGATTGGGATCCGGCAACGTGAACTTTCCGTGGCTCGCAGCCACCGCGCACAGGCTGTATTGCTGGATGGGATGCTGGCCGCCCCCGGCGCGCTCATGCAGCCAGTAGTTATGGAAATCGATACCCTTCATATCCACGCCATGCACACTGAAGGGATGAATATATCTATCGCCCGTGCGTCCCCAGTCGATGAACTCGATGCCGAGTTTGAAGGTGGCGTTGGTCGCCTTCATGAACTCCTGCTCATCGAGCCCGAGCATGCGATTGAAAACAATGATGTCGGGAATGGTTGCTTCGCCGACGCCGATCGTCCCGATTTCGTCCGACTCAACCAGCGTAATCGAAACGTCTTTCGGATCCAGCATGCTCGACAGCGCGGCGGCGGTCATCCACCCGGCGGAGCCACCACCGGCAATGACGATGTGCTTCAAGCGCGCCTGCATGATTCACTGTTCGTGCTGTTTGAGGTAGCGCAGCAGATTGATGATGTAGTCATGATGAGTCGGCATCGTCTTCGCGAGATTCTCGATTTGGCGCGGCATCGATTCGAACATCGAGCGCACCTCGTTCTTCGGTGTCCGGTCGGCCATTCGATCGTAGCGCGCCGGCCGCCGCCG
Organism: Pseudomonadota bacterium; assembly: GCA_023423935.1. Lineage (GTDB taxonomy): Bacteria > Pseudomonadota > Gammaproteobacteria > Steroidobacterales > Steroidobacteraceae > Steroidobacter. The sequence goes on along the minus strand of JAFAEQ010000050.1, from coordinate 42,784 downwards.
CATGCCGTGATGCAGGATGACCCAGTCTTCGGGAGTGAACGGTTCGAGATCGAACGCCACCAGCACTCCCCGGCTTTCGAACTGGGCAAGCTTTTGAACGAGCTTGTCGTGCGGTGGTTCTTCAGACGCCGCAAGCCAGAAGGCCGTTTGCGCTTTGGGCGGTGTTTCGTACAGCGCGCGATTGAAGATGTACGCGTGAGCGTAGTCCTCGGCGCTCTGTCGGTTGTACTCGCGACGTTCGACCGACATGTCGTCCGAGATCGGCACGAGACTCAGCAGCCGGTCGATTTCCCGCTCGAGCAGAAGCATCGGTGCGTGAGTCAACGGCTCGAGAACCGAGGCGGCGTGCCCGATGGCGACGCAATTACCCACCCACGCGCTTCTGCGGCGGCCAAGGGTGATTTCGCCTGTGTATTGCGGAGAATCGCCATGTGCGGCGAGCGCCTCGCTTTCCGTTTCTGGAACATAGACAGTCAGCCGCGAAACACTTGCCTTGAGGAATGTGTCGGACTGCCAGCCGAAATCGCGCGCAACCACGCTCCGGCACGGTGGACCGATTTTCTCCTTGCGACGTTGACTGAGCGCTGCCCGCAGCCGCCGTCCACTCGGCGCTTGAGCCCCCAGGCTTGAAAGCAGCCGCGCATCTGGCCCGGTGCAATCGACGAAAAGATCCGCGGCGATCACTCGACCGTTGGAAAGATGGAGCGCGGAGATCGCGCCTTCGCCGCAGTCGACACGGGAGATCTGTGCAGTAACAACTTCCACCTGAAATGCCTGCGCCGCCGCCGCAAAGGGCACTCGATAGGAGTAAGGATTGAACTGGTAACCATATTCCGCGCGTGTGAGGAGCTTGGGCCCCTTGTCGACGGGATGCGCGAAGACGCCACCGCGAGCGGCGATGGCTGGGACTAGAAATGGTTCGAGCTCACCGATGCCGAGACGCCACAAATAATGATGGAACAGAACGCCGTTGAGGACTGGCAGCGGCAGGTGGGAGCATTGCACCCACGAAAGATTGCCCGCGCCCCAGCCCTGAAAGTGCGTCCCCCAGGAAAAAGTGGAGTCGGTTTCCACCATCAGGCGCGGCTCTGAAACCCCTGCCGCGAGATTGAAGGCATATGCCGAGGGTGCGGTAACGCCGCCGAAAAAAATATCCGCATCCCGGGAATCCGCGCCGTTGACCCAGGTAATTCGAATCGTCGGTGGCAACTGGCGCGCGAGCGCCACCGCGGTCAGATGAGCGGCAATCCCGCTGCCGCAAACGACGATGCGCTCCACAGGTTTCACGATGGGAAATGGCTCGCCACGTCCGACTAGCCTCTGGCCACCAGCGGCGCGGTATCGGATGCCGCGCCGATCTGCCGGAGGTACGCAGCATGGTCCGGGGCGCTCTGGGCTGCTGCGCGGACTCCTTGCTTGATGGCCGCGGCATTCCTGATGAGAAGTTCCTTCGGCGCCGCATCCGCTCGCCGGTCGTAACCCCGAGGCCGCAGATTTTGTCCCATCATCACCGCGACCCAGCTGGGAGGCAGGAACACACCGAATTCGTACTTGATGATGTAGCCGCGGGTCGTCCAGGCCTCGATCTTTTCACTGAGGCTGTCGGGAAGCGTCAGGTTCCGGAAGTGCAGCCACATGGGGCTGTCGTCACGCTGGGTGGCGACGTAATGCAGCAGCAGAAAATCGCGCACGCGTTCGAAGTTCACGCCCATGCGTCGGTTGTATTCGTCCGCGTCGGTTTGGGCAAACCCCTTGTCCGGGAACAGCTGGATCAGCTCGGTGACGCCTTCGTGGATCAGGTGGATCGACGTCGACTCGAGCGGCTCCAGGAAGCCGGCTGCCAGCCCGATCGCCACTACATTCTTGTTCCAGAAAAGACGCCGCCTGCCGGTCGTGAAGCGCAGCTTGTTGGGTGCGGCGAGCGCGGGTCCTTCGAGATTGGCCAGGATGAATTCAGTGGCGTCATCGTCGGAGATGAAATCGCTGCAATACACGAGTCCGTTGCCCACTCGATGCTGCAGTGGAATCCGCCATTGCCACCCTGCTTTGCGCGCCGTGGCGCGAGTCAGCGGCAGCAATGGCCCACGTGATTCACACGGGATGGCAACGGCCCGATTGCAGGGCAACCACTGGCTCCAATCCTCATATCCGGTTTTGAGCTGCTGTTCGATGAGCAGGCCGCGGAAGCCGGAACAGTCCACGAACAGGTCGGCGCTCAGGGTGTCGCCACGGTCGAGCTTCACGGACTCGACGAAGCCGGACTCGGCGTGGAGCTTCACATCGACGACCTTGCCTTCGGTGCGCACGACACCATTGGCTTCCGAATACTGGCGCAAGAAACGCGCGTAACGGGTCGCATCGAACTGGTACGCGTAACGGAACGTGGATTCGACGCGCGTAGGGTCGGTGCCAGGCGTCATGAAGCGACCCATTTCGGCAAGGACGATGCCAAGCGAATAGTCATCGAGGCGCGAAGAATCCCCGAGTTCCCGCAGTCGCAACCAGAATTGATAGAACGGAACGCCGTTGACGTTTGGCCCGAAGTCGCCGAACGGGTGAATGTAACGATCGCCGATTCGCCCCCAATCGCAGAACTCGATGCCGAGCTTGATCGTGGCCTCGGTCGCTTTCATGAGCGCCGATTCGCTGATGTTCAGCGCATTGTTGAAAACGCGGATGTGCGGAAGGGTAGCCTCGCCGACTCCCACGGTGCCGATTTCATCGGATTCGACCAATTGGATGGAAACCGGCAGGCCCTTGAATTTGTGCGAGAGTGCCGCCGCAGTCATCCATCCAGCCGTGCCTCCCCCCACGATGCATATTCGCTCGATCTGCATGTCGATAATCGTTTCCCAACCGCGACAGATGCACGCTGCACCTTGTCACGACGCTGCAAGGGTTTACAAGACACGCGGGCGCTAAGGTTTCATTTTTGCGCGGATGTCGCTGGCCACCGTCTTTGCAGAGAAGATTTCCGGCGCCTTGGTGAGCCCCGGAAACTCGGCCCGTTCGCCGCTGCCCATCTGGATGACGATGACGGTCTGCGGCACTTTAGGCGGAGTCCAGCGCTCCAGTACTTGCGTCGGTGGTGCGCCGCCTCCGAATCCGCCGGCGGTCGCGCTCCCGCCCGTCTGTGCATCCACGGTGCCGCGCGACACGGGCGCACCACTTCCACCCGCTCCGGTGCCACTTCCGCCAGGGCCGCCGATGAACCCGCCACCACTGCGGTTCTGCAGGTCTTCTTTTGTCTGCGTAAGCGCGACACTCTGGGTCTTCGTCGTGATGACCGCAAACCATTCCTGCCCTGACTCCTCGGTGAACTCCGCTGCGCGCAGCAGGGCAAACTGCGCCACCTGTTCGCGCGACATGCCCCTGCTGCCGGTGTAGCTGACTACGTATCGGCCGTCGTCAGCGGGCGCCGTGAGGTAGCCCGGGCTGTTCACCTCGGTCGCCGCTTCGTAAACCGGTACGGGCGGCGGCGCCGCGGCGCAACCCCACAAAATAGCGGCAACGGCCGCGACACCCATGTTTCGTTTCATATTGGATCCTTCTGATCAACGCACTGCGCGTCGAGAAGGGCGGAGATGATGTCTCCGCCCTTCCGTAAGTCCCGATCCGATTCCACTCAGAACTGGTATCGCAGACCCAAGACCATACGACGGTCGTTCAGGAAGGCGAAGCGCGGCGCGGTCTGGCCGGTCTCGTTCAACAGCATGTATGCCGTCTCCTTCTTGTCGAAGATGTTGGAGATGGAGGCACTCACCTGGAGATGCTCGTTGAAGTCGTACCGGAACGAACCGTCGAGCAATCCGCTCGATTCGTTATAGATCGGATTGCCGCTCACCCAGTCGCGGTAGGTCGTCAGGTATTCCGAGCGCCAGTTGTAAGCCAACCGGAACTCCATTTTCCGGTCCTGATAGATGGCGACCAGGTTGGCAATGTGCTCGGACTGTCCCAGCAAGTCCCTCACACCAAAACGGTACGCCTGAGTGACCTCGTCTGGTACGCCGTCATCGTTCGCGTCCACACCCATGCCCGGCGGATCCGCCTCGGCCTGGATGTTGGTGTAGTTGGCCTGCACGCCCAGGTGAGACATCCAGCCCGGCAACCAGTCGAAGAACTGCTGATAAGCCAGTTCGAAGCCATGGAGCTTCGCCTCTGCCTGATTGACCGGGCCGGTGTACACCACATCGACCGTCTGACCGTCGAGCGTAATCTGCCCCAGTGTCAGCTCACCGTTGTTGATGATGTTCTTGAGATCCTTCTTGAACACCGCCGCCGACAAGTAGCCGCCCTGGAAATACCATTCGTAGGAAAGGTCGAGGTTGACTGCGGTCGTCGGCTTCAGGTCGGGATTGCCTCGCGTAATGGTGATGCGGCCGAGGGAGATGTCTTGCGCACCACGATCCACGCTGTACAACGGGTCAGTCGGGTCCGTGATATTGGGATAGTTGGTGCGCGTCGTGGTCGCACCCACGAGGCGCGTAGCACGCATATCCTGAATGTTCGGACGCGTCATAGCCTTGCTGGCGCCGAAGCGCACCAGGCTGTTGTCGTTCAGGTTCCACTTGATATTGAGGGAGGGCAGCCACTTCGTGTCTTTCTGATCGACGACGTAGGGGGTGGCTAACTGGTCGAGATAAGCCGCCGCCTCCGGCAGGAAATCACGGGCATGGTCGTGGCTTTCGGCATCCGGAGTCCGGTTACCACCCTCAACCAGATCTTGATCGAAGTCGTCGTACGCGAGCGAACCGTTGGACGAGAGATCAGACTTCACGAAGCGAACGCCGACATTTCCATCGATCGACATGCCGTTGCTGCCGATGTCGCGACCGAAATCGAACCGCACGTACGCGTTTTGTGTTTCTTCGGTGATGTCGGAGATGTCTTCCGGACGATAGTCGCCGGTTCCATCCAGCTTGCCGCGTGGGCTCCAGGGATGGTTACCCGCGAGATCTGGTTCGTTGTCGATGAATCTGCGCATCGCGCCGTAGTTCATCAACAGGTCGCCGCGAATGAAGGGGAACGTCTTGTTCGAACCCCGTACGACTCCGCCACGGAAGAAATTGGAGAAATCGATGAGCTCGTAGGCGGGCGTGTCCATTTGTGAGAACACACCGTAGCCGCCGGCCCATGCGGGTGAGATCGCGCCCCAGTTGCCGCCGATTTCCTTGTTGATCTGTTCACGCTCGGAGTAGCGCACGCCGAAACGTACGGATTTGAACCAGGAATCTTCGCCGATGTCGTATTTCGAGTCGACGCGGAACGCCTTCAACTCGCCAGTACCTTCGCGGAAAGAATCCGAGGCATACAGCCAGAACGCGTTGTTTGGATCCGCGGTCGAAGTCGGCGCCGGCAGGCGGCAATCTCGTACGCAGTTACCGTCTTCGTCTCGATCTGCCAAGGGGACACCCTGGCGCGTATTACTCCGATTGATGGCGGTGTTCGGATTGATGCGGAATTCGACCCGCGGATCTTGCAGGTCCGGATCCACGAACACGTCCGAGAAGAACGTGCCGCCGCCCCAGACTTCCGCGTAATCCGCGTCGGCCTTGGTCAGCTGGGCGTCGAACTCCAGGAACAGCTTGTCCGTCGCGTTCCACTTCATGTTGAAGCTGACGTCTTCGGTGGTCGCGTTCTCGTGCTTGCCCACGCCCAGCGTACCCACCCCCACACCGTACGCGCCGGTCCAGGAATCGGCCTGGCTGGATACCACGCCCGATTCCATCAAGCCTCGGGCCGGAACCATCGTTTCGCAATCGCCCGGGTTCTGCGGATCACCTTGGGGATTGCTCGGGGTGCCATTGATGCGGCCACCATCGCCGTTGCACAGCGCAATCCCTGGCGTCGACCAATTGTTGTTCATCCTGAGATCGCTCACGGTGAACGCAGATCCGCCGTTGTGATTCGGGAACCATTCGGTAGTGTGCTCGAGGCTATCGATCTGATTCTCGACGCGGGCGTACTTCACCGTCGCACGGAACGAATCCTTCTGCCACTGCAGCGCCAGGTAGGAGCTGGTGCGGTCGCGTTCGACATCATTGGTGCGCAGCTGGAATCCGGGCACATAAGCCTGGATGTCGTCGGCGGTCAGGCCGTCGTACACGTGCGACTTGTCCAGGTCATCGATGAATTCTCGTTGCGTCACGTCCGTGCGCGGAGTCGGCGCGCCCTGCTGCCAGCCGTTGATCTTGGAGCGGAGCTTGGAACTGGAGTAGGACGCCAGGACGCCGAACTCGCCTGCAGACTCGGTATCCCAGCGATTGCCGGCAACGGCTGCGTATGACGGAGACCATTTCTCGCCGAGGTCGGCATATGTGCCATCGGCCGAGAACGCAAGGATGTGACCCGCTCGATCGAACGGCTCCAACGTACGCAGATTGATCGTGCCGCCGATGCCGCCTTCGATGAGATCGGCCGACTGATTCTTGTACACGTCGATTGCACCGACGAGCTCGGGCGGAATGCTCGACCAATCGAGCGCACGGCCGCCGTTGGCGGAAAACGCATCGCGGCCGTTGAATTCGGAACGAACGAATCCCAAGCCGCGAATCAGGTTGCCGCGGCCCTCCGGCGAGGGGAAGTCCGGCGAGGCGCCGCCCGTCGTTGGGAAGCGCGACACTGTCACGCCCGGAATACGTTGCAATGCTTCGGCGACGGACAGGTCCGGCAGGCTCGTGACATCCGACGCGGTGACCGAGTCGACGAACGTGTCGGCTCGGCGCTTGATCTCTGCCGCGTTCTCGAGCGAGGCGCGGATGCCTGTAACGATCACGGTGTTCTCGTCTGAAATCGCGCTTTCGCCGGGCTGGGCGTCGTTGGCTGCCGTTCTCTCGACAGTCTCTTTGGCGCGCGCATTCTCCTGAGCCAGCGCGAGTGTGGACGCGATCGCCATTGACAGCGCCGATGTACCCACCACCAAACGATTGAAATGTGATCTTGTTTTCACATCGTCCCCCTGCAGTTTTATGTTCTTTTGGTTGCCCAATGCGGACGCGACCAACAAATGTCCACGGAGAATTAACGCACTGTCAGACTCACTGAACAAATGGCACTTTTGGGTTGGACCGATATCCGTTTTGGCAATTCGACGAGCGCAAGCGGAATGCGCCGTCCCGTGGGACGAGCATTCCTCCCGGTTGACAAGTCGACTGCCGATATCCTGGCCGTGCGCGATCGGCATTGCACCGATGGAGTCCGGCAGTTACCGACGAACCCTCGCACCTCGGCGCGTCGAGCGGATGGCCTCTCGTCGAAGCACCTGGAAATGCGAGCGCCGGGCGCTTTCAGCGCCAGATATTCCTGCACCCATTAGCGAAAGAGATTGCGGCGGCGGCTTGCGATCAGGGCAAACCCGCACATATGCACAATCACATCGCGGTTGACCACACAATGGCCTAGCAATGCACAGTTGGCCTGTCAACGCGCGTATACAAGACATCCTCGATATTGCGTTTGAGGCATGTTCATAGCTATATAGCGTGCGACGGCAATGAAAACCGGTGCACATAGAAGTTCATCCGGACAAATAAAGAGTAAACATGTGGCCGCGGTCTAGGGGGAAAGATTATGGCGACACCATGGTTCATTCGCGGGCGACTCAAGACGCGCCAATTGATGCTGCTCGCGGCTATCGAAGATGAGGGAAACATTCATCGCGCGGCCGACACGCTCAATATGTCGCAACCTGCGGCTTCGAAACTGCTCAAGGACCTCGAAGACATGCTCGGGGTGGCGCTGTTCGAGCGTCACCCGCGTGGAATGATTCCAAACTGGTATGGCGAAGCCATGATCCGTCACGCGCGGATCGCCTTGTCCAGCCTTCGCAAGGCAGGCCAGGAAGTGGATGCGCTCAAGTCCGGGCTCTCCGGCCATGTGAGCCTCGGCGCGATCACCGGGCCCGCACTGTCGCTGATCCCGCAGGCCATCATGATGGTCGCGCGCGAGAACCCGAATGTGCGCGTGGGACTGCTCGTCGAGTCGAGCAACGTGTTGATCGAAGCTCTCACCCAAGGTGAGATCGACATCATGATCGGCCGGCTCCTGGAGGGGCACCCGAAGAACGGCCTGCGGTACGAAAAGCTTGCAGAGGAACCCGTCTCTGCAGTCGTGCGGCCCGGTCATCCGCTGCTCGGCGTGGCCGATTTGGATTTGTCCGATGTGGAACAACGGCCGTGGATCGTGCCGCCAACCGGCAGCGTGCTGCGGCATTGCTTCGATCTTATGTTCTGCGAAGCGGGACTTGCCCCACCGACGCAACTTATCGAGACCGCCTCCCTGCTCTTCGTGACCAAGATGCTGCAGCAGACGGATTACATCGCGGTGATACCCACGGAAGTGGCGCGCTACTACGCGGCCTATGGCCTGGTGGCTCTACTGCCGATGCGCCTGTCGTGTTCCATGGATTACTTCGGCATCATCACGCGCGACGATTGGATCTCGTCGCCTGCCGCTGCTGTGCTGCTGCGCGCGATCAAGACCGCGGCCATCAGCAGCTACGATACACGCCCGCAAGGTGAGGCTCTCGCCACACGGCACGCCGCATCACCCCATAGTGACACTCAGCGGTCAACACGCCTGGCCGCGGAGATTCTATGAGCATCAGGACGGGACCGACTTCCCGTCGGCATGAGAATGAATCCCAGAGGCGACCAGGCAGGAGCTCCCGTCGAGACGCGGGAGCCGCGGCTCATCATCTTGGGCGGCGGACAAACTCAAAAACAGGTAGTTGGCGCCCCCGGCAGGAGTTGAACCTACGACCTACCGCTTAGGAGGCGGTCGCTCTATCCACTGAGCTACGGGGGCGGTGACCGGTGAGAAGTTGGTGGAGCTGAGGGGGATCGAACCCCTGACCTCCTCATTGCGAACGAGGCGCTCTCCCAGCTGAGCTACAGCCCCACCGATGCGAAGAGGGCGCGAATTGTAGCATCGGACCGCGGTCAGGCAAGCCAAGCAGCCGACCTTGAGCGGATTGGATCGGCCATCGTATGTCGATGGCGCAAGAGTGCGAATTCGAGTGCCGAAAGTGCCGGCCATCCGAGCGCCCATGCTAGGGAATCTCTGATCAATTCGCCATTTGCAATCATGGTTGCTTCGCCCACCGAAGCATTTCAACCCGTTGCAGACTTGCGAAGGTCAGGGAAGTCGATAAATCAGAGCTTCCCTAGGGCTAGGCGTCGGTTCCGGCGCGGCGGCGCGTATCGATCTGCGCCTCCCGAGGCAGCTCCGCGTTCGGGAGCGTGAAAAAGAACTTCGCGCCGACGTTCGGTTTCGCATCTGCCCAGATCGTGCCGCCGTACCGAGTGACGATGCGTGCGACAGTGGCCAAACCGATGCCGACGCCACTGAACTCCTCCGCCTTGTGCAAGCGCCGGAATGCCTGGAAGAGACCGGTTGCGTGCTCCATGCTGAAACCCGCGCCGTGATCGGCGACGCAATAGACCAGCTCGCGACCCTGCTGCTCGCGATTGAAACCGATCCAGATCTGCGGTCGCTGCGTGCTGTACTTCCACGCGTTGCTGACGAGATTGGCGACGAGCGATGTCATGAGGCCACGGTCTGCCCGCACCGTCATTCCGGGCTGCACCTCGCAAGCCACGTCGCGTTTCGGCTCGACCTCGTGCAGCTCCTCGATGACGTTGCGGGCGATCTGTGACAGATCGATGGTCTCCTCCTGCATTTCCTGCCGAGAGATGCGCGACAGCGCGAGCAGGCCATCCACGACGTCCGAGGCGCGCTTGACCGCCGACTGGATACGCGACAGACGCTCCAGGCCCTCCGGATCGAGCCGGTCATGGGCACCGAGTTCGAGCAGTCCGGCCTGGCCCGAAATCGAGCTCAGCGGTGAGCGCAGATCGTGCGATGCGGACGCTGCGAACTCCTCCAGCGCCCGATTGGTCACCGCAAGTTGCGCGTTGGCGTGCTGCAGCTCTGCGGTCCGGTGCAGAACGCGTGCTTCGAGTTCCGCGTTCAGATCACGCAGCGCGCGCCGCGCCGCTTCCTGCTCGCTGATGTCACGGACGATGGCGAGCGTCACTTCATCCCCTGCAATCTGCATGGTCGTGAGACTCACTTCGGCCTCGAAGGGCTCGGCGCTGTCGGCTCTTCTGAAGAGCCACGGGAATGCGGCAGCCCCCTGGCGTTGCAGCTGTTCCACGTGTTTTGCGAACGCGTCACCGCTCGGGCTTCCATCCGGCTGAGGATCGGCCGAAATATCTTCGATCTTCTTGCCGTGAAGCGACTCGCGCCCAGGGGCTCTGAATATCTTGAGGGTCTGACCGTTCTGATCGACGATGCGGCCCTCCTTGAGCAGCAGGATGCTTTCGAGGGAATTCTCGAAGAGTCCCTGGAACTGGCGCTCGCGGCGATGGATCTCCTCCAGGAAACGGTACAGAAGCGCCGTCATAAGGACGAGCACGGTGGAACAGCCGAGGGAGAGCCAGAACACCACCATCGTGCTGCGCCGCCACGGCGCGAGAGCAGCCCGATAGTCCCGCGATACGACGAGATACAGCGGCACGCCTGCGCTGCCCTTTGCGACGGCAAACAATTTGCGCTTTTGATCGAGCGCTGACACGTCTTCAATGACGTACGCCTTGTTCGCCGGCAACATGCGGATGCGCTCGAACACGTGCGTATTGCGAAGATCGGTGAACGAAGGTATCGGACGTCCCTGCGCCGCCGTTCCCATCAGCAGCCAACCATCGGCGCGCAGGATCGAAATGTTTCCCCGATCGATGCCGATACTTCGATATCGGTCGAGCAGTTCTTCCACATCGAACCACATGCCCGCCCAGCCGACCTCATCGCCCAGGCGAACGCCGCGCGCGACCGGGATGACCTGGCGCATGCTTCGCGAAGGATCCGGTATCGGTGGCGAGGCCACGATTTGACCCACGGCAGGATGCTCGGGCAGCCAGGCGGGTGGTCCCGTGATCTCGTCCACGAGCGCGCGCCCCGCGACGATCGTGCGCTCATCGTCGCCGACGAACAGTCCGCGGATGTAGTTGCCGGTGACCTGCTCTCCCAGCTGCTTGCTGATGACCGCAGCAGGAACGTCCGCGAAAACGCCGCGCTCGCGAATATCACCCAAGGCCGATTGTGCGGCGCCGAGGCCGTCTCCGAGCATCGCCTCCATCTGCGCATTGAGCGAGGCGGCAACGGCACGAAGCTGATCGCCTGCCACCGCCACCGTGCGCTTGTGATCCTCTGCGATGTACCAGAGCGCGAACCCCCAACAGATCAGAAGCAGGAGGCCGGAGTACGCAATGAACGATCGCCGGATCGTCGAACGACCCCTTGGGTTCAGAGGCTGAGGCCGCAGCGCCACCCGGCTCCAGAAATTCCCCGCCATGGGTGCTCGATGACTCCGCCTGCGTAGGCCGATGCTTCTCAACGCTGTTGGCTTCTCCGTGTTCCGCAACGCCTACAGACCCGCGGTGACACGTTCGCGCGCTCACCGACCCTGTGGCCGGGTTCGATCCGCGGAAAACTCGAGTGAGGGATTTCAGTATCGAGAAGCGAGCCGCTGGACTTCAGCCGTCTCCGACGATCGTCACCAGCACCTCGCGCGTGTGCCGGGCGTGACGATGCTCCCACAGGTAAATGCCTTGCCAGGTACCGAGCTGCAATCGGCCTTGTGCAATCGGGATGGAAATCGAGGTGCTGGTCAGCACACTGCGAATGTGCGCGGGCATGTCGTCCGGACCTTCGGCATCGTGTTCATAGTCAGGACTGCCGTCGGGTGCAATGCGTTGCATGAACCGCTCGAGATCACGACGCACTGCCGGATCTGCGTTCTCGCTGATCAGCAACGAGGCGCTCGTATGCTGTACGAAGATATTGCAGAGTCCCTCGGCAATTCCCGAGGCCTTGACGATCTGAGCCACCCGGTCCGTCAGCGCCTCGAAGCTGCGGCCCCGCGTGTGTACCTCGATCGTCTCGCGCACGACCATGTCGACCTCAGTAGCGAACCCTCAGGACCTTCGATTTCGAGACCTGCGGCGAGAACACGATGAACATCGTGTCGTATTCATCCTCGCGCAGCTCGACCTTCTCGCCGCTCAGCGCCTCGACCAGCGCCGGGACCGTATTCGCGTTGCCGACGACGAGCACGTACTCGCCGCGATGCTGTCGCAGAATCCGCCGCGGCAATTCGTTCCATGTGGCCGTGGGAACGATGTTCAACGGCAGCCCGAGCGCTTCTGCCAGCGGCGTGACAGTCTGCTGTGTTCGCTTGAACTCGGACGTGAAAATCGTATCGATCCCTCGCACGGGACGCGCCTGCGAGAGCATCTTTGCGAGCCGGGCTGCGCGTTCGCGACCATCGACACTGAGGCCAGGATCCGCATCGGTGCCGGGCTCCACTTCGGCGTGCCGCACTACGATGATCCCGGTCGTCGCCCGCGCGTCGAACAGCCACGCTGCCGCAAGCACGACGGCAACGAAGACCAGGACGGGAAACAGCAGCGGAATGAAAAATGGTCGGCGTTTGAGTTTTTCGAAATCGCGGTTCATCGACCCATCATAGCATTGAGCTGCGACGGGACCGGCGGACAGGCTTTGGCTCCATCCCGACCACCGAGCGCCGGCCGATCAGGATCGGAAAAGCCGGGTGTACTGGGACTCGTGCCGCGCGCTGGCGATCGATTGCATCACGCCCGAGTAACCGATCTCCTCGTCCGTCATGCGAAGCGCGCGTTCGGTCAACTGCTCGAGCCTCGGGATCAAGGCATGAAGAATGCGCTGCCCCGAAGATTGCCCGAGCGGCACGAGTTTGACCGCGGCGAGGACCTGATTCTCGGCCCACGCCCATGCGTAAGCCTGCAGGACTTCGTGAACCGCCACCTTCCAATGATGACCGGCGAGCGCGAAGCCCGCGGCATAGCTTTGACATGCGGGGCTCGACAGCTCAGGTGCGATCTCGCGGAGAATCTTCATGAGCGCTGCACCCATATGCCGATCCTCGGCACGCAGCTCTTCCGTCTCGCGCGACGCGATCAGCACTGAATCCCAGCGTTGGGCAGACACCGAGTCACCCCGTCGCCATGAATCATGCAGCCGCCCGAGAATGGGCAGATCGAGCGTCGCCAGTGCTCCTTCAGCGATCCCGCAGATCCAGTCGCGGGCGGAACGCTCGTCACGAACCCAAGCGCGTTCGACGGCCTGTTCCAGCCCTTGCGAAAAGTGAAACGCCCCGATCGGAAGTGCCGGGCTCGCCAGATGCAGCAGTCGCAACAGCGACGACATCTCGCCTCACTTCACGCCGCGAATGAGCGCGTGATCGTTGCCGTGAGAGTGCGCTCCATAGGCACCCGCTTCAGGCTCGAACGGCGCTTGCTCGACTGCGACGTGCGAGCCGAGACCGCGGACCATGTCATCGAGCACATGATCGTGCTGGTAGCGCACCCAGCCCTCGCCGATCTGAAGCGCGACGTGCCGATTGCCCAGGTGATAGCTCACGCGTGCGAGCTGCCATGGATTGTCGGCACGTACGGTGGAAACCATCTCATCGGCAGCAACGACTTCGACGACGCGTCCGTCATCGGCGAGGAGCTTATCGCCGCCGCGCATGATCGTGCCGCGCTCCATCAGGATCGCGACTTCCTCGCCTGTTTCGATGACCGTGCGCAGCCGGCTTTTCGAACGCAGCTCGAACGGCAGGACAAGACGTGCATCCGCGGCACGCGATTGCGAGGTGCGTTGTCTGAGTGTCAGCATCGACGATGAGCCTAGAAGAGAAAATAACGCTGCGCCATCGGCAGTACCTTCGCCGGCTCGCAGGTGAGCAGCTGACCGTCCGCCCGCACCTGGTAGGTCTGCGAATCGACTTCGATCGTGGGCCGGTAGTCGTTCAGCACGAGATCCTTCTTGCGCAGCGTACGTGTGCCCTTCACCGCCACCAGCTTCTTGCGCAAACCGAGCCGCTCGCCCATGCCGCGATCGAGGGCCGCCTGCGACACGAAGCTCACGGACGTTGCCGATCGCGCGCCACCCAGCGCGCCGAACATCGGTCGATAGTGAACCGGTTGCGGCGTCGGAATCGACGCATTCGGATCGCCCATGGGCGCCGCCACGATCATGCCGCCCTTGATGATCATCGCCGGCTTCACGCCGAAGAACGCCGGCTTCCACAGAACGATATCCGCGAGCTTGCCGACTTGGATCGAGCCAATTTCGTGTGCCACACCGTGAGTGAGCGCCGGATTGATGGTGTACTTCGCCACATAGCGTCGTACACGAAAGTTGTCGTTGCGCGAGCTGTCTTCAGCCAGAGAGCCGCGCTGCACTTTCATTTTGTGTGCGGTCTGCCAGGTGCGCGTGATCACTTCACCGATGCGTCCCATTGCCTGTGAGTCAGACGAGATCATCGAGAACGCACCGAGATCATGAAGGATGTCCTCGGCTGCAATCGTTTCACGCCGGATGCGCGATTCAGCGAATGCGACGTCTTCGGCGATGCCAGGATCGAGATGATGACAGACCATCAGCATGTCGAGATGTTCATCGACCGTGTTCACCGTGTATGGCCGCGTAGGATTCGTCGAGGAAGGCAGCACATTTTCTTCGCCGCACGCCCGAATGATGTCGGGAGCGTGTCCGCCACCGGCTCCTTCGGTGTGATACGTATGGATTGCGCGACCCTTGAACGCAGCGAAGGTGTCTTCGACGAATCCCGACTCGTTCAGGGTGTCCGTATGGATCGCGACCTGAACATCGTACTTGTCCGCCACCGACAGACAGTTGTCGATTGCAGCGGGCGTCGTGCCCCAGTCCTCGTGCAGCTTCAGCCCCATCACGCCCGCTTCGATCTGTTCCTCGATCGGCTTCGGCACACTCACGTTGCCCTTGCCGAGCAAACCGAAGTTGATCGGCAGATCTTCGAGCGCCTGATACATGCGCTCGATGTACCAGGGACCCGGCGTGCACGTCGTCGCGCTCGTGCCGGCCGCAGGACCGGTGCCGCCGCCGATCATGGTGGTGATACCGGACATCATCGCGTCTTCGACCTGCTGGGGACAGATGAAATGAATGTGCGCGTCGATGGCACCGGCGGTCGCAATCAGCCCCTCGCCTGCGATCACTTCGGTTCCCGCCCCCACGATCACATTCACGCCGGGCTGCACATCGGGATTCCCGCCCTTGCCGATACCGACGATGCGTCCATCCTTCAAGCCGATGTCGGCCTTCACGATGCCCCAGTGATCGACGATGAGTGCGTTCGTGATGATCGTGTCGACGACCTCGGTCGCGACACGCTGGCTTTGTCCCATGCCGTCGCGAATGACCTTGCCGCCACCGAACTTCACTTCCTCGCCATAGATCGTGTGATCGCGCTCGACCTCGATGATGAGCTCGGTATCGGCGAGTCGCACACGATCGCCGACGGTCGGCCCGTACATCTCGGCATAGGCACGACGATCAATGCGCGTCATCGGAGCTTCCCCATCACTTTCCCGTTGAAACCGAACACCACACGCTCGCCGTCATACTCGACCAGCGTCACCTCGCGCTCCTGCCCCGGTTCGAACCGCACCGCCGTCCCTGACGCAATGTTCAACCGAAATCCCCGCGTCGTCTCGCGATCGAACCGCAAAGCGCCATTCGTCTCGAAGAAGTGATAGTGCGATCCGACCTGGATCGGCCGATCGCCCGTATTCGCCACCTTGACCTTCACGGTCTTGCGGCCCACGTTGATCTCGATCTCGCCGGATTCTGGGATGAGTTCGCCTGGAATCATTGTTTTCGCTCGGAAAGAGCGGCCGCAAAGACCGCATAAAGGACGATGAGTATTGGGAACGCCGAACTTGAGAGTACAACCGCAGCTAAATATCCGGGGCGCCTTCCATCACAGGCTTCTCCCCGCCCGACTCCAGCCATTTTTCTTTTATGCGGTCTTTGCGGCTCCTCCTCTTCATGGAATCGGATGGTGAACCGTCACGAGTTTCGTGCCGTCCGGGAAGGTCGCTTCGACCTGCACTTCGGGAATCATTTCCGGGACGCCTTCCATCACATCGTCGCGACTGAGGATCGTGGCGCCGTAGCTCATGAGCTCGGCGACGGAGCGGCCGTCGCGGGCGCCTTCCATGATGGAGGCAGAGATCAGTGCTATGGCTTCGGGATAGTTGAGCTTCACACCACGCGCCTTGCGACGCTCTGCCAGCAGCGCCGCCGTGAAGATCAGCAGCTTGTCTTTTTCGCGGGGACTCAATTCCATCGTTCGATTCTCGTTGTCAGGTCGCCCAGATGCGCGGCAGGTGAGCCGCGCGGCCGAGCAGTTGGGGTCGCAGTTCGCGCCAGAGCGCGATGAACCATTGCTTGATCGGCTCGGCCTGCGAAGCCAGCGCACGGCATACGAGCACATTGTCGACGAGTGTCACCGCTGTTTCGAGATCGCAGGAGATCCCGCGACACGATTCCACGTGAGCCTTCGTGGCCGGATAGGCCAGCAAGGTCCCCAGCGCTTCGAATCCTCCGAGCCCCCATGGTGCCTTGCGGGCCAGACTGTCACCGCTCAATCGCATTCTATCGATGAACAATGGCAGCTCGTCCCTCCAGAGCTCGAAGTCGAGCCGCAACTCACCGCAATCGAACGCCTGCTCGCGTGCAGGTAGCCCCAGGCATGGGATCTCCCAGCCGATGAAGTGCGGCGAGTCCCCGCGCAGCATGACGCGCGTTGCGCTCTGCACACGCGATCCCGGGTAGAAGATCGTCTCCTGGGGAAGCCATTCGAGCTGCGCGTGCTCCACCTCGGCGATCTGAGTGAGATGTGCCCATGGACCGGCCGAACGATAGAACTTCGTTGCCGCAGGAGTCGTGAGCAACACCTGCGTGCCCACGTTCGCCTTTGCCTCGAGACGCAACTCATCGCCGCCGACGATGCCGCCCGGCGGATGCACGATGTACGTGTGGCACGTATCGCCCTCGGGATGAAACGCTCGTTGTACGACCAGCGGGCCGATGTGCGAGCGACTGGAAAGATAGGTGCGCCGCTCACGCTCCGAGTACTCGAGCTGCAGGCGCGCTCGCCAGCCCTGCTCGCCCGAGTCGGTGGCGACCGTGTTCACGAAGCGATCAGACCGTCAGATGATGACGGACGAGATCGTCGGTGAGCCCGCCGATCTTGTCCGCAGCAACGATACGTCCCTTGTCGATGATCCGAAATTCACTCGCGACGCGACGCGCGAACGGCAGTTTCTGTTCGACGAGCAGCACGGTCAGGTTCGCCTCTTTGTTGAGGCGCAGGATGATATCGCCGATCTCATGAACGATGTTGGGTTGAATGCCTTCGGTCGGTTCGTCGAGGATCAGCAGCTTCGGCTCGAGCACCATCGCCCTTCCGATCGCGAGCTGTTGTTGCTGCCCGCCGGACAGATCTCCACCACGCCGACGCAGCATCTTCTTCAGCACTGGAAACATCGTGAAGATGGATTCCGGGATCTCCTTCAACTTGCTGCGGCTCGCCGACAACCCGATCCGCAGATTCTCCTCGACGGTGAGCTGCGAGAAGATTTCACGCCCTTGCGGCACATACCCGATCCCTAGTCGCGCGCGCCGATCCGCCGGCAGCTTGCGCAGATCCTCCCCCTCGTACAGCAGCTCGCCCGACACCGTCGGCAACAACCCCATGATGCATTTCAACAGCGTCGTCTTCCCCATCCCATTGCGTCCCATGAGACAGGTACACGACCCCGTCGGCACCGACATCTCCACATCCCAGAGAATGTGACTGCCGCCGTAGAATTGGTTGAGCGAGGAGATTCGAAGCATTGCTTCTCTCAATGAGTAATTAGCAGTGAGCAATGAGTAATGCAGGAACAATGCACCGCTGCGCGTCCCCGATTCCCCATACCCATTCCCGTCGCGTCTCATTCCTCATTTCTCATTCCTCACTCTTCATTGCTCACTACTCATTGCTCACTACTCATTGCTCATTACTCATTTACTTGCTGCTCATTCTCCCAGATACACCTCCACCACCTTCGGGTCGTTCTGCACTTGATCCATGCTGCCTTCGGCGAGGACGTGGCCTTCGTGGAGAACGGTGACTTTGCGGGCGATGGAGCGCACGAAGTTCATGTCGTGTTCGACGACGACGACGGAATGCTGGCCTTCCAGGGAGAGCAGCAGTTCGGCGGTGCGCTCGACTTCCTGAGGCGTCATGCCGGCGACGGGCTCGTCGACCAGCAACATCTGAGAGTCCTGCATGAGCAGCATGCCGATCTCGAGCCATTGCTTCTGGCCGTGCGACAGCGCGCCTGCGCGCATGTGTCTGCGGTCCTGCAATCGGATCGTTTCGAGGACATGATCGATGCGTTCGCGCTGAATCGCATTGAGTCCGGTGAAGAGCGTGTTCCAGATGGATTTCTTGCCGGCCGCAGCGAGCTCGAGGTTTTCGAACACGGTGTGATGCTCGAAGACCGTCGGCTTCTGGAACTTGCGGCCGATGCCCGCCTCGGCGATCTCCGGCTCGGTGAGCGTGAGCAGATCGATGCGCTGGCCGAACCACGCTGAGCCTGCATCCGGGCGGGTCTTGCCCGTGATCACATCCATCATCGTCGTCTTGCCTGCGCCGTTCGGACCGATGATGCAGCGAAGCTCGCCGACATCCACATACAGCGTCAACGCGTTGAGCGCCTTGAACCCATCGAAGCTGACGCTGATGTCTTCGAGATACAGAATCGTTCCGTGGGTCGTATCGGGCGCAACGGGCCGTTCGCTTCGGGCTCCAGTGCCGAACACCTTCTGCATGCTCTGGCGGATCGCCGTCTGTGCGTTCATGCATTCACCGCTTCGGGGGAGAGCGCCTTCGCCCGTCGGCTCCCGATTCGTTCGACCAGGCCGACCACGCCGCGCGGCAGGAACAGGGTGACGAGCACGAACAGTGCCCCGAGCGCATACAGCCAGAACTCCGGCACGGCGGCGGTGAAGTAGCTCCTCGCATAGTTGACGAGCACTGCACCCGCCACCGCGCCGTACAGCGTGCCGCGTCCTCCCACGGCCACCCAAATCACGATTTCGATGGAGTTGATCGGCTGGAACTCGCTCGGATTGATGATGCCGACCTGCGGCACGTACAACGCGCCGGCGATGCCGGCGAGCACGGCGCTGAAGGCGAACACCCAGAGCTTGTACGATTCGACGCGATAGCCGATGAAACGCGCGCGACTTTCGGCATCGCGAATCGACTGGATCACGCGACCGGCACGCGACAACGTGATGTAGCGGCAAGCGAAGTAACCGAGCCCCAGCATCGCCGCCGAAGCCAGGAACAGTCCCACACGCGTACCGGATGCATTGATGGGAAATCCCAGGATGTCCTTGAAGTCCGTCAGCCCGTTGTTGCCGCCAAACCCCATGTCGTTGCGGAAGAACGCGAGCATCAGCGCGAAGGTCAACGCCTGGGTGATGATCGACAGATACACACCGGTCACGCGCGAACGGAAGGCCAGCCAGCCGAACAGCAACGCCAGCAGTCCCGGCACCAGGACGACCATCACGGCCGCATACCAGAACATATCGAAACCATGCCAGAACCAGGGAAGCTCCTTGTAGTTCAGGAACACCATGAAATCCGGCAGAACAGGATCGCCGTACATGCCGCGCGGACCGATCTGTCGCATCAGATACATGCCCATCGAATAGCCGCCGAGCGCGAAGAAGGCTGCGTGGCCCAGGCTCAGGATGCCGCAGTAACCCCATACGAGATCCACGGCGACGGCCAGCAATGCGTACGTCATGTACTTGCCGATGAGCGTCATCGTGTACGTGCTCAAGTGCAGCGAGGAGTCCGCATCGAAGGCCAAATGGAGCAGCGGCACGATGACCGCCGTTGCGAGCAGTACCACGAGAAAGATCTTCGAGCCCCGATCGCCGAGCAGCTGTGCTGAAAGCGGACGCACCGTATCCATGCTCAAGCCTCCGCCGCCCGACCCTTCTGCGGAAAGAGTCCGCGGGGTCGACGCTGAATGAACAGAATCAGCGCGATCAGTACCAGGATCTTCGCCAGCACCGCACCAGCGGACGGCTCCAGCAACTTGTTCACGACGCCGAGGGACATGCCGCTGATGAGCGTGCCCCACAGACTCGCCACCCCGCCGAACACAACCACCATGAACGAGTCGATTATGTATTGCTGCCCAAGATTCGGACCGACGTTCGTGAGCTGACTGAGCGCGACGCCCGCCACACCTGCGATGCCGGAACCCAGACCGAACGTGAGTGCATCGACCCATTCGGTTCGCACACCCATCGATTTGGCCATCGCACGATTCTGCGCGACGGCGCGCACTTTAAGACCGAGCGTCGTCTTCTTGAGCACGACCAGCAGAATGGCGAAGACGAACATCGTGAACAGCACCACATAGAGACGGTTGTAGGTGATCGAGAGTGCTTCATTGATCTGCCACGAACCCGCCATCCATTGCGGCGTCTCGACCGGCCGATTATTCGCGGTAAAGATGTCCCGCACGATCTGTTGCAGGATCAGGCTGATGCCGAAGGTCGCAAGCAGCGTCTCGAGCGGCCGGCCATACAGAAAGCGCACGACGCCGCGCTCGATCAATACGCCTACCGCCCCGGATACGAGAAAGGCCATTGGAATCGCAATGACGATCGATGCGCCGATGTGCGAGGGCATGAGCAGTTGCATCACATACGTGGTGTAGGCGCCCAGCATCATCAGCTCGCCGTGCGCCATGTTGATGACACCCATGACGCCGAAGGTGATGGCCAGGCCAATCGCCGCGAGCACGAGCACCGAGCCTAGACTCAGGCCGAAGAACAACGTCTCGATGGTGCCGTAGAACTCGCGCGAGCTCTCGATATGGCGGGCCGTAGCTGCTGCGGCGCTACGCACCCTTGGGTCCGTCTCGGCGTACGTGCCGTCCTCACTCGCGGTCGCAATCGCCTTGACCCGGTTGTACACGTCGGGACTCAGATTTCCTTTCAGTGCTTCGACAGCAGCCAGACGCGCCTCGGCATCGGTGCTGTCGAGGTCGGCGAGCGCAAGGCCGGTGGCGATTGCGCTCCTTACGCGGCTGTCGGTTTCGTCTGCCGCCCGCTCGCGCAGAATCGCAATCGAGTCTTCATCGAGCGAGCGCATCATCTCGGTGACGGCCGCGAGTCGCACCGAAGCGTCGGGGTTCGACAGATCGAAGCCCGCGATCGCACCTTTGAGTGCCTTGCGCAGCTGGTTGTTCGTAGTGATCTTCGCGAAGTCCTCGCTCGTGCCCGCTCCGGTTGCTGTCATGCTGACCGGATCGGTGAGTGCGAACGAGGCGTCGTTCGCTGCGACGATGAAGACCTTCCTGTCTTCACGTCGATAGTAGAGATTGCCTTCGAGCAGTGCCGCGAGCACCGCTCGGGCATTCGGATGGCGTGTCGCCGCCACGGCGATTACGGCGTCCTGTTTGTCCTTGAAGCTGGATGATGCAAGCGCAGCAAGCGCTGCTTCAAAGCCGGCATCGTCGGCGGCGGACGCAATCTGCGCGGCCGAAGCCAGCAGCAACAGCGCCAGAATACATTTCACGAATCGTCGCATCGCCGATCTCATCCAGGCACGGCTCCGTCGTTGGTCGCTCCGGCTCGCCTGCATCATTCATTCCAGCGGGCCGGTGCTGCCGTGAGAGGCGGTCCCGGGGAATCCCGGGACCGCATCACGCGAGTCACAGTTTCTTCGGTCTCGTTATTCGTAGTTCTGGCCGGAGCACTTCTTCGTCTTGGTGTTGTAGTTGCCGCACTTGAGCGTCACCCAGTCAGCTTCGATGTCCTTGCTGCCCGGCAGGAAGTCCGACCATGCATCTCCCGGGACCAGACCATCGGTCTGCCACACCGTGTCGAACTGACCGTCGGCGCGGATCTCGCCGATGAGCACAGGCTTGGTCAGGTGATGGTTCGGGAGCATCTTCGCAGTGCCGCCGGTGAGATTCGGGACCTCGATGCCGATCATTGCGTCCGTCACCTTGTTGACGTCCGTGGTCTTCGCCTTCTCCACGGCCTTGACCCACATGTTGAAGCCGATCACATGCGCCTCCATGGGATCGTTGGTCACACGCTTCGGATTCTTCGTGTACGCCTTCCATTGCTTGATGAAGGCGGCGTTCGCCGGCGTGTCGACCGACTGGAAGTAGTTCCAGGCGGCGAGATGGCCGACCAGCGGCTTGGTGTCGATGCCTGAAAGTTCTTCCTCACCGACCGAGAACGCGACGACCGGGATGTCCTCCGCCGAGATCTTCTGGTTGCCGAGCTCCTTGTAGAACGGCACGTTGGCATCGCCGTTGATCGTGGAGACGACCGCCGTCTTCTTGCCTGCAGAGCCGAACTTCTTGATGTCCGCAACGATGCTCTGCCAGTCCGAATGACCGAACTGCGTGTAGTTGATCATGATGTCTTCGTCCTTCACGCCCTTCGCCTTGAGGTAGGCCTCGAGGATCTTGTTGGTCGTGCGCGGATAGACATAGTCGGTGCCGGCGAGCACCCAGCGCTTCACGCCGATGTCCTTCATCAGATAGTCGACGGCGGGGATCGCCTGCTGATTGGGAGCCGCACCCGTGTAGAACACGTTCTTGGAAGACTCCTCGCCTTCGTACTGCACCGGATAGAACAGCAGGCCATTGTTCTTCTCGAACACCGGCAGCACGGACTTGCGGGAGACGGAAGTCCAGCAACCGAACACGACGGCGACTTTGTCCTTCACCAGCAACTGTTCGGCCTTTTCGGCGAACAACGGCCAGTTGGAAGCCGGATCCACCACGACCGCCTCGAGCTTCTTGCCGAGCAAGCCGCCCTTCTTGTTCTGCTCATCGATCATCATGAGCACGGTGTCCTTAAGTGTCGTTTCCGAAATCGCCATGGTTCCGGACAACGAATGCAGCACGCCGACCTTGATCGTGTCTGCTGCGTGGGCCGCACTCGCTGCGATCATCGCGACGGCGGCCGCGAGCTTTGCCAGGCCCGCGATGTGTTTGCGCTTCAACATAGGTGTGTCCTCTCTCGTGGATGATCAGATCTGAACTTGAAGACCAAGACCCATTTGCTTGCCGCCGCTGCCGAAAGCGCGGTCCTGGTCGATGTAGAACAGCTGAATGCGTGCGTTCTGGGCTTTGATGATGTAGTTGAGATTGACCTCGAGCGTCTTCAGATCCTCATCGCCGCTCAGCAGCTTGTAGGTCGACTCGCCATACTTGGCGAGTGCCTGGAACTTGCCGAAGCCGATGACCTGCGGAAATAGGTACGCGCCGAGGACGTAGTAGCCATCGCTATCGGCATTGGTCGGCGGACCGCCGACGTAACCCTGCGGCGTCTCGTAGTCCGCGATTTCCGCTTCGACCGTCACGACGCCGCCGCTGCCGAGCTTCTTCTCGAGCAGAAAATCGCCTGTGACACTCGTGCTGCCGCCGATCTTCTGGCCGGCAACGCCGACTGCGAGCAGATCCTTCTCGCCGTAGTACGAGCCGTTCAGGTAGTAACCGTTCTCGGCATCCCAGAAATCGAGTTGCACTCGACCGGCGTAGATCACTTCCGAGCTGCCACGCGTTTGCGGCGAGTCGAATACGCCGAAGGACACCTTGGCGATGCCGAACTGTCCCCAGTACATGACGCCATCGTCGCGCCCCTGTGTTTCGAAGACATAGCCGTCCTGCACGCCATCGATGAACACGCCCCAGTTGCTTGCGTAGTACGGCCCGTAGAGATTGGCCCGATCGCTGGGCGGCAGGAAGCGCCCGACCCAGACGTTGAACTGATCGGAGAAGGAGAACTGCGCGACGGCGTCGATCACATCGACGCTGCGACGTCCCGCAACGCCATTCGCGTCGTACTCGGTATTGAGCATCAGGCTGATGTTCTCGGTGACACCGCCGCTGATGTAGATGCGGGCGCTGTTGAGAGTGAAGTCATCGATATCAACGTCGCTGTTATCGGGATCGACATGAGTAAAGCTGGTGCGAACCCCGGCACCCACCGTGATGGGGGGAAGGTTGAGCTCGGCTGCAAACGCACCACCGGGTGGCATCGTGATCAACGCGACACCCGTCGCGAGCATCGCCTGGAATCTGCGTTGCTTGAGTGTTGTCTGGGACATGGATCGATTTTCCTTTCGTGTGTGGCCAGTGATTTGTTGTCGAACCCGCTGGTCGTCACGCTACGGAGGAGGTACCCCTGCGCATACGGGGCGTTTGACGTACCCCACTGAGTCATTTGACGTAGCGGCCGACGCACTGACCTAGTCCAGTGCAGGCGTAAAAAATCACGCACCGAAAAGCAGCGGCGAGGTTTCGAAAGCCTGCAGAACTGTGCAGGATCGGGTTGGCACATCGCTTGCCTTCTGACAGCTACAAACAATTGCGGGCGGTGCCGGACAGGGCCGGCAAACCGACTCGCGACACGGAGCCGTCCGACGGCATGAAGAACGAATGACTGCGAAACAACGAATCGTTCGCGAGCGTCGCCAGTACAACCAGTGGGTGGCGAGCCAGACGCTCGAGGACTACGCGCTGCGCTACACGGCCGATCGCGCACGCAAATCGGCCTTCCGCGTCGGTAACACCGCACTGGGTCCGATCGCATTTCTCGCCTGCGAAGCCATCGGCGGCGCCATCACCATCGCGTATGGATTCCCGAATGCGGCCTGGGCCATCGGCGCGTTTTCGGTGCTGATGTTCCTGATCGGTCTGCCGATCGCGTACTACGCGGCGAAGTACGGCCTGGATCTGGACCTGCTCACGCGCGGCGCGGGCTTCGGCTACATGGGATCGACGATCACCTCGCTCATCTATGCCTCGTTCACCTTCCTGCTGTTTGCCTTCGAGGCGAGCATTCTGTCGATGGCACTGCAGATGCTGTTCGAGATCCCGCTGTGGGTCGCGCACATCATCAGCTCGCTCGTCGTGATTCCGATTGCGATCTACGGCATCAGCATGATCAGCAAGATGCAGATCGTCACTCAGCCGATCTGGCTGGTGCTGCAGTTCGTCCCACTCATCTACATCGCATGGAAGGCGCCGCACGAGGTGTCTGCATGGACGCAGTACACCGGTCAGCAAGGCAGCGCCGATGGCTCATTCGATTTCCTGCTCTTTGGCATGGCGGCGTCCGTCCTGCTGTCGCTCCTGCCTCAGATCGGCGAGCAGGTCGACTATCTGCGATTCATGCCCCATCGCACGCGCAAGAACCGCATCGGGTGGTGGACCGCCGTGCTCGGCACCGGACCGGGCTGGATCGCCATCGGTGCGTTCAAGCTCTTCGCAGGCTCGTTCCTCGCGTTCCTCGCCCTTCGACACGGCATATCGGTCAAGCAGGCGGGCGAGCCCACAGAAATGTACTTTCTCGCCTTCCGCGAGACCGTGCAGTCCCCGACGTTCGCTCTCGTGCTCACCGGCGTGTTCGTGATCGTCTGTCAGCTGAAGATCAACGTGACGAATGCCTACGCAGGCTCGATCGCGTGGTCGAACTTTTTCTCGCGCCTGACGCACAGTCACCCGGGCCGCGTCGTGTGGCTCGTGTTCAACGTGCTGGTAGCGCTGCTGTTGATGCAGACCGGCATCTTCAGCGTGATCGAAAGTATCCTGCTCATCTATGCGAACTTCGCGGCCGGATGGATCGGTGCGCTGGTCGCGGACCTGGTGATCAACAAACCGCTGGGATTGAGCCCGAAGCACATCGAATTCAAGCGCGCGCATCTGTACGACATCAATCCGGTGGGCGTCGGCGCTCTCTTGATCTCCGTCGTCGCTTCGACGCTCGCCTTCATCGGTCTCTTCGGCAACGTCGCACAGATCCTCTCCCCGTTCATCGCGCTGTTCAGCGCCTTTCTCACCGCGCCCGTGATCGCCTGGGCAACTCGCGGTCGCTACTACATCGCGCGACAGCCGGCCGGCTTGCCCGATGGCGCCGAGCTGCGTTGCACGATCTGCGAGAACACCTTCGAGCGCGCAGACGTCGCCATGTGCCCGGCCTACTCGGGCCCCATTTGTTCGCTGTGCTGCACGCTCGAAGCGCGCTGTCGCGACATGTGCAAGACCGACAGCCGATTCAATGAACAGTTGCGCGGATTCCTCGCCACCGTGCTTCCCGCGCGCGCCGCCGCTGCTATAAATACCCGCGGCGGTCAGTTCGTTGGACTGCTGCTGCTGTTCAATCTGGCGATCGGCCTGATGCTGGCGCTGATCTATCACCATGCGGGCTTCGCTCCGGCACAGCGAGAAGTCATCGGCACGACCTTGTGGGTGGTATTCCTCAGCTTGCTCGTGCTGTCCGGCATCGCAGCCTGGATCATCGTGCTGGCGCATGAAAGCCGCCGTGCGGCCGAAACCGAGTCCGCACGTCAGACCACGATGCTCATGGATGAAATCGAAGCGCACAAACGCACGGACGCAGCCTTGCAGAAAGCCAAGGAGGTCGCCGAGGCGGCGAACCTTGCGAAGACTCGCTACATCGTCGGCGTGAGTCACGAGATTCGCACGCCCCTGAACTCGATCTTCGGCTATGCGCAGCTGCTCGAGCGCGGGATCGCTGGTCCTTCGGACAATGCCGTGCGTGTGATTCGCCGCAGCGCGGAGCATCTGGCGAACCTGATCGACGGCTTGCTCGATGTGTCCAAGATCGAAAATGGCATGCTGCGACTCAACCGCGACAAGGTGCAGCTCGTCGAGTTTCTCGATCAGATCGTCGATATGTTCAAGCTGCAGGCCGCGGCCAAGGGCATCGACTTCCGGTACGAACGTCCGCGACATCTGCCTGCCTTCGTCTACACCGACCAGAAGCGTCTGCGTCAGATCCTGATCAACCTCCTCTCGAATGCGATCAAGTTCACCGAGCGCGGGCATGCGAGTCTCGTCGTGCGCTATCGCAATCAGGTGGCGGAGTTCGAAGTCTCGGACACGGGACTCGGCATTCCCCCCGAGGATCTGGAACGTGTCTTCGAACCCTTCGAACGCGGTCGCGCCCCCGGTGTGCGCGCCATTCCCGGCACCGGGCTGGGCCTGACCATCACCAAGCTGCTGACACAGATCATGGGCGGCGAGATTCTCCCGCGCAGCACAGTCGGTCAGGGCACGACGTTCACCGTGCGTCTGCTGTTATCGGAGGCCATGCATTCAGCCCCCGAACACGCAACGCCGGGTCGCGTCTCGGATCACGACGGCCCCGAGCTGACCGTGCTCCTGATCGACGACGATCCGCATCATCTGGAGATGGTGACGAGTCTGCTGCGTCCGCTGCGATTCAGCGTCGTTGCCGCAGCCGATGGACGATCGGGACTGCGTGTCGCGGATGACCATAAGCCGCAGCTCGCGATGATCGACATTTCATTGCCCGATCTCACGGGCTGGCAGGTCGCGGAGCAGCTGCGCGCGAAACATCCGCAGATGCGAATCGTAATGGTCTCCGCCAACGCACACGAATTTCATCCGGGCGGCGAAGGCTCGTCGCACAACGCATTCATCATGAAGCCCATCGACATGCAGGCCCTGCTCGACTGCACCGCCCAGCTGCTGGGGCTGAAATGGACCTATGAAAGCCCGCCCGCAGCGAATGGCGAGATCACGAGCGAATCGGCGAGCACCCTGCCCTCCCATTCGCGACACCATCTGGACGATCTCTATCAGCTCGGCCGCATCGGACATGTCCGCGGCATTCAGGCGAAGCTGCGGCAGATGGAGGAAGAGGATTCCGCTAATCGTCCCTTCGCGACGCAGCTGCGAGGGCTGGTGGCCAATTTCGATTTGAAGCGCTACATGAACGTGCTGGAGGCAATGCGCAATCATGGTTAACGAGGCAATGCGTCGCGACACGGTACTTGTCGTCGACGACACACCCGAGACACTGGGATTTCTGACCGACACGCTCGATCACGCAGGCTTCACCGTCCTGATCGCGACCGATGGCGCCAGCGCTCTGGATCTCGTCGATCAGATCACCCCCGATCTGATCCTGATGGATGCAGTGATGCCCGGCATGGACGGCTTCGAAGCGTGCCGCAGGCTCAAGCGGGAAAAGCTCCTCACGCATCTGCCGGTGATTTTCATGACAGGTCTGAGCCAGACCGAACACGTCGTCGAAGGACTCGCCGCGGGAGGCGTTGACTATGTGACCAAACCGATCGTCGTCGACGAACTGCTCGCCCGCATCCGAGTGCATCTCGCGAATGCGCGCGTCGCGCACGGCACACATGCAGCGCTCGATGCCACGGGGCGATTTCTGCTGGCGACAGATCGCAGCGGCAAGCTTCTGTGGTGCACGCCCAAGGCACGCCAGCTTCTGAGCGAGCTGTTCCCTTCGCACAATGAAGAAAGCGCAAGCCTGCCCGCTGCGCTCATCGAGCAGCTCACTCAACTGAAACAGGACGGCCCAAAGGCGAACAGCAAATCCCTGCGCATCGGCGGCCGTCAGCTCGAGATCTCCATGCTGGCCCCGATCGGCCCGGACGAACTCCTTTTCCGCCTGAACGAAGTCTTCACCGGCAACGAAGAGCAACTGCTGCAGCAATCACTCGCACTCACCTCCCGCGAATCCGAGGTACTGCTGTGGATCAGTCGCGGAAAATCCAACCGTGAAATCGGCGAGATCCTCACCATCAGCCCGCGCACGGTGAACAAACACCTGGAACAGGTCTTCGTGAAACTGGGCGTGGAAAACCGTGCGTCAGCGGCCGCTCGCGCGGTGCGTACGCTGGCCAGATGAGAAAGAGAATACGGCCGCAAAGACCGCAAAAAAGAATGCCAGGGTTATGAAGAGCCGAGCGTGCGATCAAGCGGGCGTGAGGCGCACTACCGGGCAGTCACTGAGAGTCCTGCCACTATGACTTCTCTTTTATGCGGTCTTTGCGGCAACTCTTTCCGGCTGTTCTTCTTCAAAGCATCCCCTGCTTCTCGATGAACGCAATGACCTGATCCAGGCCCTGACCGGTTTTGAGATTGGTGAAGACGAAGGGTTTGTCGCCCCGCATTTTCTTCGCATCGCGCTCCATGACTTCGAGCGAGGCGCCGACGTGGGGGGCGAGATCGATCTTGTTGATGATCAGCAGGTCCGATCGCATGATGCCGGGCCCGCCCTTGCGCGGGATCTTGTCGCCGGCTGCGACGTCGATGACGTAAAGCGTCAGATCGGACAGCTCGGGGCTGAAGGTCGCGGCCAGATTGTCGCCGCCGCTTTCGACGATGATCATCTCGAGACCTGCGAAATCTTTCATGAGCTGGTCGATGGCCGCGAGATTCATCGAGGCATCTTCGCGAATGGCCGTATGCGGACATCCGCCGGTTTCGACGCCGCGGATGCGCTCGGCTGGAAGCGCCTGACTGCGGATCAGAAACTCGCAATCTTCCTTGGTGTAGATGTCGTTTGTGACGACCGCAAGGTTGTAACGATCGCGCATGCGTTTACACAACGCATCGACGAGTGCCGTCTTGCCCGAGCCGACCGGTCCGCCTACGCCGACCCGTAATACATCTGCTGCAACTTCTGCCTTGGCGTTCATGAGGACTCCGATGAGCGAGCTGCATCATACGATGCCCGGGCATACCGCACGACATGGGATGAATGACGTAGGGCGACCCGACATGGACTGCACATCGATACGGTCAACGTACGGTCAGCGCACGGTGTCGTGTTCCAGCGGTGCATTGGTGGCTTCGGCGACGCGAGGAGCAGGCTCCCTTTTGCCCCAGTTCGAGTTGAGCCAATTGCGCACAGGCGTTTCGAACAGGTAGTACGAGGCGATGCCGGTCGCCAATGCTGCGATCAGCGCCAGCGGGACGGGCAACGATCGGGTTTCGTGAAACGGCTGCTGCCACAGATAGATCGAATAAGACCACAGCCCGAAATACCGCAGGCCACGAGCCTTGAATGCGGCAAGCATCCAACGCGACATCTCGCCCAGATGATTAACCGCGAAGGCGAGCATGAACGGCGCAAGGACCGCGCGCAGTTCCTTCGGAAACGCCTGCGAGTAACTGGCAACCACCAAAACCAGTACGAGCCCGGGCATCCAGGGACGCACCTGTACGCGATCGTGAACGCGCCGATACCACGCCGAGATCAGAATGGTGCTGGCCGCACATTCCGATCGCAGCATCCATTCGCGCGTGGGCAGCTCGGAAAACAGCACATAGAACGCCAT
Organism: Pseudomonadota bacterium; assembly: GCA_023423935.1. GTDB lineage: Bacteria > Pseudomonadota > Gammaproteobacteria > Steroidobacterales > Steroidobacteraceae > Steroidobacter. Next base: position 12,669 of record JAFAEQ010000050.1, on the reverse strand, counting down.
CGCTGCGAAGGTCGCAACGCCGAGCCCGAACAGGATCGAGCGCGCATGTCTTCGCAGCAAGGCAACGCCCGCAATCGCAGCGAGCAGCATGTATGAGTGCTCCTCGACGTTCAGCGACCACAGATGACCGATCGCAAACGGCGAGTTCCAGAGGAAGGGATCGAAGTACGTGCGCAGGAACGTCGCACAGGCGAGCACTTCGCGCAGTGGTACCGCCTCTTCGAGCAGTGCATGGACCGAGAAGACCACTGCGAGATACAGCAGGAACACGGGCAGGATGCGTGAGACGCGCCGACGATAGAACATCGACAGCGGCACCCGTTCCTCGAACAGAATGCGGCTCATGAGCAGCCCCGACAGCGCGAAGAACAGATCGACGCCGAGCCGTCCCGTGGCGATCCCCGGAATGCGTGCAAAGTGGTCGATCAGCACACAGGCGATGGCCAGGCCGCGCCATCCATCGAGATAGTCCAGATGCTTCAAGGTCACGCTCCGCTGTGCACCGATGTTCGGTGAACAACGAAGAAGGCTCGCGCGCGTTCCGGCTCAGCCGCAGGAAGTTACCTTCTGTATGCGATCAGCGACGCGTCGTATGCCGCATCAAGGCGTCCGGTAGCGCTGCTCCCGGTACAGCCAGGCCGGCATGAGGACGTTGGCGAGCGCCTGTCGCACGATGGCCGGATCGACGCTCGACATCGGATCGAGCTGACCGCTGCGCGGGTCATAGCTGAAGCGCCGCGCCGACCCGTCCGGCAGCAAGACCGTGGCCTGACCGTCCTGCAGCCACGCAAAGTTCTGATCGAATTGCATCATGGCCCGCGGACGCAGCGTCGCCGGCATACCGGTGAATTCGGGCAAGGTGCGCGTCAGGTCGCGTCCGACGAATGGATGTTCGGCATCGACGCCCAGCAACGACAGCAACGTCGGCGCGAGATCGATCTGGCTTGCAATGGACTTCACGGTCCGCGGCGCGATGTCAGCGCCGAGAATCAGCCCGGGAATGTGGAACTTGCCGATGGGCACGAGCTCATCGCCGTACACGCGGGTGTCGTGATCGGCCACGATCAGGAACAGCGTGTCCTTCCAGTAGTCGCTGTTGCGGGCGCGATCGATGAAACGGCCGACCGCATAGTCCGCGTATCTCACGGCGTTGTTTACGGTCTGCTTGTCCGGATCGACGAGCTGGATCCGTCCATCCGGAAACTCGAACGGCGTGTGATTCGTAGACGAGAAAACCAGCATGAAGAACGGCTCCTTCGCTGCGCCGAGCGCACGAATCCGTTCATCCGCCTTGTCGAACAGGTCCTCATCGGAGACGCCCCAACTTCCGACGAACTTAGGTGAGGCGTAGTCCTTGCGATCGACCACATTGTGGAAGCCGTTCCCAAGGAAGAAGCCGCGCATGTTGTCGAAGTGCGATTCGCCTCCGTAAACGAACTCGTTCCGGTAACCCTCATTGCGCAGCACCGAGGCGAGCGTTGCGAAATTCTTCTGAGCCTTCGACAGCTTGACGACGCTCAGCGCGGGCGTCGGCGGGAAACCCGCCACCACTGCTTCGATGCCGCGCACCGATCGTGTGCCGGTCGCGTACAACTGCTCGAACCAGATGCCCTGATCGGCGAGCCGATCGAGATTCTGCGTAATGGGTCGACCGCCGAGCCTGCCCACGAAGCCCGCACCGAGACTCTCCTCGAGCACGATCACGAGGTTCAGCGGTCGTTCGCGAGCGACGGTGGCAATCTGATGGTGAAGCGTCGGCAGTTCCGTCGAAGTGAAGTCCGCCTGAGGCACGGCCATGTCCGCCCTGACCTGCGCCAGCATGTCCGCGAAAGGCATGCTCCCGTACATGTCGCTCGAATGACTTTCGTTCTTCAGCGAGTACGCGGCCGAGAGCACTGAATAGGCCGAGTTGACGACCAGACTGTTGACCATTGCATCGTCGCAGAACGCGAACGAGGCCAGATTCGCCGGGCGATGCTGAGTGCTGGAACGGATCGAGATGAACACGGCGATGACGACGAGCGGCCAGATCAGCATCACGGTGCGAGCATTCATCGCTCTCGTGCAGCTGGTGTACTTGGCGAAATGACCGAGAACGAGCCAACCGCACGCGCCCATTCCCGCGACCGTGACCAGGACCAATCCGCGATATCCGTTCCAGAGCATCGCGCCAACTTCGCGCGGGTAGATCAGATACTCGAGGAACAGCCGGTTCGGACGTCCGTCGTACTCGATCAGAAACTGAGGTGTGGCGAATTCCAGAAAGATGATCGCGATGAGGCAGGCGGCCAACCAGAAACCTGCGATGCGCATCCACGCCCGCATGCGCCCGAATGCGACGAACAAGGGCATCAACACCACGAGCGGCGCCAGACACAACCCGACCGTCATCAGATCGTTTCGTACGCCTTGCACCAGCATATGGACCAGCGAGTCCGTGACGTCGACCCGCTCCCATTGCCAGCTGATCAATGCAATTCGCGACAGGCTGAGAGTGACCAGCGTCAGGAGCGCAAAGGCGACCAGGGGTGAATACGGTCCGAGTCGCCGGATGGGCCAGTGGATCGGGCGAACCGAGGCAATGGCAGTGCCCATCGCCGCTACGGCAGTCCTGCTCATGAAAGGTTTTGCTCTTTTGCAGCGATGCCGCCGAGGCCATCGCTCGCTGATGTCGTTCTTTTACTGGCCCGCGAACCGCCGCCTGCCATTGCAATTGGAATTCTGTGTGCTGCCGCAGGCGTACACAGACCGCGTGCAGCGGAAGGCAGATTAGCGAGCTTTCAGGCGGCTTGGAACGATCGAGCGCACGTTTCTTTGCCGATCGACTTGGATCGAGGTCCGGTTACAGCCGGCGCTGGTGGGGTCTTGGGTCGTCCCAGGGGCGAGGCGGCATCCCCGCACACGATGACTGCTGCGCATTGGGAAGTTGACGCGTCATTCAGCCGCTTCGTGCCACGTCGGCGGATAGCGCGGGGTGGACTCAACGTTTCGCGTCGTGCACCAAGTAAAAATCGGTCAGGAACGCTGAGGCCCTCAAAGACCGCCGAAGCCGCGCAAGCTCAGCCACGAGTCGCCAGCCCACATCGCACCCGCGACAGACACGATGAGGAAGCCGACGCGTGCAGCGAATTTCACCCACGCGGGCGGGTTGTGAAGGGTTGTAGCGACAGACGTGACGATCAACTTGCGCGTTCTCATCAGTTCCAGCTCTCCGGGTCACGATCGAGAAGTACGACTGAGAATACGAGCGACGCGGCGCCATGCGTATCGTCCGCCTGAACCGAATCCCGTTGAGATCATGTCCCGATCTGCGTTAGGACATCCCCTTCGCAAGATCGATGACGCAATACACGGCGACTCGCTTCTCGACTGCATCGGATCCTGCCACGAAGAATCCCACTCCTGGTCGGTGTTCCTGAGTGGCGACATGAGAGGGACATCATCGGCATGCGCCCTCGCCTTGGTGTGCAGCCCGTTGGGCTGTGCAAAACGTCTCTCCTGACGTTTTGTCGAACCCACTACCCGTGGGTTCTCATCCCACCACCACAAACAAAAAAACCCGGCGCTTGGCCGGGTACTTTGTTTGTGGCGGAGAGGGTGGGATTCGAACCCACGGTCCTCGTGAGAGGACGCCGGTTTTCAAGACCGGTGCATTCAACCGCTCTGCCACCTCTCCGCATTCTGTTCCGCACCGCTCTTTGCAAACCGGCTAGCCCGCCGGCTTGACTCCGCACTTCCCTGTGCTCCGCCCCGTTGGGGCCGACACATCGAAGCCTTCGGATTCGCTGGTCGTTCCAGATCGCTCCCGGCGATCTGGTCAAGACCGGTGCATTCAACCGCTCTGCCACCTCTCCGAATTCTGTTCTGCACCGCTCGATCTGACTAAACCGCTATCCCTCCGGTTTGACTCCGCACTTCCTGTGCTCGGCCCCGCTGCGGCGACACACCGAAGCCTCTAACTTCCTGCGTCGTTCCTAACGCTCAAAGGATCGATGAGGACCGGCTGACCGCCCCGCCACCTCTCGACTCTTCGATCTGGCTAGCAGCTAGAGCCTAGTGGGCTAGCAGGCTTTCAGGGGCCGCGCATTCTCCCGATTCCGCCTCGTCAGAACAAGCCTGAGAGCATTGATTCTGCAGAAATTACCCCAAAGGAGCGAACTCGTAGACAGCGCGTGGCTGCACGTGGTTAGAATCCCACGACTTCAATGACTGGCGCGAACTTGCGACGGTCGCTGCGGTCCAAATTGCGCGCTGTAGGGCGCGAGATCAACTTCAGGAGATTCGCTCAGATGCAGAACTATCCGGCACATGCCACTTCGACCGCGGTACGCGGCTCGGCGCTGGCGACCAACAAGGTTCTCCGGAACACCTACATGCTGCTGGGCGCAACGCTGTTGTTCAGCGCGGCGATGGCAGGCGTGTCGATGGCGTTGAATCTGCCGTCGTTCGGTCTGTTCACCATCCTCATCTATTTCGGGCTGCTCTTTGCGGTCACGAAGACCCAGAACAGCAGCTGGGGCATCCTTTGGACGTTCGCCCTGACGGGCTTCCTGGGCCTCACGCTCGGGCCGATCCTGAACATGTACATCAATGCTCTGCCGCACGGCGGTCAGATCATCATGACGGCACTCGGCACGACGGCGGTCGCGTTCCTCGGCCTTTCGGCCTTTGCCATCACGAGCAAGCGCGACTTCAGCTTCATGGGCGGCTTTCTGATGATCGGCGCCATCGGCGCGTTCGTCCTGGGCCTCGTTGCGTTCTTCTTCAACCTGCCCACGCTGTCGCTGGTCGTTTCGGGTCTGTTCCTGATCGTGAGCGGCGGCCTGATGCTGTATCAGACCAGCGCCATCGTGCGCGGCGGTGAGACGAACTACATCTCCGCGACGATCACGCTGTACGTGAGCATCTACAACATGTTCCTGAGCCTGCTGCACCTGCTGGGCGCATCGTCAGACGATTGATGCGAGAGCGGTGGCTTGGGCCAGAAATGACCCAGGAATGACCCAGAAATGAAAAAGGGCGCTGCGATTGCAGCGCCCTTTTTCTTTGGCAGTTCTTTATCTCTTTGCGGACCCGAGCCGAACGCTGAGTCAGCTCATGGCTCTTGAGCTTCAGGCTCTCTGAATGACTTCGATCCCGCCCATGTATTTCCTCAAGACCTCGGGCACGACCACGCTGCCGTCCTGCTGCTGATAGTTCTCCAAAATGGCGACGAGCGCGCGTCCGGCGGCCACGCCGGAGCCATTCAACGTGTGCAGCGGCTCGGGCTTACCCGTTTCCGGGTTGCGCCAGCGGGCTTGCATGCGGCGCGCCTGGAACGCCTCGAAGTTGGAGCACGACGAAATCTCGCGATAGGCGCTCTGCCCCGGCAGCCAGACTTCCAGATCGTAGGTCTTCGCGGATCCGAACCCGATGTCGCCTGCGCACAGCGCGACGACTCGATACGGCAGCTCTAGCCGCTTCAGCACTTCCTCCGCGTTCTTCGTGAGCAGCTCATGCTCGGCATACGAATCCTGCGGACGTGCGATGTGCACGAGCTCCACTTTCTCGAACTGATGCTGACGAATCATGCCGCGCGTGTCTTTGCCGTAGGAGCCCGCCTCCGAGCGGAAGCACGGTGTGTGGGCGACGAATCGCAACGGCAGCTCGGCCGCATCGACAATCGTGTCGCGGACCAGGTTCGTGATCGGCACTTCAGCGGTTGGGATCAGATACAGCTTGTGTTCGCCCTGCACCGCAAACAGGTCTGCTTCGAACTTCGGCAGCTGGCCGGTGCCCGTCATCGACTGCGCATTCACCAGATATGGGACATAAAGCTCGCGATAGCCGTGCTCGCCTGTATGCAGATCGAGCATGAACTGGATCAATGCGCGCTGCAGTCGCGCGATCGGACCGCTCAATACCGAGAATCTCGCGCCCGAGATCTTGCCCGCCGCTGCGAAGTCGATCTGCTTCAGCGACTCGCCGATCTCGACATGATCGCGCGGCTTGAAATCGAACGTGCGTGGCTCGCCCCAGCGTCGCACTTCCACATTGGCGGACTCGTCGCGACCTTCCGGCACGGACTCGTTCAGGAGATTCGGGATGCCCAGCGTGATCTCATCGAGCTCGGACTGCACTTTCGTGAGCTCCGATTCCGCGGCGGCCAATTCCTCACCGAGCGTTTCCACCTGCTTCAGCAGCGGAGCAATGTCCTGTCCTTGCGCTTTTGCCTTCCCCACCGACTTCGCGTGAACGTTACGTTCGTTACGCAGCTCATCGACGCGCAACTGCCACTTGCGACGCGTCTCCTCGAGCGAGCCCAACCGCTCGACATCGAGCTTGAACCCGCGGCGGGCCAGGTTGGCAGCAACGGCGGCAGGATCGGAACGCAACAGCTTGGGATCGAGCATGGGGAACGTTAATGACTAATGAGTGGTGAAAAGGGCGGATGAAAGAGAGTAGCAAAATGCCTTCAGCTTGATCAGGGCGCTACGAGCCCGAACCCTTCTTTGCATCTTTGCGGCGCTGTAGTGCCTCGCCAATCTTGATCTCGAGACCGCGCGGCACAGGACGGTAGTACTGCTGCGGCTCCATTTCATCGGGGAAGTATTTTTCCCCTGCAGCATAGGCTTCCGGCTCGTTGTGCGCGTACCGATAGTTCTTGCCGTAACCGAGCTGCTTCATCAGCTTCGTCGGCGCATTGCGCAGATGCAGCGGCACATCGAGGGAGCCGTTCGCCTTCGCGTCCTGCATCGCTTCGCCGAACGCGACGTAGACCGCGTTGCTTTTCGCGGTACAGGCAAGGAAGACCACCGCCTGGGCAATCGCAAGCTCGCCTTCGGGACTGCCGAGACGCTCGTAAACCTCGCACGCCTCGAGAGACATCGTGAGCCCTCGCGGATCCGCGTTGCCGATGTCTTCGGAGGCCATTCGCAGCACGCGACGCGCGATGTAGCGCGGATCGCAACCGCCATCGAGCATCCGGCACAGCCAATACAGCGCTCCGTCCGGATCCGATCCGCGCACCGATTTGTGCAGCGCCGAGATCTGGTCGTAGAAGGCTTCCCCCTGCTTGTCGAATCGACGCAATCCACCTGCCGCCACTTCGTTCGCGATCGGCTCACTCAGCAAAGCGGGCTCATTGGCGGCTGCCAGATCAAGCGCCAGCTCGAGCATGTTCAGTGCGCGGCGTGCATCGCCGTCCGCCGCATTCGCGATCAGATCCAGCGCCTTGTCATCGATCTGCACGGACGTATCGAGTTTCACGAGCGCCCGTTCGAGCACACCGCGCAGATCGGACTGCGTCAATGAGCGCAGCACGTATACGCGCGCACGCGAGAGCAACGCGTTGTTCAACTCGAACGATGGGTTCTCGGTCGTCGCCCCAATGAATACCAGGGTGCCATCCTCGACCCAAGGCAAGAAGGCATCCTGCTGGGCTTTGTTGAAGCGATGAACCTCATCGAGGAACAGCACAGTTCTGCGGCCGGACTCCGCACGCGCTGAGGCGGCACGTTCGGCTGCCGCACGAATGTCTTTCACACCGGCCATGACGGCAGACAATGCAATGAACTCGGCGTTGCAGGAATGCGCGACCAGTCGTGCGAGCGTGGTTTTGCCGGTGCCCGGCGGACCCCACAGAATCATCGAATGCAGATGTCCGCCTTCGAGCATGCGACGCAAGGGCTTGCCGGCGCCTAGCAGGTGCGACTGCCCGACGTAATCCTCGAGCGAACTCGGCCGCAGTCGATCCGCCAGCGGTCGCGGGTCGAGATCAGTCGATCCTTGCGGGCTCACGGCGACCTGTCCACGAAGCGATCGTTTGTGCCCAGCGGCCCAGGCCCGCCCACGAGACGACCAGACCCAGCACGATCCCGATACTGTTCGCCATCACATCGCGCACATCCGCACTGCGTCCGAGCTTCATCGCGCCCTGCGCGAACTCGATGCCGATGCCCATTGCCAGTAAGGCGAGCGCAATCTTCCAGTAGCTCGACCGCGGATACAGACCTGCGAAGTACGTCGTGAGCACGCCGTAACAGATGAAGTGCTCCCACTTGTCACCGATGCCCGTGTTGGGCAATTCACGACCCGGGACCAGGCAGACGACGACGGCAGCCATTACCAGTGCCCAGCCGCCGATCAGCCAGGCTTTGCGATGCTTCAATTCGAGCATCAGCGCTTCTCGCCTGCAGTCTGTGCTTCGCCAATCACATCGGCGCCTGCCGGTGGTTTGAACTCGAAGCGGGAAGCATCGATCCGGATGTTTCTCTGCACGTTGTTGAACTCGAGCGTCGTGATCTGACCCAGCTTGTCGGCAAGCTGCATGAACTTGAGTGCGTCACCCGAGAATCCGAGACGCACCCATTTGAAATCGGTGTCGCTGCGCTTGGGCTCCATCATCACCCACTGCGCATTCGCATCGCGCGAGGACTCGGTGACAGTGAAGTTGTCCGCGAGCTTGCCTTCGCCACTCAGCAGCATGGCTGGCGTTGCGGAGAGCGACGTATCCAGCTTGCGCACGGTCACCTGCTCGAGATCCGCGTCGTACAGCCAGATGCGCGAGCCGTCAGCGACGATGAGCTGCTCGTGCGGTGAGCGATAGTCCCAGCGGAAACGATTGGGTCGCTGAATGGCGAGTGTCCCGCTCGACTGATCGGTGACCTGACCACGGCTGTCGGTGAGCGTCTGTTTGAAGTCCGCCTGCAGGGTCTGCAGATTCGCAATGAAGCGCTCGACCTTCTGCATGCCTTCATCGTTCCCGGCACCGAACACGGCCCAGGGCACGACGAAAACGATCAGCGCCACGACGGCGCGTGCAGTCACACTGAGTCCACGCATGGGGTGTCTTTCCGCCTCAATCTTCCGCAGGAGCCGGCGCAAGCACCTCGCGCGAGCCATTGGACTGCAAAGGTCCGACGAGCCCTGCGTTCTCCATGGTTTCGATCATGCGAGCTGCGCGGTTGTAGCCGATCTTGAGACGACGCTGGACGCCAGAGATCGAAGCCTTGCGGCTCTCGAGCACGATGCGTACGGCCTGATCGTAGAGCGGATCCTGCTCCCCATCGGCCCCATCGCCGCCTTCGCCGTCCTGCCCTTCTCCCGGCAGTCCCGGAATGGGCATGCTCGGTCCCTCGAGAATCTCCTGCACGTACGTGGGTGGACCGGCGCTCTTGAGCGCACCCACGACGCGATGCACTTCCGCGTCGGAAACGAACGCGCCGTGCACACGCACCGGAACCGATGTGCCGGGCTGCAGGAACAGCATGTCACCATGACCGAGCAGTTGCTCCGCACCCATCTGATCGAGAATCGTGCGCGAGTCGACCTTCGCGGAGACCTGGAAGGCGATACGCGTCGGGATGTTCGCCTTGATCAGACCGGTGATCACATCGACCGAAGGACGCTGCGTGGCCAGAATCAGGTGAATACCGGAAGCACGGGCTTTCTGAGCGAGACGCGCTATGAGCTCTTCGACCTTCTTGCCGACGATCATCATCATGTCGGCCAACTCGTCGACGATCACGACGATGAACGGCAGCGGCTCAAGCAGCGGGATGTCTTCGGGTTTGCCTTCCGGCCCGAGATGCTTCATCAGCAATGGATCGCGAATCGGCGTCTTCGCCTCCTCCGCCTCCTTGATCTTGCGATTGAAGCCGGCGAGGTTTCTCACGCCGAGCGCTGCCATCAACTGGTATCTGCGCTCCATCTCCGCAACACACCAGCGCAGCGCGTTCGCCGCTTCCTTCATGTCGGTCACGACGGGCGCAAGCAGATGCGGAATGCCTTCGTAGACCGAAAGCTCCAGCATCTTCGGATCGATCATGATCAGACGCACATGCTCGGCCGTCGACTTGTAGAGCAGCGACAGCACCATTGCGTTGACTGCGGTGGATTTACCCGATCCGGTCGTACCGCCGACCAGCAAGTGCGGCATACGAGCGAGATCCGCCACGACGGGCAGGCCGCCGATGTCCTTGCCCAGCACGAGCGCCAGCGGCGAGCTCATCTCGTCGTAGGTCTTCGATTTGATGATCTCGCCGAGCGTGACCATCTCGCGCTTCTCATTGGGAATCTCGAGACCGACCGTCGATTTGCCCGGGATGACTTCGACCACGCGCACGCTGATCGCTGACAAGGCGCGCGCCAGATCCTTGGCGAGATTCGTGATCTGGCTGACCTTGACGCCCGGCGCCGGACGCAGCTCGAAGCGCGTGACGACGGGGCCGGGATGCACTTCCACGACTTCGGCCTCGATACCGAAATCGCGCAACTTGAGCTCGACCAGCCGCGACATGGCTTCGAGCGCTTCCGAGGAATAGGCCGCCTGCTGAGGGGCCGGATCGTCGAGCAGCTGCAGTGCGGGCAGCTCCTTCGACGTGGGCTTGTCGAAGAGCGCCACCTGACGCTCCTTCTCCACACGCTCGCTCTTTTCGACTTTCGGTGCGACGGGCTCGATCTTGGGTGGTGGACGTGCGGCGACCCGCTTCTGCTCCTCGCGGATGACCTCGGTACGTTCCTTCTTCACTTCACGCGCCGCTTTGACCTCGCGTGCATCACTCAATTTTCCGGAAGCCCATTCGAAGCCTGTGAGCGTCCAACGACCCACGCGGTCCATGATTTCGATCCAGGAGACGCCCGCGAACAGCGACACGCCCGCAAGCCAGAGCGCCAACAGCAGCAGCGTCGCGCCCAGAAAGCTCAATGAGTGTTCGAGCCCGCCGGCCGCGAATTCGCCGAGCACACCTCCAGCGGAGTTCGGATAAGTCGGCGCATCGAAATGCAAGGTCGCGAGACCGCAACTCGTAACGAGCGTAATGAAGAAGCCCATCGCGCGAAAAGCGAGCGTGGCTCGCGATTGCGAATCTTCCTTGCTGCGATCCTGATACAGCAGCCAACCCGCGAAGCCGATCATGATCGGGAACAGGAATGCGGGCCCGCCGAACAGCAGCACCAGCAATCCCGACAACTGCGCGCCGAAGGGTCCGATGATGTTCGAAACAGGACCAGGCTCACCGGTCGTCGCAAACGAAGGGTCGTTGCTATCGAACGTGACGAGCGCAGCAAGCACGATCAATGCTGCGGCACCGAACACCCACAATGCGCCCTCGCGCAAAGAGCGCACGACGGTAGATCCGAGCTGCATGCCGGATCTCGCGTTACGGGAACTGCCGCGTGTGGGTGCTGTGCTTGCCAAAAGAGACTCTCGGAAGAAAACCGTACTACAATTCAGCTGAGAATATACATGCAAATGCTTGATAAATAAGCCGGCATCGCCTGAATCTCAAGTAATTTCGAAGGCCGTCGCAAAACGTCGAGCGGAACGAAAGTACGGCGTGCCGACTGGACGTTCGATGCAGCTCAATCGTTCCTGCTGGCCCGCTCGGGACCTCGCCTCGGGACGTCGATGAGCCACATTGAAGCAGTCTATTTTGCCGCCACCTTGTTCATTACTTACCATTGCTCCGTCGCGCGGCGATCGAAGCCTGCCCTCGCCCGTCAGTCGTCGCTGTTCAACGATGCCTGCTCAGCCGAGCAGCCATCGATCACACGATGCGAATGCCGCGGTACTCGAGTCGGTAAGTCCGGCCGCAGAGTCCCGTCGGATCGCGTCCTACAAACGCGTGCGACCGCATTCACTCAGCAGTTACTGGAGGTAGATGATACATGAGCACCCCTCGGCACTCCCGACTCATCATTCTGGGCTCGGGTCCCGCCGGCTATTCGGCTGCGGTCTATGCCGCGCGCGCGAACCGCAAGCCCCTGCTCATCACAGGCCTCGAAGAAGGCGGTCAGCTCATGACCACCACCGAAGTCGATAACTGGCCCGGCGATCCGCATGGACTGACCGGACCGGGGCTGATGGAGCGGATGCGAAAGCATGCGGAGCGCTTCAACACCGAAGTGCTGAACGATCACATCAATCGCGTGGATCTGTCGAAACGGCCGTTCTGGCTCGAAGGCGATCGCGGCACGTACACCTGCGACGCGCTCATCATCGCGACCGGTGCGACGGCGAAGTATCTGGGCCTTCCGTCCGAAGAGGCGTTCCGTGGACGCGGCGTGTCTGCCTGCGCAACCTGCGATGGATTCTTCTTCAAGAACCAGAAGGTGGCCGTGGTGGGCGGCGGCAACACGGCCGTCGAAGAGGCGCTTTATCTTTCGAACATCGCCTCGCATGTGACGCTCGTGCATCGGCGCGATTCGCTGCGTTCGGAGAAGATCCTGCAGGATCACCTGTTCGAGAAGGAACGGCACGGCAAAGTGAAGATCCTCTGGAACCACACCGTGGATGAAGTGCTTGGGGATGACAGCGGCGTGACAGGACTGCGCGTCGCGGGCGTGCACAATCACCTGAAACAGGATCTGGATGTCACGGGCGTCTTCATCGCGGTGGGGCATGCGCCAAACACCCAGCTCTTCGCCGATCAGCTCGAAATGAAGAACGGGTATCTCGTCGTGCGTTCCGGCACGAACGGCAACGCGACTCAGACGAGCATTCCCGGTGTGTTCGCCGCCGGCGACGTCGCCGATCACATCTATCGCCAGGCGATCACCTCGGCCGGCACCGGCTGCATGGCAGCACTCGATGCCGACAAGTATCTCGATCAGTTAGATGCCGCTGCCGGGCACTGATCGCTCCCGCTCGGTCATGGCGGGCGTGCCTGGCGCCAAGGGAGGGCGGGG
>JAFAEQ010000059.1 GCA_023423935.1 Pseudomonadota bacterium | reverse complement strand
AGCCGGCACCTGCCGGCTCGCTCGCATCCGTAGTCCACGAGAGCTTTCCAGGCGATCAATGATGAGCAAAGTCACGCGACGAGATGCAATACGCGCCGTGTCGGCCGGCATGGCGAGTCTGCCGATGATGAGTCTGTCGGCTTCCGCGCAGGGTCGGCGCACGAGTCGCGACGAGATCCACGCCTATCAGGTCGGCGATCAGAAAGGTCTCGATTCGCTTACGCGAGTGAAGCGTCCCGAGCCCGTGGCCGGACCGGGCCAGGTGGTGGTCAAGGTGCGCGCGGCCGCTCTGAATCATCGCGATCTCTCGATTCTCAACGGACGTTATCTGGGATTGCAGCCGACTGATCGGATCCCGCTGGCGGACGGCGCCGGCGATGTCATCGCGGTCGGCGAGGGCGTAACGCGCGTCAGAGTGGGCGATCGAGTGACGGCTGTGCCGTTCTCCTCCTGGGTCGATGGCGAGTTCGAGCCCAGCGTATTCGGAGCGGATCTCGGCAATGGTCGTGATGGATGGCTCGCAGAGAAAGTGCTGCTGCCTGCAGATTCCCTGGTGAAGTTGTCGGACGCAGTCAGCTACGAGGATGCTGCGGCGATGGCCGCGGTCGGCGTGACGGCATGGTCGATCATTCATGGACTCGGCGCAGTGAAGCCGGGCGAGGTCGTACTCACGCTCGGCACTGGCGGACTTTCGATGATGGCCGTAAAGGTTGCCAGGATGGCTGGTGCGCGCGTTGCGATCACCTCTTCGAGCGATCAGAAGCTCGAAGCGGCGAGAGCGCTCGGTGCCGATATCACCGTCAATTACCGCACGCATCCGGAGTGGGGCGCCAGGATCGTCGAGGCGACCGGCGGCCGCGGTGCGGATATCGTCGTGGAGACGGTGGGTGCCACGACGTTGAATCAGACGCTGGCGGCCTGTGCGCCGAATGCACGGATCGGTTTCGTCGGATCGCTGGGCGGACCGGCGGAGGTCGCGCCGAATCTCGGCCCGCTGCTTCGCAAGAACATTCTCATCAAAGGCCTGACCGGCGGTTCGCGTCGCATGCTCGAGCGACTGCATCGCGCCGTGGAATCGAGCGGAGTACGGCCGGTGATCGACAAAGTCTTCAGCTTCGAAGACGCGCCGGCTGCATTTGCGCATCTCGCCAGCGGTGATCACATGGGGAAGGTCGTGATCCGATTCGCGTGACGCGAAGAAGGTCGGGCGTTACTCCACTGTTGAGACAACACCGCGGGCGCGACGGATTGAGAGTTTTTCCGGAAATTGCGTGCATTGCTTTCCCGTGGAACGCACGCACTCGAGGCGCACCGCCTCGACAGCCACAGATCACGAACGTATAACGTAGATAATGTAGTCATAGGACCGCGAGGTCACGAGGACGATCAAGATGTCGAAGAACGATGAGCTGAACACCCCTGTTGCCGCATCCGTTTCCAGGCGCTCGCTGCTCCAGGGCGCGGCGGCCGCCACGGCGCTGGCCAGCCTTCCCTGGTCGATACGCAGTGCTTACGCGAAGCAGGACAGCTCGCTCGTCATCATTGGCGGCGGAACGGCAGGCATGGTCGCCGCAATATTCGCGGCGGATCGTGGCGCGAACGTCATCGTCGTCGAAAAGGCCGCCAGCCTCGGCGGCACGCTGGTGATTTCCGGCGGCATGATGGGCGCTGCGGGTACCGTCTTCCAGAAGGCGAAAGGCATTCAGGACTCGGCGCAGCAACACTACGACGACATCATGAAGATCAGCTCCGGCACGGCCATTCCTGAAATGGCACGACTGTGGGCCGACCATGCCGGTGGCATGGTCAACTGGCTTGCGAAGATCGGCCTGCAGATCCCGGACGAACAGCCTTCGGTCGGCACGCTGTACGACTATTACTCGGTGCCTCGTTATCACTGGGGTGCCCAGAACGGCCGCTCGATCCTCGCGGTGATTCGACCGGAGTTCGACAAGCGCGTGCAATCGGGACGCATCACCGTGATGACCGACGCCGGCGCTGTCGATCTCATTCAGGACGCGAAAGGCGCGATCAATGGCGTGGTGGTCGAAGACAGCAACGGCAAGCGCTCGGATGTGCGTGGTCGTAACACGATCATCGCCACCGGCGGCTGCGCGGGTAATCCCGCCATGTTCGAAGCGTTGCATGGCGTGCCGCTCTATCGACGTGCGGCGATGCCGACGAGCCAAGGCGTGGGTCTCACGCTCGGCCTCGCGGCCGGCGGCTATCTGCGCTGCGCCGAGAACTATGTCGGTTACTACGGTTCCATCGCTCAGAGCGATCAATGGCCGACGACGGCCGCCGCCGACATGATGATCGATCATCGCATCCGCAAGCCCTGGGAAATCTTCGTGAACTCGCGCGGCGAACGCTTCGTGCGCGAGGATCATCCGAGCATGAGCGAGCGCGATCGCATCATGGATCGCCAGCCCGGACATCGCTTCTGGGCTGTGTTCGATCAGCGTGTGCTGGATGAAGCGCCGGCACTCATTCCGCGCTGGAATCGCGAGCAGCTGGTCGACTCGTTCAACAAGCACCCGATGTTCCACCGCGGCGCGACTCTGACGGAGCTCGGCGTGCGCGCGGGAATCGATCCCGCCACGCTGCAGAAGACCGTTGCCTCGTACAACGAGGCCATCGAGAAGAGCAAGAGCGATCCGCTCGAGCGCGAGCATCGGCCCGTGTCGCTCAAGAACGGACCGTTCTATGCAATCCGTTCTCAGACCTGGACGCTGAAGTCGTACGCAGGCCTCGGTGTGAACAAGGATCTGCAGGTGACGACGAAGGAAGGGAAGGTCATTCCGGGTCTCTACGCAGCGGGCGAAGTGCTCGGTGCGGCGACCGGCGGCAAGGCACACACGAATGGCGCGAGCGTCACCCCGGCGCTGACCTTCGGAAAACTGCTGGGCGAAAAGATCATCAAGGTCTGACGCCGCGTGGCAAAGCGAGAGAGGACGAGAGAATCATGATCACCAGGCGAGAACTCATAGGTGCAGCGGCGGGTGGGGCTCTGTTGAAGAGTCTTCCTGTAATCGCGGCAACCGAACCGGCGGCTGCCACACTGGGCCAAGTGCGCACGATGACGATCACCGTCTCGCGGCTCAAGGAAGTCGAAGCGGCCTGGACCAGGTATCTGGAGTACCAGGTGATCAAGCGCGATCGCCTCTCCTCGCAGATGGCTGAGAGCTGGGGAGCGCCAGCGCTCAAGGGCAAGCCATTCGTCGTGCTCGGTCCCAAAAGCGGCGAGCCTACTTATATAAGGTTCGTTGAGCAGCAGACGCCTGCCGACTTCGATCTGACCGACACCTACGGCTGGCGCACGACCGAGATCACCGTCCAGAACGGCGATGAGCTCTATGAGCGTCTGAAGGATTCGCCGTTCGAAATGCGCGGACCACCGGGAACGATTCCCACCTATCCGTACTTGCGCCCGTTGGGTGCCATCGGACCGGGCGGGGAGCGTTTGGCATTCACCTGGATCACCGAGCCGCGTCCCGATCTGGCTGCTGCAAAGTCGTTCGTAGGCCGCTGCTTCCTCGCCGCGCAAACGACGCCGGAGCTGCAACAGTCGCTCGACTTCTACCAGAACACGTTCGGCAACGTCCCGAGCCCGATTCGTCGGCTCCCAACCTTCGCGCTGGCAACCATCACCTTGGGCAACGGTTCGAAGCTCGAGGTCGATGAGCACAAGGGACCGGGTCGTCCGCGTCCGCGCGTGCCGGGAGGCTTGCCGCCAGGGCTCGCCATGGTGACGTTCGAGTGCTCGAGCTTCGATCGGCATGCGTCGAAGTTCATCGGTCGGCCGGTCGCAAACGGGATTCACACGCCTGCGAGCGCGAGAGTAGGCACCATCGTCGGCCATTCCGGCGAGCTGGTCGAACTGCTCGAAGTCTGACCGCTGAAAAAAGAAGGGCTGCATCACGCAAGTGATGCAGCCCTTTCGTTTGTCTGAGCGCTTCGCAAATTCGCGCTGCGCCAATGACTACTTGATAAGAACTGCGCGGGCCTCACCAGCGTTGCGGCCCGCGTGTCGATACCCAGTCAGGGCATTGCGCGCAGATACGCTGCCAGGCTGCGAATCTCTTCGGCAGTGAGCTTCTCCGCCGTCTCACGCATGATCTGAAGACTGGGGTTGTTCTGCTCGGAATGGGAATCGCCCGAATACCGAGTGTGCTTCGCATAGGCTTCCAGCTGTCGGCTGGTGTAGCCGGCCTGCTGTGCACGAACCGCCGGATCTCCGGTCGCCGCATTCCCTTCGCCATTGATTCCGTGACACGAACTGCACGCCGGGATTGCTCTCGCCGGATCGCCATTGCGATACAGCGACTCACCGATCTTGGTATCGCCGCTGTTGCCCGTGCTCGTGACCACCGCCTGCGCGGCGTAGTGAGCAGCGAGATCCACGATGTCGGCATCGCTCAACGGGGCTGCCATGGGCTGCATTTCCGGGCTCGAGCGCGCCCCTGAACGCAGCAACTCCATCTGTCGCGCGAGATAGGCAGCGTTCTGGCCCGCTATCGACGGCCAGTCCGCAGTCTCGCTGTTGCCATTGGTGCCGTGGCAGGCATCGCAGTACAGCTCCGCGCTTCGCGCCTTTCCTCGGGCGGCATCGCCAGCAACGGCCGTCGCCTGAGGAGCAGCCGCCTGAGCGGGGGCGGGCGCTTTTTCCGAGTGGGTCGGCGTGGCTGCCTGGCAGCCTGCGCAGCATGCCAAAAGGGACAGGGTCAGTATCAGTCGCATTGATCTTTTCTCGAACCGCTCCAGCGCCGGATCGTACTATACGGTTATAACAAAAGTAACGTAGTCAGCGTTGTCACTTCGGCGCTGAGGGGCCGTGCAGTTCCATGCCCTGGAGCGACGAGTCGGCCGGAAGCCCTTCACCCGGTTCCGGTCGCATCTCATGGCTTCTGGTTCGCTTTTCAATAGTTGCCGCGGCAACGTCTCGTGCACGCTCGGACATCAATAGTCGGGCGGCTGTTGGTCGGCCAGATCCGGCTCGATATCAGGTATTGCGGCGATGAGCTCATCTGCGCATCGATGGTGCGCTTGATGGAGCCTCCGACCGCGTGCCAGCTGCTCTGAGGTTTTAATGCAACACGTGCAACGCCTGGACGAGCGTCAGTGAGGCGAGAGCGGGGAAAAGCGCAGCCTTGCAGTGTCAACCGGTCGTTGGAAAGTCGCATCTGGTGTGCTTGACAAGGCACTGGCCGTTTCGGCATTGTCAGACAACCTAGTGCACGTAGTTAGATATCAAGGGAGTGGGATCTGCCAAACAGGACATCCGAGCGCGTGCTTTGTGTAAAACCGATCGTGAACCAAACGGGGAAGATGTGATTAAGCGCAAGAGTTTGTTTGGTATGAATCTGACGGTGTTTGCGGCCTCGGCACTCGCCTCAGTGTCGGCCACTGCCCAGCAGAATGTGACGAACGACAGTTCGAGTAACGACGACGGTGGCGGTCTGACCGAGATCATCGTGACCGCAGAGCGTTTCACATCGTCCGTGCAGAAGGCCCCGGTGGCGGTGACCGCGGTGGACGCCAAGGCGCTGGAAGAGCGGATGGTCACCAACGTGTTGACCGCGGCACAGGAAATTCCCGGCATCAAGATCACCCCGGCTCAGGGCTCGAACACCAACGCATCGATTGCGTTGCGCGGCGTCGGTCAGAGCACGGCGGGCATCAACTTCGACCCCGCGGTCGGCATCTACATCGACGGCGTCTATCAGCCGCGTATCAACGGCGCGTTCTTCGACTTCTTCGACATCAGCAGCATGGAAGTGCTGCGTGGTCCGCAGGGCACCCTGTACGGCCGCAACAGCTCCGGCGGTGCATTGAAGATCTCGACGCTGCGTCCTGAGTTCAACTGGACCGGCAAGGCGGAAGTCAGCGCCGGCAATTTCGACTACGTCGGCGGCAAGGCCTATCTGAGCGGCCCGATCAACGACGTGCTGGCGTTCTCCATCGGCGGCGTCATGCGCCAGCGCGATGGCTATCTCTACGGTGTCGAGCATGGTCGCCGCGTCGGCAACATCGACTCGCGTGCGGAGCGTGCGAAGCTGCTGTTCACCCCGAACGAAAAGTTCGAAGCTGAGCTCTCCGTATTCGCCATTCAGGACTATTCGGAAGCCGGCGTGCCGGTTCCGCTGCAGAACTTCCCGGGCGTGAACAATCCCTATGCGAACGGCACGTTCAATCGCGACCTCACTCGCACGGAGATCTACGGCCCGCTCGGTCAGGGCTCGATCAACAATCTCGGTTCCGCTTTGAACATGCGCTATTTCTACTCCGACACGGTCGAGTTCGCCTCGATCACGGGGTATGGCAATCAGCGTACGTTGAGCACGGGTAATACCCTGTTCGTGACGCTGGACATGCAGGCGGCGAAGGATCGCGGCGAGAACGTCACGCAGGCGAGCAACAATGAAGGCCGCACGCGTAACGAGTTCTGGACTCAGGAATTCAACGTGACCTACAACAGCGACCGCTTCAAGGGCGTCGCCGGTCTGTACTACATCAACGAAGAAGGGCAGAGCCGCGCGCGCACTGCGAACAGCGCCACGATCGACCAGGATCGCGTGACCGAGGCGAGTGCAGTATTCGCTCAGGGAACCTACATGCTCGGCGGCGGCGTCGGTCTGACGGCCGGTATCCGTTACACGCGCGAAGAGGCGGATTTCACGCAGTTCTATCGCCAGCAGGCGACCGCGCCACAGAACGAGAGCAAGACGTTCACCTCGACGACGCCGAAGTTCGGCGTGAACTGGGAAGTGACGGACAAGTTCATGACCTACGCGTCGTACACGCAAGGCTTCAAGAGCGGTGGCTTCAATCCGATTCCGCCGACGGCAAACACCGGCGTGATCGGTGCAGTGGGCAAGCCGACTCCGTACAACCCGGAAGACGTGACCAGCTACGAAGCAGGCTTCAAGTGGCAGACGCTGGACAACAAGTTCCGTCTGAACGGCGCAATCTTCCGCGCTGAGTACGACGGCATGCAGTTGCCGGTGTTCTTCCCTGGCACGGCCACGATCTACACCTCGAATGCCACCTCCGGCATCGTGAAGGGTATCGAGCTCGAGCCGACCTGGCAGGTCACGCGCGATCTGCAGATCTACGGCAACCTCTCGCTGAACGAAGGCAACTACACGGGCGCATTCCCGTGTAACGACCAGTACGGTGTGCGCACGGACTGCCGTGACAACGAACTGGTGGGCCTGATTCCGGTGAAGGGCATGATCGGCTTCGGCTACACGCCTTACCTGCCGCTGCCGGGTGAGTTCCGCTGGAACGGTTCGTGGGCTTACAACGACGAGTATCACAACAACGTCGCAAACAGCCCGCTCGTCTACACGGTTGCTGCTGGCATTTTCAACACCAGCATCGCGTGGACCAGCCCGGACCGGAAGTGGAATGCGGCTGTGGAAGTTCGCAACGTGGCCGACAAGCACTACTCGCTGGCTGGCTTGCAGCAGTCGCATCCGGTGCAGCCCGCGGTCAGCGCGTTCCCCAACCCGCCCCGCGAAGTGCAGTTCCGCTTTGGCGTGAGCTTCTAAGAAGCACTGCGAAGGTGTGAAAGCAAAGCTCGGTGGCGGCAACGCCACCGAGCTTTTTTCGTTTTCGGGGCTTCGTGTGCGATCGGCTGTTGCATGTGGCCCGTCGGGCTCGAGTGCAGATCTGGGAGTCCTGTTTGCTGCGGTTGGCAACGCGCCATGCGCACAAAAAAAGGGGTGCTGTCACCAGCACCCCTTTTTGATCCGTCTGACTGTTCCCGGAGCGCTGCGTTGCCCGCAGCTGCTTCAGTTCACTCCTCGACGCGCTTCCACACGATCGTCGTCACGTAGTCCACCCCATCGGGCGTCAGTCGCCGTCCCTTGGCCGTGAACGATTTTCCGTCCGGCGCGATTTCCATCGTCGTGGTGCCGGTGATCTTGCCCTGGCGCAGCTCCGTGCGTTTGAGCGTGCGCTCATCGACCCATGCATTCGATGCGGCATCGTAATAGGGGTTGCCTTTGACGCTTACCACGGTGTCGTCCTCGACGCCCTCGTACTCGAACCTGAAGGGCGTGCCATTGCCGGTTATCACGTTGCACAGGACGTGAACGCTCTTGCCGTCGACCGACGTAAACGTGATCTCCCCGCTCCGATAAGGTGCACGCCCCTGGAAACTCGACTGGCTGACATCGGCCTCCCATTTACCAAGCAGGGGCGACGGCTTCGGCGGTGCTGCGAACGCGACTGCGCTGAGCAGCACTCCGCCCAGAAACGTGGTGACCTGCCGACGTGCATTATGGATGCGCATTCAATCCCCTCAGCTGAGTATGTTTTTGCAAAACGAAGGAAACGAAGTTATCAGAATAATATGGACTGGCTGGGCGGATGTCATGTCAACCGCGCGCTACAGGCGGATTGCTCGCGATTCAATTGACACCCCGTGGTGTCCGCGTCACCATGCCATCGACCGCGAACATAGTTAACGTAGTCAAATGCCGCGGCGCTTTTGGCAAGCTGGGGGCGCCGTTGCACTTCTTCAGTCCTTCATCTCGATCGGAGACAAAGACGATGACGTGGAAAACACGCTGGCAAGGTGCATTTACGGGGATGGCGCTGGCTGCAGCGCTTGCCGCCCCGCAGATGGCCGCTGCCCTGGATACGCCCGAACCGCCCGCCAGGACGAAGCCGATTATCGGCACGATCACGCCGAAACCGAATGCATGGGGAGAGATCGGTTTCGTGTACGTGCGCAACTTTCCTTTCGACGGCACGCCGGGCTCTGCGCTCAAGAAGCCGCCGCTCGGCCCGACCTCGAAGACGATTTTCCAGAGTCCTGAGGCCGGTCCTGACAGCGAGCTGCCTGTCGGCCAGCTGATTCATCTGGAATACATCCCGACCTTCAACTCGAACATGCCCAAGCCAGGCGGCGTGTCGCACTATCACGAGTTCTGGGAATGGGGTTACACGCTGAAGGGCGACTCGATCATGCCCGAGCCGGTACATCCGCTGCAGAAGAACGGCATGTACTACCGTAAGAAGGAAGGCGGCTGGCTCACGCGTCCCCCGTACTCGCTGCACGGCGGTTCGTGGGTCACGGGTGCGATGCGCAATCAGCTCCCGTACAACCTGATCATTTTCGAAGAAGGCGATGGTCACGTGATCAACGTCGGCACGAAGGAAGGCGAGCCGGGCAGCTATCGCGCACGCGACGGCAAGGGACCGCCTCCGGGCACCGTCGGCGATTGGCGCAAGGTGGAGCGTTTCACGCGTCCATGGCTGCTCGATTCCACGCGCGATGTGGATTGGGAAGATGACATCGCCGTCCCGGGCCGCTTCGTGAAGTGGATGGACGACAACATTGCCGACGGCTTCCGCGCTCAGCTCGTGAAGATTCCGCCGGGTTGGACGCCTCCGGCCGAATGGAAGAAGACGTATTACGAGCAGGCCAACGTGCTGCGCTACATGGTGTGGGGCGAGATGAACGTGTGGCAGTTCAAGAACCCGCAGGATGCCGGCAAGCCGTATCAGGTGAAGGAGGACTACTTCATCTATCAGCCGCCGCGCACGATCTGGGGTTACGGCGACGGTCCGGTCACGGATCGTGGCGCGATCTTCCTCGAAGTCACCTATGCCAAGGGCTTGAAGCATGGCGGTGGCAAGATCGAAGCGCCGAAGCGTCTCTGATCTGAAGTGTTGAAAGGAACGGCGGGCAGCTTGCGGGCTGCCCGCCCGACCTGAGGGAACGTCGATAAGGCGCAGGGACAGCGCGAATGAACAAGACTGCGGATCTTCCGAACGCAGCACCGCGACGACACCGAGCCTTCCTGTATTCGCGCAGCGAGTCGTTCTCGAGCAAGGCGTATGTTCCTGCGGAACGCAGGCTGATCCTGTCTACGAATTCGATGTGCTGGCAACGAGCCGTGCAGAACGGCGAGGGCGCGCTCGAAAGTCGCGTCAAGCCAGATTTGAAAGAGGGAGAGGAGGAACCGCGCGAGGAGATGGCGGTGCCGCCAGCGCAGCAAGCGACACGAAGGCCGCTTGCCACGCCGGACTGGAGGCTACTTCGAGCTCGATGCGGACTCAGTCGTCCATGCCTGCGATTCGACGAACGCCGCGCGGTAGTGGCGCAGGTTGTACGACAGCAGAACGGCCGCGACCGTTCCGGCCAGCACAGATACGCACGCAACTGAATAGCGCAGCATCTGCATGTCCTGGAACACGTAGTCCGTGAACATCGCAACGCCGGTGGGTCCGAGCGTCAGGCCCACGAGGTTCACGACCAGGTAGTACATCGCCGAGCACTGCGCGCGCATCTGATTCGGCGTTACGGTCACGAGCGCCGACAATCCCGATGCGGTCGCAGCTGTCGTACCGATCGAGGCCGGGATCAGGCAGGCCACCGAAAGCCACGGAGTGGGGGACAGCGCAGCTCCGACGCCGCCGACCGCCGCCAGCGACATACTGATCAACGCCGCGCGCATCTGGGCGTCATCGTGGCCCTTCGCCGCAAGGCGTTCGCCGAGCCACGATGCCCACACTGCTGCAAGCGGACCTGCGACCAGCGTCACGATGCCGTATGCCATGCCGATCTGCGAGATCGACCAACCCCAGGTGCGGATGAACATCGTCGGGACCCAGGCGTAGCTCGCATACGCGAGCAACGCGACCGTCGACATGCCAACGAAATGGCTGCCATACATGCGAATGCGCTGTCCGACGAATGCCGCCGCTGCCTTCAGCGGAATGTGCGAGCTGCCGTCCGCGTTCTTCATGCGCTCACGACGTGCCGGCTCGCGCACGGTGAACATCAGTAAGGCCATCACCAAACCGGGCAGGCCGACGATGAAGAACACCGTCTGCCAGGCATAGAGCTGGCCCAGAACCGGCAATTCGACGGGCGGCGATTTCGAGATGTGCTCGACCAGATGACCGCCGAGGATCATCGCAAGGCCGGTGCCCAGTGTGATTCCCGTGTTATAGACCGCTACGGCGCGACCGCGGGTCCGTTTCGGGAAGTAATCACTCATCATCGACAACGCGCTCGGGCTGAGGGCCGCTTCGCCGACGCCGACGCCGATGCGTGCGAGGAACAGCTGTGCGTAGTTGCGGGCAGCTCCGCACAAAGCCGTCATGATGCACCAGATCGTGATGCCGACGCCGATGATGGTTCTGCGGCTGTAGCGGTCCGCGAGGCGGGCGATGGGCACGCCGAGCAGCGTATAGAACACCGCGAAGGCGAGGCCGATCAGCAGGCTGACCTGGGTATCCGAGATCTGCAGGTCGCGGCGGATCGGCTCGATCATCAATGCCATGATCTGGCGATCGATGAAGGACACGGTATATGTCAACGTTAATATGGCAACGACATACCAGGCATAGGCCGGCGATGGGTAGCCTTCGGAATCGTCATCTTTCATCGATCTCCCCTCGAGGACACGCGGAAAATTACGTGGCAGCCCGCATAAAGTACGCGATACTCACAAAGTTAACTAGGTTGCAGACGTCGGAAAGCGGGCCATAGAATAAGTCGTCGTAGTTAACAGAGTGCACGATATGAAATCGCAACGCGAGTTTGTAGTAGATAACAACGAGCCAGCCGCGCTGCGGCAGGAGCAGGTCTTCTTCGAGGACCCGGCGGTCGACCGCGTCATGGCGGTCCTTTTCACTCTGGCCACCGAGCACTACGTGTTGCACGACCGGGTGCGCGCGCTCGAGGAACTGCTGGTACAGAAGGGCGTCGTGACGGCCGACGCGCTGAATGCTCCGCCGGTCGATGAGGCCGCCGCCCACCGTGACGCCGCCGAATTCGCCGAGGCGCTGATGCGCCCCCTGACTGGCGTGCAGACCGCCAAGGGTGCCGCCGGTCGCTTCAGTCTGGCCCGCAAGAAACAATAAGTAAGGAGTAGGCCCATGAACGAACGTTCATTCAACGCAGCTCAACGTTTCCTCCTGGCCTCCAAGCGGGAGTGGACGACCAGTTTGTATTCGCAACTGCGCAAAGAGTACGAGGAAAAGTGCCAGCAGGCCGGGGTCCAGCCGAAGTCGGTGCCCGAAGTGGCCGAGATCGCAGAAGGTCTGACGGTCTATCAGTTCTTCGCGTGGTTCGAGCGTCATTTGCAGATCGGCAAGTACGCGGGCCGATACGGTCTTGCGCCTTACTACGCGCGGCGCCGCGATGAGGTGCTGAAGAACATCGACACCGTGCCGGCTGACGATCCGATTCTCGAGCTGCATCCTGAAATGAAGATGCCGCTGTACTACGAAGCGACGGACATCCATCAGCATCCGGGCGGCGTGTGGTCGGACGATACGGCTGGCCTGGTGTACGAGCACGGTGCACGCTCCACGACGCCGTTGCTCGGTTCCTCTCACGGCGATCTCCATTACCGGTTCACCGATGAGATCGCATCGACGGGCAAGAAGCCCACGCGCGTCCTGGACATGGCTTGCGGCTTCGGCAAGAGCACGCTGCCTTTCGCGGATCGCTTCCGCGATGCTCAGGTCGTCGGCGTTGACCTTGCAGCGCCGTGCCTGCGGGTCGCTGCGCACAATGCCCGCGCGAAGGGGCTGACGAACGTCCGCTTCAAGCAGGCCAGTGCCGCAGAGACGGGCCTGGAATCATCGAGCTTCGATCTGGTCACCTCGACCATGTTCCTGCACGAGATTCCGCCGAAGGTGCTGGACAAGGTGATCGAGGAAGCCTTCCGTGTCCTGGAGCCGGGCGGTCGCATGATCCACCTGGACTTCTGGCAGTTCGCAGATGTGTTCGCCCGCTTCATGCATTACGGCCACGGTCGCCGCAACAACGAGCCATACATGCAGCCGCTCGCCGAGATCGACCTGCCGGCCTTGTTGAAGGAGAAGGGCTTCACGGACATCGAGATCAAGTCGTTCCAGGAATCCCCGACGGCTGATGCGAACAGCAGGACCGCCTGGCGCTTCCCCTGGACCTACATCAGCGCCCGCAAACCCGCCTAAGACAATGGCGTAGAAAGGAGAAGGGCCGACCATCGCAAGATGGCCGGCCCTTTCTCATATATATGAGTCTCATATATATGAGGTGCGCCTGAGGCTGCTCGTCACTCGAACGAGCGGGGGATATCGACGGGCAGATTGGCCAGGCCGTTCTTGGTGAGGAAGTCGGCGGTGTCCTGCATGTACTTGCGCCAGAATGTTTCCGCCTGGGCTGCCTTGCCCGTATTGATCAGCTTCAGGAACTGCGCATGCGCGTCGATGGACTCCTCGGTGCGCTCCCAGATGGCTTTCTGATTCGGCCGGCTCAACAGCAATCGCGGATAGGCCGCCGCGGAAATGTCGTTGAGCATGCCGGCGAGCAGCTTGAGCGCGCTGTTCTCCGAGTGCGTGCCCATGCACTGGTGGAATTGGTTGACCGCGGCGATGGCGCCCGCATAGTCCTTTCGGCCCAGCGCCTCGTGCTGAACCTTCGACCAGTCTTCCAGTTCCTTGACGAAGTCCTTCTTCGCGCGCGAGGCGAGCGATGCAGCCAGCGGCGGCTCGAGCAAGGTGCGCACCTGATGAATGTCGCCCAGCGTGGTGCCCTGGGTGGCCAGGTATAGCCCGCCGTACTTCGCGGCCGTCAGGATCGATGGCGTCAGCAGCGTCGCCCCAGCGCGAGCGCCGCGTCCCAGCCGAATCAGGCTTTCCGCTTCGAGAACCCTCAGCGCTTCGCGCATGATCGGACGCGAGACGTTGAACTGGCGCAGCAGCTCGGCTTCCGAGGGCAGCGTATCGCCCGGTCGCAATTCGCCGGCCGCGATCATCGTGCGCAGCCGTTCGGCAACGAGGTGAGACAGCTTCGGCGCCCGAACGCCGACGCGTGCGAAAGTGGGATTCGTGCGGGCCGCCAGGGTGCCGCTTTCCGTAGCCAGGGCCAGAGGCCGTTTTTTCTTCGCGTTCATATGGATGTAGTTTGCCACGGACATTGCGGTCCAGCTATTCCCTCATGCGTCCGCACCGGGATTCCCTCCGTGAACTTCACGGTTGTCGCTTGCCGTGCGGGCGTGCGGCCGCTTCCATCTCTACGACAACTAAGTTACCTTAGTCCAGTGTTCAAGCTGCAGTGCCGACGTAACGTCAACGCCTCAGGAGCCGTTGCAGCCTCAATAAATTTGGTGGAGATCTCAAGGTGGATGTGAATTCAAAATACGATCTGCTGATCAAGAACGTGCGGATCGTGCGGCCGCAGGTGAGCTCAGTCGAAACCGGTGATATCGCGGTTCGCGATGGCAAGATCGTCAGCACAGGTACACAGATTCCGGCCGATTCGGCCAGGAATGTCGTCGACGGCAAGGGTCGTCTCGCGTTTCCAGGCCTGGTCGATGCGCACATGCACACCGGCATTTACTCGCCGTTGGCAGAAGATGCGCTGACGGAAAGCCGCGCAGCAGCGATGGGCGGTGTGACCACGAGCCTCAACTACATGCGCACGGGTCAGTACTACCTGAACAAGGGTGGTCCGTACGCCGAGTTCTTCCCTGAAGTGCTCGAGACCAGTAAGGATCGCTTCTATGTCGACTACGCGTACCACTTGGCGCCGGTCGATGGGAATCAGATCAAAGAAATCCCGATGCTGATCGAGAAGTTCGGCGTCACCTCGTTCAAGATTTTCATGTTCTACGGCAGCTACGGCCTGCACGGCGCGTCGGCCCATCAGAACGACTTCCTGATGATCGGCAAGGACGAGAAGTACGACGTGGCTCACTTCGAGTTCGTCATGCGCGGTGTGACCGAAGCGATGCGCTCGAATCCGGCCACGCGCGACTACGTCTCGCTGAGCTTGCACTGCGAAACGCCCGAGATCATGGCGGCCTACACCAAGATCGTGCGTCAGGAAGGCAAGCTGGAAGGTCTGCGCGCATACAGCGCCGCGCGTCCGCCGCACTCCGAAGGTCTCGCGGTGTGTATCGCGTCGTACCTCGCGCACGAAACCGAGTGTGTCAACATCAACCTGCTGCACCTCACCTCGCGCAAGGCAATCGATGCCGCGTTGACGATGGCGGATGCATTCCCGCACATCAACTTCCGCCGCGAAGTGACGGCCGCCCACCTGGTGCTCGACTACGATGCTCCGACCGCGGCGTACGCCAAGGTCAATCCGCCGATTCGCTCGCGCGAAGACGTCGAGTACCTCTGGGAGAAGCTGCTCGAAGGCAAGATCGACTGGGTCTGCTCGGATCACGCCTGCTGCAAGCACGAGCTCAAGCTCGACAAGAAGAGCCCGAAAGAAGTCTTCCTGGCGAAGTCCGGCTTCGGCGGCGCCGAGTACCTGCTCACCGCGCTGATCACCGAAGGCAGTCGTCGCGGCCTGTCGCTGAATCGCGTGGCCGAGCTGACCTCCTGGAATCCGGCACGCCGCTACGGTTTGCCGAGCAAGGGCGATCTCGCGGCTGGATTCGATGCGGACATCGTGCTCGTCGATCCGAACGCTTCGCACGTCGTGCGCGCTGCCGAGTCGCCATCGGCGCAGGGCTACACTCCGTTCGAAGGCATTGAGTTGACCGCCAAGGTCACCAACACCTTCCTGCGTGGCCAGCTCATTTACGACAACGGCAACATCGTTGGCGAGCCGCGCGGTCAGTACCTCAAGCGTCCGTACTGATCGACACATGGCATCCGGGACTGTGCCGGCTGCATCACGGGACGAGGGCGGTAGCGCCGCCCCCGGCCGTGCCCGCAGCCTTTTCGAGAAGGTGTGGTCAGACCATGTCATCGCCGATCTCGGCGGTGACATGGCCTTGCTGGCGGTCGATCGCGTTCTGTTTCACGAGCGTACCGGCGCGATCGCGCTACGCGAGTTGAACAACGCCGGTCGGCCACTGGCCGATCCTTTGCGCTCGTTTTGCACCATGGACCACATCGTGGACACGATGCCGGGTCGTGGCGATGCGACGCGCGTACCAGGCGGTGAGGCGCTGATCGTTGAAACCCGTGCCCGCTCGCTCGCCAGTGGCGTGCAACTGTTCGACGTGAGCTCGTCCGAACAGGGCATCGTGCACGTCATGTCGCCCGAGCTCGGTATCGTCTTGCCGGGCGCGACCCTGTGCTGCCCCGATAGTCATACCTGCACGCAAGGCGCAGTCGGCGCGTTTGCGTGGGGAATTGGCACGACCGAAGCGCAACATGCTTTGGCGACCGGCACGCTGCGTATGCGCAAGCCGAAGACCATGCGTGTGACCTTCAACGGTCGCCTCGGCAAGGGTGTCACCGCGAAGGACTTGGCGTTGGCGCTCATCAGCGCTTACGGCTCAGCGGGCGGTAATGGACATGTCGTCGAATTCGCCGGTAGCGCCGTACGCGATCTCGACATCGAAGGCCGACTCACGCTGTGCAATATGGCGACCGAGTTCTCGGCCGTCTCCGGCATCATCGCGCCGGATGAGAAGACCATCGAATATCTGGCCGGGCGTCGCTACGCCCCGAGCGGTGAGCAGTGGGAGCAAGCCGTCGCTTACTGGCGCACGCTGCATTCCGATCCTGACGCGAAGTTCGATCGCGAGATCGAGCTCACCACCGATGAATTCACGCCGATGATCACTTGGGGCACGAGCCCGCAGCTCGCGGTCCCGGTCACGGGTAATGTTCCGAGTGCTGAGCAGTCGGGTACGACGCCTGAGGCGTTTGAGCGCGCGGTTGCGTACATGGGCGTCGAGCCCGGTGTGGCGATGAATTCCCTCAAGATCCAGGGCGCATTCATCGGCTCATGCACCAATAGTCGAATCTCCGATCTGCGTCGTGCTGCTGCCGTGCTGCGTGGTCGCAAGGTCGCCCCAGGGATCAAAGCGGTCTGCGTGCCAGGCTCTTCGAGTGTGAAGCGCCAGGCCGAGGCAGAAGGTCTGCATCAAGTCTTCATCGACGCAGGATTCGAATGGCGCGAGTCGGGCTGTTCGATGTGCTTCTTTGCCGGTGGCGAGAGCTTCGGTTTCCAGGAGCGCGTCGTTTCATCGACGAACCGCAGCTTCGAGAGCCGTCAAGGTCCGCAGACGCGCACGCACATCGCGAGTCCGGAAACGGTCGCCGCGAGTGCGATTGCAGGTCATATCGCTGATGTTCGCGAGTTGATGAGCTGAAGCCATGGACAAGTTCGAACGTCTTACGTCGATTGCAGCGCCGCTGCTGCGAGCCAACGTCGATACCGATGCGATCATTCCGTCGCGCGAGATGAAGTCTGCCTCCAAGGTCGGCCTTGCAGTCGGCTTGTTCGCAGGCTGGCGCTATATGAGCGTCGACAGTCGCGATCCGAACCCGGAATTCATCCTCAACCAGGACGAATACCGCGATTCGAACATCCTGCTGTCGGGTGAGAACTTCGGTTGCGGCTCGAGCCGCGAACATGCCGTCTGGGCATTGCGGGATTACGGCTTTCGAGCCGTGATTGCGCCGAGCTTCTCGCCAATCTTCTTCAACAATTGCGCGCGCAACGGCATCGTGCCGGTGCGTTTGCCGGAAGAGGTGATTCGAGGTCTGGCTGCGAAAGTCGCTGCCGATCCGCGCAAGCATCAGCTCACGGTGGATCTGGTCGCGCAGGAAGTGATCTCGCACGATGGGGATCGTCATTCCT
This sequence comes from Pseudomonadota bacterium, assembly GCA_023423935.1. GTDB lineage: Bacteria > Pseudomonadota > Gammaproteobacteria > Steroidobacterales > Steroidobacteraceae > Steroidobacter. The sequence goes on along the minus strand of JAFAEQ010000059.1, from coordinate 30,704 downwards.
TTGCAATCGATGCGCACATGAAGGAAATGCTGTTGTCCGGTCTCGATGAGATCGACTTGACGCTGACCAAGCGCGCCGAGATCGATGCATTCCTCGCGGCTGATCGCGTGCGTCGCCCGTGGATTTATTTCGGCGCTCCTGCCCCCAGATCGTCGAAGTGAGGCGGAGGAAACTATGAGCAACAAAATTCTGATCAGCGAAGTCGGGCCGCGCGACGGATTGCAGAGCATCCGTCCCATCATGTCGCTCGAGGCGAAGAAGCGGTGGATCGATGCCGAGGCCGCCGCGGGCGTGACCGAGATCGAAGTCGGTAGTTTCGTGCGTCCCGATCTGCTGCCGCAGCTCGCGGACACCGCGGAAGTCGTTGCGCATGCGCGCACGATCCCAGGCATGACCGTTGCGGTCCTCGTGCCGAACCTGAAGGGTGCACAGAAGGCGATCGAAGCAGGGGCGCACAAGATCACGCTGCCGCTGTCAGCGTCCGAGACGCATAGCTTGAAGAACATCCGTCGCACGCACGCGCAGGTGTTCGATGAAGTGCGCCAGATTGCCGCGTTGATTCGTGAGCAGCCGGAAGAGCGTCGTCCGCACTTCGAGGGCGGCCTGTCGACTGCGTTCGGCTGCACGCTCGAAGGCATCGTGCCCGAAGCCAAGGTCGTACAACTCGCCGAGCAGCTGATGGCGGCGGGTTGCGATGAAGTGGGCTTGTCCGATACGACCGGGTACGCAAACCCCGCGCAAGTGAAGCGTCTGGTCAAAGCGGTGCGCGCCGTGGTGGGCGATCACGCGCTCAATGGCTTGCACCTGCACAACACGCGCGGCTTGGGGCTCGCGAACGTCATTGCGGGCCTAGAAGTCGGCATCACGACCTTTGATGCCTCGCTCGGCGGCTTGGGCGGTTGTCCGTTCGCGCCCGGTGCCTCCGGCAACATCGTGACTGAAGATCTCGTGTTCATGCTCGAAGCCATGGGCCTGAGCACCGGCATCGATCTGCCGAAACTGCTGGAAGTGCGCAACATCCTGCGCGAAGCGCTGCCGGATGAGCCGCTCTATGGATTTACGCCTGACGCTGGTTTGCCGCTCGGTTTCGAGCCGGCCACAAAGAGTTGAGAAATGACTGTCGACACTAATTCCGTGGATCTGCCTCTGAAGGGTATTCGCGTCGTCGAGTTCACGCACATGGTGATGGGGCCCGCGGTCGGCGCCATCCTGGTCGAGCTCGGTGCGGACGTGATCAAAGTCGAGCCGGTGGGCGGCGATGCGACGCGTGAGCTCGTCGGCTCGGGCGCCGGCTACTTCCCGATGTACAACCGCAACAAGAAGAGCATTTGCCTGAACCTCAAGGATCGCCGCGGTCTCGAGGTCGCGCGCAAGCTCATCGCGAACAGCGATGTGCTCGTCGAAAACTTCCGCAGCGGCACGATGGACAAGCTGGGTCTCGGGTATGAGGCGCTGTCGCAGGACAATCCGCGTCTCATCTATTGCTCCGAGAAAGGCTTCCTGTCGGGCCCGTATGAAAACCGCACGGCGCTGGATGAAGTGGCGCAGATGATGGGCGGACTTGCGTATATGACGGGTCCTCCGGGACGCCCGCTGCGAGCGGGCGCATCGGTCATCGATGTCACCGGCGGTATGTTCGGCGTGATCGGCATTCTGGCTGCGCTCGAGGCACGTCATCGCACCGGTCGCGGTCAGAAGGTCAGCAGCTCGTTGTTCGAGACGACGGTTTATCTGGTCGGCCAGCACATGGCGCAGAAGGCCGTGACTGGCGAGGCCGCGCGTCCGATGCCTGTGCGCATTTCCGCATGGGCGATCTACGACGTGTTCGATACTCGCGACGAGAAGCAGATCTTCGTAGGCGTCGTGTCCGACGCGCTGTGGGTCACGTTCTGCAAGGCGTTCGAGCTCCATGATCTCGGCGCGGATGCCAATTACCGCACCAACACGCAGCGCGTGCGCGCTCGCGATGTGCTGCTGCCCAAAGTGCGTGATCTGCTGCGCAGCTACGACCGTGCCGAGCTCGTCGCACGCCTGGAGAAGGCGGGCATTCCGTTCGCGCCGATCAATCGTCCCGAAGACATGTTCGAAGACCCGCATCTGCTGGCGAGCGGAGGTCTGGGTGAAGTCGACTTCCTCAACGGCGTGCGCGCCAAGCTGCCGAATCTGCCGCTGGAGCTCGATGGTCGTCGTCCCACGCGTGGAGGATCTCTGCCTCACGCAGGTCAGCACACGTCCGAAGTGCTCGCAGAACTGGGGTTCAGTGGCGAGGAGATCTCGGCACTGGCCGAAGCGAAGGTCGTAGGCTCCGCAACATCGGTCTGACGAAGCTCTATAGATTGGCGCGAGGCTCGCAGGAGTCTCGCGCCGTCCTCACTCGACACGGTTCCAGGCAATGACCGAGGTATAAACCGTGCCGTTGGGCAGCGTGCGACTCGCCGTCGCCGTGTATGACTTGCCGTCTTTTGCGACCTTGAAGACGGTCGCGCCCGTGATCTTGCCGGCACGCCGTTCAGTGCGTTCGGCCGTGTAAGCGTCTTTCCATACCGTGGACTCGCTGTCGTAGAACGGATTGCCCGTGACCGGTACGAACGTACCGTCCATGCGATCGACATATTCGAAATGCAGTGTCGTGTCGCGGCCTTCGAGGATGCGTACGACGACGTGAACACCTTCGTTGGTGTTCTTGAACGTATAGGTGGCGCTTCGATACGGCATCGCACCCTGGAAAATGGACTTCGTGGCATCGAACTGCCAGGTCCCGAGAAGTGTGCCTGCATCGCGCGGCGTATCGGCCGATGCGGCAGTCGCCCACGCCAGCGACGCAATGAGACCTAGGAGCGTCACCGCCCCGTGCGCCCTGCGTCCAAAGAAGTGCATCTGAGTCATGCGCGCCCCCATGTCGATCCTGTTCGATTCTGTTCTCGTTGTAGAGACAACCAAGTTATCGCAGTGCGTATAGCGCATCGAGCTGGCTGCGGCAAGAGATCGTACCGATCGACTGCATTGTCTTGCCAACGCAGACTTCGCCAGCGCGACGCAGTCCGGGGACCGAACGGGAGATCGAAAGCTATGGCTTCCCCGGCAACACAGATAACCTAGATAACGAAGATGTTGACGTGAGAAAGTCAGTGCGGGTACCGTGAGGAAATGGCGACACGGGCCGTCCCTGCGGAGGGTTTCGGTCGTCGTCGTGGCGAAGCGGGTCGTTCTCGCGTAGCGCCAGGTTTGACGGGGGCTGGCTGTTCGTTCCATGGCATTCGAGTCGGGCCGCTTGAGGCTCCTGGAAGGCTCGTTCATGCCTGGCAGCGACGAAATCGCATAACAATCGAGGAGATCGAGACAATGAGAAAACCCGCTGTTCTGCGCGCATTCAGCGCGCTGACGTGCGCCTGCATCGGCCTGAGTTTCGGCATCGCCGCGCAAGCGCAGACGCCGCCTCCGGGGCAGGGCAAGTACACGGTCACCGAGAATTCGCTGGCGGAAGCGCAGGAGCGCGCCAAAGCCTTGCGCGCAGGTCCCGCAGCGTGGGTCGAAGAATACTGGGACGTGATGCCGGACAAGGTCGATGAGTTCGTCAAGACCTACCGCGATGAAGTCTATTCGCTGGCGCGCAAGGTGCCCGGCTATCGCGGTTACACCGTGCTCACGAACATTCCCGATGCGGAGCATCCGAAGCGTCCGAATCTGTTCGGCGAACGCATGTTCGTGCCGCACTACGGCGTGCATCTCGAAGGCAAGACGTTCACCGGACGCGTCGTCAACGTCGGCAACGTTCTGCGTCGCACGCACAACATCGTCATCGTTCACAGCCTGCAGACCTGGGAAGACGCGGACAAATTCCGTCCGAACATGCAGAAGGAGTTTGCGAGCAGGAATCCGGGTAAGAAGCTCGACGAACACATGTCCAGGACGGTTTATCCGCTCGCGGCCAACTTCTGGGAAGAGAGCTTTCATCTGATCACGACGGGCCTGCCGGTCAAAGAGGGCACAGCCTCGGGCGGTCAGGATGCCGACGGGCTCAATCTCGATCCGTATCCGTCCGACACCGCGTGGTTCAAGGAATACTTCCAGGTCGATGCCGACAAGCTGGACGACTTTCTCGAGGCGTACAACGAGACGTACGCGGTCATGCGCGATATCCCGGGCTATCGCGGTGTGACGATCGTATCGACGCTGCCCCCCAAGGGTGCCGATGCGCGTCGTGCGAAGTACAAGAACCAGCCGCTCGGCGCTGCGAAGGATCTGTACGTTCCCAGGCCCGGCGTGGTGATGGATGGCACGGTCAGGACGGACATGTCGATCAACTTCGGTTCGTTCTTCCGCGACACGTACACGATCATCACGTACTACGAAGTGCCGTGGGACGCCAGGTTGCTCGAAGTGATGCAGAAGAACTGGGAGTCGATGGGCAACAGCGGCGATCGCCTCGCACGTGTGACGAAGGCATTGTTCCCGCATGCCCGCAACCATTGGGATATGCAGTATCGAGCGCTCGAGACCAGTCTCGTACCGCTGCCTGCTCGCTGAAGGTTCTGTGAGTGGCGGGCGTGCAGGTCTGTCCTGGCGCCCGCCAGATCTTGTCGACGATGATGAAGTCGCTTTGTCGCGAGCTGACGCTCTGGAGAGCGTTCGTGACGAGTGACAGTTGAGGAGTGATTCGATGTCGGTACAAGTTGAGAAGGCCTCTGGTGTTTCTACGGTCGAACAGACCGGGCGCAAGTTTCGTTCCGCCAGAGCTTCGTCCAAGGCGTGGACCACCAGCGAGATACGCAAACTGCGTGAGCTGGCGGGTGCAGGCGTTCCCATGCAGCTCATCGCCATTCAGCTGGGCCGCACGGTCTCGGCGATCAAGAACAAGGCCGGCTTCCACGGCATCTCCGTGCACAGCTCGCTGTCGTCACATACGCTGGGCGAGTAAGTTCCCGGCTGGGTTCCCTGTGCGCACCTCGCGTCATGCGGACCTCCCGATTCGAATGATCGCGCCGAGCTCGAGCAGCTCGGCGCGATCTTGCGCGGTGTCGGTCGACGCGCGCTGCAATTACGTTACGAGAATTCCTGGAGCATCCCTTTCGCGATGAGTACGTCGAGTGTTTCGCTTCACCGATGGGTGGAGAGTGTGGCTCAGCTCACCAAGCCTGAGTCGATTCATTGGTGCAGTGGATCCGAGACGGAAAACGGACGATTGATCGAGGGCATGCTGGGGCGTGGAGAGCTCATCCGCCTCAATCAGGAAACCCACCCGAACTGTTATCTGCATCGTTCCCATCCTTCAGATGTGGCGCGAGTCGAGGACGTGACGTTCGTCTGCACGCGCACGCGCGATGAGGCAGGGCCGAACAACAAGTGGATGGATCCGCAGCAGGCGCACCAGAAGGTCGACGCGCTGTTTGCCGGATCGATGCGCGGACGCACGATGTACGTGGTGCCCTATTGCATGGGGCCCATCGATTCTCCGTATGCGCGCTACGGTGTCGAGATCACGGACAGCCCCTATGTCGTCGTGAACATGCGCATCATGACGCGCATGGGTGAAGCTGCACTGGCCGCGATCGAGCGCGGAGCTCCGTTCGTCAAGGGCGTTCATTCCATCGGCGATCTGGATCCTGCGCGCCGCTTCATCATGCATTTTCCTGAAGAGCTCACGATCAAGAGTATCGGCTCGGGCTACGGCGGCAATGCATTGCTGGGCAAGAAATGTCACGCCCTTCGTATCGCGAGCTGGCAGGCGCGCGAGGAAGGCTGGCTTGCTGAGCACATGTTGATCATGGGTGTGCAGAACCCCGAAGGTCGCACGCACTACATTGCGGCTGCATTCCCGTCAGCGTGCGGCAAGACCAACCTGGCGATGCTGGTGCCGCCCGAGTCGATGCCTGGCTGGAAGATCTGGACCGTGGGCGACGACATCTGCTGGATGCATGTCGATGACTCCGGGCAACTGCGTGCGGTGAATCCGGAAGCCGGCTATTTCGGCGTCGTGCCCGGCACGAATCGCCGCACCAATCCCAATGCGTACGACATGATCCAGCGCGACACGATCTTCACCAATGTCGCTCTGACCGCCGATGGACAACCGTGGTGGGAAGGGTTGGAAAGCGGAACACCCGTCGTCGATTGGCAAGGCAAGCCGTACACAGGCACCGGTCCGGCGGCGCATCCGAATGCACGCTTCACGGTATCGGCGAAGAACAATCCCATCTACTCGAATCTGGCCGATGCGCCCGATGGCGTTCCGATTTCCGCGATCCTGTTCGGCGGTCGCCGGCAAGACACGGCGCCGCTCGTGTACGAGGCGCGCAATTGGTCGCATGGCGTACTCGTCGGTGCCGGCATGGCCTCGGAAACCACGGCGGCTGCGGTGGGACAGACGGGAATCGTGCGACGCGATTCGATGGCGATGAAGCCGTTCTGCGGTTATCACTTCGCAGACTACTGGGATCATTGGCTGTCGATCGGACGTCAGGCGACGAATCTCCCGCGCATCTTTCATGTCAACTGGTTCCGGCGCGACGAGGATGGGCGTTTCATGTGGCCGGGCTACGGCGAGAACCTGCGAGTGCTGCAGTGGGTCATGCAGCGTTGCGAAGGTACGGTCGAAGCGCAGGAGACGCCCATCGGCTTCGTTCCGCGCGTCGAAGATCTCGAGCTGCAGGGTCTCGCGCTTGCGCCCGCGACGCTGGAAAAGCTGCTCACTGTCGACAAGGAACAGTGGCAGCGCGAAGGACAGATGATCGCAGCGTATCTCGAGGAGTTCGGCGAGCGTGTGCCGGACGAGATGTGGAATCAGCTGCGCGGCGTTCTCACGCGCCTGCAATGAGGTGAACGAGGAAGAGTCGGAAGCCGCAAAGACCGCATAAAAGATGCGGTCTGTCTGAACAAAGAAGAGTTCGCGGTGGATTACCGTTCGAACCGTGGGTCCGACTTCAGTCGGACAGGATTTTGATTCGGCTCGACCAGAGAAGCGGAAGCCAGTCGCAGAAAAGGTCAGCGATGCAGCGCATCGCTGACCGTTTGCCCGTCAGGGCAATGTCAGTGCGTCGAAGTCGCTCGCGTCGTGCCGTTCGGGCAAATGCCGTGTCGGTTCGCCGGTGCGATTGACGACGGAGCCTCGCTTCACTGCGGGGCGTGCGCCGATGAGATCCGCCCAACGTCGCACATGCGGATATTCATGCACGCTCAGGAATCGACCGGCGTCTTCATACATCCGGCTCTGCACGAGCGCGCCGTACCACGGCCACGTTGCCATGTCCGCGATCGTGTACTCGCTGCCCGCGAGGTACTCGTGGTCGGCGAGGTGTCGATTGAGCACATCGAGCTGACGCTTCGTCTCCATGGCATAGCGGTCGATCGGGTACTCGATCTTGACCGGTGCATAGACATAGAAGTGTCCGAAGCCACCCCCCACGAAGGGCGCGCTGCCGACCTGCCAGAACAGCCACGAGAGGCATTCGGCGCGTTGCGCCGGATCGGTGGGCAGAAATGCGCCGAACTTCTCTGCCAGATACATGAGGATCGCACCGGATTCGAAGACCCGGATGGGCGTGGGCGTGCTGCGATCCATGAGTGCGGGAATCTTTGAATTCGGATTCACCGCGACGAAACCGCTGCTGAACTGGTCGCCCTCGGCGATGCGGATCAGCCATGCATCGTATTCCGCGCCGCTGTGTCCCTGCGCGAGCAGTTCTTCCAGCATCACGGTCACTTTGATTCCGTTCGGCGTTCCCTGCGAATAGAGCTGCAGCGGGTGACGCCCGACGGGCAGCGTCTTGTCATGAGTCGGTCCTGCAATCGGCCGGTTGATCGAGGCGAATTTACCGCCGCTGGGCTTCTTCCATTCCCACACTGCAGGTGGCGTGTAACTCGGTGTTTCTGTCGTCATCGATGGATTCTTCGGTAAGCGTGAAGGCTTCGAATGCTATCAGGCAGGCGAGGACCCACCGTAGCGCTTTCTTGGCGTGCCGTACGCATGAACCACGGTCGTCTGTATGACGGTTGTCATCATGAATCCGTGCAGAGACTGTCGGCGCGAGATCGCAGCCTCGAACTCGTCCGTGTAGACGTTCGAGCATCTCGATCCTGGGTCGCGCGAGCACTGGCGAGTCCATGCGCCTGCAACAGTGTGTGAACCGATCGGCGAGGTCCGCCTCGTCCATTCGACTAACCACGCACCGGTGATGGCCCTCGTGTATCCCAAGGGGGAGGCCTAAAGAAAGCGCCGGGAATGCCGTTCTCTTTATCTGTCCAGGCTGAGCCCCTTCAATACTTTCACGTGCTCCGCCGTTATCGGCCCTTTCCCCGCCGCAAAAATCGTACTCAGTGCCATTTCAGCGATTGCGACGCGGAGACAGACGAATGCGAATCAACGAGCCGGTGACTCAGCAGGAATACGTCCTGCCTGAGAACGAGGTCATCATCACACGTACCGATGTCGGCGGCCGGATCACGTACGCGAACCAGGCATTTCTCAGCAGCAGCGGCTTCACCCTTCAGGAATGCATGGGGCAGCCGCAGAACATCGTGCGCCATCCCGACATGCCGCCGGCGGCGTTCGAAGATCTGTGGCGGACGATTCGCAGCGGTCAGGCATGGACGGGCATCGTCAAAAATCGTCGCAAGGACGGCGGCTTCTACTGGGTTCGCGCCAACGTCGCGCCGATCCGCGTCGATGGACGCATCACCGGCTACATGTCGGTGCGGGTGAAGCCCCAGGCGCGGGAAGTTGCGGATGCCGCGGCGCTGTATCGCGCCATGCGCGAGGGTCGAGCACGGCACCTTGCACTTCGCGAAGGCGAGCTCGTCGACAAGCGCTGGATCGGTCGCGTGTTTGCCGCGAGCCGGCTGCAACTCGTCACGGGTACGTGGCTCTTTCTCGGCACGATCGCGAGCTTGTTTGCGGCGCTGCTGGCGCTGCCGCTATTCGGCGTGGCGGTTACGCCAGGGCTGACAGGTGCGCTTGCACTGAGCGGCATCGGCCTGTGTGCCATCAATGCGCTGTATGTGTCCCGACACGTCGCACTGCCGCTGCGCCGAGGAGCGCAGACCGCCGTGAGAATCATCGGCGGGGAAATCAACTGCGAGTTCGAACATTCCGAGGATCGTGATACGGGTCGTCTGCTGCGGCTGCTGAATCAGATGAACGCCAAGCTCATGGGGGTCCTGAAGGACACGCGACTGGGCATCGATCAGGTACGCGCGGCGGCCGACGAGATCGTCGATGCCAACCAGGACCTCTCGGGCCGCACGAGCACCCACGCCGCAAGCCTCGAAGAGACAGCCGCCTCGATGGAGGAGCTGACAGCGACGGTCAAGCAGAATGCCGACAGTGCGTTGCAGGCAAATCAACTGACGATGAAGGCCTCGGAAGTCACGCGTCGGGGACAGCAGGTCGTGCAGGACGTAGTGCAGACCATGCAGGGCATCGATGTGGCCTCACGCAGGATCGCGGACATTCTGGAAGTCGTGGATTCGATGGCCTTCCAGACCAATCTGCTGGCGTTGAATGCTGCGGTCGAAGCGGCGCGTGCAGGCGATCAGGGACGCGGCTTCGCTGTCGTGGCGCAGGAAGTGCGGGCACTGGCACTGCGTTCGGCCAGCTCGGCGAAAGAGATCCGGGAATTGATCAATGAATCGCTCGCGCGTGTACAGGAAGGCTCGCAGCTGGTGGCAGAGGCGGGCAGCACGATGGAGGAGGTCGTGACATCGGTGAAGCATGTCGCCGACATCATGGGCGAAATCATGTCGTCCACGCGCGAGCAGTCGGCGGGCATCGATCAGGTCAACATGGCGATCACGCAGATGGATCAGATCACCCAGGAGGATGCGGCGATGGCCCAGCGGGTGATCGGCATCGCCGCTACGTTGCGGACGCAATCGGAGCGCGTGCTGCAGGCGATCAGCGCGTTCGAGCTGATGCGCGATACCTCGCACCCTCCGGCCGCGCCTATGCAGGCCGCGCCTAAGCAGGCCGCGCATTCTCTAAGCGAACTGAGCGAACAGCGCGCGAAGCGTCCGGCTGGCAGCCTGCCGATCAGGCGAGCGGCGAACGGGTGAGCGACGCGCGCAAGCTTGGGGAAGTGCTGATCAAGCTACTTCCCGGACCTTCGGAAGTTAGCAATGCTCAGATACCTCACGGGCGAAGCAGCCAACGCGGCGAATCGCGACTTGTTTCGGTTACCCAGTGGACTGTAACGACTGATTCGAGAGTGCTGCTTTGGTCGTCATCCCGTCGAAGGCCGGGATCTCCGCGCGGGATTCCTGTCGGTCACAAGGCCTGGACCCCGGCCTTCGCCGGGGTGACCCCTTAACGGCCTTCGTCGGGGTGCCCCACAAGCTTCGTCGGGGTGCCCCACAGGCTTCGCCGGGGTGACATCAATACTGAATCGGCTGTTACAGGTCACTAGTCCTGATCGCAGGTCGGGTCCACGTGACGCGCGATCTCGAGGATCGTGCGATTGGCGTTGTTGAGTGGATGGAGCATGTCGCGTGCAACGTCCACCACGCGCTTGCGATGCGAGCGCGCATAGCGTCGCAGGCACTCGAAAGCAGCCTCTTGCTGCAGGTGAAGGCGCTCCATGAGAACGCCCACGGCTGTGTTGATGTCGCGGGCGGCGATCAGGGATTCGCTGAGCTCGGACTGTCGTGCGTGTAGTGTTCGCAGCTCGGCGGCTCGCGCCAGCGCTGTATGTACCGTCGGTAGCACGTCGACGAGTGGTACCGGTCTCATGAGATAGCCAATGGCACCGGCGCTCACCGCTTGCCGTACGACGTTCTCGTCACACGGCGCGGACAGGAAGATGCAGTGCACGCCATGCTCGCGTAACAGTCGGCGCGCAAGCTCAGGGGTGTTCGCGTTCGGCAACGGATGACCGAGGATGGCTAGATCGAACTTGCGACCGACGCAGGCCTTCAAGGCAGCCTCGGCGCTGTTCGTCGCGGTGGGATCGAAACCTGCGCCGCGCAGGGTCACGTCGATGTCTGCCGCGTCCCGAGGATCGTCGGTGACCACCAGCAATGCACCCGAGCGCCTATCTTTTTCGGGCGCTTCCGCATCATGCACATACATATAAATGTCGTACCCCAACTCGGATGGCCCATGCGCATCACTCCGGCAGGGGGCCTCAATAACGATGGACGCTCAAACCGCGGGGGCAGGGCGGTTGCTGTCGCAACGACAGCACGCACTCATGCGATGCATACGTAAATTAACTGAGCGGCGCAGTGACTCGCAAACATTGCAGCGCCGCCGTGATGCACACGCACGGTCGAGCGGTTCGTCACTACGTGATTCCCCCGGGTCGTCTAGAGGGTTTTCTCGGAGATGTTTGCGAGCGATGACGGTCGGAACAGCACGGCTGTGACGATTTGATCGCGCGCAGCGAAGTTGCTTAACTCGCGTGCGCGTCCGCAGGCAGGAACGTTGAGGAGTGGGGCTGATCGCAGCCTGTTGGATCGTCAAACGGAGGCGGCGCTCATGCGCCGCCCAGTGCCTGCAATAGCAGTACATCGTTCTGGAGCTGTTCGAGGCGTGTCTGCGCAAGCGCGAGCTCCGCGACGCGTTCACGTTCCTGGGCGTCGAGCCAGGCTCGCAACGGTACCGCGCCGGCGCGATAGCGGACTTCGTAGAGTCTCGTCGCACGCATCGCTGCGTCGTGCGATGCCTCACGCGCCTGAAGCTGGGTCACGAGCTGTGCGCGGGCCGACAACGCGTCGTCGACTTCCTTGAATGCGGTGTAAAGAGCCGTGCGGAAGTCGTTCACCGCAATTTCGTATCCGGCACTCGCGATCCGCGTGTTCAGCGACATTTCCTGCCATCGCATGAAGGGCAGGATCAGTCCGGCACCGAGCGTTGCAAGCGGATTCTCCAGCACGTTGCGCAACTCGTCGCTTGCGCCGCCCACCGTGCCCGTCAACGTGAGGGAAGGGTAGAAGCTGCGCTCGACGACATCGACGTTCGCGAGACTCGAGCGCAGTCGCAGCTCGGCGGCGCGCAGGTCCGGTCGTGCGCGCAACAGGTCCGCCGGCAGGCCCGGTTCGATGTCGACGCCGCGTGCCAGAACGATATCCTGCGGCTCATCACTCCACGGCTCGCCGCCGAGCAGTACCGCGAGGGAATTGCGCACCTCCACCCGTAGCTGCGCAAACTCGCTCTGCATTGCACGTTGCGCCTGCAATGCCTGTTCGGCTTCGAGAAGCTCCAGCCGCGACACTGCGCCGGCATCGTATTGCGAGCGGGCGAGCGAGCGCGTGCGTTCGAGATTGGCCAGCGTCTGCTCGCCGACGGCGATGCGACGATTCAGGAACGCAAGCTGCCAGTAGAAATTCGCCGTCGTGCCAACCAGTGCGAGTCGCGTGCTGTGCAGATCCTCTGCGGTGGCCTGCGCCTCCCACGCCGACATATCGCGTTGCAGACGCAGCTTGCCCCACAGATCGACGACATAGCTGACGCCGGCCGAGGCGAAATGACTGCGCGTGCTCGACCCGCCGTTGTCCAACGGCTTGCTGTAGGTGCTGTCGAGGCTTGCTCCCGCTTGTGGGAACAGAGCATTGCGATCGAGCCCTGCAACGGCGCGCGCGCGCTCGAGCGCGAATCCGGCGGCCGCCAGGTTCGGGTTCGAGGCGAGTACCCGTTCGATGAGACGTTCGAGTTTCGGGTCGCCGAAGCGACGCCACCATGCGTCATCCGTCGATCCCCGCGCATCGCCCGGCGCAGTGTTCGTATGAACCGTCGCGATCGGCGCGTTCCTGTCCGGATCCCCCAAGCCGTATTGGGCGGCGATGGGAAGAACGCCTTCGTGCGTGCGGGGGGCGTTCGCGCAGCCGTGCAGACAGGCAACTACGACGGCGGAAAGTGCAATGCGAGCTGCATGTTTCATTCGCGGGCCAGAGCCTCCACTGGATCCAGATTCGCCGCATTGCGAGCCGGGAGATAGCCGAACACGATGCCGATGAGGGTCGAACATAGAAAAGCCACAACGATCGAACTGAAGGAAAAGATCATGTCGAAGCCTGCCCACAGCCGTCCGATCAAACCTGTGCCCAGTGCGAGGAGCACGCCGATCACGCCGCCGAGCAGACACACGAGGACGGCCTCGATCAGGAACTGTTGAAGGATGTCGCTGCGCCGTGCACCGACCGCAACGCGCACGCCGATCTCGCGGGTGCGTTCGGTCACCGAGACGAGCATGATGTTCATCACGCCGATGCCGCCGACGAAGAGCGCGATCGCTGCGATGGAGCTGATCAGCACTGTCATCGTCTGCGCAGTGGACTCGATCGCCTGACGCATCTGCGCGGCGTTGTAGATCATGAAGTCTTCGCGGCCGTGACGTTGCACCAGCAGCTTCTTGATGGCTTGCTCGGCAGCCGGCAGGGGCACGTGGTCGGAGACGCGAACCAGGATGCTCGAAAGATGGCTCTGACCCACCATGCGTGCCATGACCGTCGTGTAGGGCAGCCATATCGACAGGCTGGTGTCGGCCCCCATTGGTTGCCTGCGCTGGCGCGCGACGCCGATGACGCGGCATGGGACGTTGCCTAGCATCACCACTTTGCCCAGTACATCCTCGCCTGGACTGAACAGGCTCGGTATCGCGTTCTCGTCGATCACGGCCACCTGCTCGAGTCTGCGTACCGCGTTGTGATCGAATGTGCGGCCGGACACGATGTTCATGCCCCTGACGTGAAAGAAGTCCTGCCCGACACCTCTGACCTGTGCAGTCGCCGCTTTGCTGCCATATCGCGCCGTCACCTGAGTACTGAGCGAGGGCGTGGTGCTATCGACGTAGGTCTGCGTGCTGAGGGCCTCCGCGTCGGAGGGTCGCAGCGTTTCGATTGCCTCGGAGCGCATGTCGCCCCAACCCCTCCCCGGATAGATCTCGATCGTGTCCGTGCCAAGATCCCCGATCTGCTTGAGGATGCGCTGTTGCGAGGCGTTGCCCAGCGCGACGACGGCCACGACCGATGCCGTGCCGATGATGATCCCGAGCATCGTGAGGAACGTGCGCATCTTGTGCGAGCGCATCGCGAGCAGCGCCATTCGCAGCGATTCGAGGAAGCGGTCGCTCAATGTCTGCCAGCGTGGCGGCTTTGCCGCTCGAGGCTGCACGGGCGCAGGCGCCTGCGCACGCGCAGGCCGCGTGGAGCGGTCGGCCACGATTTCGCCATCGCGGATCTCGATGATGCGGTCCGCGTGCTCGGCGACGGCCATGTCGTGCGTCACGAGAATGACGGTATGACCCTCGGCGTGAAGCTGCGCCAGGATCTTCATGACCTCGACGCCCGAGCGGCTGTCGAGTGCACCAGTCGGCTCGTCGGCGAGGATGACGGTGCCGCCGTTCATCAATGCGCGCGCGATGCTCACGCGCTGTTGTTGTCCCCCTGAGAGTTGCGAGGGCTTGTGCTGCGTGCGTTCGTCGAGACCGAGCCGAGCCAGGAGCGCTTCGGCTCGCGCATGACGCTCTGCGCGGGAACGACCGGCGTAAACGGCGGGAACCTCGACGTTGTCAACTGCGGTGAGATCGCCGAGCAGGTGATAGCGCTGGAAGATGAAGCCGAGGTACTCACGCCGCAAGTACGCGAGCTCGTCCGCATTCATCTCGGACGTCAAGCGCCCGGCGATCCGGTACTCGCCCGAAGTGGGCCGATCGAGGCAGCCCAGGATGTTCATCAGGGTCGACTTGCCGGAACCCGAGGCACCGACGATGGCGATCATCTCGCCGGCATGGACCTCGAGGTCGATGCCCTTGAGCACGCAGACGGATTCTTCGCCCGAGATGAATTCGCGCCGGACGCCGCGCAACGCGAGAAGCGGTTCGCTCATGATCACATCAGCATCGCGGGGCCGGTTAACTGACCCGACATCGCCTCACCGACGATCACGCGGTCGCCGGCGCTCAGGCCGTCGAGCACCTGAGCGACGCTGCGATTGTTGATCCCGACTTCAACCATGCGCTGAGTCGGCGAGCCATCTGCGTTCAGCACACGTACGGTGTAGCGTCCATCCTCGGAGCGATCTCCGAGCGCCACGGAAGGGATCGTGAGGGTCGACTTCGCCGAGCGCAGCACGATGTAGACTTGCGCGGTCATGGAGATGCGCAGCTCACGATCCGGGTTCGGCACTTCGAAGAGCGCGTTGTAGTAGACCGCTTTTTGCGCGGCATTCGAGGCGCCCGCGCCCGCGGCGCCGCCGCTGTCCGTTTCGATCGAATCCGGTGCCGGCTCGATGGCGCGCAGAGTGCCGTAATGGCGCTTCTCCGGATTGCCCAGAATGGTGAAGTAGACGGGCTGGCCGGTCGTGAGCTTGATGACGTCTGCCTCGGAGATCTCCGCGTTCACGGTCATCGTATCGAGCTGGGCAAGCTTCACGATCGTCGGCGCGGCCTGCATCGCGTTGACGGTCTGGCCTTCCTTCACTACGACCGCGACCACGACGCCATCCATCGGCGCGCGGATTTTCGTGTAGGCGAGATTCGCGAGTGCGGTATCGAGCCGGGTCTGACGCTGCTCGATCTGTGCATCGAGCGATTCGATCTGCGCGCGTGTGGCATCGAGGTCGGCTTCGGCGGCCTCGTACTCGGCGCGCGATGTAGCATCGTCGGCGAGCATGAGCTTCTGACGCTCGAATGCGAGATTCATGCGCTTGAGCATGGCGAGCTGCACGCTGCGTTCGGCGCGTGCCGATGCGAGCGCTGCGCGCGCATCGCGTACGTCGTTCTGCTGGGTGATCGAGTCGATCTCGGCGATGAGCTGACCCGCCTTGACTTCATCGCCGAGCTGCACGTGCAGCGACTGGATCTGTCCGGAGACCTGCGCACCCACGCTCACCATGCGTGATGCCTCGAGCGATCCGGCCGCAATGACCGTCTCTTCGATGTCCGCGACCACCACGGGAGTCGTCGCAAACACGGCGGCTTGCGCGGGCCTGCGGGTGACGACCGTTGCGACGGCGCCGATCACGACGAGGATCGCGGCGAACGCGGTGTATCGGCTGCGCGCCGAGTGGAGGAAAGGAACTTTCATGCTTGAGCGAAGAGCCAACCTGGAAGTGTGACTTTCAGTGTGGCGAAAGGCGCGGCAGCGCCTCAATGCACGGAATGTATCGCTACGTATCGGGTCTCGGGCCGAACGTAACGTTGTGTATCCGACGGCGCGATTCGATACGTGCCGTGACACGCGGGGCGTGCCATGACGTTTCGGTAATGCAAATATATCGAGCTATGAGTGAGCACACTTCAGGACATCGTCTTCTCGTGGTGGACGATGACAACGACATTCGCAGCCTGCTGGCCGAACAGCTGACGAAGGCAGGCTACCTGGTCAGTACTGCGGGGGACGGTCAGGAAATGCGGCGCACGCTCGAGCGCGAGCACGCCGATCTGATCGTTCTCGATCTGAACCTGCCTGGCGAGGACGGGCTCGTCCTGTGTCGCGACCTGCGCGCGCGGTCGGCCACGCCTGTCATCATGCTGACGGCGCGCAGCGAGCCGATCGATCGTGTAGTGGGTCTCGAGATGGGCGCGGATGACTATCTGTCGAAACCCTTCGAGCCGCGCGAGCTGCTTGCACGCATCCGCAACGTTCTGCGGCGCACGCAGTCGTTGCCTGCAAATCTGCAGGCGCCGGGTACGGGGCTCGCGAAATTCTCGGGGTGGACCCTCGATCTGCAGAAACGCCATCTCGTCGATGCACGAGGACGGGTGGTCGTGCTTTCGGGGGCGGAATTTCGACTGCTTCGTGTATTCATTGCTCATCCCAATCGCGTGCTGACGCGCGAGCAACTGGTGTCGCTCAGCACCGGCCGGCCCTACGAGGCTCAGCAACGCGCCATCGATCTGCAGGTGTCCCGTCTGCGTCACAAGCTCGGCGACGATCAGGCGGAGTCCGCTTTGATCAAGACCGTGCGTAACGAGGGTTATGTCCTCGCATCCGCAGTCAGCATCGAATGAAAGCCGTGCACGCGTTCTTCCGATCGATGACGGGGCGGATCTTCGCGATCCTGGCGGTGGGCATGGGCATCGCGGCAGCCTTCACCGGGCTGGTCACCTCGTATATCGCGGCTCGGGATTTCGAGCGGCAGGCCATCGAGACGGTCGCCGAGCATATCGCCGTTTACACGGAGCTTTTCGACGCGATCCCGGCGCACATGCGCTCGGCACTGTTATTCGATGGAGGGCCTGCAAGCCTGAAGTACGCGCCCGACGTGATTGGAGGCGCGCCCGACAGAGTGGTCGAGAGCGCCCTGGCAACCCGAGGTGGAGTCGCGGCGCGTGTGCGCGTCAACGACCTCGAAGATTTCGCCACATGCTTTCCGAGCCACCTCCCCGAGTACGTTCGCGAGGTGTGGGAAAGCGAGGAGGTCCGGCAGGCGCTGACGCGTGCGGCCACCAACCGTACTTACAAGTTGATCGCGAAGCAGGCACTGCCGCCACGATGTCGCCTCGTGGAGATGCAGCTGAGCGACGGTCAGGAGCTGAAGTTTGCCCTGGGAACACAAGGCGCCGAGCGCGAGTCCGTTCCGCTTTTTCAGCCGGCCGGGCTGCTGCTGCTTGCAGCGGCGATCATGACGCTCGCGTACCTCGTGGCGCGGTTCGCCACCCGGCCGCTCATCAATCTGTCCGATGCAGCATCTGATCTCGGTCAGAATCTCGATCGTCCGCCGATTCTCGTGCGTGGCCCAACAGAGGTTCGGGAGGCGGCGCGGGCATTCAATGCCATGCAGAAGCAGATTCAGGATCACGTGGCGGAACGCACGCGGATGCTCGCCGCCATCACGCACGATCTCCAGACACCGCTGACGCGTTTGCGCTTGCGCCTGGAGCGCGTGGAGGACGAGAGCCTGCGCGAGCGGCTCGTGTTGGATCTTCAGGAAATGAAGGCACTGATCGACGAGGGGCTCGAACTTGCGCGTAGCGCGGACACTGCCGAGCAGTGCGTGCGCCTCGATCTGGATTCGCTGCTCGAAAGTCTGATCGAAGATGCAGCCGATGCAGGCAGGAACGCCACCTTCAGCGGCGGTTGCGGCGCGGTGCTCAACGTTCAGCCACTCGCCATGCGTCGCTTATTCACGAACCTGATCGAAAATGCGATCAAGTACGGCAGCTCAGCCAGCGTTTCGGCGGAGCGCACGGAGTCGGAAGTGCTCGTCCGGATTCGCGATCAGGGACCCGGCTTGCCACAGGAGATGCTCGATCGCGTCTTCGATCCATTCATGCGCCTCGAACATTCACGATCCCGCGAAACCGGCGGCGCGGGACTGGGTCTTACGATCGCGCGCATGCTGGGCCAGAGAAACGGTGCGACGGTGAGCCTGCGAAATCATCCGGAGGGCGGGCTCGAAGCCATCGTGCGCTGGGACAAGCGCCAGGCGGTGAGTGACGGGGCAATCGGCAGATGACCGAGCGCACCTGTCGTTGTTCCCGCGAGTTCGCCGTCCTGTTGTAGGTTCCGGGCGGCACAGCGTCCTCGCGATGGATCGGACTAAATTTCCAGCCGTCCGGTATCCGGTGCGGGCCCGGAGCACTCTTGTGTTCACAGTGCATGACGCGCTGCCGCCTGTGTTTTCGCGGCAGCCGCTGTCCGTATCGAGTGTGATGATCGACGTATGAGTCATTGGAGATGTTGATGAGGTCTCGTTTGCTCGCAAGTGTTTCCTGCTTTCTCGTGCTGTTCTGTGTATGCGGAGGTGCGTCTGCGGCTTCGTCGCCGAACGTGGACATTCCGTACGAGAAGCATGTGTTGCCCAACGGGCTCACGCTGATCCTGCACGAGGATCACAAGACCCCGATCGTCGCGGTCAACGTCTGGTACCACGTCGGCAGCAAGGATGAGCGGCCGGGAAGAACCGGCTTCGCACATCTGTTCGAGCACTTGATGTTCAACGGATCGGAGAACTTCAACGACGACTTCTTCAAGCCGCTGCGGCCCGCGGGTGCAACGACGATGAACGGCACGACCTGGCTCGATCGCACGAACTATTTCCAGAACGTGCCCACCTCGGCGCTGGATCTGACGCTGTGGCTCGAGTCGGACCGCATGGGGCACATGCTCGGCGCGGTGGATCAGGCGCGGCTCGACGAACAGCGCGGTGTGGTCCAGAACGAGAAGAGGCAAGGCGAGAACCGTCCCTACGGCCGCGTGTACGAGGTGATCGCTGCAAATATCTATCCCGCAGGTCACCCGTACTCATGGGCGACGATCGGGTCCATGGAGGACTTGAATGCCGCTACGCTCGAGGACGTGCGCGAGTGGTTCCAGAAGTGGTACGGAGCGGCGAACGCTGTGCTGGTCGTCGCAGGCGACATCGATCCGGCCGAGGTGAAGCGCAAGGTCGAGCATTACTTCGGAGACATTCCGGGCGGTCCTGCGCTGACGCGCGCGAAAAGCTGGATTGCAAAGCTCGATGGTGACAAGCGCGCCACGATGCAGGATCGCGTGCCGCAGGCCCGCATCTACAAGGTCTGGAACGTTCCCGGCTACACCTCGAATGAAGTGCCGCTGCTCGCAGCAGCGAGTTTCGCGCTCGGCGGCAGCGAGAACAGCCGTCTGTACAAGCGGCTGGTGTACGACGATCAGATCGCAACCGACGTGTCGGCGGAGATTGCGCCGTTCGAGATCGGCAGTCAGGTATGGATCGCTGCCACAGCCAAACCGGGCGGCGATCTGGCACAAGTCGAACGCGCGCTCGATGAAGAGCTCGCGCGGTTCCTGAAGGAGGGGCCGACGGCCGATGAGCTCGAGCGCTTCAAATCGTTTCAGCATGCATCTCTCGCGCGCAAGCTCGAGCGGGTCGGCGGCGATGGCAAATCAGCGCTGCTAGCGGAGAGCGAGGTCTATGGCGGGACGCCGGATTTCTATAAGCGTCGATTCGAGCTCACGCTCGCGGCGACGCGCACTGACGTACACAACGCAGCAAAGGAATGGCTGTCGGGCGGTTCGTTCGCGCTCGAAGTGCATCCTGTTGCGGACTTTGTGACAGCCAGGAGCGGCGCCGATCGCAGCAAGCTGCCTGCGCTGGGCAGTCCACCGCCGTTGAAGCTGCCCGAGTTGCAGCGTGCGACCCTGTCGAATGGTCTCGAGATCGCGGTCGCCGAACGCCCCGATGCGCCGGTGGTGCATGTGCAGTTACTCGTCGACGCGGGCGTTGCCGCCGACAGTCTTGCAAAGCCCGGGACGGCGACGCTTGCGGCGGCGATGATGACGCAAGGCACGAAGACGATGAACGCGCTCGAGATCGCCGCGCGTGCGGAGAGACTCGGTGCGGCCCTCAACGCCGCGTCGGGCCTGGACATGACGACGCTGAGCCTGAGTGCGCTGGCGCCGAAGCTGCCCGAGTCGCTCGATCTGTTTGCGGACGTCCTGTTGAATCCGACATTTCCGCAGGACGAGCTGAAGCGCCAGCAGAGTCAGCTCGTGGCTGCCATCAAGCAGCAGAAATCGCAGCCGAACGGCATCGCGACGCGGCTGCTGCCGCAGCTGGTCTTCGGCGATGGGCATCCGTATGCGCTGCCCACGCTGGGTGAGGAAGCGAGCGTGGAGGCGATGACGCGCGATGAGCTCGTCACGTTCTATCGGCACTGGGTGCGGCCCGACAATGCAACGCTTCTGATCGTCGGCGGCACGACGCTCGAGCAGATCAAGCCGTTGCTGGAGCGGCGGCTCGCTGCCTGGAAAAATCCCGCGACGGCGCTACCGGCCAAGGGCATTCCGTCGGTCACTCACGCGACGAAAACACGTGTCGTGCTGGTCGACCAGCCCGGCGCGCCACAGTCCGTGATCTCACTGGGCTATCCGGCGCCAACGCGCATGGATCCTGCGTATCCGATCTATCAAACGGCGAACGCGATCCTGGGCGACGGCTTTCTTTCACGCATCAACATGAATCTGCGCGAGGACAAGCATTGGTCATATGGAGCGCGTAGCGCCTTGCGTGCCGATGCGCGTGGGCCCGGCTTCTTCCAGGTCAGTGCGCCGGTGCAGAGCGACAAGACGTCGGAGGCCATCCAGGAGATCGTGAAGGAGTTGCGGGATTTCTCCTCGAGCCGTCCGCCGACGCAGGAAGAAACGCAGATCGCTAAGGACAGCATTGCGTTGGCGTTGCCCGGCAGCGTCGAGACCGCGGCGGGCCTGGCAGGGTTCTATCAATCGCTGCTCGTGAATCGCCTGCCGAACACCTATTGGAACGATTTCGTTGCGAACGTGGGATCGGTCACTCAATCGCAACTGCAGGGCGTTGCGTCCGCGTTGGCACGCGTCGACGGCGCGACGTGGGTCATCGTCGGCGATCTCGCGCGCATCGAAGACAGTGTGCGCAAGCTCAACCTCGGCGAAGTCGTCGTGATGGATGCGAACGGCCGCGTCGTGCGTTAGTGCATGGCGCTCGAGCACTTCGCTACGAAGAAGGCTCAGGACGAATAGTGCATGCGGTCGCCTCGATATGGAGATCGAGGCGATGCGGCGTCGTCGAACGCGGTCGGTGCTGCGCGCGAGACAGACGCCGGCGTTTCCCAAAGGCGAAAGTTTTCAATCCCAGGGTATCTCCGACCGCCTGCGGCTGCTCTATATGACGGCTAGCTCACGTCTAACGACTCGATCTTGGCGGATTCATCGGAGCGACTAGAACAATGAAACATCGAGCGATCGCATGGGTTCTCGGTGCCTTGCTGTGGCAGCAGGCGGGTGCGTTGCAATTGGAGCCAATCGAGCGCGTGTTCGTCGCGCATAGGCTGGCGGCTGGAGAGCAGACGATCCGTCTGTGGTTACTGTCCGAATCAGGGCGGAGCGCGCAGATGGCGGAGCGCCTGGCGGGAGTGTCCGGCAAAGTGCTCATGCTGGAGGAGGACGTCGACCTTCTCTATGCAGCCGTGCCGATCGCCCAGTTGTCGCAGATTCTCAGATGGCCCGAGTGGACCGCAGCGGAACTGGGCTTCCAGAGCGGTTCCATGGCGGGCCTCGACGCGGGCGAACAGCCAGTCGCGAAGAAGCGCAAGCCGGGCTTGGCACCGAGCGCGTACACGCCGCTCGACAATCCGTATACGGGTGCGAGTGCGACACAGTCCTGCGATTTCAAAAGCAAGTATCCGACGTACGATGGGCGCGGTGTCGTGATCGGTGGCATCGAAGCAGTGGATGCGCGATTGCCATCACTTTCCTACGGCTTCTCGTTGCAAGGTGCACGAGTTCCAAAACTGATCGACTACATCATGACGCCGCCTGTGATGCCGTTGCTCGATCCAGTGCCGGGCAAAGGCCAGTCCGACTTCGGCTGGCAGAAGACAGAGGTCGTGAGCGCCGGCAAGGATGGGCACCTTCAATTCAACGCAAGGCGCTTCGCGCTGCCCGATGAAGCAAAGCGCACCGGTGCAGAGCTGCGCATGGCCTTCGTGAGTCGCCCGGAGCGATTGCGACACTCCGTCGGCGCGCACGAGTTCACGCTCTTGTGGTCTGTTCCGATGGGACGCGTGTGGATGTACGAGCACCGTCGTGATGACGCGGGTAATGAGGTGATCGGAACACCGATTGCTTTCGGGAAACTGCCCGCACAGCCGCACCGCCCCGCGTTGGCTGAACTTCCCGCGGGCGATACCCGCACGATCATGGTCGCAGCTGACGTTCCCACTCAGAGCTTGCTGTTGAACCTGGGTGCAATGAACCACGGCACGATGTGCGCGAGCGTGGCAGCGGGGCACAGCTTTCTCAATGGCCGTGCGGAAGGCGTAGCGCCCGGCGCGCAATGGCTACCGATATATTATCGGATGCCGGAGGGTCTCGAAGAGCACGAAGTCCCACAGATCAAGTCATTGCTGACGCTCTATCGCGATCCTCGCGTCGAGGTGCTGACGAACTCGACGATCATGTCCATGACTCGCAAGTGGGCCAACGAATCGAGCTTGTTCTATGGCCAACTGTTGCAGCGGATTCATCAGCGCTATCCAAAGCCACACTTCCGAGCGGCCTCCAATTCAGGGCCGGCGGAAGATTTCTTCGTGGAGATCGCGAAGGCAGGCAGCAACCTGATCGCGGTCGGTGCGTACACGCCGTATGAAACCTGGAAGGCGAACTTCGGAATCGCGCCGACGCGGCAGCACACGCCCGCACCCTACTCGAGCTACGGGCCGGCGTACGACGGTGGCCTCAAGCCCGATCTGATGGCGCTCACGGGCACTTTCAGCGCGCAGATTCCGGAATGGCCGGGCGATCTCGACAGCCCCAATTTCGAAATGCCGCACGGCTATGGAATCTCTGGCGGTACTTCGGCGTCCACGCCCAACGCTGCGGGTCATGCTGCATTGCTGATCAGCGCAGCGAAGCAGGCGGGTATTCCCTACGATGAAGAACGTTTGAAGATGGCATTGTTCGCCAGCACGAAGTTCCTCGAGGGGGTGGAAGCGCGCGTGCAGGGGCGTGGGTTGATTCAAGTGGACGCAGCATGGCAGGCGCTGCAGAAGCTGAAGAACCATGAGCTTTCGCGGTTCGCGACCGAGGCGCCTGTACGTACGCCGTTCAGTGATCAGCTGACCCCGGCGCATGTGGGTCGTGGCTTGTACGAACGCATCGGGTGGAGTCCAGGGCAGAAGGGTCGGCGCGAGATCACGGTGACGCGCACGAGCGGACCTTCAGCGCCGATCACGTATCGGTTGCAGTGGAAAGGCAACGACCACGGGGCATTCGTCACCAACCTTCGCGAGGTGCGGCTGCCGCTCAATGTGCCAACGAAGATTCCGGTGCAAATCAGCGTCGGCGAATCGGGTGCCTATAGCGCGATTCTCGATCTGCTCGATACGAACCTGGATCTCGTTGCGCACAGCGTGATGTGCACGATCGATGTCGCCGAGCCGTTGGTAGAAAGCAAAGGGTACACGGCCACCATGCCCCGCAGCGTGCCGCGGCCAGGTCATGGCATCGTCTATGTGGACGTGCCGAAGGGCGCAACGGCACTGCGTGTCGAGGCGCGGCAACGTGGCGCGCGCAGTATCGTGCTGTTCGCAAAGGCGCCAAGTGGTTTGCCCTATTCCGGAGGAGGTATCAGAGAGGACGGGGAAGGTGGCATCGTCGGGGCGCCTTGGCGCCTTGCCGAGAGCGATCTCGAGACTTATGACCAGACGTTCGTGAATCCCGAGCCCGGCGTATGGCAATTCTGGATGACGCACGACGGTGGGCTTCCACCGCAAACCTTCGACGCCAGGGAGACGACGCCTGCGTCGAGCACTGAAGTGACGTTCAAGGTGACTGCGTTGGGAGTGAATTCGAGCTCGAACGCAAGCTCGGGTGTTGCGCTCGCGAATGGCGACATCCGGGCCACGTTCACGAACCAGATGGGCACGATCGAGCAGGCGCAGGTGAAACTGATGGGAGTTGGAGCTGCGCGTGATGCTGAGGCTGTCGTCGATGGTTCGCCGCGGTTCTTCGATGTCGATGTGCCTGCGGGTGCGGCTCGGCTCGTGGCTGAAGCCAGCGCGGAGAATGCGACGAGCGGCACTGTCGGTTTGGGGATCTTCTTCGTGCCCAAGGAACCGGGCAAGTCCATCTCGCGCATCGCCTACGAAGTGCAGCCCGGTCGCAGCAAGCGTTTGGAAGTCGCTGCACCGCCCGCGGGTCGTTATCGCATCGCCGTGGATGCCTGGGGTGCTAAAGAAAAAGGCTTGCGTGTGAAGTACCGGGATGTCGTCTTTCATCCGTTGTACGGTGGCGATGCGCAGCCGGAAGCGCCGGCTGTCACGCTGAAACAAGGTGAACGCGTGGAGTCCACGCTCCGGCCGCGCATCGATGCCTATCCACGTGATGGCCGCACGTTGCTTGCGGAGGTCGGGCTGTTCGGCAAGCCGTACGGGCACATGTCATTGCCGCGCGATTACTATGCGCGGCGTTTTGCTGCAATCGTCGAGGGCAAGGAACCGCCGAAAGTGACGGTCGTTACGGACCCGGTGCCGTTGGCGGTGCACACGGTGCCGCTTCCGCTGAGTCAGTAAAAGGACATCGCCCTGGCGCGGGCCTCGAGACGGACATCGAGGCGGTCTCGACAGGAATACCGAGACGATGGCCATCGTCGGCCGCGGTCGAACCTGCGATCGAGGCGTTGTCCATCGTCGGTCGCGGTCGATGCTGGGCGCGACGATGTACGATCTTGCTTCGTACTGCTGAGCCGGCTGGTCGATGCACACCTTCTATCTCTGGGCATGTGCCCTCATCGCTGTGCTGCTCGTGACTCTCCCCACTTCGCAGGGGGAGGGACTCGCTCGCGAATCGCCTTACACAAAGTAAGGCGTAACGCCTCACATGGAAAATTCTCTCCCGGGGGTATCGCCCGTTCCCATCGACCGCTCTATGTGTGCACGAGTGCTGCGTGCACGGAACGAGAGCGAAGAATGAGAACTCGATCGATCAAGGTCGGCGTACTGATGTCGGCGATTGCTGCGTTGACGATTTCAGGCAAGGTCGCGGCCGATGCGCAGCCCATGCCCTTCGATCTCGCCTTTGCTCGCAAATCGATTTCCGATGCCGATGTGATCGCAATTTCACCGGACGGTCGCCGCGTCGCGTACGCAGTGCGCACGCCGACACCGGAAGGCTCCTCGGTGCAGGATCGACAATTGATGGAACAGCATCGTGCCTCGCAGCAGCTCAGCTTTACGGAGTTCGGTCAGACGCTGTTCGTCAAGGATCTCACCGCCGATCGCGAGACGCGCATCGGCGCTCCGCAAGGCAGCTGCTGGAAGCCCGCGTTCTCCGACGAGGCGCGGAAGATTGCGTTTTACTGCGACACGGGCGATGGCGCTCAGCTCTGGGTTCACGACCTGGCGAACGGCACCAGCCATCGCGTGAGCGAGGTTCGCGCGAAGGCGTTGCCTTGGGCGGGCGATGGCCCGATCTGGTCGAAAGACAGTCGCGAGATTTTCATCGGTGCGGTTACGCAGACTTCCTCAGCATCACCGAATCAGCGCAGCGCGAAGCCCGAACAGTCAACGACACCGCGCGTAAAGGTCGAGCGGTCAGGCTTCGACGCCGACGCAAAAGCAGAAACGGAGGTCGTTCCTCCGAGGTCGACTGGCAAGTACGGCGCTGCTTTGCTGGCGATCGACGTTGCGAGCGGCCGCCAGCGCACCGTCGTGGCCGCGGACGTCGAACCTACATTCTCAGTCGCACAGATCTCTCCGAGCGGCAAGTGGCTTTCATATATGTCCAGTCCGCGTCTCGCGCGAGCGGGCGACAATGAGCAGGTGCTCGACGTCGCCGTCGTGCGCACCACGGGCGGGGCGCCGCAAGTGTTGGCCCGTGACGTAAAACAAAGCCTCAATGCCTATCTGCTCGGCAACTACATTTGGCATCCGCAACGCGATCAACTCATCTGGGTGAAAGACGATCGATTGTGGACGGCCGAGCCGGGAGAGACCTCAGCGTCTGCGCGACAGCTCGCAACCACATTGACGACACTGACGAAGGATCCACTCGCCGTCACTCGCGACGGTTCAGCAGTCCTCGTCGGGTTGGATTCGATCGAAAGCCCGACCGCGTACCGCGAGCGTGCTCCTGCCGCGGTCGCGCTCGTTCCTTTGGACGGCACGGCCCCAGTACGCTTCGATCTTCCTGCCGGTCTGCGGCTCGACCGTGCAATCACTCAACAAGGCGCAACGCTGTGGCAGCCCGATGCGAAGAGTTTCGCGCTGCTTGCTTATGAGGCCGCGCCGGCTCGCGCCGCCGTGTTGAAATGCGAGATCGCGAACCGCAAGTGCGTGACGACTTGGAGCGGAACTGCGCAACTCGAGATTGCCGGTGCGCCCGCCGATCACAGTGCGCCGTACGCGACGTTCGAAAGCTTTGGCGCTTACAAGAACCTTTATCGATTCGATCGAGACCTGCGCAAGAAGACTCGCGTCACCGACGTCGAGAACCGCGTCGCGAAGTACGAGCTCGGCACAGTGGAGACTTTCGAGACCGCGATTCCGCTGCCGGATGGCTCGACACGGAAAGCAGTTTCGTCGATCGCATTGCCGGCTGGCGCGAAGCGCGGCGATCGGCTACCCACGATCGTGTTCGTCTATCCCCGAAGCGAAGCCTCGCACAGGACCGCCCTGAACTGGGGTGGCGGAGACGGCGCGACGATGCCGCTGCCGGTGTTCACGACCCGCGGATATGCGGTTCTCGTGACTGAAGTCCCTGTGGCGCCGCAAGGCGGGAAGAGTGAATTCATCCAGGACTTGACCGCCCAAGTGCTGGCACAGGTCTATCAGGCCGCTGCGCTCGGCTATTCGGATATCGAACGACTCGCGGTCAGCGGCCAATCGTTCGGCGGCTACAGCACGGCGGCGATCCTGACCGGCACGCGCGTCTTCCGAGCGGGAATCGCCTTTGCCGGCATTTACGACCTGGTCTCCGTTGCATCGACCCTCGAGCCGGGGCACCCGCTCATCACGGCCAATTGGAATCTACCGGCCCACCCCTGGCTCGACATGGGGCGCCACGTTGAGAATTCACCGCTTCATCGTGCGGACCGTATCCGCACGCCATTGCTACTGATTCATGGCGTCGACGATGCGACGTGCAAGATCGAAGAGGCGCGCAAGATGTTCGGCGCGCTTCGGCACCTGGGCCGGACGGTCGAGCTTGCGGAATACGACGGTGAGTCGCACGTGCCGAGCGAGTGGGCATTGGCGAACGCGGCGGACGCCGCGCGGCGCATGGTGGACTTCATGGATACCTTCGTCCGGAAGTAACAGAACGCGCCATGAACGATCGGCTGAGGAGCCCGAGCAACGAATAGATCCTCCGGCGCCGCATGATTGAGTGCTCAGTCATGTAGTGAGCTCGGTGAAACCCTTCTGCCTCGATCAGGAAATCCCCTCGTCGATTATTTTTTGAGTCGAGGGGTATCTTCCGGCGTACCAATCGCTCATTGGGAACGAGCGTTCATACGCCCGGAGCCCATTGGTGATCGCCGTAGACAAACAGACGTTCGTAGCTGAGCTTGCCGAGACTCACGGTGGCCAGCTGCGTCGGTTTCTCACGAAGCGCGTGCGCAATGCCGTTGACATTCCGGACATCGTCCAGGAGGTGTTTCTGCGGCTGTTGCGTGTGCCGAATCACGAAACGATCCGCACGCCGGAGGCGTATATCTTCACGATCGCGCAACACGTCGCCCAGCAGCATGCGCTCAAGCAGGCGAACCAGCCGGAATCGGTCAATCTCAGCGATGTGCTCTCCGATGTGTACGCCGTGGCGGAGACGACTCCGGAGCTGGAAATGAATGCGCAGCAGTGCCTGAGCGTTCTTGATAACGCGCTGAAAAGTCTGCCCTCGAAGGCGCAGGCGACGTTCCTGTTTCACCGCCGCGACGGCCTGTCCGTCGACGAGATCAGTGAGCGCCTCGGTATTTCGCGGCCGATGACCAAGAAATATCTCGTCAAAGCTCTGATGCATTTCCGCAAGCATCTCAAGGAGAGCGAGGAAGGCCGTTCCTCGCGCAACGAAAGGACCTGAGCATGAACAAGCAGATCTATGAGGAGGCTGCCGAGTGGTTGGTCGACTTCCGAACGGGCGACATCGATGACGAGGGACGGCGACGCTTTGATGCCTGGGCGCGGATGTCACCGGAACACTTGCGGGCGTACCTGGAACTGGCCGCCCTCTGGGACGAAGCGCCGAAGCTCGATGCGAAACGCGAGTTCGATACCGAGACCTTGATGGCGCGAGCGACCGCAAATACGCCGGTGGTTGCGTTTGCGGGCGTCGTGCATACGGGCGCCGTGCATGCGGGCGCCGTGCATACGGGCGCCGTGCACAGGGACGCTGCCCACGCAGGCGCTGCGGATGTCGCCGCAGAGGAGACGGCGTCTGCTCGCCGGACTCCGAGCGGGCGTCGCATGTGGCTCGCGGCTGCGGTTGCCCTCTTTGCAGTGGCCGTGGGCGCATTAGTGTCGATGCGCAGCTTCCATGGCACGACCTACCGCACGAGTATCGCCGAGCATCGTTCCATCGTTCTCGAGGATGGATCGACGATCGAGCTGGATGCCGGTTCCGCGGTGGGTGTGCGTTATGCGGAGGGCCTGCGAGCGATCGACTTGCTCAGGGGTCAGGCGTTGTTTCGGGTGGCCAAAGATCCAGGGCGTCCGTTCGTCGTATCGAGTGATGGCGTGCGTGTGCGTGCGATCGGTACGCAATTCGACGTTCATAAGAAGCGCTCGGGTACCGTCGTGACCGTCCTCGAGGGCAGTGTTGCACTACTGCGTAAGGGAGGCTCCGGCATGCCAGAACCGACTGTCTCGAGCAACGCTCCGGCGGCTGTATCCGCGCCGACGTCGAAAGACCGTGCAGGGTCACTCGAGGATTCGCTCGTGTTGTCCGCCGGCCAACAGGCTGTGCTGAACGCGCAGTCGAGCTCGGGAGCGCTCGAGGCCGACGTGACTGCGGCTACGGCATGGACGCGGCGACAGTTCGTGTTCGAATCGACGCCGCTCAGCGACGTCGCAGAAGAGTTCAACCGGCACAACAGGCGCCGACTGGTCCTGAGCGATATTGCTCTCGCCGATTTCCGAATCACTGGAGTGTTCTCTTCCACAAACAGCGATCTGCTCATTCGGTTCCTGCGCGCTCGGCCCGAGATTCTCGTGACGGAGACGGAGAGGGAAATCCAAGTTTCGCGTCGGTGAGCGATAACACCCAATCAACCGCCGAACCCGCGCATCCAGTTCTGCCCGTGAGCGATCACACGCAACTCGAGCGAATGCAGGCGCGACGACGCGCCTCGGGCATGCGGTCCGTGGTGATGACGTGCTTCGTCTGCGTCGCATGGGTCGGACGGTCCTGGGCGTCCGTCGAGACGAAGGAGCAGTGCACTGATCAGCAGATCCCGCCACAGGCGCTCAGCACTGCGTTGCAGGCCTTCGCGGAAGTCCGCGGAATCGAGTTGGTCTACGCGTCGGACGAGATAGAGGGAGTGCAAACGCGCGGGGTTTGCACGGCGCTCGCGGTGGAGGACGCACTGCAGAGATTGCTGGAGGGGACTGGCCTCACGTTCCATTCTCTCGGCGACGGTGCCTTTACTCTGCTGCCGATACATGCAGATCCAGATCCTGCGGATCCGCCCGACCCGGCCGCTCACAGTGCCTCTTTGGGTTTCGGGCTGCAAAGTCTGTTTCAGATCGCCCAGCGAGTTGCGGGTCTCCAGTCGTCGGCGGATTTCGCGGTGTCGCCCGAGAGCGGGCCCAAGCCTGACGTTTCACTTCCAGCCGGTGTGCGCGCGTCACTGGGGATGGAGGAGGTGCTCGTCACTGGCACCAACATTCGCAATGTGCCCCATGAGTTCTCGCCCGTCACGCGAGTGACGCGCAACCAACTGGATCGGGCGGGCTATGCCAATGTCGGCCAATACATCGCGCAGCTACCGCAGAACTTCGGTGGTGGCACGTCTGCGACGCCAGATCGCGGCGCCGGCAGTCTTGCGGGTGTTGGGGCCAGCACGGTGAACTTGCGTGCGATGGGGACAGGGGCAACGTTGACACTGTTGAACGGCCGCCGCATGGCCCCGAGCGGCACGGCGGGCAGCTACGTGGACATCTCTGGCATCCCGACAGCAGCCCTCGAACGTGTGGATGTGCTGACCGACGGCGCCTCGGCCATCTACGGTTCGGATGCGATCGCGGGCGTGGTGAATTTCATCTTGCGCAAGGACTATAACGGCGCAGAGACGCGCGTTCGACTCGGCACGAAGACCGAGGGCG
>JAFAEQ010000012.1 GCA_023423935.1 Pseudomonadota bacterium | reverse complement strand
CCAATGGCACTGCATTAAGCAGAAGCGCGGAGCGCAGATGAGCGGAAGGGGCTGAAATAGAAAGGAAAGCAGGCTGGCCAGGATTGATAGGATGTTTGTTACCACACATCGACCCAATCAATCGGAGAGGCCAGCCTGTGAGTGATCGTAGAGCGCAGTTCAGATCGCAGCAACACCAAAAACGCATCGGTCAGCAGCTCCAGCAGATGGAGGCAGTGGACTTCTTCAATGCGCTGACCGGCCCACAGCTTCTGCAAACGACGGAGGCTTACTTGCCCGAGCATCGCGAACGGCTGTATCCGCCGACCGTGACGCTGGCGATGTTCATGCGGCAGGCCTTGGATGAGGACGGCTCGTGTCAGCGAGCCGTGAACGGTTGGGCGGCGCAACGCGTGGCTGAAGGGCTGCGGCCCAACGCAGTGGATACCGGCGCCTACTGTCGGGCGCGACAGAGGTTACCGCTGGAGATGGTGCAGGCGCTGACGCGACACAGCGGACGGTGGCTGAGTGCGCAGGCGCTGCCGACTTGGCGCTGGCATGAGCGCACCGTGAAGATAATAGATGGCAGCACGATCTCGATGCCGGATACCCCCGCGAATCAACTGCGGTTTCCGCAGCCCCGCAATCAGGCGCCGGGCGTGGGCTTTCCCTTGGCGCGGTTGCTGGCAGTGATTTGTCTGTCCACGGGCGCAGTGGTGGATGCAGCCATAGGCCCTTGCGATGGGGCCGGCAATGGCGAACTGAGTCTGCTGCGTGCGCTGAGTGGAGTGTTCACTCCGGGTGAGGTGGTATTAGCCGATGCGCTCTACAGCAACTACTTCACCCTCGCCGCTTTGCAAGCCGCGGGCGTCGATGTGCTGTTCGAGCAGCACGGCGGGCGGCGCACCGATTTTCGCCGAGGTCGATCCCTGGGCACGCGTGATCACTGTGTGAGTTGGCCGAAACCGGCGCGCCCACCGTGGATGACGCTCGAGCACTACGCAAGCCTTCCAGAGCAGATAACCGTGCGTGAACTGAAGAGCGACGGGCGCATCCTGGTGACCACGTTGCTCGATCGACGAATCAGCAAGCGGGAGCTGTCGGATCTCTACGGGCGACGCTGGAACGTGGAGCTCGACCTGCGCAACATCAAGACGATCCTTGGCGTCGAAGTACTACGCTGCCGCACACCACAGATGGTGGCGACGGAACTGTGGGTTCACCTGCTCGCCTACAACCTGATCCGCATGCTGATGGCGCAGGCGGCTGCGGTGAGTGGTCTGGAGCCTCGTCAGTTGAGCTTCAAGCATACGGTGCAGTTATGGACGCAGTGGATCGCACATCGACCCACTCACCGCAGGACCCACCATCACGCCGAACTGTGGAGGCTGATTGCCAGCGTTCGTGTCGGTGATCGACCCGGGCGCATCGAGCCTCGACTGAAGAAGCGGCGATCCAAACCTTACCTGTGGCTACAACAACCTCGAGCTCAAGCCCGAGCGCACATCTTGGCTCATCGCAAGGCTGCAGCAGCTTAATGCAGTGCCATTGGACTTCAGTCGGACAGCAGATCAGCGAGCCGCAAAGACCGCAAAAAGGAAGGAAAACTGGTGGGTCCGACTTCAGTCGGACAGAAAATGTTCGGCTAAAGCCGAACCCACAGCAGGAGGTTGCTCTGGCCAGCAGACTAGCGGACTAGTTGGCTGAAGCACTCCTCCTGTGGGTCCGACTTTAGTCGGACGAGGAGTTGTTCGGCTGAAGCCAGGCTAAAGCCGAATCCACAGCAGAGCTTGCTCTGGCCAGCAGACTAGCGGACCGGTTAGCTGAAGCACTCCTCCTGTGTGGGTCCGACTTTAGTCGGACAGGAATTGTTCGGCCAAAGCCGAACCCACAGCATTGATGTTCGGCTGAAACCGAACCCACGCGAAGAGCGATCGCGCCCCCTTCTTCTTCTTCTTCTTCTCAGCCTAGCACCTAGCGCCTAGCACCCGATCCGTACAGCGAGCACGTACGTGTGCAGCGGTGAACGACCACGTAACGGCGTCAGCAGTGGCGCTTCAAAATCTCTTCGGGAACGAAAGCCTCGCGCTGAGCATCCTTCAGCCGTTTCAGATTCATTGCGATGAAATCGTGGCCGGCGATCAATACATCCTGGGGCGTATCGCCGCCGGGGAATCCAGTGCGGTGGCCGAGTGCATGCGGCGCCACGGCGCAATCGTGTGGTCGCTGGCACGAGCGAAGTTGGAAGATCTCGCGGATGTGGAGGATGCGGCGCAGGAGATTTTCGTCGAGCTCTGGAAATGCGCCAAGCGCTTCGATCCGACGGCCGGCTCGGAAGTGGCATTCATACGAACGATTGCGCAACGCAAACTGATCGATCGCTTACGAGCGAAGGGACGCCAGCCGACGATCGATCCATTCGATGAGACGCTGCACGTCCCGCAGGAGCGCGAGGACTTCGAGGCGTCGGATAGGATCGATGCGCAGGCAGCGGCTCGCGCGCTCGGGCTGCTGGCGTCCTCGCAGCGCGAGATTCTCCTGATGGGTGTCGTGCAAGGCATGACGCATTCGGAGATCGCGCGTGTCACGGGTAAGCCGGTCGGCACGGTGAAAGCACAGCTTCGGCGCGGACTGCTCAAGCTCAGAGAGCTGCTCGAAAGCGGAGACGCGCCGCTCGCGCGCGATAGTGCCGATTGCAGGTCGCACGCACCTACGCCGACACGTCGATAGCCTTGTGCGGGTAGTGCAGCCCCAGGAGCAACGCGCCCTGTTCTACGGCGTCCTCGGGGCTGCTGGCGTAGCCATCGGCGCCGATCTCGCGCCACAGATCAACGGCATGCACGAGCGCATGTCCGCCAATCAGAATCTTGATCTTGCGATGGAGATCCCGGATGGCCGCAACGCTGTCTTCGAGCGCGGGAAGGTGCGTCGTCAAGGTGGCTGAGAGAGCAATGAGATGTGCCTGAAACATCTCCGCTGCTTCGGCGATCTGGTCGGGAGGTACGTTTCCGCCAAGGCATACGGATCGCCAACCGGCCGCACGAAAACAACTGGCGACCGCAGTGATGCCGATGTCGTGTGTGTCTCCTGCGACTGCAGCAGCGAGCACTGTCTTACCTGTCGATGTGGGTGGATCTGCAGTGCTGAGCCGGACAGCGAGACGTTGCGTCATCAAACTCACGGCATGTTCCTCGGCGACACCGATCTCACCCGCTTGCCACATGCGGCCGATCTCACGTTGGGCAGGCATCAGTACGTGCAGATAGCTTGCGGTCTCACCTAAAGTCACGCGTGCCTCGCCAAGGATGATGGACGCGGCGGATTCGAAGCGTCCCTCCAGGCATGCGGCAAGGTAGCGCAGGGCCAACCTGTCACGCGGGTCCGTGGGATCGAGCAGGCAGATTGACGGCAGCGACGCGTCGAGTGCAGGCAATGCAGCTTGCATGCAGCGCATCACGGGTTCACGCGCGTTCTCTGGGAGCTCCGCCTGCAACGTCGCTTGCAGGGCCTGCAATGCGAGCTGCAGGTCTTCGGTCTTTCCGTCACTTTCGAGAAACGCACCTCGCAACCAGGAGACGGCATCGTTGAACAGCTCGGGCCGATTGAAGCGCACAGCGACTGCGAGCTCGGCAACAGCCTGCATCATGAAGGATCTCCACGAAGCCAGGGCTTTGGCGCCGTAGATATCGGCGAGCGTCGGTTGGTGCTCGATGAGCGCGTGCGCTGCAGCGGTGGCGTAACCGCTCCCGCCGGCCTCGAGCACTGCGAACGCAAATCGATGAGGACTCATGCGATCGCTCCAGTTCGATCTGCATTTGCGGCGATAGCGGGATCTCTGTCAAGCGTTCATTCGCGCAAGAGAACATCGCTATGCGCGATGCATCCGAATGCCGTTCGCCGACGAATAACAGGTAAGCCGCACTGCCGGCCTTCGAGCGAACCCTCATCCAGGAGCAAGACATGAAGCACACTCTTCGCGCCGCCATTGCGGCGGCCACGCTTTTCACCATCGCGCTACCGCTTTCGGCACAGAACAACGATAGCTCGCCGCCTTACGATGAAATCGTTCAGGCGGATGGCACGATCTTCGACGTCGCAAGTGGCGACCAGAATTTCTCTACACTGGTCACAGCCCTGCAGGCGGCCGGACTCGCGGAGACACTGAAGGGGCCCGGGCCGTTCACGGTGTTTGCGCCTACGAACGCCGCTTTCGCGCAGATACCGGAGGCCGTACTGAATGAACTGATCGCAAATCCGGATCAGCTCTCTCAGGTGCTGCAGTACCACGCGGCGCAGGGCAAGTTCGACGTCCGCTTCGATTACACGCCTACGGCGCTCGCCACCGTGCAAGGACAGAATGTGTATGTCGATCGTGAGTTCGACGATCTGCGCATCAATAGTTCGAAGGTCGTCGGGCCGGTGATTCAGGCCGGCAACGGCGTGATCTATGTGATCGACAGCGTGCTGCTTCCGCAGTATCGCGCGCCCGATTCGGCACAGCCCAGCGGTCGCAAGTTCACGCGCTGACCTAGGGAAGCTCTGATTTATCGACTTCCCGACCTTCACGAATTTGCAACTGCCTGAAATACAGCGGCGATCGAAGCGGCTGGTATTACAAAAGGCGAATTGATCAGAGGTTACCTAGTGCGCGGCGGCGAAGTTCGAGAACGGATTCGCCGCCGCCGATCAGCGGCCTTCATTCGATTGCGGCGTCGTTCACGTCACCCGCGTTTCTCTTCGGAAGGGCATCGAGCGAATCCGCTCTCCGGTGACCGCAAAGATGGCGTTGGCGATGGCCGGGGCGGCGATACCGACACTGACTTCGCCAACGCCGCTGTATCTCGCATGGCCCGAGAGCGCGCCGGTGTGGATGCGAATGGCACGGGGAACGTCGGCCAGACGGATCATGCGATAGCGATCGAAATTTCCTTCGACGATGCGACCGTCTTCGATGTTGAGTTCCTCGTTGAGGCACATGTTCAGTCCAAAGAGCAGGCCGCCCTCGAGTTGGGCGCGAACGGAGTCTTCATCGATCATCTGGCCACAGTCGAATGCCAGATCGATCGCGTGGACGATGAACTCACCCGAGTCCCGGACCTCGACAGTGGCGATGGCGGCCACCGTCGTGCCTTCGTGCGGCTTGCCTTGCATGCCCCAGTTGGCGATTGCGATGCCCTGACCGTGGCCTTTCGGTAGCTTGCGGCCCCAGTCGGCGCGCGCAGCCACCTCCTTGAGACAAGTCGCCCAGGCCGGATCGGCCCATTTCGCCGCGAGCCGCAA
This sequence comes from Pseudomonadota bacterium, assembly GCA_023423935.1. Classification (GTDB taxonomy): domain Bacteria; phylum Pseudomonadota; class Gammaproteobacteria; order Steroidobacterales; family Steroidobacteraceae; genus Steroidobacter. The sequence continues at coordinate 16,653 of JAFAEQ010000012.1, read as the reverse complement.
GCGATACTCCAGCGGGTCGATCCGGGCCTTTGTCGCGCACTCATCGATGAAGGATTCGAGAAAGAACGCATGCGTGTTGTACCCGGGGCCGCGATACTGGCCGGTGAGGATGTGCATCGGCACGGTCGATTTCTCGATGTGCACATCCGGAATGCAGCCGTTCGTGTAAGCGGTGTTCTCCAGCCCGAGCAGCAGCGGGCTATGACCTGCCACGTGGACATGCAGTGACTGAGGTAATCCGTCGGAGTCGAGGCGCGCACGCATGCGGGCAGCTTGCAGGTCACGATACTTTCCCTGGCGGAAGGTCTCTTCACGTGACCACACGACGTGAATCGGCGTGCCGGGAAATTTCTTTGCGACCGCGAGTACCATGCGCAGGTCGTCGCATCCGACACGACGTCCGAAGCTGCCGCCCACGAGCGGCAGGTGAACGTGAATGTTCTCGGGTTCAATGCCTGTTTCTTCGGTCGTGATCGCCAGTGCCTGCATGACTGTGGCGACCGGGTGCCATAGCTCGACGCGATCGCGTGTCACAATCGCGGTTCCATTCAGCGGCTCCATCGTCGCGTGTTCACTGAAAGGCGTGAAGTATGTCGCCTCGATGAGTTCGCGCCCGGCGCCATCGAAAGCGCGAGCGTTACCTGAGGATTTCACTTGCTCCTCGGCGGGTTCGTCCAGGCGTTTGAGCACGGCGTCATAGACCTGCTGTGTGCTCTTCCATCGCGAGCCTTCGCCGTAGTCCCATTCGATCGGCATCGCCTCTAATGCCTGGCGAGCCTGCCAGTAGTGGTCGGCGACGATCGCGATGGCACTGCTTGGATCGGTGTGGGCCCAGTAGGCAGGCTGCTCGACTTTCTTGCGCGGTTCCGACGGATCGACCACGGCGTAGCCGCGTACGCCGGGCATGTCACGGACCGCATTGAAGTTGAAGCCCTTGAGCTTGCCGCCGTGCACCGGGCATTGAAGGAGTGCAGCGTAGAGCATGCCGGGCACCCGAATGTCCATCCCGTAGACGGACGTGCCGTCGACGACGGAGCGAACATGCAAGCGCGCAGGACTCTGCTTCGTCAGCACTCGCCATTCTTCGCGACGCTTGAGCTTCGGCTCCTCTGCCAACTCGATGGTGCCGGCCAGTGCGGCGAGCTCGCCATAACGCGCTTCGCGCTGTGTCGCGGGATGCGAAAGCCTACCTTCGCGAGCGACGACTTCGTTCAAAGGCACGTTCCAGCGCTTGGCAGCGGCGAGCCGCAGGCGCTCTCGTGCGCTCGCTCCGGCTTGCAGCATCGTCTGCATGATCCCTGGCTGCGTGCCTCCGCCCGCGAACGTCGACCAGATGCCCGACTTCTTGATGTAAACGTCTTCGCGTGCGTCTCGAGCGAAGGGCACGGGTTCGATACGGATCTTGTGCCAATCACACTGCAGCTCTTCGGCGACGAACATCGCTGCCTGCGTGGTGTTGCCGGTACCGGCTTCGGGTGCCGGCATTCGAATGGTGACGGTGTCGTCGGCTCCGATGACGATCCATGGATTGATCTCGGGCGCCGCGGCCGGCCCCTTCGCCATCGCGTTCGAACGCGGCAGGACGGTGAGCGCGAAGCCACCGGCCATGGAGGCGGTCGCGACGATGAACTCGCGCCGTGAAAGGTTGGGTATCGAGGCGTTCATGGCGACACCGCTTGGCTGCGCAGCTGGGCGGCGGCTTTGTGAATTCCGGTGCGGATGCGCGGGTACGTGCCGCATCGGCAGATATTGGTGATCGCAGCGTCGATCTGTGCGTCGCTGGGGTTCGCGTTCTCTTTCAATAGTGCCGCCGCTGCCATCAGCATGCCGGCTTGGCAGTAGCCGCATTGCGGTACGTTGTCCGTCATCCACACCTGCTGCAGCGGATGAGTCGCGTCCTGCGACAGTCCCTCGATCGTGGTGATCCGCGCATTGTTGACGGCTGCGAGCGGCAGAAGACAGGATCTCGTCGCGGAGCCGTTGAGGTGAATCGTGCAGGCTCCGCATTGCCCGATGCCGCACCCGAACTTGGTCCCCGTCATGCCGAGGTGGTCGCGCAACACCCAGAGCAACGGGGTCTGCGGGTCGGCATCGACGTTCCGTAGCTGGCCATTGACGTACAAGGCTGCCTTCATGGGCTGAGTCGTCCTGATATTCGGAAAGCGCGGAAGGATCGACCGCGAAACTACTGCACCGGCCAGGCATTGAAGTATCGAAACGCGCGGACCGGATGTCTTGCAAGATAGGTCACACTCGACGTAGTCGAAGTATCGGGTTTGGCATGTATCGCGTCTTGTAAAAAGCCGACATACGTGACGAACGGCCGTTACGCGTGACGAACGGATGAGCGGCCGGTCGGCTCGCGAGGGATCGAGATGCAATCGACGATGATTCGGGACGGAATGCGTTACTGGTGCATGCGGCCCCATGCGCGGTTGCAGCCGTGGATCGTGTGCTACTACTACGTCGAGCCCGATCCGGATGTGCCGGCGACATTGATTCTGCCGATCGATGAGCGACAGCTGATCCTGCCGGATGGACATGCGGAGATCGTCTTCGTGTTGGCGGGTGCGTTCAAGCGCTGGCGCGTGGACGATGCCGCGTTCTGCACGACCATGAGTTCGAGCTATGTCATCGGCGGTCGCTCGCACTCGGTCAATACGCGCTCGATCGGGCGGGCCAGGCTCGCCGGCATCAAGCTTCATCCTGATGCGCTGTGGCACCTGACGCAGACACCGCTCGGCGAATTCCGCGACGCGACGCTTGCGCTCACGGAACTCAATCACGGGCCGTTGCTACGTCTCGAGAACGCGGTGACGGATGCGCGATCGGCGGACGCGGTCCGGCAGCTGTTCGACGATTTCCTGTTGCATGAATTGCGCGATTCCATTGCTCAGGATCCACTGGTCAATGCGCTGAGACGCCACGTCGCACGCACGTGCGGATCCTTACTGCTCTGCGATTGGCTGAGGCGCCATCAAGTCACCGAGCGCACATTGGAACGTCGTTTCATTGCCAGCATGGGAATCACGCCGAAGCAATATGCACGCGTGGTCCGATTCAAGCACAGCTACCTCAAGTACCTGTCCGACTCGCCGCGTGGCGCCAGCAAGCGGTACCTCGAGTGCTACTACGACCAATCGCACTTCGATCGTGAATTCGCGGCATTCTTCGGAATGACCCCAGCCGCGATGGCGTCTTGAAGTGCGATCTGCAGGACGACGGTCTCGGATCATCTGCTGCGCTCCGAGACGGAGTAACGGGTCAAGAGATCGATGTCTGTCGCGTAGGAATCAGACGCGGTGGAGTGGTGGGTGGAGCGCTCCGCGACTCACTGAGCGCCGCGCGCCGGATCAACCATGCCGCCACCATCCCATTGGCCAGGAACACCAGCAGGAGGTACAGGATGAAGCTGTCCATGAATCCCAGCCAGGCGATATCGGTGTAGCTGCCCAGTAGCCGGCCCAGGATGCGTAGCGCATTGAGCGCGAAGCCCGTCGAGGCCAGCCACAGCCACCCGCGACCGGAACTCCATGTGGCAATGGCGAAGCAGGTCGAGGCAACCATGCCGGACAGCAACAGCGGGAAATAGAGGGCTGCGGTGAACGATTCCCAAAGTTCGTGTCGCTGCGCCAGCGCATCTCGCACAGCCGGATCGGCGGCGGAAGCGAATTCGCCTGCCCATTGCTGACTGACCATCACGAAATCCAGGCCGCGATGTAGCACTTCGAAAGCAATGAACAACAGGCCGAACGCGAAGCCCAGCAATGAGGTGAGCGGTGCCTGAGCGAAGCGGTCCAGTGCAATCACGCCGTACGTCATGGCTAACGCGACGATGCCAAGCAGCACGGCGAGCGCTCGAATGCGATCCAGCCCACCAAGGCGGATGGCGAAATCGCTCGCGGCCGTCATGGATTCTTCGGGCAACCAGAAGATGATGCACAGCGCCTGGAAGGCTTGCGCGGCCAGAAAGATGCAAACACCTGTGGTAGCCAGATAGAAATGCCTGGCTTCGAGCCGCATTGCCTGTTCTTCCATTGTTAGTGTCCACGGCCACTGCATCATCACGAGAGTGCGGGAAGCAGCTCCGGCATCGGCCCTGCCGTTCATTCAGGTAGCCGCCGATGAATGTGTGCTCGGCTTGAGCTTACCTCATGCAGCATTCAACCGGCACGTCCTGGCATTGGATGTCGACGTGTGTTGCGCTGTTCAGCGCGCGGGCTGCGCCACGGATCGCGTTCAGCGGCACGAGAACGGGCGATGGCGATCGAAGTCCGTAGCTAGTTCCGGGTGCGTGCCGCGATAGTGGTCGCTCATCTGAAATCGAAGTACTCGAACTGAAGATTGGTTTCGGGCACGCCGACGTCGCGCATCACGCGGCGAACTCGCTTCAGAAGACCTGGCGGTCCACAGAAGCTCACCTGGACCTGCTCGGCGCCAGCGTCGCGGGCAATCTCGGTAAAGCGGCGAGTGAACAACGGACTCGTCGGCCCGTCCGCGATGGAGACGAGCTCCGCTTCACGTTTTATTACGAGCTCTTCCATGACGGTCGGTTCGGGGAACGCTCTGCCCGGCGTGAAGAAATAGAACAGCGTGACATTCGCCAGAGGCGAGGGCGTATCTTCCTTGAGCCACGCGATGAACGGCGAGATTCCCACGCCTCCCGCAATCCATACCTCACGTTTCGATTCTCGCTGTCGGCGGAACCGGCCGAAGGGGGCATAGACGGTGGCATACATTCCCGGCGCGGTGTTCGCGATCAGCTTGTCGGTGTAGTCGCCCAAGCCACGAATGACGAAGTGCACATGGCCCTTGTCATCGGGTGCGTTCGCGATCGTGAAGGGATGCGGCTCGCGCAGGCCATCCTCTTTCAAGGACAGGAATGCAAACTGACCTGGCTCGAATGCGATCGGATGTTTCACCGGCTCGAGCGCTACATGAAGTGCGGCGGCGCCGGGCACAGTGCGGATGACACGGTACTCGGCGTGCGGGGAGAGGAATGGATAGAGCAGCAACTTGTAGAACGCTGCCGTCACGCCCAGTGCGGACCACGCGGCAAGCCAGATTCCGGCGGAGCTTGCCAGCGCGATAGGTGATCGGAAGCTCAGCCAGTGAAGAATGACGATGACGTACAGCGGTCCTGAGAGCTTGTGCCACCAGCGCCAGCGGTGATACGGGATCTTGCGGTCGAGCGCGAGGATGACGATCAGCATCAACGCGACGAAGCTGAGCTGACGCACGAGGCGTGTCCACACAGGCTCGAGCGCGATGATCGAGGCGGATTCCCATTCCGCCGCGCCGGCGTTGAACACGAAATGTATCGAGGCGAAGGCGAGCGCATAGATCGACATCCATTTGTGCGCGAGGTAGACGCGATCCAGTCCGCCGAAAAGCGTCTCGATGAAGGGCCAGCGACTGCCGAGCGTGGCCGCTGCGCCCATGAGCGTGGCCGCAGCCACGCCTGCCGACAAACTCAGTGCCGCCGAGCTCCACCAGGTGGTCTCGGGCACTTGAGCAAGCGTGACGATCACGCTTGCGGCAGTCACTAATGCAACTGCCTGCCACGCTCTCAGATGCATCGGGTGTGCTGCTCGGCTTGGAGAAAGCAGAGCGAGCATAGGTCTGCATGCCGGACCTGTCTGTACGCACTCGACGAGCGCAGGCGCGGCATCGGTCGATGCGGCGGTAGCTGCGTGTGCACACATCGACGTCATGCGTCGATGTCATGCGAGCCGTGTGCGCTGCAGCGCCGAGTCTTGCCGCTGATGCGTCGCGGACCCACGCACAGGGCGCTGCGTGGCGGCAAACCCGACGCTCAGAGATCTTGCAGTTAAAGCTGACGCAATTTCGAGATGATCTCTGCGACCGACGCGACGTCCGCGTACTTCTCGGACATGTCGAACAGGTTGACCGCGTGCGACACGGCACTTCGGTCGTAGACGCATTCTTCGGGAACGGCGACGCGGAAATTGTACGAGAACGCATCGACGACCGTGCCTCGAACGCAGCCGCTCGTCGTGCAGCCTGTTGCGATGATCGTGTCCACTCCAAGATCGATGAGATGACTGGCGAGTGCCGTTGCGAAGAACGCGCTGGGGTGCTTCTTCGGAACGAGAATGTCGCCTTCACGCGGCGCGATCTCGCGGACGAAGTCGTAACCGTGATCGGGAATCGACATGATCGAGGGCACCTTCGCTGCGAGGCGTCCGCCGTCGTAGCTCTGCTTGCGTGCAACGTGCGGATAAAGGACGGGCCATGAGCGCGCGCGGAATTCTTCGAGCAGCGGCTGGATCGCGCGCACGGCATTCCATCCCGCTTCACCGCAGCTCGTTGGAAACTCTTCGATGGATTCCCAGAAAGGCTTCGACTGCGAGCCGACGGTTCGGTACTGCACGTCGATGATCAGCAGTGCAGGCTTCTTGCCGAAGCCCGAGGGACGTCCGAAGCCCGCCGCACGATAACGGCGTTGCTCTTCTTCACTGATGATGTTCGACCAAGGGCGCATGCTGTTCCTCATCAATCGTCAACGAAAAAATTGCATCGAGATGCGTTGCGACTCGCGCACGAGTGCACGCTTTAGTAGGCTACCACGTCGATGCGTAGTGCTTGAGTGTGAAATATGCCGGAGGATTTCTCGCAGCGGATACCGCTCACCGTGCTGACGGGTTTCCTGGGCAGCGGCAAGACGACGCTGATCAACAGGCTGCTGCGCGAGCCGAAGCTGCGCGACACTGCAGTGATCGTCAACGAGTTCGGCGACATACCGCTCGATCATCTGCTCGTCGTGAGCTCTACCGACAACGTTGTCGTGCTGGATTCGGGTTGTCTGTGCTGCACGGTGCTCGACTCGTTCAAGGAAACGCTCGCTGATTTGTATCATCGACGCGCGCGCGCCGAGGTTCCGCCGTTCTCGCGCGTGATCGTGGAGACCACGGGCCTGGCGGATCCAACGTCGTTGCTGCAGGTCCTGTTGCGCGACAGCTTCGTCTCGCACTACTTCGAGTTGGCGGCGCTCGTCACGACGGTCGATGCCGTCTTCGGAGCCGGCCAGTACGAAACGAATCGTGAGGCGATCACGCAGACGGCACTCGCGGACCGCATCGTGATCACGAAGGCGGACGTAGCCTCCGAAGAGGCCGTCGCGCGCGTACGCCAAGCCGTCGCAGCGCTGAATCCATACGCGAGCGTTCATCTTTCGCACGACGCGACCTTCAGTGTGGACAGCGTCTTGCTCGAGCGGGCGACCATGACACACTCGCGCGACACGTTCGCAGTGAGTGCCGATCGCCACGAAGGGTCGGTGCGCTCCACATCGTTCATCACCGATCGTGCGTTGCACTGGGCAGGGCTCGCCGGCTGGAGCGAGCTGGTGCGCAACGAACTGGGCGGAAGACTGCTCCGCTGCAAAGGGCTCGTGCGCATCGACGGCATCGACACTCCCGTGCTCGTGCAGGGAGTGCAGACCGTATTCGCACCGCCGACGCGCCTGCCTGCATGGCCTTCCGACGATCGTCGCACGCGCCTCGTCTGCATCACGCAGGACGTGCCGAATGAGTTGCTGCAAGCCAGCTTCGCTGCGCTGTTTGCCGAGCCGGGCACCTTTCCGCCCGCATCGATCCATGAACTTTCCTCGAGGACTGCTCCGTAATGAAATTCGATTTGGCCGTCGTCAATGGCACCGTAGTTTTCCCCGAGTCCGGTCAATCCGAGGTCGACATCGCAATCAAGGATGGACGCATCGCCGCCATCCTGGAGCGCGGCACGGCACAGCCACTCGCTGCGAGCACGATTGACGCGAGCGGTAAGCTGGTCTTCCCGGGACTCATCGATGCGCACATTCACTTCGGCTTCGCCGAGCCGATCACCGAATACACGACAGAGACGATCTACGCCGCACAAGGCGGGTTCTCGACGGTCCTGGGCTACTTCCTGAACAACGAGGACTATGGCGGCGTCTTCGAGCGCGAGATGCAGCATGCGACGCCGCGCGCACACGTCGACTTCGGATTTCATTTCAGCACGGCGAGCGAGCAGCACATTCGCGGTCTCGAAAGCTACGTTCGTACGTATGGGGTGCGCTCGTTCAAGTACTTCATGAACTTCAAGGGCGAGGAGGGCCGCTATCTCGGCCTCGATGGCACCGACGACGGCTATCTGTACGCGTTGCTGGAAGAAGCTGCGCGCATCGGCGGCGTCACCGTGGTGCTGCACACCGAGAACATCGAGCTCGTCAACCGCATTCGCCGGCAGATGCAGGCGGCTGGCAAGTCGACCTTGCACGATTGGAGTCTGGCGAAGCCGCCGTTCACCGAAGCCGAGAGCGTGGTGCGGGCGATGTACTTTGCCGAGCATCACGGCGCGACGATCTATATTCCGCATCTGTCGACGCGCATGGCGCTCGATGAAGTGCGTCGCTGGCGCAAGCGCTACGACCGCATCTACGTGGAGACGTGTCCCCACTACCTGACGCACACGATGGACGCGGACATCGGGCCGCTCGGCAAAGCGAATCCGCCGTTTCGCTCGCAAGACGATGTCGATGCGATGTGGGAAGGGCTGGCGGACGGCAGCATCGACGTCGTCGCCTCGGATCATGTGCCGCGCAAGCGCGCGACGAAGGAGAAGGGTATCTGGCAGGCCTCGCAGGGCTTCCCAGGCACCGCGACGATCCTGCCGGTGTTGATGAGCGAGGGCTATCACCGCGGTCGGCTGTCGTTACAGCGCATCGCACAGGTACTCACGAGCGCGCCTGCAAAAATCTTTTCCATCGATTCCACCAAGGGCGATCTGCGTGTGGGACTGGATGCCGACATCACGATCGTCGAGCCCGAGTTCGAGCGTGAGGTGCGTGCGGAAGAGCTCGGTTCCTATTCGGATTACAGCCTCTACGACGGCCAGAAGCTCAAAGGCTGGCCACGCATGACGATCGTGCGCGGCGTACCGGTGATGCAGGACGGCCAGATCGTCGGCCCCGCCGGCCATGGCAAGTACCTGGCGCGTCCTTGACGCGCCAGTGACTTAACCCGAGCTCCGGGCGAACGACGCGGCGTGGTCGTTCGCCACTCTCTCGTCGGTTGCAGGTTTCTGCGGATCGAGCATCGAGACGAGCCAGGCCGTCACGAATGCGAGCGGGGCGGAGGCCAGCGCGGGATACTCGAGCGGCGAGATCGCTTGCGCATTGCCGAGTACGCGCACCCACACTTCCGGTCCCAGAACGATGAGCACCAGCGCTGAGACGAGTCCTGTCGCACCGCCGATCATCGCGCCGCGCGCCGTCAGGCCGCGCCAGTAGATCGCGAGAAACAGCACAGGGAAGTTCGCGCTTGCAGCCACGCCGAGCGCCATCGCAATGAGCACGGCGATGTTCTGTTCCTTGAACAGAATCGCAAGTCCCACGGCTGCCGCCGAGCTTGCGACCGTCGCAACCCGGAATACGCGCAGCTCGCGACGCTCGTCCACTTTGCCTTCGCGCAACGACGCATACAGATCATGCGCGGATGCCGACGCCACGGCGATCGTAAGTCCGGCCACGACCGCAAGAATCGTGGCGAAGGTCACGGCCGCAACGAGGCCCAGCAGGACTTCACCGCCGAGCGCCGACGCCAGATGCACGACGACCATGTTCGTGCCGCCGCGAATCGCACCGCTTGCCGTCTGATAAGCCGGATCGCCCATCACGAACGCGACAGTGGCGGGAGCGACGATGGCGAACACCAGGCCGACGACGATCGCGATCAACGTCGCGCCGACTGCGATCGAGCGCTGCGCCGCGAGCGCGTCGCGCACGGTGAAGGCGCGGATCAGAATATGCGGCAGCCCCATCGTGCCGGCCGCAACGCCCACGACCAGCGAGATCGTCGAGAGCATGCTCAGGTTGAGTCCGCCGAACGTGAAGAGCTCCGCGCCTTTGGGGAATACGCTCGCTGCCCGCTCGTAGAGTGCGCCCACGCCACCTGCGCCCACCACGGCAAGCACGCAGATGATGGCGACCGTGCCGATCAGCAAGCCCGCCTTGATGATCTGCACCCACGATGCGGCGAGCATGCCGCCGAACGCGACGTACACGGTCATGAGTACGCCGACGATCAGAACGGCCCATTCGAACTGCAGGCCGAACAGAATTGCGATCAACATGCCGGCACCCACGAGCTGGGCAATGAGATAGGCGATCGAGATCGTGATCGTGCTCAGGCCGATATAGATGCGCAGTCCGCGCGACGGCAACCGCGCCGCGAGTACATCGCCCAGCGTGTAGCGACCGAGTCGGCGCAGCGGGCCGACGATCCAGATCAGCATCAGACACAGGCCGAACAGGAACGGCGCCAGGTACAGGATCATGTCGACGCCCGCGGTGAAGAAGATCGCGGTCGTGCCCAGGAATGTCGAAGCGGAGAGGAAATCCCCCGCGATCGCAAAGCCGTTCTGCGCCGGTCCAAGCGCGCCATCCGCCGCGTACACACCGGATCGTCCCTGCGAACGACGCGCAGCCCAACCCGTGATCGCGAGTGTCGTGATTACGAGCGCAATGAAACAGACGATCGCAGTCATGGGCGTGTCTCTCCTGCATCGTCATCGGCATCGATGCTGAGCCAGGACGCGATCACGAGCGCGGCCATGATGGCGAGCCCCATCCACACACTGATCGGCAGACCGAAGAAGAGGGGAGCGAGTCCTGAAGGCGATGCCTCTCCCATCCCGGTGAGGATGGGCAACGGCGCCATGACAATGCATGCCGCGGCTGCCAGAACGAGCTTCTTGCGGTTCAGACTCATATACGCACTCCCCCGGTACTCACTGAAACTCCTCACTGCGCCTCGCGAGCGAGCCGGACGGCATCTCCCGAAAGCGACGTTATTAGGTCACTTGTATCACTTAGTTATCGCTGGAGGAAAGGGGGATCCGACGGGCACTCATCGCTGTAACGGAGTGCTCAAGCCCCTGCCTTCGACGCGCCGCGCGACTGGCCGTGCGGCGCGACGCGTCAGGCGATGGCGGGCGGCATCAAGGCGCAGTTCGACTGCATCAAGGCGTTCTCAGAAACAGATTTCACCGCAGGATTTGAAGCGCATCGAAGTACCCACGTTGTCATGCGCGGCGATGACGATCAGGTCGTGCCGATCGCGGACTCTGCGCTGCTGGCGATCAGACTATTGAAGTGCGGTTCGCTGAAGGCCCGGGCTGTCGGCTGGCATGTGTGCCACGCATCCCGAGATCATCAACGCGGATCTCCTGGCGTTCATCCAATCCAGTTGATGTAGCCAATAATCGGCGTCCGTCAGTTCGAGTGCGCGGCGGATCTTCATCGCGCGCCGCGCCGAGTCGCGGGCTACTGCACGATCTTCGGTGTGAAGGTCCAGACCCATCCTTCGGCACCTTGAACGGAGAAGCTCTTGCCGTCCGAGGAAACCGAAACGGGACCCTCTTTCGCCATCTCGGGCATGGCGAGGATTTGCGGATCGACCACGGGCACGAACAGCGTGACGTTCTCCTTGCCACCCGGGATCGGTCGCATGGAACAGCCGCCCGGGTAGTTCGAAACCATGGCCGCCGGATAGACACGCACGCCTTTGAGATGGATCTGATCGTTGTCGATCACCGGGTTCGATGCGCTCTGGAAATGCTCGTATTCGCCCTTGAGCGTGGGCGGCGGACAGTTCGTGTCATCGGACTTCAGGTTCTTCAGTTCGGTCTTGCCATTCTTCATCGTGACGGGTCCGACGACCTCTCGCTTCCTCATATCCCACGTAAATTCGAGGGTGAGCTGGTCGATGACATCTGCCTTGCCCTCGTAGTCGCCGTACACGACCGATGTGCGGGCGGTGTGCCTGCCGTCGACTTTGTAGCTCACCAGTCTGGCATTGCTCCATTTCTCCATTGCGGCCATGTCGAATGCACCTGCCTGTACGGCTGCAAGGCTCGCCAATGCAAGTCCACACCGGGAAAGTGCGTTCATGGTGAAGTGTTCTCGTGACCGATGAGGAATCAACGGCCGAGAACCTACACCACCTCGGGAGCATGAGCACTAGCACCAAGGGGCGAGAATCATCCTGTCGCCGGGACGCATCCGCCGTGCGGCTATCGCCCGGTCAACGCAGCCTCACCCCAGCTCACAGGTAGCGCTTCGTTCTCGGTGGCGGCGCTGCGGGCTACGAGCTCGATGATCTTGACGCCGGTAATGTCCGCCTCGATCCGCTCGGCCGGCATGCCCCATTTCAGCGGGCGGGTTTCCGCGAGGCGCTTGCCGTCGCCGTACACGATGAAGGTCACTGCATGGGTCTTGTCCGTGGCCGAATCGTCGACGCCTGCTTTCGCGGTGAACTTTCGATAGCCGTCATTGCGGACTTCGAGCCGCGAGTTGGTGAGGATGCCGATCCCGGCAGGAAATCGCTCGCGAGCGATCTGCAGCGTCTGCCCGTACGGCGCGCTGTCGGCGCGTGCGCCACCCCAGCCGGCGTACTGCGGTCGATCGCCTGCGCCCCGTGTTCCGCCCCAGCCAGAGGCAGTGCGGTAAATCGTCGGGTCGGCGATCGGGCGTGTGACGCCGTCGACCGCAGGATTGACCTGGCCAGGTAGTTCGGAGAGGTAGAAGCCGTCCGCGAGCGCGCGTGTGCCACGCGCGCGAAAGATCAGCGTCTCTCGCGGGGCGACGCGCAGTTTCGTTTCCTTGGTGAAGCTGATCTGTTTCCGGGTCCACAGATCGGTCAGTGCGATCGGGGCGTCTTCCGCGAGCTTCAAATGTGCGGCTTGCAGATCGACATCGAAGTCGCCCGAGCCGCGATTGAAAATGGCCACGGCCTTATCGCCATTGCTCAAGGTCTTCACCAGGATCTGCAGGTCGTTGGTGTCGTAGGCGACGACGGCTTGATGACCGGCCGGGTCCTGATTGAGTGCGATGATGTCGGCGTTACCGAGAATCTCCATCAGCGCGTCCGGTGTCGTGCGCAGATCGGCACCGATGAGGAGTGGCGCATTCAGCATGGCCCAAAGCGCAAAATGCGAGCGTGCCTCACGCAGATGAGCGGCATCGAAATCGCCGGCGCCGATGTAGAGCATGTCGGGATCGTTCCACGAACCCGGATGCGCATAGAGCGCGCGATGCACGGCGCTGTCGTAATTCACCAGCATGCGTCCCCACGCCGGGGAGATATCGTCGCTTGTGCGCGAGACGTTACCGACGTCCTTTGCCCAAGCCCGCACATCGGCTGCGCCCCAGATGCAAAGCGAGTAGATGAAGTCGCCGTCCGGATTGTTGCGTTCGATCGCTGCACCGACCTTGCGAAACAGCTGCTGCACGGCGGGAACATCGGTGCGTGAAATGGCGCCGAGATCCATGATCGGTGTCAGCGCACGCGCTTCACCTGCTTTTACCTTCGCCGAGGCCGGTCCGAAGTCACGCAGGCCGCAACCATCGACCTTGATGTAGTCGAAGCCCCATTCGCGGAAATACAGCGCAATGTCCTGGTCGATGAAATCGTAGAGGCCGACTTCGCGCTCAGCGACGGTGCCTTTGGGCAGATCTTCGTCGGTGGTACTCCAGGCCTGCGCGCAGGTATTGCGACCCATGTCCGAGTAGATGCCTGCCTTGAATCCCATCGCGTGCAGCTTGTCGGTGAACGGTTTGAACGATGGCGTTTTCTTGTTGCGCGTGGCGGCCGATGGAAACTTGTCGGTGCGGATGATCAAGTGTCCGTCGGGCAGACGGCGTTTGGCTGCCCAGCCGTCATCGAGGTTGATATAGCGATAGCCTTTGCCCGCAAGGCCGCTGTCGACGATGCGTTGTGCGGAGCCCATCACTTTCTCTTCGTCGACCGCGCTCGCGAACGCATTCCAGGAATTCCAGCCCATGGGTGGCGTCACAGCACTCCCTGCTGTGTAACCGGTCCATTGACCTGTCGGCGCGAGCGGATTGGTGGTCTGCGCGTGCGCGCCAGAAAACGCCAGGGTCGCTGCGCATGCAGCCGCCAGAACTCTTTTCATCCCGAAACTCCCCCTATCTCAGAAGCCTGCAGTCCTGCACAGGGCCGATGCCATGACAACGCTGCCGTTGCGCGCCGGCCAATTGTCTGAGTAAATACGACCTCGCCCTATAAATGCAAATCTGACGCGTCGGATCGTCGCCATGGCCGCGATTCACGTTCCATTCCACGACGACTCAACGAAGGGGGATCTTCATGGTCGACTCGAAAACAGGCACGGGACTGACCCGCCGTGACGCGCTCATTCTGTCCTCAACGGCGGGCATAGGCCTTGCGACGGCAGGCTTTGCATCGGCGTCCGACGGCAGCAAGAGCGGTGCTCAGCAAGCATCGGGAACCATCTCGACCCCGCGGTCAGCGATCGCGAAGACACAGTACGGCAAGGTGCGCGGCTACCTCGATGACGGTGTGTTCACCTTCAAGGGTGTTCCGTACGGGCAGACGACGGCAGGCGAGAATCGCTGGCTGCCTGCGAAAGCGCCGACACCCTGGAAAGATGAGCTGCCGACGTTGGTGTACGGGGCGAACTGCCCGCAGAACCTGCATCCGTGGACGGCCACCGAGCAAACGTTCATCCAGGACTGGAACGACGGCTGGATGAGCGAAGACATGCTCAAGCTCAACATCTGGACGTCGAGCCTGAGCGGCAAGCGTCCCGTCATGGTCTATTTCCACGGCGGCGGCTTCAGTTTCGGATCCTCATACGAACTGTCGGCACATGACGGCGCGCAGATGGCAAGACATCACGATGTCGTGCAGGTGTCGGTCAATCATCGCCTCAACATACTGGGTTTCTTCGATGCCGCGGAGATCGGCGGGTCCGCATACGAGGATTCGGCGAACGTCGGCATGACGGATCTCGTGGCGGCATTGCGCTGGGTTCGCGAGAACATTGCCAACTTCGGCGGCGATCCCGATCGAATCATGATCTATGGCCAGTCGGGTGGCGGTTCGAAAGTGACGACCTTGCTGGGCATGCCTGCCGCGGCGGGCCTGATCCATCGTGCGGCTGCGCAATCCGGTGGCGGCGGAAACATTCCAAGCCGCGAGCAGCAGCGTGAGCTGGCGCGCTTGATGATGAAGGATCTCGGACTCGCCGCGAACGACATTCAATCGCTGCAGAAGATGGAATGGTCGAAGCTCATCGCTGCAGGTAATGCGGCTGCGGCGAAGATCAATCCCGCTGCGCCGATGATGACCGGACCGGGCGCGCCAGGAACGCCGCGCGTGGGCTGGTCGCCGTGCGTCGATGGCAAGAACATCAATATGCGATCGTTCTTCGATGCGGCACCCGAGGTCTCCAAGAACGTGCCGATGCTGATCGGATCTGTGACCGAAGAAGGTAACCGCATGTCGGAGCGCCCGACCGAGGAACAATGGCGTGCGAATCTCACCAAGGCATATGGAGAAGAGAAGGCCGTCGGGATCATGGCTGCGCTGAAGAAAGCGTATCCGCAGAAGCAGATTCCTACGCTGTCGTACATCTGCAGCGGCTCGCCGGGCTTGAATGGGCTCGCCATTCGCAACAACGTCGTGAAGATGGCCGGCTTCAAGCACGCCCTCAAGGCTGCACCCGCGTATGCCTATTACTTCACCTGGCAGACGCCCATCCTGGATGGATTGCCCGGCGCATGGCACACCGCCGAATTGCAGTTCTGTTTCGACAATGCGAAACGCTGCGCGCAGGGCACTGGCAACACGCCAGAGGCACAGGCACTCGCAAGGAAGATGGCTTCGTCGTGGGCGAAGTTTGCTGCGACGGGCAATCCCAGCTTGCCGGGGATGACCTGGGAGCCGACCGATCCGCAGTCGAATCGGACCATGATCTTCGACAATGAATGTCGCATGGTCGACGATCCGGATGGCGAGGCTCGCAAGCTGATCCTGACCTAGGGAAGCTCTGATCATCGACTTCCCCGACCTTCACGAATTTGCTACTGCCTGAAATGCAGCGGCGATTGAGTGAAGATAAAGAACGGCCCCTTAACTGGGGCCGTTTTGTTGTTGGGGCGCATCGGCAGATGCGATCGCACTTCGCGCGATCTCAATGGCCACTTCGTTCCGATTCTTCATCGCAACGTGCACCTGCTTCGCTACATGTCAGCGTTTGGGGCCGACGGCGGAACTGCCCGCAGGGCTAAAGGGTTCGACTTGAGCGTCATGCGTATGGAGAGAAAGTCATGAACGATCAAGCCCATCCCACGCGGAACGAGATCATCGAGTTGGAAAAATCGTACTGGGACGCGATGAAGTCCAAAGACGGCAGTCGCACAGCGGAGTTATCCGCAGATCCTGCGCTCGTGACCGGGATGCAGGGTGTCATGAGCATCGCAAAGAGCAAGATGGGACAGATGACCGAAGAGGGAAACTGGACGCTGGAGTCCTACTCCTTCGACGACATCGAAGTGTCCACGCCTGCGCCGGACGTTGCCATCATCGCCTACACAGTGAATCAGCAGGTCACGATGAACGGCAAATCACAGACGCTGCGTGCAGCGGACAGCTCAACCTGGGTTCGCGGCTGCCAGGGTTGGCAGTGTCACGCGCACAGCGAAACGATCCTGAAAGGGAATTGAGCGTCCATCGATGGGCCGGCGTCTCACAGCTGCGTTCAACGCTCGTTAAACGAATCGGGCGCCGATATGCGGCCGATTGGTGTACCTGGGACCCGGGAATC
>JAFAEQ010000071.1 GCA_023423935.1 Pseudomonadota bacterium | reverse complement strand
CCCCCCCCCCCGCCCCGCGCGCCCCCCCCCCCCCCCCCCCGACACCAGCGAGCTCTATCGACTGCAACGTCAGCAGACGATTGCAGAGCTGCGGGCCGAGCAGCTCGACAGCGTCGAAGCCGGCATGCGTGGACAGATCGCAGGGTTGAACTACACGGTCGCGGGATTCTGGATGAACAAGGATCACGTCATCTTCCGAGACTCGAACGCCTTCAACGTGAGTGACGGCAAGACCCGCCATCGCGGCATCGAATACGAACTGAGCTGGTCGCCCACCGAATCCCTCACGTTCGCAGGCGCAGGCACCTACGCGAAGCACACCTACGAGTTCAACCGCTCGATCGAACAGGGTGAAACCATCGTCTCCGGCCGCGACATCGACACGGCACCTCGTCACGTGAATACCGCACGCATCACCTGGCGCCCATTCGAACCCTTCGTCGGCGAGCTCGAGTGGATTGGCGTCGGTCGCTACTACGTCGATGCAGTCAACGCACACGAGTACGAAGGACACGACCTGCTGAACCTGCGATTGGGATGGGATGTCAGCGAAAGCTGGGGGACGGCGTTGCGCATCACCAACCTCACCGATCGCGATTACGCCGATCGGGCCGACTACGCCTTTGGCAATTATCGTTACTTCCCGGGACGGGACCGGGCTGTCTTCTTCGAGGTGAACTATCGCGCCAGCCGTTGACCAGAGTTGCAGTCCGCGTGCGCTCGACCGACTTCCGTGCGGCTCAGGAATCTCTGAACCAGCTAAACACTTGCGAAGGTGAGGGGAGGTCGATATCAGAGCTTTCTTAGCCCGTGAACTGATTCTCGGGACGGACCTGCGGACCTTCGATCGCGATAATCTCGCGCTCCGCCTGCAGCCAGTCGTCGAGTTCATGACCCGGCTCGAAACCGCGCTCGCGCGCCAGCTCGAGTGCACGCTGGGCGATACGATCATGACGACCTTCGTCGTCCAGCTGCGTTTCTTCCAGGTCCGTTTCGACCACATCGGGCAGCAGCGTCTCGGGCGAGAGCTCCTCCGCATGGGCGGGCCGCTGTTTGGCGCCGGTTTTCCGGCTGCCTTTAAATCCCGAGGCCGGCTCGGATCGGCCTCCGTCGCGGATAGACATAGCCACTCCTCGACGCTGAATCGTCAGTGCGTTTCGAGCTTGCCGATCGTGTGGCTGAGCGCGTGCTCCATCTTCTCGAGCGCACCGTCGATGGCCAGGTACAAGGTCTCGGCATGGTGGGTGACGGCGACCGGCTTCAGGTTGCCCATCCGGACTTCCAGCATGCAGCGTTTATCGGGGCCACCCTTGTCGGCGTTCACGTCTCCGAGATGCATTTCCACGCGCGTGATGCGGTCGGCGAATTGCGCCAGCGAATCCTCAACAGCTTGTGAGAGCCGCGCCGAAGTTTCCTCGGCAATTCGCAAGTGATTGTCGTGATTCACCTGAACCTGCATATGTCCGACCTCTTGATGCCACCCGGCCTTAGAACTACTACTCGGATGGCCTGTAAATGTTCCCGGCTTGCCCCTGCGGCGGTCACTCATTGCGAAGTGCGTCGCTCATTCAATTACTCAAACGCAGACTCTCCGCTCATCACGGACTGTGTGCTCTTTCTGCGAAGTTCTGAATCAGGAATGTCCGCTTACGCTGGCACCGCCCGCTCCGACCGCTGCTCGGCGGGCTTCTGGCTTCTGGCGAGGTTGTACGCAGTGTTCAACAGCGCCACATGCGAGAACGCCTGCGGAAAATTGCCAACCTGTCGCCTGGCATGGATGTCGTATTCCTCAGCGAGCAGACCGAGATCGCTGCACAACCCGACGAGCCGTTCGAACAATGCCTTTGCTTCCTGCATCCGCCCGCACATCGTGTAGGCATCTGCGAGCCAGAAGCTACAGGCCAGAAACGCACCCTCGCCCGCTGGCAATCCATCGTCGGACTTCTCGGTGTCGTAGCGCAACACGAACCCGTCGCGCAAAAGCTCTCGCTCGATCGCCGCAATCGTACCCTGCACGCGGGGATCGCCCGCAGGCAGAAAGCCCAGCGAGGGAATCAAGAGCAGACTCGCATCGAGCGTCTTCGACCCATACGACTGCGTGAACGTATTGCGTGTGGTATCGAAGCCATGAGTCAGCACATCGCGACGAATCTCCTCGCGCATCGATCGCCAATGATCGATCTCTCCCGGCAGATGGAATCGCTCGGCACTTTTCAATGCACGATCGAATGCGACCCAGGCCATGATCTTCGAGAACGTGAAATGTCGGGGAGCGCTGCGGATCTCCCACATTCCACAGTCGGGTTCGCGCCAGATCGCTTCCACGTGCTCGAGGAGCTTGCGTTGCACTGCCCATGCGGCCAGATCGCAATGCAGGCCGCCTTGTCGCGATTGATGAAGCGCGTCCATGACTTCGCCGTAGACGTCGAGTTGCAGTTGCTCATGCGCACCGTTGCCGATGCGTACCGGCTTCGAACCTTCATAGCCCTCGAGCCATGGCAACTCGAGCTCGGTCAAGCGACGCTCACCTGCGACGCCATACATGATCTGCATCTGCCCGGGACTTCCGGCCACCGCACGCACCAGCCAGTCGCGCCAGGCGGCGGCTTCGGTCGAATAGCCGCTGTTCATCAGTGCAAGCAGCGTGAGCGTCGCATCGCGCAGCCAGCAGAACCGATAGTCCCAGTTGCGCGTGCCGCCGAGTTGCTCGGGGAGCGAGGTCGTCGGCGCCGCGACGATTCCGCCCGTCGGCGTGTAGATCAGTGCGCGCAGCGTCAGCAACGAGCGCATGACGATGTCGCGATGCGGCCCGCGATATTCGCAGCGGCTCGCCCAGCCCCGCCAGTACGTTTCCGTCGCGCTGAGCGCCTCATTCACATCGATGCGCGCTGGCGGCGGAAGGTGCGAGGCTGCGTAAGTGAGCGTGAACGGCACCGTCTCGCCTGCGCGCACATCGAACTCGGCGACCGAGTGCATGTTCTCACCATGCATCGGCGCTGTCGTATGCAGCACCGTCATGTGCGGCCCGGCAATCGCCGTCCATTCATCCTCGCCGGTGCGAGTCACCCACGGCACGGTCTCGCCGTAGTCGAACCGCAACGTGAGATCGGTATGCATGCGCACGACCCCTTCCTCGCCAATGACGAGACGCACGATGTCCGAGTTCGACTCGTGCGGCGGCATGAAATCGAGAATGCGCACGGCACCATGATCCGTGCGCACCCAGGTCTCGAGGATCATCGTGTCCTCGCGATACGTGCGTCGTCGCTCGCGCACTTCATCGACAGGATGCAATCGCCAGCAGCCGTTCTCGGGCTTTCCCAGCAACGCCGCAAAACACGCATCGCTGTCGAATCGCGGCCAGCACAGCCAGTCGATGGAGCCCTCGCGACTCACGAGCGCCGCACTCTCGCAATCGCCGATCAATGCATAGTCTTCGATTCGCGCCATCGTCAGGGCTCCTCGATGTCGCCCGATTGACGTTCGAGCGCCTCACGCCAGCGATGTAACGGCACGCGCCGCGAGATCATGCGATTCAGCCCATCGTGATCGGTGCGCTGGGAAACCTGTTCGAGCCGATCGCTCGCGCGCCGCAGCGGTTGAAGAATGACAGCAAGCATGAATCCGCCTGTTCGCAGAAGACCTCACGGCAACTCCCGCTCGGCGAAAACGGTTCCTGATCTGACGAGGATGTCAGCGAACGACGCTCGATCGATGATCCACTCAATAAGTGCCAAATAAAGGGAGTTAGAGTAAGGCAGCTACACGATGCACAAAGGGACTCGAAGAGCACTGAGCAATCAGCCACAGCATCGGTGCATGTGTCTCTTAGTTTAGATCCTTGCTGCGTATCCCACCGTCCACGCCACTTCTTCTTCGTGCTGTCTGATCTTGTGTACTCGAGGTGAGATCCGCGCGCTTCTTTTATGCGGTCTTTGCGGCCGCTCTATGTGCTCTTGTTGTTCGCCGTACGCAGCGTGATCGAATACCGAAGCGTCTTCACCGCGGGCACGCTGTGCTGCCATTTCCAGCGTGCGTCCGCACTGAGCACGTAAGCGGATCTCGGCTCGGGTTCGATGGCGAAGATGTCGCCCTTCTCCGTCGGATTCCATGGATAGCGACGGAAGCGGATGCGGGCCGTTGAGAGCAATGAGATCGCCACGACGGTTTCGTAATCGGGCACATCGCGATGCCAACCAAGCGGCGTTCCAGGTTGGTACTCGGAGATCAATGCCTGCACGAAGTCCTTGGGCCGCACCTCGATCCAGCGCGCGGCACGCTCTACGAGCGGAGCGAGAAACTGCGGGATCGGCGGCGCAGCGGTCGTGGTGAGATGCTGGAAATCGTATCCGGCGCCAAAGTTCACCGTGCGGCGCCGGGCGGTGTACTGCCGGTACTGCGAATGTTTGAACGGAAGCGTCGCGATGATCGCGAGCAATTCGCGTTCCTCGTCGGGCGAGACGACCTCGGCGCGATAGCGCAAGCCAGCCGGAGCGTCGGGCGGCAGGACAGTCGGAAATAGATCACGCTGCTTCATCGCATCCTCATGAACGCGATTGTGCCGCACGCAGTGCCGATGCACGCGACGGCATCGGCAGGATTCTTTGCCCGATCAGTGGTTGAGAGATTCGGCGTCGCGGAACTGGCTTTCGAACAGCACCGGATCGAACTCGCGTACCGCGGAAGGTGCGCCGCGAACGAAACCAAGCGGCAGCTTGTAGGAAATGAACACCGACGAGCCGATGGTGTCGGCGAGCGAATGACCGGCACTCATCGAAAGCGACCCGCGACCGACGCTCATGCTCTGCTGGAGGGCAATGACATTCATGCGTTCGCGGGCCCACGTCGTCTGGGTCGCATACGCCACTGACAGGCTTCCGGATTCCATGACATTCATGCCGACGCTCGCAAGATTCCTTTGCATGATCGGATCCTGCGTGAGCACGCTGCCGACCTCGCGAAACTCGCGGCTCTGTATTCTTGAGCGCACGGCCACATTGAACATTTCGTTCTGATGCTCGAAGCCGATGCCTGCCAGCCAACCCGAACCGCCCTCTGCGCGGCTCGAGGCATAGGACAGCGATGCCGTACCCAGCGTGCCGACTCTTCGGGCGACACCGAGGCCGAACGCCGTGAGCTCATCCTGCACGTACTGGCCATGCCCTTCGACCGTGAATCCGCGAGATATGCCGCAGGCTACCGTAGTGTTCGCGAATGCAGGCCCGTATTCGTTGCTCGTGATCGCGTAATCGCGCCGGATCTTGCCGGCGCCGATCGCGACATCGGAGCAGCCCGACTCGACCAGACGGGTCGGTGCGACGATGGGCGCCTCGATGGCAGCAGTACGGCCGTACATATCGCGCATGCTCAGGCCGCCCGTGTTCAATGCCCTGTCGAACGAGAGACTCTGATCCGACAGGGACACACGAGGATCACCCGTTGAGGCAAAGAGCGCATCGGCCACAGTCGGCAGCACGGCGAGTCCCGAACTTGCGATCTCCGAAGCCGTAATGACATCGGCGCGCGTTTCAGCGGTGCTGCGATACTGCATGCCGCCGTAGCGCACGGCCGTGCCCCACATTCCCGGTTGACTCACGGTGTCGCCGACGCGCAGCTGATAGGAATCGTCGATGTTGTAGGTATAGCCCGACTCGAGCCGGGTGAACGATTCGGCGCCTGGGCGCAGCGACGTGGTGAACGTCGCATCCACCGCGCTGACATCGCTCAGCAGTCGCGCATTGAAGGACGAGTAGTCGATCGACAACGCATGGGTTTCGACCTCGACTTCCTTCTCGGACGGACCCGAAGCGCATGCACTGAGAACGAACGCTGCCGAGTAAATTGCGAACCTGATCGAACGAACCATCGCACCCATTTCCGAACGCGGCGCACGCACCGACTTGTGTTGCCCCCAATCTCCTGCTGCATTCGTTGCAGCTTCGTTTTGTCCCGCAATGTTCAGGGGTGACCTGAATCGCCGCAAAGTGTATGCAGACGGCGCCAGAGTGCCCATCGGGCCGACCCTGTCCCAAGGTCGACCACAGGAGTTGCGTATCTTGTCAGCGCGGCGTCGTCGTCGCCGTGATCCGCGACGCAGTTATCGATTTGGATCGAAGCGAACCGTCATTCGCCCACCGAATTGACGTTCACCGGAACCGCCGCGGTAGATGCCTGCGTTCTGCTGCACCCTATTTCGATTCGCGAAAGGAGTGAACCATGCGCATGCATCTTCCGTTAGTCGCCGCACTCGCGTTGCTGGGCGCTGCCGCTTGCAGCAGAGACGATCAGGGAGGCAACGGGCCGGGCAATGCCGATGGAGCGGGTGGTCGAACGGATCCGCCGACGGAGCAGCCGTTGCCTTCATCGGTGGGCGCAGATCCCAAGAATCACATGGACAACACGCCTGGAACGACAGGCAATCCTCCGGGAGGAACGACGCGCAAGGGCGATCCCGATTCGCCCGCTCACGAGCGTTGAGCATCGAGGCGTAGAGCATCGAGGCGCAGATCGGTGGTGGAATGGCTCCGCCACCGATCTGCGATCCACATCAGCCTCTGATCAATTCGCCATTCGCAACCATGGTTGCTTCGACCACCGAAGCATTTCAGCCCCGTTGCAGACTTGCGAAGGTCAGGGAAGTCGATAGATCAGAGCTTTCCTAGATCAGCGGCTTTCCTCCAGTTACCGCCACCGTCGCACCGGACACGTAACTGGACTCATTGCTCGCGAGCATCACGTACACCGGCGCAAGCTCGCACGGCTGCGCCGGGCGCTGCATCGGCACCTGCTCACCGAAGTGCTGCACCTTCTCGCTCGGCATCGTCGAGGGAATCAACGGTGTCCACACCGGCCCCGGTGCAACCGTGTTGGCGCGGATGCCTTTCTCCGCCAGCAGCTGCGCAAGCCCCGCGGTGAAATTCTGGATCGCTCCCTTCGTCGTCGCATAGGCAAGCAATTGCGGCGACGGCGTATCCGCATTGATGGAAGCAGTATTGATGATGCTGCTACCCGGCTTCATGTGCGGGACCGCAGCCTTGGTGATGTAGAACATCGATGAAATGTTCGTTGCGAACGTCTTGTCCCATTCTTCATCGGAGATGTCTTCGATCGAGTCGAATGTCATCTGATGTGCGGCGTTGTTGACGAGCACATCGATCCGCGAGAATTCGCGGACGGCGATGTCGACGAGCTCTCGACAATGATCGGCGTTCGAGATGTCGCCGGGCACGAGCAGACACTTGCGTCCTGCGGATTCAACGAGCCGCTTCGTCTGCTTCGCATCCTGGTGTTCATCGAGATAGCTCACCACGACATCCGCGCCTTCACGAGCAAAAGCCAGCGCGACTGCGCGACCGATACCCGAGTCCGCACCGGTGATGATCGCGATCTTGTTCTCGAGGCGATTCGATCCGACGTAACTGTCTTCGCCGTAGTCCGGCTGCGGATCCATTTTCTCGCTCGAGCCCGGCGGTCGCTGCGGCTGTGCAGGGAACGGCGGTTTCGGATAGGACTTTGCTTGCAACATACGGCCTCCTTCGATCGATGACTGCATAGCAAAGCGCCGGCGACGGCATTGTTCCCAGGGGCCGCTTGCTTGCCCGACCTGCGGGGCTATCGGACAATCCCCTGCACAACAACGCACTCTCGCAGGGGTTTCTCATGACGTTTCCGATGCGGGCCGCCGCGCGCCGGCTCCGGGTCCTTTTTGCTGTCGCAGTGATGAGCTGCGTCACCGCGGGCTCCGCCGCACCGGCCTCACAGTCCAAGCGACCTTTGTACAAGGATGCGAGCGCCTCGATCGATGCACGCGTGGAAGATCTTCTCTCCCGTATGACGCTCGAAGAGAAATTGGTTCAGATCACCTCCGTGTGGTCCAGACGCGATGCGTTGTTCGATGCCAAGGGCCGATTCGACACCGCCAAAGCGAAGCGACTCTTTCCGCACGGCATCGGGCAGGTGACGCGACCGAGCGATCGCTTTCCCGCCATCGATGCCTTCACGACCGTGCAGCGCGACGAGCGAGAGACCGTGGAGCGCGTCAATGCGATCCAGCGCTACGCCATCAACAACACGCGCCTGGGAATTCCCGCGCTGTTCCACGAAGAAGGTCTGCACGGATACGCCGCGCGCAACGCGACCAGCTTTCCGCAGGCCATCGGTCTTGCGAGCAGCTGGGATCCCGCGCTGATCGAACGCGTGTTCACGGTGACTGCGCGCGAGATCCGCGCTCGCGGCTCGCAACTCGTGCTCGCACCGGTCGTGGATGTGGCGCGCGATCCGCGCTGGGGTCGCCTCGAAGAAACGTATGGTGAAGATCCGTATCTGGCGGGCGAGCTGGGGGTCGCAGCCGTGTGGGGCTTCCAGGGCCGCAGCATGCCGCTTGCACAGGATCGTGTGTTCGCGACGCTCAAGCACATGACCGGGCACGGCCAGCCCGAAAGTGGCACGAACACCGCGCCCGCGAACATCTCGCAACGCATCCTGCGTGATGTGTTCTTCCCACCGTTCATCGCCGCGATCCAGCGCGGCAATGCGCAGCTCGTCATGCCTTCCTATAACGAGATCGACGGGCTGCCTTCGCATGCCAATCGCTGGCTGCTGCAGGACATCCTGCGCGGCGAGATGGGATTCAAAGGCGCGGTGGCGAGCGACTACACGGCGATCAACGAGCTCGTCGATATTCACAGAATCGAGCCCGACTATGCGCATGCCGCAGCCCGCGCGCTGAAAGCCGGCGTCGATGCGGACCTGCCGGATGGCCAGATGTATGCGCATCTCCCCGAAGCACTCGAGCAAGGGCTGATCGCGCAGACGGACATCGATCGGGCCGTGCGTCATATGCTGCGGCTGAAATTTCTGGCGGGACTCTTCGAGCATCCCTACGCCGACGTGAAACACGCGCAACAGATTACGGGCAACGATGAGGCCAGAGCGCTCGCGCTGGAAGCGGCCCACAAGTCCGTCGTGCTGCTGAAGAACGACGGCCTCTTGCCGCTTCGCGTGGAGTCGCTGAAGACGCTCGCCGTCATCGGTCCGAACGCGGCTCGAGTCGATCTGGGCGGTTACTCGAACGTGCCGAAGCAGGTCGTCAGCATT
Organism: Pseudomonadota bacterium; assembly: GCA_023423935.1. GTDB lineage: Bacteria > Pseudomonadota > Gammaproteobacteria > Steroidobacterales > Steroidobacteraceae > Steroidobacter. Next base: position 3,532 of record JAFAEQ010000071.1, on the reverse strand, counting down.
CTCGATGGCATCAAGGCCAAGTTGGGCGATCGTGTGCGCGTGACCCACGCAGAAGGCGTGCGCATCACCGACCAAGGCAACTGGTACATGGATCAGTCGAAGCTTGCAGACCCCGCAGAGAATCGCGAGCGCATCAAGGAGGCCGTGCAAGTTGCGAAGGATGCGGACACGATCGTGCTCGTCATCGGCGGCAGCAGCGCAGTCTTTCGCGAAGCGTGGGCGAAGACGCATCTCGGCGATCGCGCAACGCTCGATCTGATCGGCGAGCAACAGGAACTGGTCGATGCGATGTTCGCGCTCGGAAAGCCGGTCGTCGTCGTGCTCATCAATGGACAGCCCCTCGCGATTCCGGATGTCGTCGCCCGGACGAACGCCATGCTCGAGGGTTGGTATCTGGGACAGGAAGGCGGCACGGCCATGGCCGACATTCTGTTCGGGGACGTGAATCCCGGCGGCAAGATGCCCGTCACTGTGCCGCGCTCGGTCGGGCAGCTGCCGATGTACTACAACGAAAAGCCGAGCGCGCACCGCGGCTATCACTTCGATTCGAAAGAGCCGCTGTTCCCATTCGGCTTCGGTCTCTCATACACGACGTTCGAGATCGGCGAACCGCAGCTCGCCTCGAAGCGCATCCCGGTAAATGATCCGGTGCGAGTGACTGTCGATGTGAAGAACACCGGATCGCGCAAGGGCGATGAGGTCGTGCAGCTCTATGTGCGCGACGTCGTGAGCTCGGTGACGCGGCCGGTGAAGGAGCTCAAGGGGTTTCGACGCGTGACGCTCGAGCCGGGCGCATCGACCACGGTCGAGTTCACGCTCGACAAGAGCGCGTTCGCGTTCTGGAACGAACAGATGCAGTACGGCGTCGAGCCCGGCGAATTTCAGATCATGGCCGGGCCGGACTCGCAGAGATTGAAGAGCGCGACGCTCGTCATCGAATAGCGAGGCTCGAGAGCACGCGGGAGGTCTGCGTGCTCTCGATGCGAATCCTCAGGTCCTCGTCCGACCCGTCAGCGGCGGCTCCGGTTCGTTTTCGAACATCGATCGGTACGCGAAGCCCGCGATCGCCGCACCGATGATTGGCGCAACCCAGAACAACCAGAGCTGGTGCAGCGCCCAGCCACCCACGAAAACCGCAGGACCGGTGCTGCGTGCCGGATTGACCGAGGTGTTCGTGACCGGAATGCTGATCAGGTGAATCAGCGTGAGCGCAAGACCGATTGCGAGCCCGGCAAATCCGACAGGCGCGCGCTTGTGAGTGGCCCCGAGAATGACCATCAGGAACATGAAGGTCATCACGAGCTCGGACACAGCGGCAGATCCGAGGGAGTACTTTCCAGGCGAATGTTCGCCATAACCATTCGATGCGAACCCCTCAGCGACAGTGAATCCGCTCTTGCCGCTGGCGATCAGGTAGAGAACCGCCGCTGCGACGATGCCACCGATGACTTGCGCGACGATGTACGGCAGCAGCTGCGATGACGGAAATCGTCCACCCGCCCACAGTCCAACCGATACAGCCGGATTGAAATGGCCGCCGCTGATCGGGCCGAAGGCGTAGGCGCCGGTGAGCACGGTCAATCCGAACGCGAGCGAGACGCCCGCAAACCCGATACCCAGATCCGGAAACGCTGCGGCCAACACTGCGCTGCCACAACCGCCGAGCACGAGCCAGAACGTCCCCAGGAACTCCGCCGCAAGCTTCGCAAACATGCCGCACCTCGCGTCGTTCGTTTGTTGGTCGTAATGCCCGCAAGGAGCACCGCACGCATCGCACTCGAGCGCTGGCGGTTGCCGCAGCGGAGCAAACCTCTGCTGTGCATCAGACTCTCAGCCTGACCGTGTTCGACAAGCGTCGAACCCACAACGGCCCAATCGCGCGTCACTGTCCTCCGCACTGAAGTCCTCGCCCATAAGGGCTTCCACGAAGTTCTGTGCTGCATTGCTGGCCGCAGCGCGCAACGACATGTGAAACTCCGGCATCTGCATTCCACACAGAGGGGAAGCCATGCGACTGTTTGCGCTCACTGCACTCGCCTTGCTGCCGGTGGTTACGAGTCAGGCCGAGATCGTGCGTTACCCCGGCACCGCGGATGCGCTGCCGCACGATAAGTACATTCATGTCGTGAGCGAGAAGGACTCGCCGGTGCAACAGACGTACATCAAGGCGAAGGATGGGGTCTACATCGCCGCCGCGATCCGCAAACCCAAGGGTAAAGGACCGTTCCCCGCGATCATCATGTTTCATGGCGCGCCCGGCGGTCGCGGCATGGAGCAACTCGTCGGCTGGTCACGCGGCGATCACGGCGGACCTGCGTGGGAACGGTTTCTCAAGGAAGGGTACGTGGTGATCGTGGCCGATTATCGCGGCGGCGATTGGAACCAGATGAACACACCATCCTCGACAGGACTCACGACCGCCATCGACGATGGCATCTCGGTCATCGACTACGTGAAGTCTCTCCCATACGTGGACGCATCGCGCATCAGCCTGTACGGCGTGAGCCTGGGCGGCAATCTGGTGATGTTTCTTGCCTCCAAAGTACCGGACCTGCATGCCGTCGTCGCCGGCGCACCCGCCCCCATCTGGTTCCTCGGCTACAAGATACCCGCGGATGGCAAGCGCCCCGATTTCGCAGCCACCCCGCCCGATCCGACAGTGTCGAAGACGAACATCGAACCCATCCAGGCACCGATCCTGATCCAGGTCGGCACAGCCGACGGGCTACTGCCACTCGACAACGTCCTTCACGACCAGCTCGCGAAGTACAACAAGAAGGTCCGAATGGAAGTCTACGAGCACGGCTATCACGATTTCGTCCTCGGCCCACAAGGCCAGAAGCGCGCCGACATGCCGCAGGGCGAAATCCTGATGCAAGGCACGCTCGATGCGCTGGAACGCTCGGTGCAGTTCGTCAGGGATCCGGGCTGACGGAGATAAGGATCTCCACGGGGCATTGGAGGAAGAGGGAGATTTCACACAGAGTGCACAGAGAGCACAGAGACGGATGCTTCTACTGTGGGTTCGACTTCAGTCGAACAGGTGTTCATCACCTCCATCACTGTCATCACTGCCATCACTCAGAGATAAGAATCTCCACGGGGTACACGGGGGTCACGGGGTCCGGACAAAAGACATTTCACACAGAGGTCACAGAGAGCACAGAGACGGATGCCTCTACTGTGGGTTCGACTTCAGTCGAACATTTTCTGTTCGGCAGAGCCGGCCCCGCGCGTCGCGCCAGTCAGCTAGTCCGTAGGCCTGAAGCACCTTTCTGCTGTGGGTTCGACTTCAGTCGAACAGGTTCTGTCGGCCTGGCTCTTTGCTGATTCCGGCTTGCCTCTTTGAGTGTCAAATCGCCGTGATCCCCGTGATTCCCGTGGAGGCTTCCTAATCTCTGTGTTTGGACTTGCCCCGCTTTCGTGGACGGTCATGAGTCTCAATGTGGTTCGTTCTGTGCGGTATATCTCCTCTCGTAGTTGATCGGTGAGAGATAGCCGAGGGACGAGTGCAGGCGATGCGGATTGTAGA
>JAFAEQ010000043.1 GCA_023423935.1 Pseudomonadota bacterium | reverse complement strand
CCGCGATTCGCCCGCTGGAGTTGAGCGGGCGATCAGGTGAGGATTCCACCCAGCCCCTTTAGTGCTCTGGCCACCTATACTCGAAAAAAATGTCGTCGCGCGGTGTCGGATTCGGAACACCTCATTCGACATTACAGAAGAAGCATTTACGTTAACGCCACACGAAAGGAGCACTCATGAAGATCACGGTCGAGACGGTGGTAGCTGCGAGTCTGAGCAAGGTCTGGGATGCATGGACCACCCCGGAAGACATCAAGCAGTGGAATGCGGCCAGCGACGATTGGCACACGACGGCAAGCACAGTCGATCTGCGCGAAGGCGGCACATTCAGCTCACGCATGGAGGCGAAGGACGGCAGCTTCGGATTCGATTTCGCAGGCACCTATACGCGCGTCGTGCCACACAAGATCATCGAGTTCACGATGGGCGATGATCGGGCAGTCACGATCGAGTTCGAGGAGCGCGAAGGCGCCGTTCGTGTCAAAGAGACCTTCGACGCCGAAGGTCAGCATTCGCTCGAGCAGCAGCGTCAGGGCTGGCAGGCGATTCTGGACAACTTCCGCCGACACGTGGAATCCAAGCGCTAGTCTCTGAATCCGAATACGAATCGCTCGTAGCCGATCGGCTGCCGCGCCTGGCTCATTCCGCGTAGTCGAACTGCTCGAAACGCGGCCAGCGCCACCAGCGCGGCAGCAACTCCTGTACCTCCGTGTATGCGTAGCGATCATCGAGCAGCACAAGTGTGCCTTCATCGGTCGACGCGCGAATGATTCGACCGGCGGCTTGCGCGATCTTCTGCATGCCCGGATACAGATACGTGTACTCGTAGCCGCAGTTGAACGCGTTCTCCAGACACTGACGCATTGCCTCGTTGACTGCATTCATCTGCGGCAAGCCCAGTGTCGCAATGAAGGCTCCCACCAGCTGATCTCCGGGCAGATCGATGCCTTCGCCGAAGGCGCCTCCCAGGACGGCGAACGCAATGCCGCCCCGGCTCGTGCGCAGACGCTTCACGAATGCTTCGCGGTCGCGTTCGCTCATGCGCGGCTGCTGGGCAAACGTCGGTATGTGAGGCGCAGCGTCCTGGAATTGTTCGTGAGCGGCACGCAGATACTCGAAGCTGCTGAAAAACGCGAGATAGTTGCCGGGACGCTCCTCGTACTGTGTGCGGATGGCCTCGATGATTTTGCGCATGGACCGATCCCGGTGTGCGTAGCGCGTCGACACGCTCGTGACGACCTGAATTTTCAGCTGATCGCCGTCGAAGGGCGAATTCACATCCACGAAGGAGGTCTGCGCCGGCAGACCGAGCACATTGACGTTGAAGCTCTTCGGACCGAGCGTCGCAGAAAAAAGCACCGTGCAATGCGCGGCTTCGAATCGCTCGGCGATGTGATGCGCCGGAATCACGTTGCGCACACTGAGGGTCGGGCGATGCTCGGCTGCCGCATCCTTCTTGCTCAGATCGATGAACGAATGCCGACCGCCCTGCTCCGTCAGCCGTAAGAAGCGGATCGCCGCAAAGTAGAAATCACGCACAGTGACAGGCATGGCGAAAAAGCTCTGCGTCTGCGCGTGTATCTGCTGCGACTCGGCCGTACGCGTGATGAACTCCTGCAAGGCGCGCTGCAAGGTCGCAGGCGGTTCCGGCAGAACGGTGTAGGGCTCCGCATTTGCCTTCAGCAGAGTGCGCCAACAGGCTTCGATTTCTTCGAGCGATTCGCGCAGCCGCGGCTCGCAGTCGGCCTGGGCGGCCTTCAACGCCACAGCAGAAAGCGAGGATGAATACATACTTCGCGCGCGTGACAGCAGGTTATGAGCTTCATCGACGGCCACCGCGACGCGCCAGTCGTTTTCGAGTGTGAGCGCATAGAGCATCGCACTCGCATCGAAGTAGTAGTTGTAGTCACAGACGATCACATCGGCCCAGCGCGCGAGCTCATGAGACAGGTAGTACGGGCAGATCTGATGCTGCAGGGCGATCTGCTGCACCACCCGTGCGTCCATGAAAGACACCGCCAACGCCGCCTCGCGAGCCGCAGCAAGCCGGTCGTAGAAGCCGCGCGTCAGCGGACAGGACTCCGGATGACAGGCGAGCTGCCGATTCACGCACGCCTTGTCACGCGCAATGAGCTCGAGCACGCGTAGCCGATTGTCGGGTTGCGCCGCGAATTGCGAGAGCGCTTCGAGGGCGATCTGCCGGCCGGGCGTTTTCGCCGTGAGAAAGAAAATCCGGTCGATCTCATTCGCCGCGAGCGATTTGAGCAATGGAAACAACACACCGAGTGTCTTGCCGATGCCGGTCGGCGCCTGTGCCAGTAGACAGCCACCCGATTGCGCCGTGGCCTGTACTTCGTCCATCAGCTCCTGCTGACCTTCGCGAACCTCCTCATAAGGAAACGTGAGGGCCGCAAGCTGCGCTCGCAGCTCATCGCGCCTCGATGCTTCACGCGTAGCCCACTGCGCGTACACGCTCGCATGTGCGACCAGAAACTCCTCGAGCTCCCCTGCCTTGCAATCCTCGCTCAATACCGTTTCTCGGTCGCGATCGACATCGAGATACACGAGCGAGACATTCAGCGCATCGAGCGAATCGCGTCTGCAGAGCATGGCGCCGTAGAGCTTCGCCTGCGCCCAATGCAGCGCGCGATGATTCTCCGGGATGCGTGCAAAGTCACCGCGGAAGGTCTTGCACTCATCGAGGCGCACGGCCTGAGGATCGAAGCCGTCGGCTCGCCCGCGAATCGTGAGATCTCCGTGCGTGGTACTCAGCGACACTTCGCGCTGATAACCCGAACCACGACGGGCGGCGACGCGCTGGTGCCCAGCGATTCCCTCGAGTGCCGTGGGCGCCGGCGTGAATCTCAGATCGAGATCCCCGCGCTTCGCAGTGAACGCACAGAGCGCCCGAACCGACACCGTCGTGGTCATGCCGCTGCCATCACTCGTGTCACGTGGCACACCGCAGCGGGAATTCCGCGCTCGCCAAAGAACTGCATCCAGCGACGTTGATGATCCTGCAGACGATCGCCGGGTCCTTTGACTTCGATGAACCGATAGCGCCGCTCGATCGGATGGAACTGCACCAGATCCGGAAAGCCGCTGGTGTGATGCTCGAGATCGGCGAGCATCCGCTCGAACATGCAGCGAATATCAGTGGCCGGAATGCACAGTAGCGCCAGATCGAGCAACGAATCCGACCATCCGCCCCAGAAGACGAACGGATTCTGTATGCCTTGCTTTGAACGAAAACGTTCGCGGATGAGCTCCGAGTGTTCGTTGCGATCGAGCACCTCGAACGCGCGATCGAACCACTCGCGACGACGTTCACGGAAGAACGGGCTGTAGAGATCCGCAGGCCCGCTTTGAAACGGATGAAAGTAGGCGCCGGGAACGGATGCGAATACAGCATCCCAGCACCACAGGCCGAACAATCCGTTCAGCAGCAGATTCTCGACATAGAAGACCGGCGCATCGGGCGTCTGCAAACTCTGCATCGCCTCTTCCTCGACCCGACTCCAGCCCTGCAACTGCACGGCAAGCGTGGGCACAACCAGCCGGGATGCGCGCGGAGAACGCTTTCCGTTCGACATCCGTCGTGCCGCGCGCTCGAGCCGTTCGCGGTCCGATTCGATCAGAGGTTCTGCGAGATACGTCTCGATGAGATCGACCGCCTGCGCGCATCGGTTCTGTTTCTCGAGGACACGCACGGCGCGCACGCGCGATTCCGGGGAGCGGCAGCATCGATAAAGCTCGAAGGCGACGGCGAGCTCATCGGCGCGCTCATACTCACGAGCGATCGCGAACTGCATCCTGGCACGACGCTCCTCCAGCCACTCAGGCTGCAGCGGCGCGATTGGCATACGTTCATGCACGCTCTGTAACGGCTCGTCGTTCTCGAACGCCTTGCGTGCGTCAGCGAGCGCATAGAAGGCTTCGATCTGATCACGCGAGTCGAACGCCTTCTCCCCTGCCGCCATCTCGATGGATTCGTACTTGAAGATTCCCAGATCGCTCAGCACGAACTCCTTCCAGTCCTGATGAAAGTTGCCGAAGAACAGCAGCTTCAAACGCTCACACAGCGCAGCGACCTCCACCTCGATCAGGCGTTCTCCGGCGAGCACGGTCCACTGCGATGCAAGGAGCGCGTGCGGGAATGCCACTTCCAACCCGGCGCACAACTCGGCTTTGGATACGTTGCGCGCCACATTCCAATGCTCGGCCAACACGGCCTTCGGAATGAGCGCTGCAAGCTGCCCGATGGACACCGGCGGATCGAGATCGACCCAGCCAGAATCTTGCAACGCTGCGAGCGCTGCCTGGACGTCCGCAATCTCCTCATAGCGAATCTTGCTTTCGCGAAACAGCGGACCGCGCCGCATGATGAGCCGCACGAGAAGGGCGCGAGCCTCACGGGGAAGCTCCCCGAACTGCGCAATGAACGATCGCTCCTCATCCGAAAGCAGCACGCCGTAGCGTTCCTGCAGCCAGCCAAGAGCGCGCTGGAAGTTGTGCAGATAGTAGAAGCGGTGATCGGGAAGCGCTGACATCGACGGGGATTGTCGCTGGATGAGTCCGAAGCCTAGCGATCGCCATCCTGTATGTCCATACAGCCAGGCAACGGATTCCTCCGCTCCCTCGTCATGCTGTGCTCGCCATGCCACTTCGCGCTCGGGGCTCGAGCACCGGCGAACATGAACGTGTGCACGCTTATGTTCACAGCTCGCATGGATTCGTGCAGGCAGTGAGTTCGTTGGAACATTCACCCGCGCAGGGCGCTTACGCGGCGGTCGCGCTCGCATACACTTGCCGGACTCCCGGCGACGGTGACAACCGACAACGATCTGGCGAGTCGAGAATCGATGAAAACAATCGGCCGCCTCGTCCTTGGTTTCGCGCTTTCGCTCGTGCCGTGTCTCCCGGCAATGGCGCAGGATACGTTCACGACCTTCGATCCGGGGTACAGCGCTGATCGCGTGATCGTCGGCTGGCGGAGTGCTGCGACGAAGAGTCCTCAGGAACGCGCTCGCAAACTTGCGCAATCACGCGCGCCGGCGCTCAAGCTCCACGACAGCATCGACGCCAATACCGACGTACTCACCCTCGATCGAACCCTGTCGGGGATCGCGCTGGACGCCTTCGTGAAAGACCTCGAGCAGGATGCGAACGTAGCCTATGCGTCGCCCGACCTGCGCCGTCATCCGCATGCACTGACGAGCGATACGCGGCTTTATGCACAGTGGTATCTCTTCGACCAGCAACCGGCGGCGACGAAAACCTATCGCGCCTGGGACATCACGACGGGCAGCCCTTCGGTCATCGTCGCAGTCGTCGATACAGGCGTCAGATTCGATCATCCCGATCTCGGCCGCGTGGCCACGGGCGGCAAGCTGCTTCCCGGGTACGACTTCGTGTCGAACGCGACGTACTCGAACGATGGCGACGGACGCGACGCCGACGCCAGCGATCCGGGCGACTGGGTTGACGATGCGGACCTGGCGCAGTCCGGCTTCGCCGAATGCAAGTTCTCGCTGAGCTCCTGGCACGGTACGCGCGTGTCGGGATTGATCGGCGCGGCGACCAACAATGGCGAGGGCGTGGCCGGTGCTGCCTACGACACGCGCATCCTTCCGGTTCGCGTCATGGGCAAATGCGGCGGATTCGATTCGGACATCATCGCGGGCATGCGCTGGGCCGCGGGCCTTCCTGTGTCCGGCGTGCCGAACAATCCGACGCCTGCGCGCATCGTGAATCTGAGCCTGGGCGGCAGCGGCACCTGCAGCGCTGCGTACAGCGCAGCGGTCAACGAAATCGTCGCGCACGGCGCTCTGGTGGTCGTCTCTGCCGGTAACGAAGGCGGTCCGGTCAACTCCCCTGCCAACTGCGAAGGGGTGCTGGCGGTGACGGGCATCAGGCACGTCGGCACGAAAACGGGCCTGAGCAACTTCGGTCCGCAAATCGGGATCGCGGCACCGAGCGGCAACTGCATCACGCTCACGAGCGGTTCCTGTCAGTTCCCGATCGTCGTCGCACAGAACGATGGCCGCACGACACCGACGACGTCCAGCTATACGGACTCGATGCAGTCGAGCGTCGGCACGAGCTTCTCCGCACCCCAGGTCTCCGCGGCGGCGGCCCTCATGCATTCAGTGAACGCGAAACTGAGTCCGGCCCAACTGGTCACCTTGTTGCAGAACAGCTCGACCCCGTTCCCGACGAGCGCGCCGGTGCCACAGTGCGTGTCTCCGAGTGCCACGACCAACGGCGCTGGCGCTGAATGCGCGTGCACCTCGCAAACCTGCGGCGCGGGAATGTTGAACACCGTTGCCGCAGTTCTCGCCGCGCAGGCGCCGCTTGCGATCATGCACACCAGCGGCACGGCACGCATCGGCGCCACGCTCACCTTGAATGGCGCAGAGAGCATCGCTTCGAACGATCGCAGCGTGACAGGATACGCGTGGACGATTGCCGATCTCGTCGGGCCCGCGCCTTCGATTCTGGCGCCACAGGAAGCGAACACGACGTTGCAGATCCAGGGTGCAGGCAGCTTCACGCTGAAACTCACCGTGACCGATGATCACGGCAGCGAGGACACCGCCGTCACATCATTCTCGATCGCGAGTTCCGGTCCAACTCCGGCTACGCCTGCATCAGCTTCTTCACGCAGCGGAGGCGGAGGTGGTGGCGGGTTTGATTTCGGCCTGCTCGCAGTGCTGTTGGGACTGGCACGCGCATCGAGTCGAAGCAGAGTCGGACTGGAACTACCAGGCGTTCGTTGACGTCGGCGAGCTAGAAGAGATTCGGATCCGCGTAGCACCTGCATCGATATCTACGGAAGCTCTGATTTATCGACTTCCCTGACCTTCGCAAGTCTGCAACTGGTTGAAATGCTTCGGTGGGCGAAGCAACTATGGCTGCGAGTGGCGAATTGATCAGAGGTTACCTACTTCGTCAGCTCTCGCAGGCAGCGCTCCAGAATATCCAGACCTTCGTCGATCAACTCATCGGGCGTCGTCAACGGCATCAGAAACCGGATCACGTTGCCATACACCCCGCACGACAGCAGGATCAGACCGTTCTGTGCGGCTGTCTGCACCAGGAGCTTCGTGAGATCGGCATCCGGCAGATGTGGATCGCCGTTACGAACCAACTCCATGGCGATCATGGCTCCCGGTCCGCGCACATCGCCGATGCACGTGAGCTCGCGCTGCAGGGATGCGAGACGCGTCCTGACACGTGCGCCGATCAGATTCGCTCGCTCGCAAAGATTTTCTGTCTCCATGACTTCCAGTACGGCTAACGCGGCGGCACAGGCGATCGGCGATCCGGCATAGGTCCCGCCGAGACCGCCTGTCACCGGAGCATCCATCAGCTCTGCCTTGCCGACGATGGCTGCGAGAGGAAAACCGCCCGCAAGACTCTTTGCCATCGTCGTCAGATCAGCAGCGACTCCATGGTGCTCCATGGCGAACATGCGTCCCGTGCGGCCGAAGCCGGTCTGGATCTCATCAGCGATGAATACGATGCCGTGCTGATCGCACAGCTGTCGCACGGCTCGCAGGAACTCGGTCGGTGCGGGATAGAAGCCGCCTTCACCCAGCACTGGCTCGACAATGATCGCTGCGACGCGTGAAGGCTCGACCTGCGTCTTGAACAATTCGTCGATGGCGGCGAGGCTCATCTGCGCGGTGACCCCGTGATACTCCATCGGAAACGGCGCGTGGAACACATCGCCCGGGAACGGGCCGAAGCCGACTTTGTAAGGCGATACCTTTCCGGTGAGCGCCATCGCCATGAACGTGCGGCCGTGAAAGCCTCCACCGAACGCGATCACAGCAGAACGCTTGGTATGAGCGCGGGCGATCTTCACCGCGTTCTCGACCGCTTCCGCGCCGGTCGTCACGAACATGGTCTTGTTGGGCGAAGTACCCGGCACCAGCGCGTTCAAACGCTCGGCGAGCTCTACGGCGACGCGGTACGGCGTGATCATCACGCAGGTGTGAGTGAAGGCATCGAGCTGCGTCTGGACAGCGGCTTTCACCTGCGGATGAACATGGCCGGTGTTCACCACGGCAATTCCGCCAGCGAAATCGATGTAGCGCCTGCCCTCTTCGTCCCACAGTTGCGCGTTCAGTGCGCGACTGATGTAGACCGGCAACATGGTCGACATACCGCGCGATATCGCGGCATTGCGCCGCTGATGCAGCGACTGATTGACACTCGTGGAATTCGACATGGCTTCACCGCTTGAGATGGGTTCGCTCGCGTCGACAAAGAGATGCGCTTTCGGGACAGTGCGCACGGTCTGACGATTCAGGCCCATGCAGCCGGCATCGCGCTGATGCCGGCTGCATGAACGATCATTTCTGCTGCAGTTCGCCCGTGAGATTGAGCAGATATTCACGGAACTTCGGACCCAGGCTCTCGTGCTTCAGGCCGAACTCCACGGTCGCCTGCAGGTAACCGATCTTGCTGCCGCAGTCGTAGCGCTTGCCTTCGAACTGATAGGCGAACACGTTTTCATCGGCGAGCAGATCTGCAATCGCATCGGTGAGCTGAATTTCACCGCCGGCACCGCGACCGGTGCGCTCGAGCTTCTCGAAAATGGTCGGCGACAACAGGTAACGACCGACCACCGCGAGCGTCGACGGCGCGTTCTGCGGCCGCGGCTTCTCCACGATCTTGTTCACCCTCGCCACGCGACCTTCCTGTTCATCGGTAGCGACGATGCCGTACTTGTCCGTCTCGGCGCGCGGCACCTGCTCGACGCCCAGGACGCTTCCGCCGTGCTCCGAGTAAACGGCGGCCATCTGGCGCAGACAGGGAGTCGGGGCGTCGATCAGATCGTCAGCGAGATGCACGAAGAACGGCTCATTGCCCACGACAGGCTTCGCACACCACACGGCATGACCGAGTCCCAGTGGCGAAGGCTGGCGGATGTAGATACAGCTGGCCCAGGAAGGAACGATATCCTTCAGCGCCTTCAACAGATCGGCTTTGCCCTGCGCCTCGAGCGCCTCTTCGAGCTCGTGATCGCTGTCGAAATGATCTTCGATGGCGCGCTTGGAGCTGCCGGTGATGAATACGAGCTTCCGCGCACCCGCGGCAAGAGCTTCCTCAGCGGCGTACTGAATGAGCGGCTTGTCGACGATGGGCAGCATCTCCTTCGGGCTTGCCTTGGTGGCAGGCAGAAAACGCGTGCCGCGCCCTGCGACGGGGAATACTGCTGTCCGGATCTCTTTCGCCTGAGTCACGCCGCATCTCCTGTTGATTGGATGCGGCCATGATAGCAATTGGATTCGCGATCAGGATGACGCCCATCTCAGACAGACGTCATCCGACAGCCGGCTGTTTCGACCGGATGAGCGTCAATCTCCGACGTTCAACCGGCCTTCTTTTCCGGTGCAGACGCGTCAACGCGAATGTTGGCGCGATTCTTATCGAGCGTTTTCGCACCGATCCCTTTCACCTTGCGCAGGTCATCTGCGCTCTTGAACGAGCCGTTCTTCTCGCGGTACGCGACGATTGCCTGCGCCTTGCTGAGCCCGATGCCCTGCAGTTCCTTGGCAATTGTGGCGGCGTCCGCCTTGTTGATGTCGACAGGACCTGCCCAGACGAGCATGGGCGCGAGGCTCGCGATCAGGATATGTACGGCACGGCGTGTGACGAGGGACATGGAAACCTTGGACATGGAACTCTCCTTGTGTGTCGATATGCGTGTGTCGATCCGTGAGAACCAGCCGATGGCTGGACACGCAAGACATGCTGCCCGAGGCGAGAGCGGGCGCGGATGCGAATATCTGGCGGCGATCCCGAGAAATGATCGCCGGAGCAGTCAGCTCCTCGGAGCAGAATTCTGGGTCGTTACGGCCGTGCTGCGTGCGGTGGCGGCAGCGCTGCGTGCACTGGCCTCTGCGGTGCGTAATGCACGCCGCAATCGACCGCGCTCGTTGAGAAGTTCAGCAATCCAATAGACGCGCAGCGCGAGCCCGGCCAGCAGGCCCAGTGCGAACACCACGACGAGAATGACCCCGAGCGGGGCGGAGAAGCGAACGAATGCCAGCTCGATATCGACCTGCTGTGCATTCATCGCACTAAGAAGAAGTGCCACCAGGGCGGCGAGCACCAGAAAGAGTCGGAACAAGAAGCGCCGCATGGAATCGGGCCTCTTCAGTCGCGGATGGCGTTATCCGCACCTTCGTTGACGCGTTCGCGCAAATCCTTGCCGGGTTTGAAATGAGGAACGTTCTTCCCCGAGAGCGCCACGGTCTCGCCCGTCTTCGGATTGCGACCCTGCCGCGGCGGCCGGAAATGCAGCGAGAAGCTGCCGAACCCGCGGATCTCGATGCGATTACCCTGAGCCAGGGCGTCGCTCATGATCTCGAGGATCTGTTTGACGGCCAGCTCCACATCCTTGGCGGGCAGATGCTTCTGCTTGGCTGCAATGAGCTCGATGAGTTCCGATTTGGTCATGCTCGGGCCCGTTGTTGTTCTTGAACACGGGCCCTGGGCTGCTGGGCCCTGGGCCGCCGGCCAGAGAGGAGCGAATCCACCCCCTTCTGACCTATAGCCCAGCAGTCCAGCGCCCAGCAGCCCTTTCGATTAGTTGTCCTGACCGCCAATGTGCTCCTTGAGCAGATCGCCAAGGCTGGTGCCACTCGAGGACTCGCCGGCGCGGTAACCCTGCACGGCTTCGTTCTCTTCGTGGATTTCCTTTGCCTTGATCGACAGCGCAATGGTGCGGCTCTTGCGATCGACGTTCGTGAACTTGGCTTCCACTTCGTCGTCGACCTTGAGCACGGTGCGGGCATCTTCCACGCGATCACGCGACAGCTCGGATGCACGCAGATGGCCTTCCACGCCGCCGCCGAGGTCGATGATGGCGCCCTTGGCGTCCACTTCGCGCACCTTGCCCCTCACGATCGTGCCCTTCGGATGCTCGGCGATCCAGGTCGAGAACGGATCCTTCGCCAGCTGCTTGATGCCCAGCGAAATGCGCTCACGTTCCGGATCGATCGACAGCACCATGGCTTCGACCTGCTGACCCTTCTGGTAATTGCGCACCGCCTCTTCGCCCGGGATGTCCCAGGAGATGTCGGAGAGGTGCACGAGACCATCGATGCCACCGGACAGGCCGATGAAAATGCCGAAGTCGGTGATCGACTTGATCTGGCCGCTGACGCGATCGCCGCGGTTGAAGTTGTCGCCGAAATCCTTCCAGGGGTTCGACTGGCACTGCTTGATGCCGAGGGAAATACGACGGCGCTCTTCGTCGATGTCGAGCACCATGACTTCCACTTCCTGACCGATGTGAACGACCTTCGAGGGGCTGACGTTCTTGTTCGTCCAGTCCATCTCGGAGACGTGCACCAGACCTTCCACGCCTTCTTCGATTTCGACGAAGCAGCCGTAGTCGGCGATGTTGGTCACCTTGCCGAACAGACGCGTACCGGTCGGATAACGACGGGCGATGTTCTGCCACGGATCGTTGCCGAGCTGCTTGATACCGAGGCTGACACGCTGACGTTCACGGTCGAACTTCAGGATGCGCACATCGATCTCATCGCCCACGTTGACGACTTCGGACGGATGCTTGACGCGCTTCCACGCCATGTCCGTGATGTGCAGCAGGCCATCGATGCCGCCCAGGTCGACGAACGCACCGTAGTCGGTGAGGTTCTTGACCGAGCCGCGCACCACGGCGCCTTCCTGCAGCTTCTCGAGCAGTTCCGAGCGCTCGGCGCTATATTCCTGCTCGACGACGGCGCGACGCGAAACGACAACGTTGTTGCGCTTCTGATCGAGCTTGATGACTTTGAATTCGAGAACTTTGCCTTCCAGGTAGGAAGGATCGCGAACGGGGCGAACGTCGACGAGCGATCCGGGAAGGAACGCGCGGACGAAGTCGATTTCGACCGTGAAGCCGCCTTTGACGCGACCGTTGATGATGCCCTTGACGACTTCCTGCTTCTCGAATGCTTGTTCGAGACGTGCCCAGGTGCGGGCGCGCTTGGCCTTCTCACGCGACAGACGCGTTTCGCCCGAGCCGTCCTCGACGCTGTCGAGTGCGACTTCAACGGTATCGCCTGCTGCGACTTCGATCTCGCCGCGTTCATTCTTGAACTGATCGACGGAGATGACAGCCTCGCTCTTGAGGCCCGCGTTGACGATGACGAAGTCCTCACCGACTTCCATCACCTGAGCATTGAGAATGGCGCCCGGCTTGATCTTCTGGGAGGCCAGGCTCTCTTCGAACATCTGAGCAAAACTTTCGGTCATGAGTACTTCCGGGGTCACTTTGGACCCGCTGATCCTTGCCGCGATCCATCGACAGCGAGGGGTTGTTGAAATCAGTCGCACGTCCGGTACGACACCTTCCGAGAAAAGGGGCTAGGCCCCAGGCACTAGGCTCTAGGTCCGGCGCATGCAATGACATGCGGCTTTTCCGAACCCAGCGCCTAGTGCCTGGGGCCTAGCGCCTGAAATACTACTTCGCGTGAAATCGTTGGGCGGCCAGCTCGAGCACGCGCGTGACCACCGCATCGATGCTCATAGAGGTGGAATCTATGACGAGAGCGTCGTCGGCGGGCCTGAGTGGGGCAATCGGGCGGCTTGCGTCGCGCCGATCGCGCTCGGCGATCTCCTGCGAAAGGGCGGCGAGGTTAGCACCGACCCCCTTGTCTTTCAACTGCTTATAGCGGCGACGAGCCCGTTCTTCAGCGCTTGCCGTCAGATAAATCTTGAGCCTGGCGTCCGGGAAAACGACCGTTCCCATGTCGCGGCCATCGGCCACGAGGCCCGGGGCGATCGAAAAAGCCCTCTGTCTGTCCAGAAGCGCGGCCCGGACCGCGGGCAATGCGGCCACCTGCGAGGCGCCATCACCAGCGCGTTCCGTGCGGATTTCGCGGCTGACCTCGGTCCCTTCCAGCCAGATCTGCTCCTCGCCTCGCTCATCCGAGCCGAATCGGACCTCCAGATCCCTCGCGATGCGGGCGGCTGATGCCTCGTCATTGAGCGCCGCTCCCCGCTTCAGCGCGGCGAATGCCACCAATCGGTACAAGGCGCCGCTATCCAGCAAATGCCATCCCAGCCGTTCGGCCACCTGCCGCGCCACGGTCCCTTTACCGGATCCGCTGGGGCCATCGATGGTCAGGACGGGTACGGACGAAGATTCGTTAGTCACGAATGCCTTTTACCAGCAAGCGGAAGGCGCCAGAAACCCGTTCAACCTATTTGGGTACGCGCGTAGCCGACATCAACGATGCTCGGTTACATCGAGCCCGGCTTGGCGGGCGATGCCCACGAACCCAGGGAACGAGGTCGCCACATTCGCGACGTCGGCGATTTCGATGGCACCGGAGGCCCGCAGGCTCGCGACGGTGAACGACATCGCAATACGGTGATCCCCATGGCTGGCGATCTTCCCGCCACTGAACGCAGGGCCGTCCGGCCGTCCCTGAATGCGCATGCCGTCGGGCAGCACCTCGCACTGCACGCCCAGGGCCCTGAGGCCCTCCGCCATGACGGCGATGCGGTCGCTTTCCTTCACGCGCAGCTCCTCGGCGCCTGTCACGATCGTCTCGCCTTCCGCACACGCGGCAGCAATGAACAGCGCGGGGAACTCATCGATCGCAAGGGGAACGAGATGCTCCGGCACGTGGATGCCTTTGAGCCTCACCGGATTCACCTGGATATCGGCGACTGGTTCGGCACCGGCAGTGCGATGGTTCGTGACGCGCAGATCCGCGCCCATGAGGGCCAGGATGTCCAGGAGCCCCGTGCGTGTCGGATTGATGCCTACACCCTGGATCGTCAGACCGGCGCGAGCGATCGATCCCGCCACCAGGAAGAATGCGGATGACGAGAAATCGCCGGGCACGTCGAGCGAGCATGCGGTGAGCTTCGCAGGCGGCTGCAAGGTGACCTCACCGCTCGAGGACGCCACCGGGCAGCCGAAGCCCGTCAGCATCCGCTCGGTGTGATCGCGCGTGACGGCCGGTTCGATGACCGTCGTGGGACCTTTGGCATAGAGGCCAGCGAGCAGGATCGCGGATTTGACCTGGGCGCTCGCGACCGGCAGCGCATAGCGGATGCCCTGCAGGCTTGCGCCGCCCGTGATCCGCACCGGCGGCTTGCCATTCAAGGTATCGATTCGCGCACCCATTTCCCGCAGCGGTTTGGCTGCGCGCTCCATCGGCCGTTGCATGAGCGATGCATCACCGACCAGGACGCTGTCGAACTGCTGACCGCTCAAAAGACCCGTCATCAGACGCATTGCGGTGCCGGCATTACCCATGTCGAGCGGATGATCGACGCCCCTGAGCCCGTGCATTCCCACGCCGTGAACGCGAACCTCCTGCGGACCCGGACGTTCGATCTTCACGCCGAGCGCCGCCATGGCATTCATCGTCGCGAGACAATCCTCGCTCTCGAGAAAGCCGCGGACTTCAGTGACGCCTTCGGCGATACCGCCCAACATCATCGCGCGATGAGAAACGGACTTGTCGCCAGGGACGCGGATGGTGCCGGCAGTTCCTGAAGCAGGTTGAACGACGTAGTGAGACATGGCCTTCAGTTGAGAGTGGGAAAGCGTAAACGAAGCAAGGATATCAGCGCGGTTGCATCCATTTACGGATTACGATCGCGCGCTCTCGCCCGTGAGCGCAGTGCGTAATGCCCCAAGCATTCGCTCATTCTGCGCTTCGGTCCCGATAGTGAGACGCAGATACGTGGGCAGTTGATAGTTGCCCACGGGACGGACGATCACGCCCTGCCTCAGCATCGATTCGTAGACCGGTCCTGCAGGCTTGGCGCAGTCGACCAGGATGAAATTGCCTCGTGAAGGGATGTGACGCACACCGAGCGCATCGAGGCCACGCTCGAGCTGCTGCATGCCTCTGCGATTCAACTCGATCGAGCGCTGCAGGTGCTCGCGATCTCCCAATGCAGCGCGCGCCGCTGCGAGTGCAATGGAATTCACGTTGAACGCCTGACGCACGCGGTTCAGCAATCCCGCAACACCCGGACTGGACAGCGCATAGCCGACTCGCAGACCTGCGAGGCCATATGCCTTCGAGAAGGTGCGCGTTACGACCAGATTCGGGAATTCCGCGAGCCATCGGCTGGTGTCGGGGAACGAGTCGTCTTCGACGTACTCGATGTAGGCCTCATCGACGACGACCAGTGTCGATTGCGGCAGGGAGGCAATGAAGCTTCGCAGCGGCTGCGCATCGACCCACGTTCCGGTCGGATTGTTCGGATTCGCCACGAACACCAGACGCGTTCGGTCGGTCACGAGCGCGCGCATCGCATCGAGATCGTGACCGAGCGCCATCGCATGATCGGCAGGATATGCATTGGCGACACGCGCCACGGCGCCGACGGCCTGCACTGCGATCGGATACACGGCGAACGCAAACTGCGAATACACCGCCTCGGTTTCGGGTGTGAGGAATGCTTCCGCGAGCATCACCAGGACATCGTTCGAACCGTTGCCCAGCGTGATGCACTCGGGCGCACAGCCATGCTTGGCCGCCAGCGCCTGCTTCAGCGCAAATCCGCCGCCATCCGGGTACAGCCCGATCTCCTGCAGCGCCTGGGCCATCGCTGCGCGGGCCTGCGATCCTGGTCCCAACGGATTCTCGTTGGAGGCGAGTTTGACGATGTCGCTGATGCCGTACTCACGCTCGAGCTCTTCAATGGGTTTCCCCGGCACGTAAGGAGCAAGCGTACGAACCGACGGAGCAGCAAGTTTGGAAGGGTCGAAGGACATATGAGAATGTAGCTGGTTGGGCTAGACAGCTAGTCTGCTAGCCGGACAAGGAATTGAACATCTCGCTGGCAGACTAGTGACCAGCGACTCGTCGGCCCGCTATAGGACAGCGCACGGATAGGATCCCAGCACTCTGAAGAGCGAAGCTTCCTTCTTGAGTGCATCGAGGGCCTGTTTGAGCGGCGGCTCGCTTGCGTGGCCCTGCACGTCGATGAAGAACACGTAGTCCCATTTGTGCTTACGCGAAGGACGTGACTCGATGCGGGTCATGCTGATGTTGTTGCGCGCCAGCGGCGTGAGCAGCCGATGCAGTGTGCCGGGCGATTGGGTATCGCCCGCAGAGAACAACAAGGTCGTCTTGTCGTTGCCGCTCGGATTGAACAGCTTGCGGCCAATGACCAGAAAGCGCGTGGTGTTATCGGGCCGGTCCTCGATATCGTGGGCAATGAGATTGAGGCCGTAGACCTCAGCCGCGGTCTGACCCGCGATGGCAGCTGTGCCCTCCTCATCGCGAGCGCGTCGCGCCGCTTCGGCATTGCTGCTTGCAGCGATGCGCTCGATGCCCGGCAGATGCTCATCGAGCCATTGACGGCATTGCGCCAGCGACTGCTGGTGAGAACAGATGCGTCGGATGCTGGGCAGCCCGGTCATCCTGCCCATCAGATGTTGATGGATGCGCAGTTCCACCTCGCCGCAGATCTTGAGCGGCGAAATCAGGAACATGTCGAGGGTGTTGTTCACGGTGCCCTCGGTCGAGTTCTCGATGGGCACTACGCCGAAGTCGGCATGGCCTGCCTGCACTTCCTCGAAGACCTCGCGAATCTCGCCCATCGGCAGCGCGCGTACCGAGTGACCGAAATGCTTCAGCACCGCCTGCTGCGAGAAGGTGCCTTCGGGACCGAGAAATGCCACTTTGAGCGGTTCCTCCTGAGCCAGGCACGCGGACATGATCTCGCGAAACAATCGCACGATTTCTTCGTTGCGAAGCGGCCCCTGATTGCGTTCGATCGCTTTGCGAAGAACCTGGGCCTCGCGCTCCGGTCGATAGAAATCAGCCGTATGCACGCCCTGCGCCGCCTTCGATGCACCGACTTCCTGCGCGATGCGTGCGCGCTCGTTCAGGAGTGCATGAATCTGCTCGTCGACCGTGTCGATGCGATCACGCAGCGACTGCAGTCCGCCCGCGGGCTTCTCCGCACTCGCCGGCTTCGTTGCCTTCTTTTTCTTCGATGCCTTCGCCACCATCACACCTTGCGCACGCTGAGCACGCCTTCGATCTCGTTCAATCGCTGAATCGTCTGTTCCGGCACGGGGCCGTCGACATCGATCAACGTATAGGCGAGATCGCCGCGCGACTTGTTCAATAGATCCGCGATGTTCAGCTTGTCCGCTGCCAATGCAGTGGAGATCTGACCGACCATGTTCGGAACATTCTCGTTGGCAATGGCGATACGCGTCGCGCCCGCAGTGCGCGGCAATATCGCTTCCGGAAAATTCACGCTGTGCCGGACGTTGCCGTTCTCGAGAAAGTCGCGCAGGGTCTCCGCCACCATGATCGCGCAGTTCTCTTCGGCTTCTTCCGTGGAGGCCCCAAGATGAGGAAGCGCCACCACCTTCGAATGCTCCTTGATCTTCGCGCTTGGAAAATCGCAGATGTAGGCACCGAGCTTGCCGCTGTCGAGCGCCTCGATCACCGCTGCTTCATCGACGATGCCCGCTCGCGCGAAATTCAAAATGACGCCAGCGGATTTCATCAAGCGCAGGCGGCTCGCATTGACCAGGCCTCGCGTCGCATCCAGAAGCGGCACATGCACGGTGATCATGTCGCAGCGCGAAAACAGATCGTCGAGCGAGAGGGCCTGCTCCACGCCTGATGACAATTGCCACGCGCGCTGCACGGTGATCTGGGGATCGAAACCCAGCACTTTCATGCCTAGCGCGTGTGCCGTGTTCGCGACCTCGACGCCGATGGCGCCGAGCCCGACGACACCCAGCGTGCGTCCCGGCAGTTCGTAGCCGACGTACTTCTTCTTACCCTTCTCGACCAGCTCTTCGAGCTCATGATCCGAGCCTTTGAGCCCGCGCACGTATTCCCACGCCTGGCAGATGTTGCGGGCAGCCAGGAACATGCCCGCGATGACCAGTTCCTTGACCGCGTTGGCATTCGCGCCCGGCGCGTTGAACACCGGTATGCCGAGCTTCGAATACTTCGCAACCGGGATGTTGTTCGTGCCAGCCCCTGCCCGACC
Organism: Pseudomonadota bacterium; assembly: GCA_023423935.1. Classification (GTDB taxonomy): domain Bacteria; phylum Pseudomonadota; class Gammaproteobacteria; order Steroidobacterales; family Steroidobacteraceae; genus Steroidobacter. The sequence continues at coordinate 111,610 of JAFAEQ010000043.1, read as the reverse complement.
GATCGCCTTCACGCTCGCCGGCAACGTCATGTCGTGCATGAGTGCGGATCGCACGAGCACGGCATCCGGGTTACCGATCTCGGAGGCGACCTCGTAGCGATCACGCGGCAGGCGTTCGAGACCTCGCACCGAGATGTTGTTCAGCGTGAGGATCTTGAAGCTCATCCGTGCTTGCTCGCGAAATGCTTCATGAAATCGACGAGCGCCTTCACGCCTTCCATCGGCATTGCGTTGTAGAGGCTGGCTCGCATGCCGCCGACGGAGCGGTGACCTTCGAGGGTCACGAGTCCAGCTTCTTTGGCTTCGGCGATGAACGTCTTGTCCAGCTCCGGCTTGGCGAGCGTGAACGGCACGTTCATCCACGAGCGTGCGTCCTTGGCGACCGGATTCTTATAGAACCCCGAGCTGTCGATGGTGCTGTAAAGCAACTCGGCCTTGGCCTTGTTGATCTCGCCCATGCCTTTCAATCCGCCTTTACGCTTCAACCATTGGAAGACGAGCCCGGCCATATACCAGGCATAGGTGGGCGGCGTATTCAGCATCGAGCCCTCTTTCGCCATCGCGGCGAAATCCATGAACGCCGGCGTCGCAGGACGCGCCTTGCCCAGCAGATCGTCGCGCACGATCACGAGCGTAAGACCTGCTGGTCCGATGTTTTTCTGGGCGCCGGCATAGATGATGCCGAACTTCGACACGTCGATCGGCCGCGACAGAATCGTCGAAGACATATCGGCCACCAGCGGCACGCCGCCGGTATCGGGTACGAAATGAAACTCGACGCCGCCGATCGTTTCGTTCGGCGTGTAATGCAGATAGGCCGCATCCGGCGTGCGCTTCCAGCCATCGATGGCAGGAATCGAGCAGTACGGCTCGCCCGCGTCCGCCGCCACGTTCACCTTGCAATAGTGCTTCGCTTCGCCGATCGCCTTCTTGGACCAGGCACCCGTGTTCACGTAGTCGACGACGCTGTCCGGGCCGGTCAGATTCAAGGGAATCCCCGCAAACTGCGCCGTTGCGCCGCCCTGCAGGAACAGGACTTTGTAGTTGGCTGGAATGGCGAGCAGTTCACGAAGATCGGCCTCGGCCTGCTCAGCGATCGAAATGAACGCCTTGCCGCGATGGCTCATCTCCATCACCGACATGCCCGTGCCGCGCCAATCGAGCAACTCCTCGCGTGCCTGCTCGAGAACTTCGAGGGGCAGAACGGCCGGACCGGGGCTGAAGTTGTAAACGCGCATGGGATGAAGCCTGTATGAAATGAAACGTGATGACGATCAGGCGTCCGCGGACTCGCCGCCCTCTTCGCCGTCACCGCCTTCGGCAATGATGCGCTCGAGGCCAACGAGACGATCGCCGTCATCCAGACGAATGAGTCGAACGCCCTGTGTGTTGCGACCCTGCTCGGAAATTTCGCTGACCGGTGTTCTCACCAGCGTACCGTTCGAGCTGATCAGCATGACTTCATCGTCGGGCCTGACGAGCAACGCACCGACCATGCGGCCGTTGCGCTCGCTGATCTGCAGCGCAATGACGCCCTGACCGCCACGTCCGTGCACCGGGAAGTCCTCGATCGGCGTACGTTTGCCGTAGCCGTTCTCGGACGCGACCAGCACCGTGCCTTCGTTCTCGAGCGTGATGAGGGAAATGACTTCCTCGCCTTCGGGAAGGCGAATGCCGCGCACGCCCGCCGCATTGCGTCCCATCGGGCGTACGTCGTCTTCCTTGAAGCGGATCGCCTTGCCGCTGCTGGAGCACAGGATGACGTCCTTCCTGCCATCGGTGATATCGACCCCAACCAGCCGATCGCCCTGATCCAGCTCGATCGCGATGATGCCGGCCTGACGCGGACGCGAGAACGCTTCGAGCGAGGTCTTCTTCACCGTGCCGTTGGCCGTGACCATGAACACGAACTTGTTCTCTTCGAACTCATGGATGGGCAGCACCGCGTTGATGCGCTCGCCTTCCTGCAGCGGCAGCAGATTTACGATCGGCTTACCGCGCGAGCCGCGGCTCGCCTGAGGCAGCTGATAGACGCGCAGCCAATACATCTTGCCGGTGCTGGAGAAGCACAGAAGGGTATCGTGCGTGTTGGCGACGAACAGCTTGTCGACGAAGTCTTCGTCCTTCACCGCCGTCGCCGCCTTGCCGCGACCGCCGCGACGCTGCGCCTGATAGGCCGTGACCGGTTGCGCCTTCGCATAGCCGCCGTGCGAGAGCGTCACGACGACGTCCTGCTGCTCGATCAAATCCTCGATCGTCAGATCCGAATGATCCTGATTGATCTCGGTACGACGCTTGTCGCCGTACTTCGCGCGAATCTCTTCGAGCTCGGCCCGGATGACGGCGAGCAGCCGCTCCGGCCGCGCGAGGATGTCTTCGAGATCCTTGATCTGTGCGAGCAGCTCCTGGAACTCGGCCCAGATCTTGTCCTGCTCCAGGCCCGTGAGACGATGCAGACGCAGATCGAGAATCGCCTGTGCCTGGACATCTGAAAGCCGGTAGCCACCCTCGACGAGCCCGAACTGTTCAGACAGTCCTGTGGGACGCGTCACGACCTGGCCCGCGCGCTCGAGCATCTGCGGAACCGAGCCTGATGGCCACACCCGCCCCATCAGGGCGACCTTTGCTTCGGCAGGTGTGGGCGAGGCTTTGATCGTGGCAATCACTTCGTCGATGTTGGCCAATGCGACGGCCTGGCCTTCGAGGATATGGGCGCGCTCGCGAGCCTTGCGCAGATCGAAGATCGTCCGACGAGTGACGACTTCGCGGCGATGACGAAGGAAGGCCTCCAGCATCTCCTTGAGATTGAACAGCTTCGGCTGGCCATCCTGCAGGGCGACCATGTTGATGCCGAAGACGGATTCGAGCGGCGTGTGCTTGTAGAGATTGTTCAGCAGCACATCGGCGACTTCGCCGCGCTTCAGCTCGATCACGATGCGCATGCCGTCCTTGTCCGACTCATCGCGCAGGCCATCGCCCGCGATGCCATCGATGACCTTCTCGCGCACGAGCTCTGCGATACGCTCGATCAGTCGGGCCTTGTTCACCTGGAACGGCAGCTCGGTGACGATGATCGCCTGGCGACCCCGCTCGTCTTCCTCGATTTCGGTGCGTGCGCGGACGTAGATGCGACCGCGGCCGCCGACATACGCGTTCACGATCTCGCGCGAGCCGTTGATGATGCCGCCGGTCGGGAAATCCGGTCCCGGGATGTGCTGCATCAAGCCCGCAATGGACAGCTCGGGATCTTCGATCAAGGCGATGCAGGCGCTCACCACTTCGCCCAGATTGTGGGGCGGAATGTTCGTCGCCATGCCGACCGCGATGCCCGACGAGCCGTTGATCAGCAGGTTCGGAACGCGCGTCGGAAGAACCGTCGGCTCCTGTTCCTTGCCGTCGTAGTTGTCGACGAAATCCACCGTCTCGCGATCGATGTCGGCGAGCAGCTCGGAGGAAAGCGAGGTCATGCGGCATTCGGTGTATCGATATGCGGCCGGCGCATCGCCGTCGATCGAGCCGAAGTTGCCCTGCCCGTCCACGAGCGCATAGCGCATCGAGAAGCTCTGGGCCATGCGCACGAGCGCGTCGTACGCCGAGGTATCACCGTGCGGATGGTATTTACCCAGCACGTCACCGACGACGCGCGCGCACTTCACGTAAGGCCGCGATTGCACGTTATTGCTTTCGTGCATGGCAAACAGGATGCGCCGATGCACCGGCTTCAGCCCGTCGCGTACATCGGGGAGCGCACGCCCAACGATGACGCTCATCGCATAGTCGAGATACGACTTGCGCATCTCGTCTTCGAGATTGACGTGCAATATTTCGCGCGCGATTTCAGCCATCTTGTAGGGTTCGACTCGTGTTCGGCCGGTGAATCCGCGGGTCGACGCTCCTGTGAGCCGGTGCCCTCGAATCCCCCGACGGTACGTTTTCTAGTCCCGCGCAGCCGTGCTTTCGCGAAGGCGAAACCGCAGCTCAAACCCGGGGTAATAAAGTGCCGAATGGTACCACAGCGGCGCGTTTCGGCCGAACTGCTGCGACCCTTTGCCAGCTATACTCGCGGCCTGTTGCGGGCAATCGAGCGCCGCGTATTTTCCCGGGCAAATCCTCACTGCATGGAACACGTCGATACGCTGATCACGGCGCGCTGGGTCATTCCGATCGAGCCGTCCGGACGGGTGCTCGAACGCCACGCGATCGCCGTTCGACAGGGACGGATCGTTGCGATCGAACCGGAACAGGAGGCTTTGCTGCGTTTCACGGCCCGTGAGCGGATCGACCGTCCCTCGCACGTCGTCCTTCCCGGTCTCGTCAATGCTCACACCCACGCAGCCATGGCGCTTCTGCGCGGAGCTGCGGAAAGCAGCTCGCTCGGTCAGTGGCTGACAGTGCAGATCGGGCCGCTCGAACAACGCTGGATGGACGCCGAGTACGTGCGCGATGGCACCGAGCTTGCGATCGCGGACATGCTGACGAGCGGCACCACCTGTTTCGCCGACGTGCACCTGTTTCCTGAAGTGGTGGCACAGACGGCCTCCTCGCTGCGTATCCGCGCATGCGTGGGATTGCCGGTCATGGACACCCCTACCCTCTGGTCCGGCTCGGCGGATGAGTGCTTCGAGAAAGGTCTGCAGTTGCACGACGACTATCGCGCCGACCCGTTGATCACCACTGCCTTCGCACCCGCGAATCCAGCCGAGATCAGCGACGAGACCCTGATGCGAGTGCGTCGCGCCGCCGATGAGCTCGAACTGCCCGTCACTCTTCATGTGAATGAAAGTCGCAGCGACGCCGCTTCGGCCAGTGAACGCACGATCGCCCGCCTGGAGCGGATCGGCCTGATCTCTCCGCTACTCGGCGCCGTGCATTTCGTCCATGTAGAGGAAGAGGAGCTCGACCTTGCAGCTCGCGCGGGCATCCATGTGATTCATTGTCCGCAGTCGAATCTCAAGCTCGGCAACGGCGTCAGTCCGATCGGCAGCATGCATGCGCGCGGCATGAACATAGCATTGGGAACGGACGGCGCAGCGAGCAACAACGATTTGAGTCTGCTCGATGAGATGCGGACGGCCGCCCTCCTCGCCGCTGGCGCTGGACGTCGCATCGAAGCCCACAGTGCGATGAACGCGCACGAATGGCTGCGCGCGGCAACGCTGGGAGGTGCCGGTGCACTCGGACTGACCGAGGAGATCGGATCGCTGCAGCCTGGCAAATCGGCGGATCTGTGTTGCATCGATCTGGCCCGAGCTCACACTCAGCCCGTCTACGACCCGGCCGTGCACATCGTGTATTCCGTATCGCGCGATCAGGTCAGCGACGTGTGGGTCGCCGGACGCCAGCTGGTTGCGGCCGGAAGGCCCGTCCACATCGAACTCGACGACGTTCTCGCCCGGGCTCAACGCTGGCAGGAGCGCATCGCCGCGAGCCGTGTTTAAGGAGACCTCATGACTGTCGCTGTGAATCACGATCCTGCCGAGATCGCACGCTTCGAATCCACCGCTCAACGCTGGTGGGATCCCAACGGCGCGTTTCGCCCCTTGCACGTGCTCAATCCCGTGCGGCTCTCCTATATCGAGATGCGCGTGGGCGCTCTTGCGGGCAAGCGCGTGCTCGACGTCGGCTGCGGCGGCGGACTGCTGAGCGAAGCGCTATGCCGTCGCGGGGCCAACGTCACGGGCATCGATCTCGGCGCCTCGACGATCGAAGTAGCTGAGCTGCACGCGCTCGAATCCGCTCTCGCGGTCCGCTATCTGAAACAAAGCGCCGAAGAACATGCTGCCCAGGAACCGGGGTCGTACGACGTGGTCGCCTGTCTGGAAATGCTCGAGCACGTTCCCGATCCGACCAGCGTACTTCGTGCACTGCATGCGCTCGTAAAGCCAGGCGGTCACGTCGTGCTCTCGACATTGAACCGCAATCTCAAATCCTGGCTCTTCGCGATCGTCGGCGCTGAGTACGTGCTGAATCTGCTCGAGCGTGGCACCCACACCTACTCGCGCTTCATCCGCCCTTCGGAACTCGCACGGTGGGCTCGCGAAGCCCAGCTGGAGATGCTCGATCTGCGCGGGCTTGCCTACGACCCGTTACGCGGTGTCGCAAGCCTCAGCTCCGATGTGAGCGTCAACTACATGATGCATCTCCAACGCGCCGCCTGACGGACTCGACGTGACTGCACTTTCTCCCTTGTTCCTCGCCCTCATTTGTCTGCTGTTCGGTGGATTGATCGGCGCGCTCGTCGTTTCCTTCGCCTCACGTAAGAAAAGCGAGACGCTGCATCTCGAACTGGCGGTCCTCAGGTCGCAGGTCAAGGCCGAGGAGCAGCTCGAACGCGAGCGCCAGGCCTCGCTCGAACGTGCCATGGAACGTCTGCAGGCCAACTTCGATGCGGTCGCCGGCGCATCGCTGCGTTCCAACAGCGAAGTCTTTCTCAAGCTCGCGCGCGAGCACCTGGGTCAGCACCAGCAAACCGCGGTCGCTGCGCTGACGCAGCGAGAGAAAGCGATCGAAACCATGCTTGCACCGATCCGCGAAGCGCTGAGCAAGACCGAACAGCAGATCCTGCGCATCGAAAAAGAACGCGCGGAAAGCTTCGGCAGTCTGCGCAGTTCGATCGAATCGGTGACGCTCGGCCAGCAAGCGCTGCAGCGGGAGACGCGGACGCTCGTGAATGCCCTGCGCCGACCGGAAGTGCGCGGTCAATGGGGCGAGATGACGCTACGGCGACTCGCCGAGCTTGCGGGCATGGTGGAGCACTGCGATTTCAGCGAGCAGGTCCACGTGCGCACCGAACAGGGCAATCTGCGTCCTGACATGGTCGTGCACATGCCCGACGGTCGCGATCTCGTCGTCGATGTGAAAACGCCGCTCGATGCCTATCTCGAAGCGGTGGATGCGGCCACCGACGAGCAGCGCGCGGTGGCATTGCGTCGTCATGCGCAGGGCCTCGCGGAGCGGGTCCGGCAGCTGGGCGCCAAGAGCTACTGGAATCAGTTCGAGACCAGCCCCGACTTCGTGATCCTCTTCATCCCGGGCGATCAATTCCTGTCGGCCGCCCTGGCCGAGCAGCCGAACCTGCTCGAGGATGCGATCCGTCAGGACGTCATCATCGCCACACCCTCGAGCTTCGTCGCGCTGCTCAAAACAGTTGCGTATGGATGGCGGCAGATGGCGCTGGCGCAGAACGCGGAAACGATTCGGACGCTGGCGGAGGACCTGTACAAGCGACTCGCAGTGTTCACCGGACATCTGAGTCGGCTAGGGCGCAATCTCGGACTGAGCGTCGATGCGTTCAACAGCGCGGTCGGCTCGCTCGAACGGCAGGTCCTGCCCGGCGCGCGCAAGTTCACTGAACTCGGCGTGCGTCCCGAGAAGGAGATCGAGCCCATGGAGCCCATCGACAAGCTCGCGCGGGACCCGCAGTTGCGCGAACCCGAGAGCCAACTGGAGCTCGAGGGGTTGCCGGAGCCGACTTCCAAACCAGGGATCAAGACATGAGGAGTAGCCGCAAAGAACACATAGAGCACAAAACGCTCACCGCATTGGGTGGATTCGTCGCTTTGTTCTCTCGATCGTCACTTTCGTGTTCTCTGTGATTGCTGTGGTCACACCTATTTCCTCTCTCGACGACTCCCTCGTGAATCGGGCCGCGCCGGCAGGCTCGATGCGCTACTTCGCTCTGCTCTACACCGAGCCTGCGGATCGCGACGTGGTCACAGCCCTGTATGTGATCGACGCGGAGATTCGCGAATCGGCGCAAAGCGCGAATCACGATGTCGCCCACACCCGCCTGCAATGGTGGCGTCAGGAAATCGATCGCCTGGTCAATAACAACCCTCAGCATCCGGCAACACATATTCTCGCCGCGCGAGCGGGCTTCGATCGCAAACGCTTTTCGCGGCTCCACGAGCTGATCGTGGCTGCTGATATGGATCTGGTGCGGATGACGTATCTGAACGATCGCGAGTTGCGTTCGTACTGCTCACGCAGCGGCGGCATCGTGCAGGAGCTGATTGCGGCGGTACTTTCGAACGGCCCCGAGGACATCGCGGTCAGCGAATTCGCCCGTCGGATCGGTACGGGAATCCGGCAGGCCGAAATCCTGCGCGATCTTCGGCAGGATGCTTACGACGGCCGCATGTACCTGCCGCTCGATGAGCTCGAGCGCGACAACGTCAGCCTCGAAGACCTGCGCGCAAAGGAAGTGAAGCCCGCCCTCCGGAACGTGCTCGAACGCTTCGTCCCACGCATCGAGACCGAGCTCGAACTGGAAGTAGCTGATCCGGCCCTCGCGAAGGCATACTTGCGCCCCGTTTTTGTCCTGGGTGCCCTGCACAGACAGCTCGTCAGGCGCATCGCCCGCCGCGGCTACGACGTCGCAACGCAACGCCACGATCTCGGTCCGATCGAGAAACCCTGGGTTGCATGGCGAGCAGCCAGGAAGCTGAGTGATGGGTGATGGGTGAAGAGTGATGCGTCAGAAACATCGCCGCATCTGCCCCGCCGCACTTCCCATTACGAGCCGCTCATTTCCGCATTGCTCATTACTCCTTGCTCATTACTCATTAACTCATGGATCCCCGCACCTATACCGCTCCCGCCGATCTGCTTCGCGATCGCATCATTCTCATTACCGGTGCGAGCGATGGCATCGGCCGCGCCGTTGCGAAAGCGGCGGCATCTCACGGTGCACAGGTGATTCTCCATGGCCGTAACGTGAAGCGGCTGGAAGCCGTGTACGACGCCATCGTGGCTGCGGGACAACCACGTCCCTCGATCGTGCCGCTCGATCTCGAGAAGGCAGGACCTGCCGAATACGACGCGCTCGTGAATGCGATCGACAAGGAGTTCGGTCGACTGGACGTTCTGTTGCACAACGCCGGAATGCTGGGCGAGCGTGCGCCGATCGAACACTACGATGTGCCCAAATGGATGCGCACGATGCACATCAACACCAACGTGCCGTTCATCCTGACACAGCGCTGTCTGCCGCTGCTCCGCAAGTCGAAGGACGCCTCGATCGTGTTCACCTCGAGCGGTGTCGTGGCGAAACCGAAGGCATTCTGGGGGGCCTATCTCGCCTCGAAATGGGCGAGCGAGGGCATGATGCGCATGCTGGCCGACGAGCTCGAGCAGCCCGGAATTCGCGTCAACAGCCTGAATCCTGGAAAGGTGCGCACGAACATGCGCCTGCAGGCCTACCCTGCCGAGAATCGCGAGACAGTGCCGTTGCCCGAGTCGATCGTTGCGCCCTACCTGTACCTGTTCGGGCCCGACAGCAAGGGAATCTCGGGGCAGTCGTTCGACTGCCAGTAGCTCAACCGCGACGCGGCTGCGGCTTCTTTGTGGGCCGCTCGCTCGCTCGCTTGGCTTTTGGCTCAGGCCTGCCACGCGAAGGTTTGCGTTGCCGGTCCGCGGCTTTGCGTGGTGCGCGACGCGGTGCCTGGTCGACCTTCGGCAACTCCAGACCCGCGAGCTCATACAGCGCCTCGACCTGCAGTGGGGACAAGGCCTGATGCTTGCCGCGCGGCAACTCGCGTGAGAGCTCGAGATTCGCGTACTTCACCTGGATGACGCGACTGACCGTGAGGCCGTGCGTTTCGAACAACGCGCGAACGGCAGCGCGTCGATGCGAGTGCGCCGCCTCCACCCGGAACCAGCGATTCGTTCCCTCGCCTCCCGCAGGGAAAATGCGTTCGAACGACACCGGCTGATCATTGAACTGCACGCGTGTCGGCAGGCTGTCGATGTCGAACTCGGGCGTCGGGACCAGAACTCGCGCCACGTAAGCGGAAGGAATCTGTTCCGAGCGGCGCCGTAGCGCGTCGGCCAGTCGCCCATCGCTCGTCAGCAGCAGCAATCCGCTGTCGCCGGGTTGCATCGTATTGATCACGAGCCAGCGCGAACCGCGCGTCCTTGGCAATCGATCCATCACGGACTCTTGGCCCGACGCCGCCGACTCCTCGGACTGCGCGGTCACGGGCTGCCCCTGGGGCTTGTGATACGCCAGCACCGCGGGCTTGTCCTGTGCCCGCAGACGAGCCGTGACATCCTGGCCGTCGATGGAAACCCGGTCGCCTTCCTGATAGCGATCGCCCGGTTGCGCGGGCCGTCCGTTCAACAGCACCCGCCCGGCGAGCATCCATTTCTCGAGTTCGCGCCTCGAGCCGAGACCGTGTTGTGCGAGGAGTTTGTGTAGGCGCTCAGACATGAAATTCAGGGGCTCCGAAATGCACGAGCAGTTGCCCGCGCCGTCGATCAGTTCTGCTCGACCGGAGGTTCCCGCATTTCACGAGCGTCGTCGGATTCGTCATCGGAGGCGACGAGCGTCGAGGCATCCGAACCCGAGTTGCCCTCATCGTCCGCATCCTCGTCTTCATCCTCCTCCGCGAGATCATCGCCCTCAGTGGACGCATCGGCGGACTCGACGGACTCCGCGGATTCAGCGGATGCTTCATCCTCAGTCTCGTCAGCACTCGCCTCTTCGGTGGCCTCCGCAATGAACTCTTCGGGCGACTCTTCAGAGGACTCTTCGGTCGACTCTGCAGTGGACTCCTCTGCGACCTCCGCAGTGGCTTCTTCCGTGGCCGCTTCGCTGGTTTCTGCAGTGGACTCTGCGCTGGCTTCGGAGGTCTCTCCCTCGGAGGCCGCCGCTTGCGCTGCAGCTTCACCGCCAGGCAATTCCAGCTGCACGCCGATGTTCTCGACATCGCGCAGATCCGCCAGCGTGGGCAGTTGGTCGAGACTCTTCAGACCGAAGTAATCGAGGAACTCGCGCGTGGTGCCGAGCAGTTCCGGACGGCCGGGGACTTCGCGATGACCGACCACGCGAATCCAGTTGCGCTCCTGCATCGTGCGCATGATCGTCGAGCTGATCGCCACGCCGCGGATCTCCTCGATCTCGCTGCGCGTGATGGGCTGACGATAGGCAATGAGCGCCAGTGTCTCGAGCAATGCGCGCGAGTACCGCGACGGACGCTCCTGCCAAAGACGCGAGACCACATCCATGGATCTCGGACGGACCTGGATACGCCAGCCGCTCGCGACCTCTACGAGTTCAATACCGCGCGTCTCGTAGTCGGCCGCGAGCAGAGCGAGCGCTGCCTGCAGCAACTCGGGCGTCGGACGCTCGCGCTCATCGAACAGATCGAGCAATTGCTGGCTGGTCACAGGTCGTCCGGCCGCAAGCAGCGTCGCCTCGATGATGTGTTTGAGATCCTGTTCGTTCATTGATTTCTCGCTTCACGCCGGGCGTGCGGCCGGCGAACTGAGTACTTCCTGTTCGATGTCCCGCTCAGCCGCGCTTGTCCGGATCAGACTCATGCGCATGGCCGTGAGTCGCATCCGGCGTAGCGCGAGTCTCCGCTTCCTGGGGCTCGTCTTCGATGTCTGTGGCTGTCGACTCAGGCTCATCGAGCGATTGCGAATCTAGCTCTGCATCGCCCGCACTGACGGCCGCGGTGTCACTCATTTCCCGAGATGCGTCTTGCGAGTCGAATGCACCGTCGTCAGCGACAGGCGCGACTTCATCCTCGCCCACATCATGAGCGTCGACGATTTCCGCCGCCTCCATCGATTCGGTGCTGCCGTCATTCAGCGCGTCATCCGCGACGTTCGTGTCCGCGTCGACCTCCACGGCGATGACAGCAAGCTCACCATCCTCGGCCGCCGCCTCCGTCGCTTCGATCAAAGCAGCATCGTTATCTGAAGAGCCGTGCGCGTCCGGCTCCTGAAGCGCTTCCGCAGATTGGAGATCCGCGACCTCACTTGTGTCGACTGACACGTCGAGCGCTTCGGTCTCCTGAGCGACAGGCGCATCGAAAGCTTCGGTCACAGATTCATCGAGCACCGCTTCTGCTGTCGCTTCGACCGACGCAACATCGGTTTCTGACGAAGCATCTGAAACTGCCTCGACCGTTTCCGCAGATTGGAGATCCACGACCTCACTTGCCTCGACCGAGAGATCGAGCGCTTCGGTCTCTTGCGCGACAGGTGCTTCAGAAGCTTCGATCACAGACTCATCGAGCACCGCTTCTGCTGTCGCTTCGACCGACGCAACATCGCTTTCTGACGAAGCATCTGAAACTGCCTCGACCGTTTCCGCAGATTGGAGATCCACGACCTCACTTGTGTCGACCGACACGTCGAGCGCTTCGGTCTCCTGAGCGACAGGCGCATCGAAAGCTTCAGTCACAGACTCATTGAGCACCGCTTCTGCTGTCGCTTCGACCGACGCAACATCGCTTTCTGACGAATCGTCAAGAACTGCTTCCTCGAGCGCCTGAGCCGATTGGAGATCCACGATCTCACTAGCTTCGACCGACGTGTCGAGTGCTTCGGCCTCCTGAGCGACGGGTGCATCGCCAGTCTCGATCGTAGACTCGGCGGCCTGGTCCGAATCGGACACCTCTTCGTCCGGCAACTCATCGATGAGAACGTCGTCCTCATCGTCGATGTCGTTTTCATCGGGCTGCGCAGGTTGCGCCAGCGCCGCTTCGTTCTCCGCATCTGCACTCGATTCGGCTCGATCCTGGTCACTCACCACGGTCAGATGCCGCGTGCCCGAGGACGGTCGAATGTGCAGAGGCGCATACGGTTCGGCCTGAACGATCTCGATCAGGCCTTCCTTCATGAGCTCGAGAATGGCGCTGAAGGTGACCGTCACACCCATGCGGCCTTCTTCGACGCGGAACATCTGCGTGAACTCGACGAAGGCGGTGCTGCGCAGCGTGCTCAGGATGTCGGACATGCGCTGGCGAACGGACAGTTTGTCCTTGTGCACCTGGTGATGCGCGAACATCTCGGCGCGCTGCATCACATCCTTCAAGGCCAGCAGCATTTCCTGCAACGAGACCTGCGGAAGGATTCGCACGACCTTGCGCTCCACGAGCTCGATCGAAGTCGGCAGGTGATCGCGTTCCATGCGCGGCAGCAGATCGATGTCCTCGGCTGCCTTCTTGAAGCGTTCGTATTCCTGCAGCCGGCGTACCAGCTCGGCGCGCGGGTCTTCTTCTTCGCCACCTTCAGGCGTACTCGGCCGCGGCAGCAGCATGCGCGATTTGATCTCGGCGAGCATCGCCGCCATGAGCAGATATTCGCCCGCCAGCTCGAGCTGCAGCTCCGACATGACCTCGATGTACTTCATGTACTGCCGCGTGATCTCGGCGATCGGAATGTCGAGAATGTCGAGATTCTGGCGGCGGATCAGATACAGCAGCAGATCGAGCGGGCCTTCGAATGCTTCGAGGAAGACCTGCAACGCATCCGGCGGAATATAGAGATCGCGCGGTAACTGAGTGACGGGCTCGCCCTCGACGACCGCGAAGGGCATCTCCTGCTGCTGCGGCGGCAGATCGAACTCGAGCATCTCCGCTTCGAGTTGCGAGCCGGTGTTCTCGATGAGTTTGAGGTCAGGTTTCATCTTGCAGGATTCGATTCGTCAGGCAGCAGGTGCAAACGTTGCACCCTCGCGCTATCGATAATTCATGCCCATGGCCTGGTGCACTTCTTCGAGCGTCTGACGCGCCACGTCGCGCGCCTTCTCGCACCCTTCCGCGATGATGCCGCGCACGAGGTCGCGATTCTCCTGATACTCCGCGGCGCGGGCACGGATCGCAGAGATATCGGCCACCATCACGTCGGCGACGCGCTTCTTGCAATCGAGACATCCGATGCCAGCGCTGCGGCAACCCTCGACCACCCATTTTTGGGTGTCGGCGTCCGAGTAGATCTTGTGGAAATCCCACACCGGACATTTCTCGGGCTCGCCCGGATCCGTACGACGCACGCGCGCCGGATCCGTCTGCATCGCCTTGAGCTTTTTCATGACCGAGTCGGGATCTTCGCGCAGTCCGATGGTGTTGCCATAGGACTTCGACATCTTGCGACCGTCGAGACCCGGCACTTTCGGCGTGGTCGTCAGTAGTGCGTCCGGCTCGACCAGAATGCTGCGTCCCGTGCCTTCGAGATGTCCGAGCAACCGCTCGCGATCGGCCAGAGTCAGGCGCGCATTGCCCGCAAGCATGGCGTGAGCTTTCTCGAGTGCGTTCTGATCGCCCTGCTCCTGGTACTGACGGCGCAGCTCCCGGTACTGATTGCCATTGCGGCTGCCGAGACTCTTGATTGCCTTCTCAACCTTGGCCTCGAAATCCGGCTCGCGACCGTACACATGATTGAAGCGACGCGCGACTTCGCGCGTGATCTCCACATGCGCGATCTGATCCTCGCCGACCGGTACGTGGGCAGCTTTGTAGAGAAGGATGTCCGCACTCTGCAGCAGTGGGTAGCCCAGAAATCCATACGTCGCCAGATCGCGATCGCGCAGCTGCTCCTGCTGGTCCTTATAGGTCGGGACGCGCTCGAGCCACCCGAGCGGCGTGATCATCGACAACAACAAATGCAGTTCCGAGTGTTCGGGCACCCGTGACTGGATGAACATGGTCGCGTTCGCCGGATTGACTCCTGCCGCGAGCCAGTCGATCACCATCTCCCAGGTGTTCTCCTCGAGATTCGAGGTGTCGTCGTATCCCGTCGTCAGCGCATGAATGTCGGCGACGAAGAAATAGCACTCGTATTGGTACTGCAGCTCGGTCCAGTTTTTCAGGGCGCCGAGATAATTGCCCAGGTGCAGCGCGCCCGTCGGTCGCATTCCAGACAGAACGCGGCGGTTGGTCGTAATCGTTGCGCTCAATGCGGGTCTCTACACTCCATCGCCGGCTCTTGCGAACCTCGTGATGGATCATGCCCTCAGGTTGTATTTCAGAGGCTTACGCCGCTTTCTTAATCACGGCGCACAGCTGATTTTCAGGTGGGCCGCATTATACGCAGCTTGACGGGTGCGTTTATTCAAACGCGTGGACATCGCCCTTGCCACGGCGCGCGATCACGGGCGCCGGCCCGGCAAGATCGATCACGCTGGTCGGTTCGAGACCGCAATTGCCGCCGTCGATCACCGCATCCACATTGTGATAGAGCCGTTCCTGGATCTCGTGTGCATCGGTCATCGGGTGTTCGTCGCCCGGCAGGATCAATGTCGAGCTCATCAGCGGTTCCCCGAGCTCTGCCATCAGCAACTGCGGTACGACGTGATCGGGGACGCGAATGCCGATCGTGCTGCGCTTGGGATTCTGCAGCCGCTTGGGCGTCTCGCGGGTGGCCTGCAGAATAAATGTGTACGGACCCGGGGTGAACGCCTTCAATGTGCGGTACTGCTGATTGCTCACGCGGGCGTACTTGGCGATTTCCGAGAGATCCCGGCACACCAGCGTGAAATGATGGTTCTTGTCCGTTTCGCGGATCCGTGAAATGCGCTCCATGGCGGCCTTATCGCCGATATGACATCCGAGGGCGTAACAGGAGTCCGTCGGATACACCACGATTCCTCCGTCGCGAATGATGGTCACGGCCTGCCGTATCAGCCGCGGTTGTGGATTCTTGGGATGGATCTCGAAAAATTGGCTGCTCATAGCGCCGAGCCGTCAGTGGAAAGCGACGTCAGGTGTTTGCGGAAGCCTTAAAGGGTGGTAACTGCCCACGACCGGGCTTCACGGGTATCATACCGGCCCCTTTGCGCGCGTCCGTCTCCATGCAGCTGCTGTTCGATTTTTTCCCCCTCATCGCATTCTTCATTGCATTCAAATTCGCGGGCATCTTCATCGCAACGGGCGTAATCATCGTCGCGGTGCTGCTGCAGGTGGCCTTGCAATGGACACTGCATCGGAAGGTGAGCTCGATGGCCCTCATCTCGGCTGCCCTCGTGCTCGTATTCGGTGGGCTGACCTTGTGGATTCATGACGAGGCGTTCATCAAATGGAAAGTCACTGTGGTGAACTGGCTGTTCGCCGCGGGCTTCCTGATCAGCCAGTTCGTCGGCGAGAAACCGATGATCCAGCGGCTGCTGGACGCAAGCGTTACGCTCGAGCGCCCCCTTTGGCTCCGCTTGAACACGGTATGGGCACTGTTCTTTCTCGCGCTCGGTGCGATCAATCTGTACGTCATGTACAACTTCAGCACCGACGTCTGGGCGAAGTTCAAGGTCTTCGGCGTGCTGGGCCTGACACTCGTCTTCGCCTTGCTGCAGGGTGTGTGGCTGGCCTCCAAAATGCCGCAAACCCCCGCCGACGGCGGTGCTCAGTGAACCGCGCCGATCGCATCGTGGCACAGCTGCGCAGCTCGCTGCACACGCAAGCCGTCGAGCTGATCGACGACAGCCATCTGCATGCAGGTCACGCGGGTGCACGCGATGGCCGAGGCCATTTTCGCGTTCGCATCGTCTCGCCCGATTTCGAAGGGCTGCGCACCGTGCAGCGCCATCAGCTCGTCTATCGCTGCCTCGCAGATCTGATGCAGACCGATATCCATGCTCTGGGCATCTCCGCCCTCACACCGGCCGAAGCCGCACTTAAGTCATAAAAGCTGCAATCCAAAGGACAGCCATGAATCGTCGTCGTAATACCGCATTGATTCTTTTCGTTCCCATGCTGCTGCTCGCAGCGTGCGGCAAGGCCGCGGCTCCGGCAGCGTCTGGCGAATCCGTCGCTACCGTCAACGGCAAGCCCATCAGCAAGGCGCAGTTCGATCTGTATGTGGCGAACGTGGAACGCCAGGCAGGTCGCGAGATTCCGCAAGACCAGAAGTCGCAACTCCTCGATCAATTCATCGACATGCAGCTCGCAGCGGATGCGGCGGAGAAGTCCGGCATCGCCAAGACGCCCAAAGTCGCAGACGAGATCGCCCTCGCCCGCATGAACGTGGTCGTCGACGCCGGCATCAACAAATATCTGGAAGACCATCCGGTCACCGACGCCGAGCTGAAGCCCGAGTACGACGCGCAGGTCGCCAACATGGCGAGCGAATACCACGCCCGCCACATTCTGGTCGAAGACAAGGCCACGGCCGATGCCATCACAGCTCAGCTGAAAGGCGGTGCCGATTTCGCCAAGATTGCGAAGGAGAAGTCGAAGGATTCATCGAGCCAGAGCGGCGGCGATCTGGGCTGGTTCACCCTGGACACGATGGTCAAGCCGTTCGCCGATGCCGTGACGAGCCTGCAACCCGGCCAGATCACCGAACAGCCCGTGCAGACCCAATTCGGCTGGCACGTGATCAAGCTCGAAGAGAAGCGCGCCCCGACACCGCCTGCGTTCGAAGAAGTGAAAGAACGCGTGCGCGGCATCGTGCAGCGCAAGCGCATCCAGACCTATCTGGAAGAGCTGCGCAAGAACGCAAAGATCGAGAAGAAGATCTGAATCTGAAGTGATGGCGGTGATGGCAGTGATGGGAGTGATGCGGTCAGACCAGTCGCTCCAACCTCACTGACATCACCGACATCACCGTCGTCACTGTCATCACTCTCATCAGACCTCACTCCGCCTGCCCAAGCAGGCGGAGAAATGCCGCCTCATCCAGCACCTCGACACCAAGCTCCTGGGCTTTCTTGAGCTTCGAGCCGGCTTCGGCGCCTGCGACGACGTAGTGCGTCTTCTTTGAGACGCTGCCTGCGACTTTGCCTCCGAGGGCGGTAATCCGATCGCTGGCCTGATCGCGGCTCATGCTGTCGAGCGTGCCTGTCAGTACGAACGTCTTGCCGGCGAGCGGGCCCTCCGCGGCGCCCATCCTGCGCACCTGTACAGGCCATTCGATTCCCGCCGCCCGCAACTGCTGGATGACTTCGCGATTGTGCGGCTGCTGCATGATATGACTCACGTGCGCTGCCACGACCGGACCGATGTCCGGCACTTCCTGGATCTGCTCTTCAGTCGCAGCTTCGAGCGCCTCGATCGAACCGAAGTGCGCCGCGAGCGCCGCAGCGGTGGCTTCGCCGACATGGCGGATGCCGAGCGCGTACAGAAACCTTGCGAAGGTTGTCTTCTTGCTCCTCTCGAGCGCGCTCACCAGATTCGTCGCTGATTTCTCGCCCATGCGCTCGAGCTGGATGAAATCCTGCACAGTGAGTTTGTACAGATCGGCGGGACTACGTACGCGATCGCCATCGACAAGCTGGTCTATCAACGTGCTGCCCAGACCTTCGATATCGAGCGCACGGCGCGAGGCGAAATGTCGTAGCGCCTCTTTGCGCTGCGCCGGGCAGAACAGGCCACCTGTACAGCGAGCTACTGCCTCACCCTCGACGCGCTCCACATCTGAATCGCAGATCGGGCACTTGCGCGGGAGAACTACTTTGCGCGCGTCCGGCGGTCGCTTCTCGACGATGACCTTGACGATCTCGGGAATGACATCGCCGGCTCGTCGAATCACGACTGTGTCACCGATGTGCACGTCCTTACGCTGTACCTCGTCCATGTTGTGCAGCGTGGCGTTGCTGACGGTCACACCGCCGACGAACACCGGTTCGAGCCTTGCCACCGGCGTCAGCGCACCGGTGCGACCGACCTGGAACTCCACGCCCCGCACGACGGTGGTCTCCTCGTGCGCGGGAAACTTGTGCGCGATCGCCCAGCGCGGCGCACGTGCGACGAAGCCCAGATCGCGCTGTTGCTGAAAGCGGTTCACTTTGTAGACGACGCCATCGATCTCGTACGGCAGGCTCGCGCGCTGCTCACCGACACTGCGGTAGTAGTCGAGACAACCCTGAGCGCCTTGCACGACGCGCAGCAGCGGCGAGATCTTGAGTCCGAGTTCGCGCAACTGCTCGAGCGATTCACTATGTCGCGCGGGCAGCTTCCATCCGCGGGTCTCACCCACGCTGTAGAAGAACACATCGAGAGGACGCGTCGCCGTGAGCCGCGGATCGAGCTGTCGCAGGCTGCCCGCCGCCGCATTGCGTGGATTGACGAAGACCTTCTCCCCCGCCGCGAGCGCTTTCTCGTTCATGGCCTTGAAGCCCGCAAGCGTCATGAACACTTCGCCGCGGACCTCGAGGACTTCGGGAGCTTTGCCTCGCAGTCTCACCGGGACGGCCTTGATCGTCTTCACGTTGTGAGTGACATCTTCGCCGCGCGAACCGTCGCCGCGGGTGGCGGCCTGCACGAGCACACCCTGCTCGTAGCGAAAGCTCACTGCGAGACCGTCGAGCTTGGGCTCTGCCGCGTACTCGACACTTTCCACATCGTCGAGACGCTCACGCACGCGCCGGTCGAAATTGATCAGATCCTCCTCGGTAAATGCATTGTCGAGCGAGAGCATCGGTGTCGAATGCACGACTTCCCGCAATTCGCCGACTGGTGCGATGCCGACGCGCTGAGTGGGAGAATCGGCAGTGACGAGTTGCGGATGCGCAGCCTCGATGTCCTTCAGCTCGCGCATCAGCCGGTCGTACTCGGCGTCCGACACCGTCGGATCGTCGAGTACGTAGTAGCGGTAGTTGTGACGCTCGATCTGTTCGCGAAGCTCGCGTACGCGCTCTTCGGTCTTTTTCAGAGAAGCCATGAGAGTCCGTCGGTCAGACGGCTGGCGGCGCCGTCACGCGACTGGCGTCGCGCGATTGTGCGCGCTCGAAGTCCACGACTTCCTGACGCAACCGTTCGGTCCGGTGCACTGTCAGCGGCACGCCCCGCTCGTCCTGCAAGGTGCCGCCCAGAATCTCCTGCAGTCGCTTGCCGCAGGTGACGAGCAACTGAAGCGCATCGACGCCTGGCACGGGTCCCGGCAATTGCGCGAACAGCGTGACGCCTGCGAACGCCGCCGATTCCATCTCCTCCAGATCGAACGTTCCTGGTTCCACCATGCTCGCCACACTGAAGATGCTGACACCATCATCCGACAGGCGATGAAACACATCGTACTTGCCATGCTGCAGGCCCTCGGCCTCCAGCGCGTCGCGCAACAGCTGTCCCGGGTATCGCTGCGCAGGGGCGGCCAGGCGCAATGCGATGATCTTGCGGCGCTCGATGCGGCGCGGCGGCGGCGTGTCGCTCATCGACAAGGTTGGTGCCGCGGATTGCTCGCGTGCCGGCAGCTCGGCTGTGAGCGAATCATCCGGCTCGTCGGCCGCAAGATCGACGGCAGGCCCATCCGCACTGAGCACGGGTTCGACGCGGCTTCTGCGCGTGTCGCGACTGATCGTCGGCGGATAGTCCGTGGCGCGCACGGGTGTCGAATAGTCGGGCTCTGGTTGTGGCGAGTCTGCGAACTGCGGATCCGCGAAGGATTCCGGCTGCGGGTCCGGATCGGCATCGAAGGAGTCGGCAATGGAAGGTTCGAAGCGAGCCGGTGCAGATTCGAATTGAGGCTCTGTACGCGAGCGCGCCAGGGCTTCCTTTGCCACCCGCTCCTTCTTGTCGCTGGCCCGACCCCATAAATAGATGCCGACCAGCAGGACGGCACCGAGAACGATCAGGATCCAACGCAGTTCATTCATAGAGGAAGCCGCAAGCGGCCCCAGGCCCAATGGAGGGAACGCAGTATCTCCAGAGCGGGCCTCGCGCCTCAAGCCTCGTGCCCGCTCCTCGCCGATTTACATCGCCGCCATTCTCACGGCCTCATCGACATCCACGGCCACCAGGCGCGACACACCCGGCTCGTGCATCGTGACGCCGATCAGCTGTGAGGCCAGCTCCATCGTGCTCTTGTTGTGCGTGATGAAAATGAACTGCACGCGGCTGGACATTTCCTTGACCGTATCGCAGAAGCGGCCGACGTTGTTGTCGTCGAGCGGCGCGTCCACCTCGTCCAGCAAGCAGAACGGCGCAGGATTCAGCTCGAAAATCGAGAATACGAGTGCCACCGCCGTGAGTGCCTTCTCGCCGCCCGATAGCTGGTTGATGGTGCTGTTCCGCTTACCCGGCGGGCGCGCCATGATCGACACGCCAGCGTTCAGAATGTCTTCGCCCGCCAGTTCCAGGTAGGCGTGACCGCCGCCGAAGAGGCGTGGGAAACGCTCCTTCAAGCCGGCATTGACGCGATCGAAGGTGTCCTGGAAGCGCGAACGGGTTTCGCGATCGATCTTGCGGATCGCCGTTTCGAGCGTCTCGAGCGCGTCGGTCAGATCCTTGAACTGACGATCCAGGTACTCCTTGCGCTCCGATTGTTCCTTGAACTCGTCGATGGCGGCGAGGTTGACCTGACCCAGGCGTTCGATCTTCTGCGACAGATCCACCAGCGTCTGCTCCCACACCGTCACGTCGGCTTCGGGCGGCATTTCCTGATAGACAGTCTCGAGCTCGAACTGGGTCGCCTTGAACTGCTCCGCCAGCGATTCGCGACGGACCTTGAGCTCCTGCGCCGCCATGCGGATGTTCTCGAGGCGTGACCGTGCGTCTTCGACAGCCGTTTCGGTTTCGATACGGCGCTGATCCAGGGTGCGCATCCGGCCTTCTGCGCCTTCGAGCGTTTCGCGTGCAGCCGAGAGTTCCTGCTCGACGACGACGCGTTGCTGCAGGAATTCCTCGAGCTTCGCGCTCAGTATTTCGAGCGGGCCTTCGCCTTCGGCGAGCTGTCGAGTGAGCTCGTCACGACGCAGTTGCAGCTGCTCGAGTTGGTGTCGCAGGCGCTCGAGACCCGAGGAGATCGAGTTGAGTGCCGAGCGCTTGGATTCCACCGAGATCGCAACATGCTGCGCGCCGTCGCGATCGCTCTGCGCCTGCTGACGCTTGAAGCTCAGATCCTGACGCAGGCTGTCGCGCTGCTGTTCGAGCTCCATGCGCGTCGCTTCGAACTGCGCCATCTGGTCGAGGCCTTCCTCGAGGCGAGCGCGTGCGGTCGCGATGGCATCCTCTGCGCGCTGCTGATCGGCCTCCAGCTCCGCGGTCTCCGCCTCGATCTTGCGAGCACGTTGCGCGGTCTGTTCAGCGCGGCTGGTGAGCGAAGCGACCTGCGCGGACAACTCGCTGTGCGAGCGGTGCAGACGGTTCACATCCGCCTGCAGCGAATCGCGGCGACCCTCGAGCTCCACCAACCGCTCGCGGATCTCGGAAGCTTCGCTCTGCAGGGCTTCCTGTCGCTCTTCCGCAGCGCTCACGGCCTCACGCAGTTCGCGCATTTCCTTTTCGCGACCGATGACGCCGGCATGCACGTCCTTGTCGCGGCTCACGCGCAACCAATCGCGACCGATCCAGATGCCGTCGCGTGTGATGACGGATTCGCCATTGCCTAGCGAAGCGCGCAACGCGAGCGCCTCGGGCAGGCTGTCGACCGCAATGATGCCGGTGAGAAGTGCAGAGATCGCGGCAGGTCCTTGCACGCGCGCCAGCAGGCGACCGGGATCGACCGCCGCCGAGTCTGCAGATCCCTGCGAATAGAAGCTGACCGATCCGACCTGCAATGAGTCGAGCTGGGTCGCAATCGAATCGATGGCATCGACCGAGACGGACTCCAGATACGAACCCAGCACGGTTTCGACGGCACGCTCCCAGCCTTGTTCGACGGTGAGCTGCTGACCCAGGCGCGGACGATCGCTCAGCGAATTCGCCGAGAGCCATTCCGTCACCTTGCCCTGTGCCAGGCC
Organism: Pseudomonadota bacterium; assembly: GCA_023423935.1. Lineage (GTDB taxonomy): Bacteria > Pseudomonadota > Gammaproteobacteria > Steroidobacterales > Steroidobacteraceae > Steroidobacter. The sequence continues at coordinate 89,208 of JAFAEQ010000043.1, read as the reverse complement.
CAGCGCTGCCTGCTGCAACGCCTGCAGCGACATGTAACGTCCCTGCGCTTCCTGGAGCTGTTTGCGATTGGCATCGGCACCTGCAATGAGCTGCCGCTCGCGATCGCGCAGCTGCTGAACTTCCTCGCTGACGTTCTGCAGCTGTTCAGCGGCCATCTCGCCCGAGGTCGCGGCCTGCGACTCCTGCTCCTGCAGGGCGGCGATGCGCATTTCGATGTCAGTGGTTCCGAGCGTCGACAGCTCCTGCGCCAGACGTTCACGCTGGCTGCGCAGGCGTCCGAGCTGATGCTCGAGCTGTTCGATACGTGCGCGCTCGACCTGGGTCTGCTCGCTCGATGCGCGGGACTCGCGATTGAAATCCTCCCAGCGCTCCTGCCATTGCTGCATGGCCTCTTCGGCAAGAGACAGCGCTTCGGCGGATGAATGTTCACGCTCGCGAGCAACTGTAAGGCCTGGTTCGAGCTGTTCGAGCTCGCGACGCAGCTCGTCGATCTGCGATTGATCGCGCGTCAGGTGCAGCGCCGCTTCTGTTGCGCCCCGTTCGGCTTGCTCGAGATCAGCCTTCTGTCGCTGACGCAGCTCGCGACCGTGTTGAATGGATTGTTCAGCACGCGAGATCTCGGCGCCGATCTGGTAATAGCGACCCTGCACCGCGTTGAGCGATTCGGACTTCTCCGTGAAGTCTTCACGGGTCGTTTCGATCGAGGATTCGATCGAGCGCAGATCCGCGATCGCCGCCTGCATCTGGGTCTCACGCTCGCGCAGGATGCCTTCCTTCGACTGCGAATCCTGATCGATGAGCCGCAGGCGCAGAGCAAGCAACTCCGCCGTCAGTTTGCGCTCGTCCTGCTTCAACGTCTGATAGCGCCGAGCTGTAGCCGCCTGGCGCTGCAGATGGCGCAGCTGCTTGTCGACTTCCTCTCGAACGTCGCTCAATCGTTCGAGATTTTCCTTCGTGTGCGAAATGCGATTCTCGGTTTCGCGACGGCGCTCCTTGTACTTGGAGATGCCGGCCGCCTCTTCGATGAAGCCGCGCAACTCTTCGGGACGTGCCTCGATCACCCGCGAGATCATTCCCTGCTCGATGATCGCGTAGCTGCGTGCACCGAGACCCGTGCCGAGGAACAGCTGCGTGATGTCCTTGCGTCGGCAGCGGATGCCGTTCAGAAAGTATGCGGACTGCCCATCGCGCGAGACCACGCGCTTGAGCGACACCTCGTTGTAGCCTGCGTACTGTCCTGCGAGTGTGCCGTCGGAATTGTCGAACACGAGCTCCACGGATGCAGTCCCAACAGGCTTGCGCGACGCCGAGCCGTTGAACACGACGTCGGCCATGGAATCACCGCGCAGATGCTTCGCGGAGATCTCGCCCATGACCCAGCGGACGGCATCGATGATGTTGGATTTGCCGCAGCCGTTCGGGCCGACGACGCCGATGAGGTTGCCTGGCAGGCTGACTGACGTCGGGTCGACGAACGACTTGAACCCGGCCAGTTTGATCTTGTTGAGTCTCATCTCACTCCTGAATCGGCATGGGCTCGCTCCGACGGCAAGCTGAAAGCTGGCGCCTAGCGGGGACTGTCCATCCCCGGCACTCGTGTACGAGCCGCCCCTGCGGCACGCTTATGGATCGAAGCGGGTATCGATGGGCGCGGTAGTGTACGGAATCGATTCAGTGCCCGCAGCCCCAAAACACGTCCGGCAAACTCGCAGGGTTGTCGCTCGGCTTCGACAGGTAAACAGGCCCCTCCGCGAGAACGGAACCCCGGCCTGCCTCAGTAGTCTTGAGCGCTGGAAATCCAAGGATTTTCTTCCCCTGTACCTGCCGACCCGCGTCTGTATAATCGCGGCCCTTGTTTGGAATCGACTTCCCAATAGACCGGCCGCACACGCAATGCGGCGAGGCAGTGGAGGCTCTAGATGGCCGCGAAAAAACCAGCCACGAAAACGACCAAAGCTAAGAAAACGGTCGTAAAGAAGGCTGCTCCTGCTAAGAAATCGGCGCCCGTCGCCGCTGCCAAGAAACCTGCGGCTGCCGTTCAGCGCAAAGCTGTGTCCGTCGCAAAACCCGTCTCGAAGACCGCTTCCAAACCCGCGGCCGCCAAAGCGCCAGCGAAAGCGCCCGCCACTCCTGTTGCCAAGTCCGCCAAGCCAGCGCCTGCTCCAGAAGCAGCGCCCGTTGCCAAGGCGGTAGTGGCCAGGCCCGCAACCGAATCGATACCGAAAGAGCCCATGCCCCTAAGACCCGTATCCCGGACGCTGGACGTAGAACAGACCGGCGCCAATGAAGACGATACCGACAGCCAGGAGTCTGCTGGTGGCAGTCTGCTTGCCGGCCCGCGCAACGTAAAACCATACGTTGCCCGCCGCGGCGAGCAGTACATGAGCAAGGAACAGCTCGACCACTTCCGCAACATCCTCGAAACCTGGAAACGCGATCTGATGCAGGAAGTCGACCGCACCGTGCTTCACATGAAGGACGAAGCGGCCAACTTCCCCGATCCAAACGATCGCGCAACACAGGAGTCGGAGTTCAGCCTCGAGCTGCGTACCCGCGACCGCGAACGCAAGTTGATCCGCAAGATCGACGAAGCCTTGAAGCGCATCGAGGACGGCAGCTACGGCTATTGCGTCGAGACCGGCGAGGAAATTGGTGTGAAGCGCCTCGAGGCTCGCCCCGTCGCCACGCTGTCCATCGAAGCTCAGGAACGCCGTGAGCGACGCGAGAAACAGTACGGTGATCGCGACGACAGATACAGGTGACGAGTGATGAATGATGAGTGACGGGCCAGGCACGCCGCAGGCCAGCCCCGGTGCGCTTTCCCACGCATCACCCCTCACTCATCACGCATCACCCCCACCTCCGGTCGCTTATCGCGGTCGCTTCGCGCCCTCTCCTACCGGCGACCTGCATTTCGGGTCGCTGATTGCAGCCGTGGGCAGCTATCTGGACGCGCGCCACCATCGCGGCGAATGGCTGATCCGGATAGAGGATGTCGACACCACTCGCGAAGTCCGTGGTAGCGCGGATCGGATCGTGCGTGCTCTCGATCTATTCGGCTTCGAATGGACCGGACCGATCATCCGGCAGAGTGCACGCAGTGAGCGCTATCAAATCATCCTGGATGAACTGATACGCTCAGGACAAGCGTACGAATGCTCGTGCAGTCGCGCTGAGATCCAGGCTTCCCAGAGCTCGTCGAGCTCATCAAGCTCCTCGAACTCACCCGCCGATGAACTGCGCTATCCGGGCTGGTGCCGACAAGCAGTTTGCAACCCGGAGCGCGATCGGGCCATACGCTTCCGTGTGCCTTCCGGCGCGACGTGTTTTCAAGACACACTCCAGGGAGAGGTCTGCATGGACGTCGAGCACGACGTCGGCGATTTTGTCATTCGGCGCCGCGACGGTCTCTACGCTTACCAACTTGCAGTGGTGGTGGACGATGCCGATCAAGGCATCACGCACGTCGTACGAGGAGCCGATCTTCTTAACAGCACGCCACGGCAGATGCTGTTGCAATCGGCTCTTGGATTTCCACATCCGGGGTACGCACATCTGCCGGTGGCATTGGCAGCCAATGGGTCCAAACTCTCCAAATCAGCGGGTGCAACGAGTCTTGATTTGATGCATCCAGGCTATGAATTGTGGCGAGCATTGCGGTTCCTGAAACAGGAACCACCCGATACGCTCGGGCGAGCCTCGACAAACGAGGTTTGGGAATGGGCCATTCAACATTGGAATCTGGATCAGCTGCGGGGTCTGCGCAAGCAAGTCGTCAGGGAAGCAGACAGACTTTAGATCGCGTTGAGCAAGGGGCGGACGGTGGCACCAGCATCGCCGCAGCCTCTCGAATTTTCACCGGTTCCCTGGCTCCTAACTGTTGAGGAGTCTCCATGATTGAGCCGAGAGTCATCAAGAAATACCCCAACCGCCGTCTCTACGACACGGTTGAGAGTCGCTACATCACGCTTGCCGACATCAGGCGGCTGGTGATCGAGAATGTGGATTTCGTCGTCATCGACAAGAAATCCCAGGAAGACATCACCCGCTCCATCCTGCTGCAGGTCATTGCAGATCAGGAGCACTCGGGCGAGCCGTTGATGAGTCAAGACTTCCTGTCGCAGGTCATCCGTTCCTACGGCAGCTCGATGCAGAGCTTCGTCGGGACGTACCTCGAACAGGGCCTGAAGCTGCTGGCGACCCAGCAGCCGCGGATGCACGAGCAGCTCCGCGACCTGGCCGGCAGCGAGACCTACGATTCGCTGGCAACCATCACGCAGCAGAATCTCGAGCGCTGGCGCTCGATTCAGGACGATCTGCTGCGCGCAGCGAGTTCGGCAGGTCCGCACGTCAAGGAAGACAGCGCGGCGGAGTCTGGCCAGGAGAACCGAGTCGGCTGACTGCGAGGTCGACTTCTGAAACGAAAACGCCGCCCCGAAGGCGGCGTTTTCGCTGCAACGATTTCCGTTCGTTACGGAGCGTCGACGTTGCGCATGCTCAGGCGCACGCGACCCTGACGATCGACTTCGAGCACCTTCACGCGCACGACATCGCCTTCCTTCAGCTTGTCGCTCACGCGCTCGACGCGCTCATCGGAGATCTGCGAGATGTGCACGAGGCCGTCCTTGCCCGGCAGGATCGTGACAAACGCGCCGAAATCCATCAGACGCGCCACGCGGCCTTCGTAGACGCGGCCGACTTCGACTTCCGCCGTGATGAGCTCGATGCGACGCTGAGCTTCGCGACCCGAGGCGCCATCGACGGAGGCGATCTTCACCGTACCGTCGTTCTCGATGTCGATCGACGTTCCGGTTTCTTCGGTGATCGCGCGGATCACTGCGCCGCCCTTGCCGATGACTTCGCGAATCTTCTCGGGATCGATCTTGATCGTGATGATCGAAGGCGCCCATTCGGACATCTTGGCGCGCGGTGCCGACAGCACCTTGTCCATTTCATCCAGGATATGCAGCCGGCCGGCGCGAGCCTGGTCGAGCGCGACCTGCATGATCTCCTTGGTGATGCCGTTGATCTTGATGTCCATCTGGAGTGCGGTCACGCCGGAACGGCTGCCTGCCACCTTGAAATCCATATCGCCCAGATGATCTTCGTCGCCGAGGATGTCGGTGAGCACCTGGAAGTGATCGCCCTCCTTGACCAGACCCATCGCAACACCTGCGACTGCAGACTTGATCGGCACGCCGGCGTCCATCAGCGCGAGGCTCGTGCCGCAGACGCTGGCCATCGAGCTCGAGCCGTTCGATTCCAGAATTTCCGAGACGACCCGGATGACATACGGGAAGCTCGTCATGTCCGGCATCACGGCCCAGATGCCGCGACGAGCCAGATTGCCGTGGCCGATTTCGCGGCGCTTCGGCGAACCGATCATGCCGGTCTCACCGACGCTGAACGGCGGGAAGTTGTAGTGAAGCATGAAGGGCTCTTTGCGCTCGCCTGCGAGTGCATCGATGATCTGCGCGTCGCGGCCCGTGCCGAGCGTCGTGACCACCAGCGCCTGCGTTTCGCCGCGCGTGAACAATGCCGAGCCATGGGTGCGCGGGAGCACGCCCGTACGGATGGAGATCGGACGCACCGTCTTCATGTCGCGGCCATCGATACGCGGCTCACCCGCGATGATGCGACGACGCACGATCTTGTATTCGAGATTGGCGAGTTCTTTCGAGACTTCATCCGCGGTGAAGGCAGCGCCTTCAGCTGACGACAACGCGAGCAACGCGGCCTGCTTGGCCTCCGCGACGCGCTGATGACGAACCTGCTTTTCGGTCGTCTTGTAGGCTTCGAGCAAAGCCGCTTCGGCTGCTGCGGATACAGCGGCTTCGAGGACTGAGTTGGAAGACGCGGCCTGCCAGTCCCAGGCTGGCTTGCCGGCTTGCGCCTTGAGCTCGTTAATCGCGTTGATCGCGACCTGCTGCTGTTCGTGGCCGAAGACCACGGCACCGAGCATGACTTCTTCCGACAGATTGTCAGCCTCTGATTCGACCATCAGCACCGCGTCGGCGGTGCCGGCGACGACGAGATCGAGCTTGGAAGTCTTCAGCTGGGTGTTGGTCGGATTCAGAACATACTGACCATCGATGTAACCGACGCGCGCCGCACCGATTGGCCCCTGGAACGGCACGCCCGACAGGGCGAGAGCCGCGGAAGCACCGATCATCGCCGGGATATCCGGGTCGATATCCGGGTTCACCGACACGACCGTGGCAACGACCTGAACCTCGTTCAAGAACCCTTCCGGGAACAGCGGTCGGATCGGACGATCGATCAGACGCGAGGTGAGCGTCTCCTTTTCGGATGGACGGCCTTCACGCTTGAAGAAGCCGCCGGGGATGCGACCCGCGGCATAGGTCTTCTCGACGTAGTTGACGGTCAGCGGAAAGAAGTCCTTGTTGGGATCGGCCTGCTTGCGGGCAACCGCGGTGACGAGAACGACGGTGTCGCCCATCGAGACGAGCACGGAGCCGTCGGCTTGACGCGCCAGCTCCCCCGTTTCGATCGTGACCTGATGCTGGCCGTAACTGAATGATTTCTTGATTGCGCTCACGATGCTTCCTACCGGAGGGCGGAATGAATGGAGGGGTGAGTTGTGAGAAATCCCGGATGACGCGGAGAAAGCGTCATATGGGATCCGACGCTTAGCGCCGCAGACCCAGGCTGGCAACGATGCTCTGATAACGATCAGGCGCGTTGCTCTTGAGATAGTCGAGGAGTTTGCGACGCTGATTCACCATCTTCAGCAGGCCGCGCCGTGAAGCGTGATCGCGCTTGTGAGTCGTGAAATGATCGCCGAGCTCGTTGATTCGCGCCGACAACAGTGCGATCTGCACTTCGGGTGAACCGGTGTCGTTCGCGTTACGACGATACTGCTCAAGGATTCCTGCTTTCTGCTCGGTCGACAGTGACATTGCTACAAGTCCTGAAAATCGTTTCGAATTTGGGCCGTTTTTGGAAGGCGCGCATTCTACTCGTGCGCCCCCCGCGATCTCAAGCAAACATGCGTGGAATCCGGGGCCTACGAGCTCTGAATTTGCGCCGCAGGGGCCGCAGCCTCGGTTGAGACGAACAGGCGCACCGGCTGGAGCCGTCCATCGGATCGGCCCTCGGCCAGCCCGAGAAAGCCTCCGGATGAGTCATAAGCCCGCACGCTGACGCCTGCTGCCAGGGATTTCTGAGTCGCAACTGCCTGGCCCAGCAACAACATTTGCGTAGCACTGGCAGACAGATGCACCGACGAGAGGTCCGAAAAGGCGATATCCGCGGCCAGCAGCACGTCGTCGAGGGCTGTGGAACTTTCACGGGCAATAGCCGCGAGGCCCTCCAATGTGTGCATCGGGTAGCCATCGAAGGGATCCACGGACGTACGCCGCAGAGCGGCGAGGTAGCCGAGCGTCCCCAGACGCGCAGCAATATCGTGCGCCAATGACCGGATGTAGGTGCCCTTGGAGCAGCGCACTTCGAACTCGAGCCGATCCGACGTCAGCCCGATCGGCCGGATGGAGTGAATAGTGATGCGTCGCGAGGCCCGTTCGACCGATTCGCCCCGTCGTGCCAGCTCATACAAGCGCTGGCCTTGATGCTTCAAGGCCGAATGCATCGGCGGCACCTGCTCCTGCGGTCCGAGGAACGTGCCCAGCACCGTTTCGACCTGCGCCATCGTCAGGGCTGGGACCGGCGCGCGTTCGATGACTTCCGTCTCGCCGTCCAGCGATTCCGTCCTCGCACCGAGCTGCACATCGACGACATAGGTCTTGGCCGAATCGAGCAGGCGTCCGCAGACTTTGGTCGCATGACCGAAACAGACGGGCAATAACCCCGACGCCAGCGGATCGAGACTCCCCGCGTGCCCTGCCTTGCTGGCATTGAACAATCCGCGCACCTGCTGAAGCGCAGCGTTCGAAGACAAGCCGAGCGGCTTATCCAGAAGGACGATGCCGTTTACATCCCGCCAGAACCGACGCGGCTTCGACATGATCAGCGATCGGATTCGTCGGAAGGGTCCGATGAGTCGGGCTCTTCTTCACTTGCATCATCGACGTGGCGTTCGGCGTCCGCCTTGACGGCCTGGTTGATCAAGGCCGACAGACGCGCGCCGCTCTCGATCAGATCGTCGGCCTGGAAACGCAGCTCAGGCGCGTGCCGCAATCCGAGGGCGCGACCCAGCGGGCCTCGCAGAATGTCGGCCGCTCCCTCGAGCACCTCGTGCGCTTCGTCCGGGTTGGCGTTCATGACCGAGTAGAAGACGGTCGCGTAGCTCAGATCCGGCGACATGCGCACTTCGGTGAGCGTGACGAGGCCGAGTCGCGGATCGCGGACCTCACGACGGATCAGCTCGCTCAACGTACGCTGAATCTGCTGCGCGACGCGCCGGCTGCGCGGGAAAGCCTTGTTGCTCGCTTTGGATCGGGTAGCCACTGGAGAAATCCGCAAGATCGCCGGAAAGACAGAGGCTCCGGCGAGAGAAAGAATCTGCGATCACCCGAACCGACACGTCCGGGCGATCGCAATGGTTCCGTCGGTCAGACCGTTCGCGCCACTTCGAAGCGCGAGAAGCATTCGATCTGATCGCCCACACGCACGTCGTTGTAATTCTGAACGGCGATACCGCACTCGGTGCCTGCGCGCACTTCGTTGACGTCGTCCTTGAAACGACGCAGCGACTCGAGCTCGCCTTCGAAAATCACGACATTGTTGCGCAGCACGCGGATCGGATTGTTCCGACGCACGTAGCCGTCGACCACGATACAGCCCGCCACGGTGCCGAACTTGCTCGAACGGAATACGTCGCGAACCTCCGCCAGACCCACGATCTGCTCTTTGACCTCAGGCGCGAGCATTCCGGACATCGTCGAGCGAACATCGTCGATCGCTTCATAGATGATGCTGTAGTAGCGAACGTCGACGCCGGTTTCCTTGATCATGTTGCGAGCAGAGCTGTCGGCACGCACGTTGAAGCCGATGATGCGTGCGTTCGAGGCCTGCGCGAGGGTCACGTCGGACTCGGTGATACCGCCCACGCCGCTCGAAACCACCTTCACTGCAACTTCGTCGGTCGACAGCTTGGTCAACGCATCGCGCAATGCCTCGGCACTGCCCTGCACGTCGGCCTTGAGCACGACCTGGATGCTGGCAACCTTGCCATCGCCCATCTGCGACATCATGTCTTCGATCTTGGTCGGGCCCTGCTTCGCGAGCTTCGTGTCGCGGAACTTGCCCTGACGATACAAGGCCACTTCGCGAGCCTTGCGTTCGCTCTCGACCACGAGCAGATCGTCGCCCGCATTCGGCGCACCCGACAGACCGAGCACCACGACCGGCAACGACGGGCCCGCCTCGGTGACGGCCTGGCCACGCTCGTCGAACATGGCACGCACGCGACCGAATTCCTGGCCCGCAATGATCGGATCGCCCGGCTTCAGCACGCCGCGCTTCACCAGCACCGTAGCCACGGCACCACGGCCCTTCTCCATGGTGGATTCGATGACCACGCCGGCAGCCATACCTTCGCGGGTGGCGCGAAGCTCGAGCACGTCCGCCTGCAACAGCACTTTCTCGAGCAGATCGTCGATGCCTTCACCGGTACGCGCCGACACGTACGCAAACTGCGTGTCGCCGCCCCAGTCTTCGGGAATCACGTTGTTCTGAGCGAGCTCGTTCTTGATGCGATCGATGTCCTTCTCGTGTTTGTCGATCTTGTTCACGGCCACGACGATCGGCACTTCGGCCGCCTTCGCGTGCTGAATCGCTTCGATCGTTTGCGGCATGACGCCATCGTCCGCCGCCACCACGAGGATCACGATGTCCGTCACCTGCGCGCCGCGTGCGCGCATCGCGGTGAAGGCAGCGTGACCCGGCGTATCCAGGAACGTGATGACGCCCTTCGGCGTCTCCACGTGATAGGCGCCGATGTGCTGCGTGATGCCGCCAGCCTCGCCCGAAGCAACCTTCGCGCGACGGATGTAGTCGAGCAGCGAGGTCTTGCCGTGGTCGACGTGACCCATGACGGTGACGACGGGGGCACGAGCCATGAGCTCGTGATTTGCGTCGGCCACCTGCAACTCGTCTTCGATCGCATTCTCTTTGACGATGACCGGGTTGTGACCGATCTCTTCGACGACGAGCACCGCGGTGTCCTGATCGATGGGCTGATTGATGGTAGCCATCACACCCATGTTCATCATCACCTTGATGACTTCGTTGGCCTTCACGGCCATGCGCTGCGCGAGCTCTGCGACCGTGATGGTCTCGCCGATCTGCACATCGCGCTTGACCGGTGCGGCCGGACGTTCGAAGCCATGCTGGCCGCCAACGTTGACCTGGACCGGACGACGCGACCGCGACTGCTGCGTCTGCTTCTTCTTCTTGAAGCGCGCGCTTGCATCGCTCGACACGTGCAGCTCGGTGCGCTGGAAACGCGGCGCTTCTTCCGTGCGACCGCGAACCGGTTCCGCAGGACGTGCGGCCTTACGTTCGGCTTCGAGGCGAGCTTCGATCTGGCGACGAGCTTCTTCTTCGGCCCGTCCACGCGCCTCTTCCTCCGCGCGACGCATGGCTTCCTCTTCCAGATGACGACGCTGCTCGGCCTCGCGTTGCTCCGCGGCCACGCGTTCCGCTTCGATACGCTCGGCTTCCTGAGCGGCGATCTGCTCGGGTGTGAGCTGCGGCTCTTCCTTCGGTGGTGGTGGAGGCGGAGGCGGCTGCGATGGCTGCGGTGCTACCGGCGCGGCGACCTGCGACTTCGGACGCTCCGGCTCCTCGGCCTGAGGGCGCGCAGGTTGCTGCAACGCGCTGCGATTCAGATAAGTCTTCTTGGTTCTGACTTCGACATTCACCGTGCGCGCACGACCCTGCGCCGAGGCGACTTTGATCTCGCCCTGTGACTTGCGCTGCAGGGTGATCTTGCGGGGCGACGTCGCCTCCGTGTTGCGACCATGCGAGCGCCGCAGGAACGTAAGCAGTTCCATCTTGGCTTCGTCGCTGATGGTCGCATCGGCGCCTTCGACATGAATGCCCGCTTCGTCGAGCTGCGTGAGCAGACGCTCGACCGGTACTTTGAGTACCTCGGCAAATTGAGTGACCGTTACATCCGCCATGAAGCGCCCTCCCGCTGTCCCACGCTCTCGGCCCTCTGCGCACGATGACCTGTCACGGATTGCGCGACATGATGATGCATGCGAGCTCGCGTCTGGAAATCCCTCGCGATTCGGGGCTTCGAAATTATCAACTGCAACCTATCTTCCTCTACGCTTGCTGTCCGGCGGAGTCGAACCAGTGCTTGCGGGCGGCCATGATCAGCGCGCCGGCGCGATCCTGGTCGATGCCATCGATCTCCATCAGATCGTCGATCGCCTGCTCGGCAAGATCTTCCCGTGTCACGATGCCCTTGCTCGCGAGTACCTGCGCGAGATCCTCGTCCATGCCGTCGACTTCGAGCAGATCCTGCGACGGCTCGGCACTCTCGATCTGCTCTTCGCTGGCGATCGCCTGCGTCAGGAGCACATCGCGTGCGCGATCGCGCAGTTCCTTGATGATGCCTTCGTCGAACTCTTCGATACCCGCCAGCTCCGAGGCCGGCACGTAAGCGATTTCTTCCACGGTCGAGAAACCCTCGCCGACCAGAATCTGCGCGACCTCTTCATCGACATCGAGCTGCTTCTGGAACATTTCAACCAGCTTGCGCTGCTCGCCTTCGCTCTTCTCGACGGCGGCCTGCTCGGTCATCACGTTGAGTTCCCACCCCGTGAGCTCGCTCGCGAGGCGGATGTTCTGACCGCCGCGACCGATCGCCTGCGACAGCTTCTCTTCAGTCACCGCGATGTCCATCGAGTGCGAATCTTCATCCACGACGATCGATACGACTTCGGCAGGCGCCATGGCGTTGATTACGAACTGCGCCGGGTTCTCGTCAAACGGAATGATGTCGACGCGCTCGCCGGCGATCTCGTTGGAGACGGCCTGGACGCGCGAACCGCGCATGCCCACGCACGCACCGACCGGATCGATGCGGCTGTCGTTGCTCTTCACAGCGATCTTGGCGCGCACGCCAGGATCGCGCGCTGCACCCAGAATCTGAATCAGGCCCTGGCCGACTTCCGGCACTTCGAGCTTGAACAGCTCGATCAGGAACTCCGGCGCCGTACGCGACAGGAACAGCTGCGGACCGCGCGGCTCGGAACGCACTTCCTTCAGGAATGCCTTCACGCGGTCTTGTGCACGGATCGGTTCGCGCGGGATCATCTGATCGCGGGCAATGAATCCTTCCGCATTCGCGCCCAGATCCACGAATATGCCGTTGCGATCCACGCGCTTGACGATACCCGACACCAGTGTGCCGGCGCGGCTCTTGTATTCCTCGACCACCTGGGCGCGTTCTGCTTCGCGCACCTTCTGCACGATGACCTGTTTGGCCGTCTGCGCCGCGATGCGTCCGAACGCAACGGACTCCATCGGCACTTCGACGTAGCCGCCGATTTCGGCATCCTTCGAAATGTCCTCGGCATCTTCGAGACGCAGCTCGCTCTCCGGAAACTCGAGCTCGGTGGAGTCGTTCGCAAACACCTTCCAGCGGCGCCAGGTGTCGTAATCGCCCGTCTTGCGATTGATCGACACGCGCACGTCGATGCCCTCGCCATGACGGCGACGCGTCGCGGACGCAAGCGCAGCTTCGAGCGCCTCGAAAATGATTTCCTTGTCGACGCCCTTCTCGTTGGAAACGGCATCCACGACCATCAGAATTTCTTTGTTCATTGACGAACTCCGGCGTTCACCCGTCAGGGTCCCGGCGCCACCCGCGCCTTGTGTATTCCATCGATCGGCAGCTTGATGATGCTGCCGTCCACTTCCAGTGCAATCTGCCCGTCTGCGACTTCGACCAGGAGCCCCGCAAATCGCTTGCGGCCATTCACGGGCGCCCTCGTCTCGACTTTCACGCGTTCGCCGGTGAATTGCTCGAAATGCGCCTGCGTTCGCAGCACCCGATCGAGCCCCGGCGAGGACACCTCCAGGGTGTACTGTCCCTGGATGGGATCTGTCGCATCCAGGGTCTCGCTCACGGCGCGACTCACACGTTCGCAATCGTCCAGCGAGATTCCCGACGCGGAATCAATGTACAACCGCAGCAAACCGCCGCCCGACCGGGCCGCGTATTCGAGTTCCCACAACTCGTATCCGAGGTCGACCACGACTGGCTGCAACAGCTCGATCAGCTGGTCTCGCAGCATCGGTCACCTCCCGTCATTTGGCCCGTTTTACGACCTGCAGAAACAAAAAATGGGCCCAAGGCCCATTCTCGTGATCATCCATTCCTCGCCGGGGGGCCTGCTCAAGGCCTCCGTCGGCGTCCCTTTGCCCTCGAGAGGGCGCCCTGTTGTTTGCCGTAAATCCGACGACATAGTCGTCGCAACGGAAGTGGTAGCGGGGGCAGGATTTGAACCTGCGACCTTCGGGTTATGAGCCCGACGAGCTGCCAGACTGCTCCACCCCGCAACAGAGGGCGCGGATTGTAAGGGCCTGAATCAGGTATTACAAGGCGAACGAATCGAACTCTTACCTCACCAGGTCTTGTAGGACTCGGTACAGGAGCTTTCTTCCCTGATTCCTCCACTTCGACTCAGCTCACAAACAGCTGAACGAAGGATTTCGCCGGGAGTTCGGCCGGAATCGCGATCGCTTCGCGCTTACGGCAGAACCCGCGCACACAGGTCAATGAGGGCGCCCGGGAAGATTCCAAGGATCAGAACGGCCAACCCATTGAGCGAGAGCAACGCGCGCAGCGTGCCGCCCGCATCGACTGAGACCGCATCGGCCGGCTCGTCGAAGTACATGACCTTCACGACCCGCAGATAGTAGAAGGCACCGACCACCGACAGCGCCACCGCAACGACGGCAAGCCAGGACAGGCCCACGTCGACGACGGCCCCCAGCACCGCGAGCTTCGACCAGAAGCCCACGAACGGCGGCACTCCAGCCGTGCTGAACATGAGCATCATCATCATTGCCGCAAACCAGGGGCTCTTACGATTCAGCCCCTTGAAGTCGTCGATGCGATCCGCCTCGAACCCCTCGCGCGACAGCAGCAGGATCATGCCGAAAGAACCCACCGTCATGATCACGTAAGCCATCGTGTAGAACAGCGCTGCGCGATAGCCCTGGGCCGTGCCGGCGAGAATTCCCAACAGAATGAAACCCACGTGCGAGATGGTCGAGTACGCGAGCATGCGCTTCAGATTGGTCTGGGCGATCGCCACCACGTTACCGATGATCATCGACAGCACCGCAAGCACGATGAGCATGCTCTGCCAGCTCGCCACCATCGCGTCGAGCCCTTCCGCCAGGATGCGGATCGCCAGCACATACGAGGCAATCTTGGGTGCCGAGCCCACGAAGAGCGTCACTGGCGTCGGGGCACCGTGATACACGTCGGGCACCCACATGTGGAACGGCACCGCGCCGAACTTGAAGGCAATGCCCGCAATCACGAAGACCAACCCAAGCACCAGCCCTACCCCATCGGGCCCGACTTCGCGAACGGCCACGGCAAGCTCATCGAGCTGCAGCGTGCCGGTGATGCCGTAGATGATCGAGAACCCGTAGAGCAGCGCGCCCGAAGAAATGGCACCGAGCACGAAATACTTCATGGCTGCTTCGGCCGCGACACCGGAATCGCGATCGAACGCGACCATCGCGTAGAGCGACAACGACAGGAGCTCGACACCGATGTACGCCGTCACCAGGCTGCCCGCCGAGATCATCACCATGACGCCCAGCAGCGCGGTGAGTCCCAGAATGAAGTACTCGCCTTTGAACAGATTGTGTCGACGCAGGTACTCGCGCGAGTACATGAACGTCACGGCCACAGTGCCATAAGCGAACAGTTTCAGAACGTCGCCCATCGGATCGGCCACGTACGTTCCATCCAGCGCCGAGACGCGTTCGGTCACCGCTACGCTCACGGTGACGAATGCCGCTCCGACCAGCGAAAGCAGCGACAGCGCATAGGTAATCCAGCGCGACCGGTCGCTCAGAAACACGTCGACCAGCAAGATGACGCAGATGGCCGCGATCATGAAGATCTCGGCCGAGGCGGCCTGAAGGTTCAGATGAGAGATCACTTGTTCCGACATGAGTGCGATCGCTTAGAGTTTGGACGCAGTGATCTGCTGTACGAGATGCTCGACCGTGGGCCGCATCACATCCAGCAGAGGTGCCGGCCACAGACCGAGCAGAAGCACCGCCAGTGCGAGCACACCGAGCACGAAGAACTCGCGACCGTTGACGTCCTCGAGGGCGGCGACATGTTCATTGGCCACAGGTCCGAAGATCACGCGCTTCACCAGCCACAGTGTGTAAGCCGCGCCCAGGATCAGCGTCATGGCCGCAAGCGCCGCATACCAGAAGTCGGCGCGGAAGCTCGCAAGGATGACCAGGAACTCGCCGACGAAACCTGACGTCGCGGGCAGACCCGAGTTCGCCATCGCGAACAGGACCGCGAACGCGGCGAAGATCGGCATCTTGTTCACGACGCCGCCATACGCGGCGATCTCGCGGCTGTGCATGCGGTCATAGAGCACGCCGACGCAGAAGAACATCGCGCCTGACACCAGGCCGTGCGAAATCATCTGCACCATCGCACCCTCGATGCCCATCGCCGCCCCGCGCAAGTCGCCATTGACGTTCAGGAGATCGAAAGCCAGGAACGAACCCAGCGTAACGAAGCCCATGTGCGCAATCGACGAGTACGCGATCAGCTTCTTCATGTCCTTCTGTACGAGCGCAACGAAGCCGATGTAGACCACGGCGATCAGCGACAGCGAAATCACCAGCCAGTCGAGCTCGGCGCTCGCATCGGGCGTCATGGGCAACGCGAAACGCAGGAATCCGTAGCCGCCCATTTTCAGCATGATTGCCGCCAGGATCACGGAACCGCCGGTGGGCGCTTCGACGTGCGCATCGGGCAGCCAGGTGTGGACGGGCCACATCGGCACCTTGACCGCGAATGCGATCATGAAGGAAATGAAGATCAGCAGCTGCGCATTCATCGCCAGCGGCAGTTCCTGGAAGTCCGCGATCGCGTAGCTGCACTGTCCCGCGTCGCATGTCTTCAGATACATGTAGATCAGCGAGACGAGCATCAACACCGAGCCGAGGAACGTATAGAGGAAGAACTTGAGCGTGGCGTAGACGCGTCGCGCGCCGCCCCACACGCCAATGATGATGAACATCGGAATCAGCATCGCTTCCCACAGCACGTAGAACAGCAACGCATCGGTGGCGGCGAACACGCCCACCATCAGGCCTTCCAGAATCAGAAACGATGCGAAGTACTGCGCCGGACGCTTCTCGATGACGGTCCATCCCGCGATGACCACCAGCGGCGTGACGAACGTCGTCAGGATGATCAGCGGCATCGCAATGCCATCGACGCCGAGTGCATACCAGGCATTGAAGGCCGGAATCCAGGTGAGCTTCTCGACGAACTGCATGTCTGCAGTGGTCATATCGAAGTTCGTCCAGAGCAGCGTCGACAGACCGAAGGTCACGACCGTCGTGATCAGAGCAACCCAGCGCCCCGCGGAAATACCGCGGTCGCCGAGAACGAGCAGCGCCACGCCGCCGAGGATCGGCAGCCACATCAGGACGCTCAAAATGGGCCAGGTCAATTGCATGGGGCGTAGATTCTTTTGGTTGAGCGTTGGGTCAGCGCAGCACGTACCACGCCAGCAGTGCCGACAGACCGATGATCATCGCAAAGGCGTAGTGATAGAGATAACCGGACTGCAGCCGACGCAGAATGCCGGACATCCACTCGACGACCTTGGCCGAACCGTTGACGACACCGCCATCGATGATGGCGACATCGCCGACGCGCCACAGCGCGGTGCCGAGGTTGCGGCTGCCGCGGGCGAAGACGGCCTGGTAGACCTCGTCGAAGTAGAACTTGTTTGCCAGCACTTTGTAGACGCCGGAGAGTTTGGTGGCAATGACGGCCGGCAGATCCGGTCGCTTGATGTAGAGATACCAGGCAGCGATGAAGCCGAGCAGCGCCAGATAGAACGGCACGCCCACGAACGCATGCGTCATGAAGTTCACCGGGCCATGGAATCCGAGGCCGAGCTCACGCAGCACATCGTGGGTCTCCTCCACGAGGATTGCCTCGCCGAAGAAGTTGCCGAACAACAGCGGCGTGATCGTAAACGCACCGATCAGCACCGATGGGATCGCGAGCAGGATCAGCGGCAGCGTCACCACCCACGGACTTTCGTGCGGCGGACCGGAATGACCATGATCGTCATGCGCGTGATCGTCGCCGGCATCCGGCTCATGACCTGCGTCGGTATCGGTTGCCAGGTGAGTGCTTTCGTCCGCCGCATGCGCATGCGCCTCACCGAAGCGCTCCTTGCCATGGAAGGTCATGAACAGCAGACGGAAGCTGTAGAACGAAGTGACGAACACGCCGAGCAGCACGCACCAGTACGCATACGTCGCGCCGAAGATCTGCGACTCGTGGACCGCCTCGATCACCGCGTCCTTCGAGTAGAACCCCGAGGTTCCAGGAAAAGCGACCAGCGCGAGCGTGCCGATGAGCGAGGTCCAGTACGTGATCGGCAGATACTTCTTCAGCCCGCCCATCTTCCGCATGTCCTGCTCATGGTGCATGGCGATGATCACGGAACCCGCCGCGAGGAACAGCAGCGCCTTGAAGAAGGCATGCGTCATCAGATGGAAGATCGCGCCTGCATAGGCAGACACGCCGAGAGCGACGGTCATGTAGCCGAGCTGCGAAAGCGTCGAGTACGCGACCACACGCTTGATGTCGTTGTTCACGAGGCCCAGGAGGCCCATGAAGAACGCGGTCGTCGCACCGATGATCAGCACCGTCGAGAGCGCCACCTCGGACAGCTCGAAGAGCGGCGACATGCGCGCGACCATGAAGATGCCGGCTGTCACCATCGTCGCAGCGTGAATCAGCGCGGAGATCGGCGTCGGGCCTTCCATCGAATCGGGCAGCCATACATGCAACGGAACCTGGGCCGACTTGCCCATCGCACCGATGAACAGGCAGATGCAGATCACCGTGATCGCCTGCCATTGCACGCCCGGAATGAGCTCCATGGTGTTGGCGGTGATCGCGTCGCGCGCACTGAATACGGCCTGATAATCCAGCGAGCCCGTGTAGTACACGATGCCGGCGATGCCAAGCACGAAACCGAAGTCACCGACGCGGTTGACCAGAAAGGCCTTCATGTTGGCGAAGATCGCGGACGGCCGCGTGTACCAGAATCCGATCAGCAGGTACGACACCACGCCCACTGCCTCCCAGCCGAAGAACAACTGCAGGAAGTTGTTCGACATCACCAGCATGAGCATGGAGAACGTGAACAGCGAGATGTAGGAGAAGAAGCGCTGATATCCCGGGTCATCGCGCATGTAGCCGATCGTGTAGATGTGCACGCACAACGACACGAACGTCACCACGCACATCATGAGGGCGGACAGGCGGTCGACCAGAAAGCCGACTTCCATCCGCACGCCGTCGCTGACGAGCCAGGTGTAGACGGTGTCGTTGTAGACCGGCGCACCTTCCAGCAGCTGCTTCATCACATAGATGGACAAGCCGCAGGAGATAGCGACGCCGAGGATGGTCACGCTGTGCGCCCCTACCCGGCCGATCACCCGTCCGGCAATGCCCGCCAGGATCGATGCGATCAGCGGCGCCAGGACGATAACGAGTAAGGTGGATTCGGAAATCATGCGAGTGGTGATTCGTTAAGTGCTGTTCAGGTGATCCGAACGTCAGTGGTATGCGAAGAGTGTTATTGGCCAGTTATACGACGGCTTCGATACCCATCGGCCGACCCATGATCGGTCGATGAGCTCAATGATCAACCACGCATTGTATCCAGCGCCTGGATGTTGATGTTCCGACGCTCGCGGAACAGCACCACCAGAATGGCCAGACCGATGGCAGATTCAGCAGCGGCGACAGTCAGGATGAAGAACACGAACACCTGCCCGTTCAGATCGCCGAGATGTCGCGCAAACGCGACGAAGTTGAAGTTCACGGCGAGCAGCATCAGCTCGATGCACATCAGAAGCAGGATCACGTTCTTGCGATTGATGAAGATGCCGGCAACGCTCAGTGCGAACAGCAGACCGGCCAGCATCAAAACGGCGTTCAACGGGATCATGGCTGCTTCTCCGGATCCATCTTCACGATGCGCACGCGATCGCGTGCGCGTACGGCGACCTGAGCGCCGACGTCCTGAGCCTTGAGCCCCTTGCGATGACGCATCGTGAGCACGATGGCAGCAACGATCGCCAGCAGCAGCAACACTGCCGCGAGCTCGAACGGATAGAGGTACTTGGTATAGAGCAACTCACCCAGCATGCGCGTGTTGCTGTAGTCAGGTCCCGGCGGTGCGGCGGCCGCAGCTTCCGTCACGCCGAGCTGTTTCACCCATACGACCGAGCCGATCTCGATGACGACGAGCGCTGCGATCAAGATCCCGAGCGGTGCATAGCGTGTGAATCCTTCGCGCATCTGCGTGACGTTCACATCCAGCATCATGACCACGAACAGGAACAGCACCATCACGGCGCCGACATAGACGAGCACCAGCACGATGGCGAGGAACTCGGCCTCCATCAGGAGCCAGATCACCGCGCTGTTGAAGAACGCAAAGACCAGGAACAGCACCGCGTGCACCGGATTGCGTGCAGTGATGACACCCACTGCGGCCACGACGAGGACCGCAGAGAACACGTAGAAGAGAATCTCGGTAATGGTCATGACGGGCCTGTCAGCGATAGCGCGCGTCGGCAGCTTTGTCCGCGGCGATCATGGCCTCGTAGCGCTCGCCAACGGCAAGCAGCTTGTCCTTGGTCATGATGTTCTCGCCCTGATTCTCCATGTGGTACTCATGGATGCGGGTTTCGACGATCGCATCGACAGGGCACGCCTCTTCGCAGAAGCCACAGAAGATGCACTTGAAGAGATCGATGTCATAGCGCGTCGTACGGCGCGTGCCGTCCGCGGCCACATCGGATTCGATCGTGATCGCCAGCGCCGGACACACCGCCTCGCACAACTTGCAGGCGATGCAGCGCTCCTGGCCGTTGGGGTAGCGGCGCTGCGCATGAAGCCCGCGATAACGCGGCGACTGCGGAGTCTTCTCCTCCGGATACTGCACCGTGACGTTCGGCTTGAACACGAACTGACGCAGCGTCACGCCGAGGCCGACGAGCAACTCGGTGAGGAAGAACGTCTTGAAGATACTGGCAGGTGTTTTCATCGCATCGACCTCACGCTGCCCATGGCCCGATCTTGTAGTACACAAGAATGGCTTCGATGAAGATCCAGACCAGGGTCACTGGAATGAAGATCTTCCAGCCGAGTCGCATGATCTGGTCGTACCGATAACGCGGGAACGTGGCACGGAACCAGAGGAAGCAGAACAGGAAGAACGAAATCTTGGCGAAGAACCACAGGAAGTGTGGCGCCTGCAGCCAAGCCGGCATGAACGTCCAGCCTTCGAACGGCGACAGCCATCCGCCGAAGAAGAAGACCGCGGTCAGAGCCGAGATCAGGATCATGTTCACGTACTCGGCCACGAAGAACACGGCGAAGGCCATGCCCGAGTACTCCACGTGGAAGCCCGCGACGATTTCCGACTCGCCTTCGACGACGTCGAACGGCGCGCGATTGGTCTCGGCGATACCCGAGACGAAATAGATGACGAACAGCGGGAACAGCCACCACACATAGAAGCTGAAGAAACCGCCGCGCTGCGCCTCGATGATCTCGCCGAGATTCAGCGAGCCCGCCGCCATGACGACGCCGACGAGCGCAAAGCCCATCGCGATTTCGTACGCAACCATCTGCGCCGCTGCGCGCATCGCGCCGAGGAACGCGTACTTTGAGTTCGCCGCCCAGCCGGCAAGGATCACGCCGTAAACGCCAGCCGACGTCAGCGCCAGAACGTAGAGGAGCCCAGCATTGATGTCTGCGACCGTAAAACCCGGCCACAACGGCATCACCGCCCAGGTGCACAACGCCGGAATCAGCGCGAGCAAGGGCGCGAGAATGAACAGGAACTTGTTCGACTTCTCGGGGATGACGATCTCTTTCAGCATCAGCTTGATCACGTCCGCGAACGGCTGAAGCAGGCCGAACGGACCCACGCGATTCGGGCCGATACGAGCCTGGATCGAACCGATCACGCGGCGCTCCGCAAGCGTCAGAAACGCCATCACCAGAATGACGCTGATGAAAAGAATCAACGCGACGACGCCATACCAGACGACCGCCTGGATCCATTCCGGCAGGAACGAGAGCAGGTTTGCAGCAAATTCAGGAATCATGCTTCGCCCTGCGAACGGTGAGCTTCAGGCGTCTGTTGCAGGGATGCGGCGCGCCGCACCAGCGCGTCGACCTGATACAGCGGCACTTCGTTATCGACAGATGGCCCGGACGCGAGCTTCGACTGCAAGGTTCGCGACGGTGCCTTCGGCGTCACGGTGCCAACCTCCTCGAGTTGGCTGCGCAGTTCATCGGCGATCTGATCGGAACTCACGTAGTCGAAGCCAGTGAGGTTGAGCAGATTTCCGAGTACGCGCAGAACTTTCCAGCCAGGACGCGCCTCGCCCACCGGCTTGGCTGCACCCGGTGCACTCTGCCAGCGGCCCTCGAGGTTCACGTACGTGCCTGAGGTCTCCGCGAACGTGCCGATCGGCAGAATCACATCCGCATAGTCCTTCGCACTTTCGTACGGCGAGAGCGCAACCACGAACTCTGCAGCATCGAACGCTGCGGACGCCTCAGGCGATGCGATATCGAGCTTCGGTTCGACGCCGCCGAAGACGACGTATGCCTTGAGTCGTGCGGCGAGCATGTCGGCCACGTTGAGTCCCGCAGCCTGCACTGCCCTTCCGCCCACGCCGCGCGTCGGCAGCACGCCCGCGACATGCGCGCCGACCGAGTTGCCGCCGTCCGGCAGGTAACCCAGCGTCGCACCGGTCACTTCGGCAATCGCACTTGCGATCAGTCGCAGGTCCGCGAACGCGGGATGGCGCTGTGCCAACGCTCCGAGCAGGATCAATCGACGCGAGCCCTCGATCAGTTGCTGCGCGATCGAACGATGAGCATCTGTCGGCTGCGCAACGCTCACCAGTGCAGACACACTCGCAGGCGCGCTCTTGCCCGTCGCATTGATGGCTGCGGCGGCAATGGCGACCAGATGATCGAAACTGTCGAGGCCATTCGCCGACAGATAGTTCGCGACAGGGAACAGATAGTCGTAGCGCTGTGCGTTGACGAACGAAACCTTCGCCCCCTTCACCGCCGCCTTGCGAATACGGTGCGCGATCAGCGGCACATCTTTGCGAAGATTGGAGCCGATCACGAGAATCGAGCTCGCCGTTTCGAGCTCGGCAATGGAACAACCGAGCAGCGGGTACACCGGTTCGCTGTCCTCGTCGCGGAAATCCGTGCGACGCAAACGATGGTCGAGATTCGAGCTGCCCAGTCCGCGCGCAATCTTCGCGAGCAGATAGAGCTCTTCCAGCGTCGAGCCCGGCGCTGCCAGAGCACCGATCTGGCTTCCGCCCTGCTGACGCGCGATATGACCGAGCTTCTCGGCCACTAGCGCGAGCGCGTGTTCCCAGTCGGCTTCCTGCCACATGCCGTTTTCGCGGATCATCGGCTTTTCCAGACGATCCTCGCTGTACATGCCCTGGAAGCCAAAGCGATCGCGATCGGCGATCCAGGTCTCGTTCACGTCCTCATTCGGACGCGGCACCATGCGCATCAGACGTCCGCGCAGCACGTGCGCGTAGATGTTCGCCCCCACGCTGTCGTGTGGCGACACGAGCGGATGCTGTGTCATTTCCCAGGCGCGCGCGCGATAGCGATACGGCTTGTTGTTCAAGGCACCGACCGGGCACAGATCGATGATGTTGGCCGACAGCTCGTGATCCACGCTCTTTTCGATGAACGTGCCGATCTCCGTGCTTTCGCCACGACCGACCGTGCCGAGCTCCTGGAAGCCCTGGATATCCTGCGTGAACCGCACGCAGCGCGTGCAGTGGATACAGCGCGTCATGTCCGTCGACACGAGCGGACCCAGGTTCTTGTCCTTCACGACACGCTTGCGCTCGGAGTAACGCGAAATGTCGCGACCGAAGCCGAGCGAGAGATCCTGCAGTTCGCACTCGCCGCCCTGATCGCAGATCGGGCAATCGAGCGGATGATTGATTAGCAGGAACTCCATCACGGCGCGCTGCGCGGCGATGGCCTTCGGCGACTTCGTGAAGACCTTCATGCCTTCCGCGACGGGCGTCGCGCACGCAGGCATGGGCTTCGGCGCCTTCTCGATCTCGACGAGGCACATGCGGCAGTTCGCTGCGATCGGCAGTTTGGCGTGATAACAGAAGCGCGGAACGTAGACTTCGTTCGCGTCCGTCACCTGGATCACCATCTGGCCTTTGCGCGCCTTCATGGGCACGCCGTTGACCTCGATGTTGACCTCGTCTGTTGGAGCAGGAGCGTTCATAGCGTCGTGAGTATGTCCGTCAGGCAGCGCGGCGCTTATCGCGCTCCACGATGCTGTGACCGTTCTCGATCATGTATTCGAATTCGTGGCGGTAGTGCTTCATGAAGCTCTGCACCGGCCAGGCAGAAGCGTCGCCGAACGCGCAGATCGTGTGGCCTTCGATCTTGTTCGCCACATCGACCAGCATGTCCAGATCGCTCTTCTTGCCCTGTCCGGCGAGGATGCGCTTCAGCACACGATTCATCCAACCCGTACCCTCGCGGCACGGCGTGCACTGACCGCACGACTCGGCGTAGTAGAAGCGCGAAATCCGCTCGAGCGTTTTGACCATGCAGGTCGTCTCGTCCATGACGATCAGCGATCCGGTGCCCAATGCGGAACCGGCTTTCTTCACCGAGTCATAGTCGAGATTCGTGTTCATCATGATGTCGCCCGGCACGACCGGAACCGACACGCCGCCCGGAATCACGGCTTTGAGCTGGCGACCGCCGCGCACGCCGCCGCAAATGTCCAACAGCTCCTTGAACGGAATCCCGAGCGGCAGCTCGATGTTCTGCGGCTTGTTCACATGGCCGGACACCGAGAAGATCATCGTGCCGGCGGAATTGGCCACGCCCAGATCGACGAACCATTGCGGACCCTTGCGCAGGATCGTCGGCACGGAGGCATAGCTCTGCGTGTTGTTGATCGTCGTGGGCTTGCCGTAAAGACCGAAGTTCGCCGGGAACGGCGGCTTGAACCGCGGACGTCCCTGCTTGCCTTCGAGCGATTCGAGCAGCGCGGTTTCTTCGCCGCAGATGTAAGCGCCTGCGCCCACATAGGTGAACAGATCGAAGTCCACACCCGAACCGAGGAGATTCTTGCCCAGAAGCCCTGCGGCATACGCTTCCTTGAGCGCAGCCTCGAAGCGCGGCACGGGTTCTTCCAGGAATTCGCCGCGAATGTAGTTGTACCCAACCGTTGCGCCCATCGCGTAACCGCCGATGGCCATGCCTTCGATCAGCGCGTGCGGGTTGTAGCGCAGGATGTCGCGATCGTGACAGGTGCCGGGCTCGCTCTCGTCCGAATTGCAGACCACGTACTTCTGCGGGGCCTTGCTCGGCAGCATGAAGCTCCATTTCATGCCGGTCGGAAAGCCTGCGCCGCCGCGACCACGCAGTCCCGATGCTTTCACCTGCTCGATGATCGACTCCGGCGTGGGCTTCTCGCGCAGGATGCGTTCCCACACTTCATAGCCGCCGATGCTGCGATAAGTCGCAAGCTCCCATGAGCGCTCGAGGCCCAGTGGTTCGAAGCACACCAGATTCGGCGTGTATTTGCTCATTGCGAAATTGACCGTCGGCGTTCAGACAAATGAGAGCAGGAACTTCAACTCGATACCTTTGCGCGGCCTCACGACCGCGCCGACACAACTATTTGTGCCGGTCCAGAATCTCATCGACCTTCTCGGGCGTGAGATTCTCGTAGTACACGTGGTCCACCATCATCATCGGCGCGTTGTTGCACGCGGCCAGGCACTCTTCTTCTTTCTTGAGATAGAAGCGTCCATCCACCGTGCTCTCGCCGACCTTGATACCGAGTCGCTTCTCGACGTGCGCGAGGATTTCATCGCCCCCGCACAGCATGCAGGAGATGTTGGTGCATACCGAAATGCTGTGACGTCCGACCGGCTTGGTCTCGAACATCGAATAGAACGTCGCAACTTCGTAGACCTGGATCGGCGGCAGGCCGAGATACTCGGCAACCGCATCCATCGAATCCTTGGTGAGATAGCCGTTGTTCTCGTGCTGTACGGTGCGCAAGGCCGCGAGCACCGCCGAGCGCTTGCGATCCGGCGGAAACTTCGCCAGCCAATGATCGATCTCATGGCGCGCATGTTCCGAGAGCCCGCCATTGGCGGGAGGCGTGTGTGTCGAATCGCTCACCGGTCGATTTCCCCGAATACGATGTCCTGCGTGCCGATGACTGCAACGACGTCCGCCAGCAGATGACCGCGCACCATTTCATCGAGCGACGCCAGATGGGCGAAACCCGGTGCACGACATTTCAGGCGATACGGCTTGTTCGCACCATCGGAAACCAGATAGATGCCGAATTCGCCCTTGGGCGCCTCGACTGCCGCGTAGGTCTCACCCTCCGGCACGCAATAGCCTTCGGTAAAGAGTTTGAAATGATGGATGAGCGATTCCATGTCGTCCTTCATTTCTTCGCGCGCAGGCGGCGCGACTTTATGGTCCGAGGTCATCACCGGACCTGGATTCTGCTGCAGCCAGTCGACGCACTGACGCACGATGCGGTTCGATTGACGCATCTCCTCGATGCGCACCAGATAACGGTCATAGCAGTCGCCGTTCACGCCGATGGGAATGTCGAAATCCATCTGGTCGTAAACTTCGTACGGCTGCTTCTTGCGCAGATCCCATGCGATGCCCGATCCGCGCAGCATGGGTCCCGTAAACCCGAGTTGCAGTGCGCGCTCTGGCGTCACCACGCCGATATTCACAGTGCGCTGCTTCCAGATGCGATTGTCGGTGAGGAGTGTCTCGTACTCATCGACACACGCAGGGAAACGATCGGTGAAGTCGCGGATGAAATCGAGCAGGCCGCCGGTGCGATTCGCATTGAGACGATCGACGTCCTTCTGCGTGCGCCACTTGGAAGGCTGATAACGCGGCATCGAGTCGGGCAGGTCGCGATACACACCGCCCGGACGGAAGTATGTCGCGTGCATGCGTGTGCCGGAGACTGCCTCGTAGCAGTCCATCAGATCTTCGCGCTCGCGGAAGGCATACAGGAAGACTGTCATCGCGCCGATATCGAGGCCGTGCGCGCCGAGCCACATCAGGTGATTGAGAATGCGCGTGATCTCCGAGAACATCACACGGATGTACTGAGCACGCAGCGGCGGCTTGATCCCGAGCAGCTTCTCGATCGCGAGCACGTATGCGTGCTCGTTGCACATCATCGAAACGTAATCGAGTCGATCCATGTAACCGATCGACTGATTGAACGGCTTGGATTCCGCGAGCTTCTCGGTGGCGCGATGCAGAAGTCCGATGTGCGGATCGGCCTTCTGTATGACCTCGCCGTCCATCTCGAGCACCAGACGCAGAACGCCGTGTGCCGCCGGATGCTGCGGACCGAAGTTCAGAGTGAAATTGCGAATCTCAGCCACGGCTGCCCGACTCCACCTGCGCGCCGACCGGAACGTCCTTGAGATTCTGGTCGTAACGATTGTCTTCACGAATGACGCGCGGCACGAGCGTGCGCGGCTCGATGCTCACCGGCTGATACACGACGCGACCCTTCGCCGGGTCGTATTTCACTTCCACGTTGCCGATGAGCGGGAAATCCTTGCGGAACGGATGTCCGATGAATCCGTAGTCCGTCAGGATGCGGCGCAGATCCGGATGACCTTTGAACATGATGCCGTAGAGATCGAAGGCTTCGCGTTCGAACCAGTTCGCGCTCGCCCAGATATCGGTGAGCGAATCGATCAGGGGCGGCTCTCCGTCGATGGCAAAGCAACGCACGCGCAGGCGCCAGTTGTGCGTGACCGACAGCAACTGAAATGTCACGGCGAAGCGTCCGGGACGATCCTCAGACACAAGCTCGCGGATGCGATTCACGCCGCGGCTGAATCCCGTCATCGTCGAGGCGTACGTACGCCACTCCTCCCGGCCGTAGTCCAGCAGATCCAGGCCGGCGAGATCGATGAGCTGCTCGAACTTCAGCTCCGGATCGTCGCGCAACTCGCGGCAGACGGAGAGCAGCTGATCGGTCGGAATCTGAATCGCCACATCGTTGGCCACGACAGGCAGCGCACGGATGCGCTCGCCGAAGCGCGCGGTCAAAGTCGAGGCCAATGTCTCGCTGCGTGAGGCCATGAATTCTCTTACCGTGCAATGGTGCTGGTGCGGCGAATCTTGTTCTGCAGCTGCAGGATGCCGTAGAGCAGCGCTTCTGCCGTGGGCGGGCAGCCCGGCACGTAGACGTCGACGGGAACGATTCGATCGCACCCGCGTACGACTGCATACGAGTAGTGGTAATAACCACCGCCATTCGCGCATGAGCCCATCGAAATCACCCAGCGCGGCTCAGGCATCTGGTCGTAAACCTTGCGCAGCGCGGGCGCCATTTTGTTCACGAGTGTTCCGGCAACGATCATTACGTCGGACTGACGCGGGCTCGGACGAAACACCACGCCGAAGCGATCGAGGTCGTAGCGGGCAGCACCCGCATGCATCATCTCGACTGCGCAGCAGGCCAGACCGAACGTCATCGGCCACATCGAGCCGGTGCGAGCCCAGTTCATCAGCTTATCGACGGACGTCGTGACGAAGCCCCGCTGCGGAGCAGGCGCGTCGGGCGATTCAGAGGTTGGAGCAATCAATCCCATTCGAGCGCACCCTTCTTCCACTCGTAGACGAAACCGACGACGAGGATGAACAGGAAGAAACCCATCGCGACCAGACCGACTGTACCGATCGCACCCAGCGATACGGCCCACGGAAACAGGAAGGCGATTTCCAGATCGAAAACGATGAACAGAATCGCCACCAGGTAATAGCGCACGTCGAACTTGGTTCGTGCATCGGAGAACGGCTCGAAGCCGCACTCGTAGGCTGAAAGTTTTTCAGCGTCGGGCTTGCGCGGACCGAAGAGAAACCCGAGTCCCATGAGCACTGAGCCGAGCGCGGCAGCAACGCCCAAGAAGATCAGGATGGGTACGTAGTTTTGCAGCATTACCTAAGGACTCTTGGTACCGGGTCCGGCACCGCGGGCGCGCATTGTAACAGGGTCAATGTTGTGCAGTAAGTCTGCGTCTCATCCGTTGAAGCGATTACTAAGACTGAGTGATGCAACGTAGGGTGATGAGCAGACGATGACGTCTGCGTGCGCGACTCATCGATCGTCGATTCGAAGACATCACTCATCTGCGACTCGATCGCAGTCCGCGAACGTGATCGTCGCGCGATCGGCAGATGAATGTCTGTTTAGAAGTGAGGTGAGTGCTCGGGACCCGAGCACGGAGAAAGAAATTGGTGCGGATGAGAGGACTCGAACCTCCACGGATTGCTCCACTACCACCTCAAAGTAGCGTGTCTACCAGTTCCACCACATCCGCACCGTGACCGGTGCCAGGCCGTCTTCCCCGACGGTCGGTTGTTTATTACTGCGGCTGCTGCGCAGGTTGCGTTGCAGGCGCTTCCACAGGCTGATCTGCGTTCCCGCTGTTCGTCGCAGGCGGGACATCGGGCAACTCCGGCGCCGACGACCGCTGCGGCTGACTCTGCTGTACGCGATCCACGACGCTGCTCGGCGCTTCGACCTTGCGACCACCCATGTACGCAAGCGCGAGACTGGTCGCGAAGAACAAGCCGGCCAACGTCGCAGTCGTGCGCGAAAGGAACGATGCCGAACCACGCGCGCCGAACACAGTACCCGATGCACCGGCACCGAAACCTGCACCCGCGTCGGCGCCCTTACCGCGCTGGATCAGGACAAGCCCCACGATCGCGCTGGCAATCAGCACGTGCAGGATGATCGTTGCCGTGTGTACCCAATTCATAACGAGTTTCTTTTACCCGATCCGCACTTCAGTGCTGTTGAGCCGCAGCGCAGATCTTCAAGAATTCATCGACCTTCAGCGACGCTCCCCCGATCAGACCGCCATCGACGTCGGGCATGGAGAAAATCTCCGCCGCGTTCGCAGCCTTCACGCTGCCGC
Organism: Pseudomonadota bacterium; assembly: GCA_023423935.1. Lineage (GTDB taxonomy): Bacteria > Pseudomonadota > Gammaproteobacteria > Steroidobacterales > Steroidobacteraceae > Steroidobacter. Next base: position 59,915 of record JAFAEQ010000043.1, on the reverse strand, counting down.
CGTAGATGACCCGCAGAGCGGGCGCGATCTTACCATCGTTCCCGTTTTCCTGGGCAGCTACGCACGCACGAATATGTGCGTGTACTTCCTGCGCCTGTTCCGGTGTGGCGTTCTTGCCGGTGCCGATCGCCCATACCGGCTCATACGCGACGATTGCATCGCGCATGGCGTTCACGCCTGCAATGGTGATCACCGCGTTCAACTGTCGCGACACCACTTCCATCGTGAGCCCGCGATCACGCTCCTCGGACGATTCGCCGAGACACAGAATCGGGGTCAGACCCTGAGCCTGTACCGCCAGAAATTTCCGAGCGACCAGCGAATCATCTTCCTTGTACAGACCGCGACGCTCCGAATGCCCCACGATGACATAGCGGCATCCGACGTCCTTCAACATCGCTGCGGAGACTTCACCCGTAAACGCCCCGACAGCTTCTGCACACACCGTTTGCGCGCCGAGTCCGACACTCGACTGATTCAGCAGTCGAGCCGCCTCCCACAGATACACAAACGGCGGACATACAGCGATCTCTGCAGTCGGCTGAGGCGGCAAGCCATTCAGCACACCGTCGATCAGGGCCGCGTTTTCTTTACGCGTGCCATGCATTTTCCAGTTACCAGCTACAAACGGCCGTCGCATCGTGAGTTCTGATCCCAGTCGAAAAAACAGTGATTCTCGAAACCCGGCGGGCCGTGAGCTGCCCCTAAAAAAGGCGCGGCAGCTTAGCGGGCACCTGACGGGAAATCAAACGCGCGATCAAGCCACTTCAGCTGCCGCGGCCACGGAGGCGGCCAAACTGCGCGCCAGTTCGCGAACGAGCTTCTCGTCGCTGCCTTCGACCATCACGCGAATCACTGGTTCGGTTCCCGATGCGCGCAACACGATTCGGCCTTTGTCACCCAGACGGCGCTCTGCGTGCGAGACCGCCTCCTGCACGCCCGGCGATGCAGCAATGTCGATCTTCCGGGGCATGCGCACGTTCTCGAGCACCTGGGGATACTTGGGCATGGGCGCAGCAAGTTCGGCCAGGCTGCAGCCGGTTTGCTTCATGATGGCCAACACCTGCAAGGCGCTGATCAGGGCGTCGCCGGTCGTCGTGCGATCGAGGCACAACAGATGGCCCGACGTCTCGCCGCCGAGAATTCCGCCCTGATCCTTCAACATCTCCATCACATAGCGATCTCCGACCTTCGCGCGGCGAAACGGGATTCCCAGTTTTCCCAGCGCATGTTCCAGCCCGAGATTGCTCATGACCGTGCCGACGACCGGACCTGCGAGCGTCTTCTGCTCGTTGCGAGCCCGGGCAATGATGTAGAGCAACTGATCGCCATCGACGATCCGACCGAGATGATCGACCATCACCAGACGATCGCCGTCGCCATCGAGCGCAATGCCGACCTGGGCGCGAACGCCAGGCACAGTGAGTTGCAACAATTCCGGCGAAGTCGATCCGCAGTTGAGATTGATGTTGCGGCCGTTCGGTGAGCAGCCGATCGGTACGATCTCCGCACCGAGATCGGTGAGAATGCGCGGCCCCACTTTGTAGCCGGCACCGTTCGCACAATCGATCACGATCTTCATGTCGCTCAGGTCCAGGCCAGGCACCGTCGAGGCGCAGAACTCCTGGTATTTCACGCGCAGCTTGTCCATGCGCGTGGCTCTGCCCAGCTCGCCCGAAGATCGGGTCACGGGCGTCACGTCCAGCTCCGCTTCGATCAGAGCCTCGATATCGTCCGTCAGCTTGCCGCCGTCCGGACCGAAGAACTTGATGCCGTTGTCCTCGTAGAGATTGTGTGAGGCACTGATGACGACACCAAAATCGCACTCGAAGAGCTTCGTGAGATAGGCGACGGCTGGCGTAGGCAACGGCCCCATCAAGATCACGTTCACGCCAGAGGCAACGAAGCCGGCTTCGAGTGCAGCTTCGAACATGTAGCCCGACAGGCGCGTGTCCTTGCCCACGAGCACCGTGCCGCCTTTCGGCGCAAGCACACGGGCCGCAGCGCTCGCCAGACGCAAGGTGAACTCCACCGTCATCGGATAGTTGCCGACCCGACCGCGGATGCCATCGGTGCCGAAATATTTGCGGCTCACTGTTCTCTCCTTCGTTCTTTTCGCGGCGCGACCGGCGGCGCCGTTATTGAATTCGATAGTTTGCGTTCTTCAACGCGGCGACGACTTTCATCGCATCGACCGTTTCCGCGACATCGTGCACGCGCAGGATATGCGCGCCGGCGAGGGCAGCAGCACTTGCGACAGCGATGCTTCCGGCCATTCGCTCATGCACGGGGCGCCCCAGCAGACTCGCGAACATCGACTTCCGCGACACGCCGATCAGCAGGGGCCGTTGCAACACGAGCAGATCCGGGATCGCTGCCAGCAGCTGCAGATTGTGCTCCAGGCGCTTGCCGAAGCCGATGCCCGGATCGATGCAGATACGCTCCGGGCGAATTCCACGCTCGACGCACGCATCGACTCGTTCTGCCAGAAAGTCTCGCACCTCCGCGACGACATCGCCGTAACGGGGATCCGCCTGCATGGTGCGCGGCTCTCCCTGCATGTGCATCAAGCACACGCCCACGTCCGAAGACGCTACAGCCTCAAGAGCGCCCTCCTCGCGCAGCGCTCTGACATCGTTGATCAGTGATGCACCCGCATCGATCGCTGCGCGCATCACGGTCGCCTTGCTCGTATCTACGGAGACAATCGCTGGACTCGACGCCAAGGCACGCACGATAGGGACGACGCGAGCGATCTCTTCGGCGTCGCCGACCTCCTCTGCCCCTGGCCGCGTCGACTCACCGCCCACGTCGATGAGCTGCGCGCCTGCCCGAATCATCTGAAGCGCATGATCGACGGCACGCTCGACGCGAACGAAACGTCCACCATCGGAGAAAGAATCAGGAGTGACGTTAAGAACGCCCATCACCACGGGCGCACTCAGATCGAGTCGTCGCTGACCGCACTGTAGAAACATATCGGACAAGGCTACTGCTCTGTGCGGTCGCCATAAACAGCGATGCCGGCTCGGGGCCGGCATCGCGTTCATCGACCCGCGAGTCGATCAGTGCTGACTGGCAGGCTTGCCGATCGGCGTCTCCGACGACGGCTCGCCACGATCGCGATTCTTGCCACCCATCGGAGGGGCATTATCGTCCCAGCCCGACGGCGGCTGTGGATCGCGACCCTGCATGATGTCGTGGATCTGAGTCTCGTCGATGGTCTCGTACTTGATCAGCGCCTCGGCCATCTTGTGCAGCTTGTCGAGGCTCGCCTCGAGGATGTCCTTCGCGCGCTTGTAGTTGTTGTCGATCAGCAGACGAATCTCTTCGTCGATCGCATGGGCCGTGACATCTGACACCTGCTTGTGCTGCGTGACCGAGCGGCCAAGGAAAACTTCGCCCTGGTCTTCGGTATACGTGAGCGGGCCTAAGCGGCTCGACAGACCCCACTTCGTGACCATGTTGCGAGCGATCTCGGTCGCACGCTCGATGTCGTTCGAGGCACCCGTCGTGATGGACTCCGGTCCGAAAATCAGCTCCTCGGCGATACGACCGCCGAACAGTGTGCTGATGCGGCTCTCCAAACGGCGCTTGGAGGTGCTGTAACGATCTGCCTCGGGCAGGAACATCGTCACGCCCAGCGCGCGGCCACGCGGAATGATGGTCACTTTGTAGACCGGATCGTGCTCTGGCACGGTGAGACCAATGATGGCGTGACCTGCCTCGTGATAGGCAGTGAGCTTCTTCTCCTGCTCGTCCATGACCATCGAGCGGCGCTCGGCACCCATCATGATCTTGTCTTTGGCCCTTTCGAACTCGTCCATCGTGACGGTTCGACGGTTGGCACGGGCCGCGAACAGCGCAGCTTCGTTCACCAGATTGGCGAGATCGGCACCGGAAAAGCCGGGCGTACCGCGCGCAATGATCTGCGGACGCACGTCTTCGGCCAGCGGAAGCTTGCGCATGTGGACTTTGAGGATCTGCTCGCGCCCGCGCACGTCAGGCAGCGGCACGACCACCTGGCGGTCGAAGCGGCCCGGACGCAGCAGCGCGGGATCCAACACGTCGGGACGGTTGGTCGCTGCGATGACGATGACGCCTTCGGTTCCCTCGAAGCCGTCCATCTCGACCAGCAGCTGGTTCAGGGTCTGCTCGCGCTCGTCATGACCGCCGCCCAGACCGGCGCCTCGATGACGACCGACCGCGTCGATTTCGTCGATGAAGATAATGCAGGGAGCATGCTTCTTGGCCTGCTCGAACATGTCTCGTACGCGCGAGGCACCCACGCCGACGAACATCTCGACGAAGTCGGAACCGGAAATAGTGAAGAACGGCACCTTGGCTTCGCCCGCGATCGCGCGTGCCAGCAGCGTCTTGCCGGTGCCTGGAGAGCCGACCATCAGTACGCCGCGCGGAATCTTGCCGCCCAGGCGCTGGAACTTGGCCGGGTCCTTAAGGAACTCGACGATTTCGACGACTTCTTCCTTGGCTTCATCGACACCGGCGACGTCCGCAAAGGTCACCTGAACCTGGTCCTCACCCAATAGCCGCGCTCGGCTCTTGCCGAACGACATGGCACCACGGCCCCCGGCTCCTCCCTGCATCTGACGCATGAAGTAGACCCACACCGCGATCAACAACAAGATCGGGAAGGAAGAAATGAGCAGCTGGGTGAGTAGCGACTGGCGCTCCGGAGGCGTCTTGCTGAACTGAATTCCGGCCTTACGCAGTTCGCCAATCAAGGCGGAGTTGTCCGTTTCCGGATTGTTGGTGACGAAGCGTTCGCCGTTCTTGCGCTGACCCTTCAACTGGTCGCCCTTGAAGACGACCTCGTCGATCCCGCCATCCTTCAGTTCCTGAAGGAAGGTCGAGTACTTGATTTCCGGTTCGGCACCTGCCCGGGTACTGAAGTTACTGACCACGGTCGCCACCACTACGGCGATGACGATCCAGAGGACGATATTCTTGGCAAGGTCGTTCAAAGTCGAATCCTCAGATACCGATCAGATGCTCTAACGCTCAATCCATCTGTCGGGGCACAAGTTGCAGCGGTGATTCCCTGAAGAAGCTGCCTGGGTGGGAGACGCCGAACGCAGAAAGCATCCGCAAAGAATGAGTCTATGATCGACACTACTACATCCGACTGCGGCAAAGCCAGAACCGTTCGATGGTTCCAGATCCCCGGCAGATGTACGTCGGGTATCAGCGATACGACGCACGATCGGCCATACAGCCGCTTACCCGACATCGGCAATGCCCACCTCGACGAACCGCTGTGCACATATACCCAGACCGTTTCTCACCGCGGGCTCGAGAGAAGCCCTGAAGATTCAGTGGGATGTGTCAAGTCGCAGTTCCCGTGGAAGCCTACGACGACGATGGTGGGGCTGATCTCCCGGTTTGCAAGCTATCCGTATCGGTCTGCACGTATTGAACGACGTTGGGCATTGCCACGAACAGAAGATGTGCCACTAACAGGGTCGGTGGCCATACCTTCCCGGACACCTGGATCTTCCCTCAATGGCCGATCAGTCAGGCCATGGACGGGCACTTGGTCCACGGCGATACCACAAGTCTCCGCGGACCTTCCGCTAGACTACCGCCCCTTTTTTCGAGCGACCCGATCCATGAGCCAACCTGTCCTCACCGAGAAACAGAAGAAATATCTTCGCGGTCTTGCGCATCCGCGCGAACCGGTGGTCTTGATCGGGCAGTCAGGGCTTTCAGCTGGCGTGGTCAAGGAGACGGACCAGGCCCTCGCAGCTCATGAGCTCATCAAAGTCCGTGCACGCGTTGGCGATCGCGAAGAACGCGATGCCATTTTCGAAACCCTGGCGACCGAGACTCGTAGCCAGCTGGTTCAAAGGATCGGCAATGTGGGCGTGTTCTACCGCCGCCATCAAGACAAGCCGCGAATCATTCTTCCGGCCGACTGAAGCGCCAGACGGTCAGGATCAGCACCAGGCACGAAACGAAGTAGCACATTCCGGCGAGGCCGTGCAGCAGCCCGAACCTCGCCATATCCCCCGATGTGCGCGCCTGCTCCATCAGCGGCCCCAGGGCAATCTGACTCAGGATCGGGAGGCAGGCAGGAACGATGATCAACCATCGATTGAGAGAACGCAGCTTGCCTGCAGCACCCAAGGCGAGCAGCAATGCGCCTGCCACCAGGCTCAGATAAGCCTCGAAATGGAAAAAACGGGCCGCGAGCTGCCCCGCCACCTGCCGGTTATCGAGCACTCGAAACAACGTCGGAGCGACGACGGCGCACACTGTCCACAGACTGCCCGCCCAGAAGGTAAGAATCACCCCTGAGATTCGGCGCCACAGCAACGAGACCTGATCCACGGACGTCATGCGGACGTCGCTCTGACTCAGATGTACTCGACCGTGACGATCTCGTACGAGCGAGTTCCGCTGGGTGCCACGACGTCGATGATGTCGCCTTCCTGCTTACCCACCAGGGCTCGCGCGATCGGTGACGACACCGAGATCCAGCCGTTGCGGATATCGGCTTCCGCATCGCCCACGATCTGATACGTCACCTTGCCGCCATCGTCCTGATCTTCCAGATGCACAGTGGCACCGAACACGACCTTGCCGCCGGCTGCGAGGCGCGTTACGTCGATGATCTCGGAGTTCGACAGATGGGCCTCGACGTCCTTGATGCGACCTTCGATGAAGCTCTGCTGCTCACGCGCAGCATGGTATTCGGCGTTCTCGCTGAGATCGCCATGGCTGCGAGCTTCCGCGATCGCCTGGATGACACGCGGACGGTCTTCGGACTTCAGTTTCTTCAACTCAGCACGAAGCCGCTCCGCCCCCTTTGCGGTCAATGGCATCCGTTTCACGAGGCCACCTCTTGATGCAGGTCTTGCAGACGATTCACGTCTGTTTCGTTGATATGGGCAATGGCATCGCAGGTCGCAAGTCCTGCAGTCACCGTCGTGTAGTAGGTCACGCGCTTGTGAACCGCCTCGCGACGAATCGAGCGTGACTCGAAAATCGCCTGCTTGCCTTCAGTAGTATTGACGATGAGAGAAATCTCATCGTTCTTGATCATGTCGACGATGTGCGGGCGCCCCTCGCGCACCTTGTTCGCACGACGGCATGGAATGCCCGCCTCGACGATCGCATTGGCGGTCCCTTCCGTCGCCACGATCTCGAAGCCCTGCGCGACCAGACGACGCGCCAGAGTCACCGCGGCAGGCTTGTCGCGTTCGCGAACGCTGATCAGCGCCACGCCGCGGGTCGGCAATGTCACGCCGGAGGCGAGCTGCGCCTTTGCATAGGCTTCACCGAACGACTTGCCGGTACCCATGACTTCGCCGGTCGACTTCATTTCCGGTCCGAGGATCGGATCGCTTTCCGGGAACTTCGCAAACGGGAATACGGCTTCCTTTACCGAGAAGAACTTCGGCACGCGCTCCGTAGTGAGTCCCAGATCCTTGAGCTTCTCACCGGTCATCACTCGCGCAGCCATCTTCGCGATCGGAACTCCCGTCGCCTTCGAAACGAATGGCACGGTGCGCGATGCACGCGGATTCACCTCGAGGATGTAGATGACGCCGTTCTGAATCGCGAACTGAATGTTCATGAGGCCCACGACATTGAGCCCGCGCGCCAGCTTGCGAGTCTGTTCGCGGAGCTCCGCCTGCAACTCCGCGCTCAAGCTGTTGGGCGGAAGCGAACATGCGGAATCGCCCGAGTGGACGCCCGCCTGCTCGACGTGCTCCATGATGCCGGCGATGTAAACGTCCTCGCCGTCGCAAACGGCATCGACATCGACCTCGATCGCGAGATCGAGGAAACGATCGAGCAACACCGGACTGTCGTTGGAGACCTTCACGGCGTCGGTCATGTAGGTGCGCAGATCGTCTTCGTTGAAGACGACTTCCATTGCGCGGCCACCCAGCACGTACGACGGACGTACGACGAGCGGGAAGCCGATGGTGCGCGACATGGTGATGGCCTGCTCTTCCGTGCGCGCGGTGCAATTGGGCGGCTGCTTCAGATTGAGCGTGTTCACCAACTGCTGGAAGCGTTCACGATCTTCCGCGACATCGATCGCATCCGGTGTCGTACCGATGATGGGTGCGCCAGCCGCCTCGAGCGCACGGCACAGCTTGAGCGGAGTTTGGCCACCGTACTGCACGATCACTCCGACGGGCTTCTCCTTGTCGATGATCTCCATGACGTCTTCGAACGTCAGCGGCTCGAAGTACAGGCGATCGGAGGTGTCGTAATCGGTCGATACGGTTTCGGGATTGCAGTTGACCATGATGGTCTCGAATCCCGCTTCGCGCAGCGCGAGCGCCGCATGCACACAGCAATAGTCGAACTCGATGCCCTGACCGATGCGATTCGGGCCGCCGCCGAGGATCATGACCTTGCGACGATCGGTCGGATTGGACTCGCACTCCTCGTCGTAGCTCGAATACATGTACGCCGTCGAGGTGGCGAACTCGGCCGCGCAGGTGTCGACGCGTTTGTAGATGGGTCGAATGCCCATGGTCAGGCGACGACGACGTACGCTGGCCTCATCGATTCCGAGCAGCGTCGCGAGCCGGCGATCCGAGAAGCCCTTGCGCTTGAGGACACGCACGCGATCGCGTTCGAACGCACCGAGACCCTGCGCCTGGACCTGCTGTTCTTCGCGGATCAGATCGGCGATCTGCGCGAGGAACCAGCGATCGACGTGGCAGAGCGCATACAGCTCCTCGAGAGACCAGCCTGCACGGAAGCCATCGGCAATGTAGCGGATACGATTCGGACCCGGCATGCGCAGCTCTTCGCGCATGCGCTGCGCTTCCTCTTCGGTCAGCGGCAACTTGACGATCGGATCCAGTCCGTCGGCGCCCGTCTCGAGACTGCGCAGTGCCTTCTGCATCGATTCCTGGAAGGTACGGCCGATCGCCATCGCCTCGCCAACCGACTTCATCTGCGTCGTCAGCCTGTCGTTCGAGCCCGGGAACTTCTCGAAGGTGAAACGCGGAATCTTGGTGACGACGTAATCGATCGTGGGCTCGAACGAAGCAGGCGTCGCACCGCCCGTGATGTCGTTCTTGAGCTCATCGAGTGTGTAACCGACCGCAAGCTTGGCGGCGACTTTCGCGATTGGAAATCCTGTCGCCTTCGAGGCGAGTGCGGAGGAACGCGACACACGCGGATTCATCTCGATGACGAGCATGCGTCCGTCGTCGGGATTCAACGCGAATTGCACGTTCGAGCCGCCGCATTCCACGCCGATCTTGCGCAGCACCGCAATCGAGGCATTGCGCATGCGCTGATACTCTTTGTCCGTGAGCGTCTGCGCCGGAGCAACGGTGATCGAATCGCCGGTGTGCACGCCCATCGGATCGAAGTTTTCGATGGAGCAGATGATGATGCAGTTGTCCTTGCGGTCACGCACCACTTCCATCTCGAATTCTTTCCAGCCGATCACCGACTCTTCGAGCAGCACTTCGCTGGTGGGTGACGCATCGAGGCCACGCTCGACGATCTCGACGAACTCTTCGCGGTTGTACGCGATGCCGCCGCCCGAACCGCCCATCGTGAACGATGGACGAATCACAGTCGGAAAGCCGATCTCGGCCTGCACCGCGAGTGCTTCTTCCATGCTGTGTGCGATGCGAGAACGAGGCGACTCCAGGCCGATCTCCCGCATGGCATTGCGGAAGCGTTCGCGATCCTCGGCCATATCGATGGCCTCTCTCGAGGCGGCGATGAGCTCGACGCCGTGCTTCTCGAGCACGCCCTCACGGACCAGATCGAGCGCACAGTTCAGCGCCGTCTGGCCGCCCATGGTCGGCAGCAGCGCATCGGGCTTTTCCTTCTCGATGATGCGTTCGACCGCGCGCCAGCTGACCGGCTCGATGTAAATGGCATCGGCCATTTCCGGGTCGGTCATGATCGTCGCCGGGTTCGAGTTCACGAGAATGACTCGATAACCCTCTTCGCGCAGCGCCTTGCATGCCTGCGCTCCGGAATAGTCGAACTCGCACGCCTGTCCGATGACGATCGGGCCGGCGCCAATAATCAGAATGCTCTTGAGGTCGGTACGTTTGGGCATCTAGTTCGATCTGCGAAATTCAGCGTTCGGCGACACGGCGCGAACTATCCTTCGCGGCCGTCTGATTGTTGAGTCGCTCATTGATCATCGACACGAAGCGTTCAAACAGCGACTTCACTTCGTGCGGTCCGGGGCTCGCCTCCGGATGTCCCTGGAAGCTGAAGGCCGGGCGATCCGTCCGTTCGATGCCCTGGAGCGATCCATCGAACAACGACTTGTGCGTGACCTTCACGTTCGGGCCAAGCGTCGATTCATCCACCGCGAATCCGTGGTTCTGACTCGAGATGAACACCCTGCCCGTTTCCGTTTCGAGCACCGGATGATTCGCACCGTGATGGCCGAACTTCATCTTCACGGTCTTCGCATCGCTGGCGAGGCCGAGCAACTGGTGCCCGAGACAGATGCCGAACACCGGGATGTCCGTCTCGAGAAACTTGCGAATGGCTTCGATCGCATACGTACACGGCTCGGGATCGCCGGGACCGTTCGACAGGAAAATGCCGTCCGGATTCATGGCGAGAACCTTGTCGGCCGGCGTCTGCGCGGGGACCACCGTCACGCGACAACCGTAATCGGACAGACACCGCAGGATGTTGCGCTTGATGCCGAAGTCGTAGGCGACGACATGTACGCGTTGACCCGGCCGTTGCTTCGGCCCGGTTTCGATGCCCCAGTTGGTGCCCTCGTTCCACTGGTACACGCGCTTGGTCGATACGACCTTCGCGAGATCCATGCCTTTGAGGCCAGGGAACTTGCGTGCTGCGTGCACCGCGGCGGTGGCATCCGCTTTCTCGCCGGTCATGATGCAGCCGGCAAGAGCACCCTTCTCGCGCAGGATGCGCGTGAGCTTGCGCGTATCGATATCGGCAATCGCTACGACCTTGCCGCGTTGGAGAAAGCTCTCGAGCGACTCGGCCGCACGCCAGTTGGCGTAGGTCGCCGGCAGGTCACGGATGATCAGACCGGCGGCATAAATGCCGGCAGCTTCCAGATCCTCCGGATTCGCACCGGTGTTGCCGATGTGGGGATAAGTGAGAGTAACGATCTGTCGACAGTAGGAAGGATCCGTCAGGATTTCCTGGTATCCGGTCATGGCAGTATTAAAAACCACCTCGCCGGTCGTATTACCTTTGGCGCCGATGGATCGGCCAAAAAAAACCGTACCGTCTTCAAGGGCGAGTACAGCGGCCACTCTATCGTCTTGGGTCATCAGGCCTCCATTTCAGGCGCGCGCGAAAACAGCGGGAGGGGCTTTTGCCGATCCCGCTGCACTAGAAAAATCGCCACGTGCTGAAGACGGCAGTTTACGCGAGAGGTCCGGATGTGGGAAGAAAAAATTGCCCCACGACTCGTGCTGCTTCGCGACGCGACGATGCTTGTTCTCATCGCGTGCTCATGTGGCTGCGTTGCGCCGACATTCAACGCAGGCGTTTGCTGAACTTGTCAGATCGAAATTTTGGGTCAGATCGAAATCTTGTTGAGATCCAGCACGTCCTGCATCGAGTACAAGCCAGGCGGCTTGTCCTTGAGCCAATGAGCTGCGTGCACGGCGCCACGCGCGAAGGCCAGTCGATCACTCGCTCGATGCGTGAGCTCGATGCGCTCGCCGATGCCTGCGAACGTCACCGTGTGATCGCCCACCACATCACCGCCGCGAAATACCGAGAAGCCGATTGCACCTCTGCGGCGTGCACCGGTGTTGCCATGACGCGCGACCTCTGATGCCTGCTGGAGATCGACATTACGTCCTTGTGCAGCCGCAGCCCCGAGCGCAAGCGCAGTCCCTGAAGGCGCATCCTTCTTGTTGCGATGATGTGCCTCGAAGATCTCGATGTCGTACTCATCGCCCAATGTCGCGGCAGCGAGTTGTGTGAGCTTCAGCAAGAGGTTGACGCCCAGGCTCATGTTCGGCGCACTCACGATGCCGATATGACGCGCGGCCTGCTCTATAGCCCGCTTTACGGAGTCGTCATATCCGGTGGTGCCGATAACGAGGGGGCACTTCGCTGCGACACAGGCATCCAGGTTGGCGATCGTCGCTTCGGGCAGACTGAAATCGATCGCAACACGGACATCGCGAAGCGCATCGCTCGGACTCGACGTGATGCGTACGCCGCGCGACTTGCCGCCGCTCGGCTCCGATGCATCAGCGCCGACCCAGCGACTCGTCGATGAGACGGTCGCACCACCCAGAACGCTCGCTGTTTCATCGATGGCCGCGAGCAATGCCCGCCCCATGCGACCGGACACCCCGAAAATGGCGATCGGAAGTGCGGCCGACCGTTCCTGCGCTGAGCTCATGCGGGATCAGTTCCGAATGGTTTCGAAGAAGCGCTTCACGCCATCGAGCCAGGTCCGCTCGCGGGGACTGTGATTACGAGCGCTGTCGCGCATGGTGGCGTCGAACTTCCGTAACAGCTCGCGCTGTTCGTCGGTGAGATTCACGGGCGTCTCGACCACGACCCGACAGAACAAGTCGCCGGTCGGACCTCCGCGTACGGGCTTCACACCCTTTTCGCGCAGACGGAACACCCGACCCGATTGAGTTTCGTTCGGCACTTTGAGGTCGACCGTGCCGCCCAGCGTCGGCACTTCAACGGTTCCACCGAGTGCGGCCGTCGCAAAACTGACCGGCACTTCGCACGAGAGATGGCTGCCGTCGCGTTCGAAGATCGGATGCTCGCGCACCCGGATCTCGACATAGAGATCACCGGCCGGACCGCCATTGCGACCCGCTTCGCCCTCACCCGCCAATCGAATGCGATCGCCGTTATCGACGCCGGGAGGCACCTTGACCGACAGCGTCTTGTTGCGACGAACGCGGCCCTGACCGAGACAGGAATCGCAGGGCTGACTGATGACCTGACCGCGGCCTTTGCAGCGCGGGCACGTCTGCTGGACAGCGAAGAATCCCTGCTGCATGCGAACCTGACCCTGGCCGTTGCAGGTTTCGCACGTGACAGTCTTGGAACCAGGCGCGGCACCCGTGCCTTTGCACGGCTCGCACTCGCCGAGCGTAGTGAACTCGACCGTGGCCTCGTGTCCGAAGACGGCCTGCTCCAGATCGAGCTCGAGGTCATAGCGCAGATCGGCTCCACGAAAGACCTGCCGACCGCCGCCGCGACGCCCGCCACCGAAAATATCGCCGAAGACATCCCCGAAAATGTCGCTGAAGGCATCTGCAGGATTGAAGCCCGCGCCGCCATTGCGGGCAGACAAGCCTTCGTGTCCATGCTGGTCGTAGATGGCGCGCTTCTGCGAATCCGTCAGGACTTCGTAGGCTTCCTTGCATTCCTTGAATTTTTCTTCCGCTTCCTCGTCGCCGGGATTGCGATCGGGATGGAATTTCATGGCGAGGCGTCGATACGCCTTCTTGAGCTCGGCTTCGGTCGCGGTGCGAGGCACGTCTAGAACCTGGTAATAGTCACGCTTGGACATGTCTTCACATCGTCAGTTGGCCAGGCATCAAAGCCTCGGAAACGGAGAGTGCTCCCCGTGATACAAGGCAGGCCGCCGCGAGCATGTGTTCGCGTCGGCCTGCCGATCCCATCATGCCGTCTTTGCAGCGGCATTCATATTGATCCGTACGCGGTCTGGCGACTCCGCCAGACCGCGGATCGACAGTGCAGTTACGCGCCCGTCTTCTTGTCCTTCACTTCCTCGAACTCAGCATCGAGCACATCGTCCTTGGGGCCCGCCCCTGCGGTGCCTGCGCCAGGACCTTCGGCACCACCAGCACCGCCAGCCTGTGCATAGGCCTGCTGAGCCAGCGCACCTGATGCCTCGGCAAGGGCCGCAGCCTTCTTGTCGATCACGTCCTTGTCATCCTCGGCGAGCACGCGCTTCAGATCGGAGATCGCAGACTCGACCTTCGCCCGATCGGCCGCCTGGACCTTCTCGCCCAGATCCTTCAGTGCCTTCTCGGTCTGATGGATCAGCGCATCGGCCTTGTTGCGCGACTCGACCAGCTCGCGGAACTTGCGATCTTCCTCTGCATGCGATTCGGCATCGGAGACCATCCGCTTGATGTCGTCCTCCGACAGACCGCTCGAAGCCTTGATGACGATCTTCTGCTCCTTGCCGGTGGCCTTGTCCCTTGCCGACACGTTCAGAATGCCGTTCGCATCGATATCGAAGGTGACTTCGATCTGCGGCATGCCACGCGGTGCGGGCGGGATGCCTTCGAGATTGAACTGACCGAGCGACTTGTTATCGCTTGCGCGCTGACGTTCACCCTGCAGCACGTGAATCGTCACGGCGCCCTGGTTGTCGTCCGCCGTCGAGAACGTCTGGTTCGCCTTGGTCGGAATGGTCGTGTTCTTCTCGATCAGCTTCGTCATGACACCGCCGAGCGTCTCGATACCGAGCGACAGCGGAGTCACGTCGAGAAGCAGCACGTCCTTCACTTCGCCGGAGAGCACACCGCCCTGAATGGCGGCACCCACGGCGACCGCTTCGTCCGGATTCACATCCTTGCGCGGCTCCTGACCGAAGAAATCCTTGACCGCCTTCTGCACGAGCGGCATGCGCGTCTGACCGCCGACCAGGATGACCTCAGAGATGTCTTTCAACGACAGTCCGGCGTCCTTGATCGCGATGCGGCACGGCTCGATCGTGCGCTGCACGAGCCCTTCCACCAGCGACTCGAGCTTGGCGCGCGTGAGCTTGATGTTCAGGTGCTTCGGACCCGAAGCATCCGCCGTGATGTACGGCAGGTTCACTTCGGTCTGCTGGCTCGAGGACAGCTCGATCTTTGCCTTCTCGGCCGCTTCCTTCAGGCGCTGCAGAGCAAGCGGATCACGACGCACGTCGACGCCGCTTTCCTTCTTAAACTCATCGCCCAGGTAATCGATGATGATCTTGTCGAAGTCCTCACCGCCCAGGAACGTATCGCCGTTCGTCGCGAGCACTTCGAACTGACGCTCGCCATCGACGTCCGCCACTTCGATGATGGAGATATCGAACGTACCGCCACCCAGGTCGTACACGGCGATCTTGCGGTCACCGCCCTGCTTGTCCATGCCATACGCAAGCGCTGCCGCAGTCGGCTCGTTGATGATGCGCTTGACGTTCAGGCCTGCAATGCGGCCGGCATCTTTGGTTGCCTGGCGCTGCGAATCGTTGAAGTAGGCAGGAACGGTGATGACTGCCTCGGTCACCGGCTCACCCAGGAAATCCTCGGCGGTTTTCTTCATTTTCATGAGCACGCGCGCCGAGACTTCCGGCGGTGCCATCTTCTTGCCCTGCGCGTCCACCCACGCATCGCCGTTGTCGGCCCTGACGATCTTGTACGGCACCATGCCGACGTCTTTCTGCACGACCTCATCGTCGAAACGACGGCCGATCAGACGCTTGACTGCGAACAGCGTGTTCTGCGGATTGGTCACGGCCTGGCGCTTGGCCGACTGCCCGACGAGCACTTCCTGATCTTTTGTAAAGGCAACGATCGACGGGGTCGTGCGATCTCCTTCACTGTTTTCGATCACGCGAGCCTTGCCGCCTTCCATGATCGCGACACACGAGTTCGTCGTGCCGAGATCGATGCCAATGACTTTAGCCATGACCCACAACTCCTGAAGAAAAGTTTTATTGATTCAAGACAGAGAAAAGTAAGTAACTGCTCGGCTTAATGCGGACCTCGCAGGGACTTTCAAGACGACCGCGCTGCGAATTGATGCCGCATCGGTCGGCCGCAAGTCCTTGAGGCTCAAGGTTCCCGTGCAACGATGACCCGCGCAGGGCGCAACAGCCGGCCATTGAGCTGGTAGCCCTTCTGCACGACCTGCAGAACGGAGTTGGGCTCGTGCTCGGCCGACGGCTGCGTCACCATGGCTTCGTGCAGCTCCGGATCGAAGGCCTGGCCTTGCGGCTCGATTTCGATCAGACCGGCCTTTTCGAACGCCTTGGCCAGCAGCTTCAGGGTGGCTTCGGTCCCGGCACGAAGATTTTCAACCGTTCCCGAGGCATTCACGCCCAGCTCGAGACTGTCTTTGACCCCGATCAGATCCCCGGCAAAGCGCTCGACCGCAAACTTGTGAGCCTGCTCGACCTCGCGCGCCGCACGCTTGCGCACGTTCTCCAGCTCGGCCAGCGCACGCATGTACAGATCTTTGTGCTCCAAAGCACGCGCTTCGGCCGCCTCCAAGGCGGCTTTCAGATCCATCGCCTCATCGGCCGTCGGCGCGCCAGCGGACTGGGCACCGGACTGCGATCCGTTTTCGGGGGGTTGGGTCTGCTCACCGCTCATTTTTACTGCTCTCCACTGGCAATAGGTTGCCCCGGCTTGTAAGCCAAGGTCGGTAATTTGGGGGAATCTGCGGCTGAGCGCCGCGAATTCAAGACCGTGGATTCAGCGCTGAACCCAGCAGCCTGGCGGTGATGTCGACGATGGGAATGACCCGCTCGTACGCCATGCGCGTCGGCCCGATGACCCCGAGAACCCCGACCACTTCCTTGTCCAGGGTGTAAGGGGCCGTGACGATACTGCAATCGTCGAGGATCGTGTGACCGGATTCCTGGCCGATGAAGATCTGCACGCCGTCGGCCTTGAGGCTGTTGTCGAGCAGATTGAGGATGTCGCGCTTCTGCGTGAAGGCATCGAACAGCCGGCGCAGCTTCTCGACATTGGAGAGTTCGGCGAAGTCCATGAGATTGGTTTCGCCCGCCATCACGTACTCCATCCTCGCAATGCTCGAAGGCACATCGACCGCCTGCTGAGCGAGCCGGATGGCATCGAGCATGAGCTGGTTCAGGTGCTCGCGCGTCTCCTTGAGCTGAGCGACCAGGTGCTCACGGATAGCGCTCAGCTCCTTGCCGCCGAGTTCCTGATTCAGGTAGTTGGAGGCGCGCCGCAACTCCTCGACGGAATAGCGCCGGTCGAGTTGCAGGATGCGGTTCTGCACCTCCCGACCATTGACCACAAGAACCGCGAGGACCCGATTGTCAGACAGCGGGATGAACTCGATCTGGCTCAGGGACGCATGACTCTGCCGCGGCAGCGTGACTACGCCTGCGAGCCGCGTGATGCTCGAGAGCATCTTCGATGCCGCGGCGACCAGGGCTTGAGGATTGTCCACGTGCTCGCCGAGATGACTCTGCATCTCGGCAACCTTGGATTCTTCGAGAGGCTCGTACTTGAGCAACGTGTCGACGAAGAATCTATAGCCCTTGTCGGTGGGAATGCGGCCTGCGGAGGTGTGAGGCGAAGTGACAAATCCCGCGGCTTCGAGATCGGCCATCACATTGCGGATGGTGGCGGGACTCAAAGCCATGCCGACATCGCGGGACAGCGTGCGGGACCCGACAGGCTGACCATCGCGAATGTAATTGGCGACCAGCCTCTTCAAGAGTTGCTGGGCCCGTTCGTTCAGTTCCTCGGCAGTGTCTGCACTCATCTGTCGTAAAGCAGTGTGACCATCGCTCGCCCGGATATCGACTCGCCTATCGACTCGCCACGACTTGCGGGCGAACCCTGCATCGAGCCCTCAGGGCGATCCCGTCCGCGGACGTGCACATTCAAACCCATGTGACAAAAGGCATTTTGCACGCTGCGCGCAAGCCGGGTCCGAAACTAGCATGGCGCCTGCCGGTGTCAAGCCAGCGCAGCGAACCTGCGTCGACCACCTCACGACTGCGCGAAGTTCGCGGCCGCATGCTAAAAGACGGCCCATGTCCGAACCGGTAGAACAATTCAAATCGATTGCCTTGGTCGGCAATCATCAGGACTCGCGCGTCAGCGAGTCGATGGTGATTCTCGCGGCGCATCTGCACACCCGGAAACGGCGCGTGCTGCTCGCCTCCGACACCGACCTCGATTTCGGCTCGCTGCCGATCGAACGGCATTCCGAGCAGGCGCTCGGCAGCGCCGTCGAGCTGATCATTGCCGTCGGCGGTGACGGCACGATGCTGCACGCCGCACGACTCGCCGCTCCCTACGACGTGCCGGTACTGGGGGTCAATCGCGGTCGGCTGGGCTTTCTCGCGGACATCAGTCCGGCGGACATTCGCGATCGGCTCGACGATGTCCTGAACGGCCGCTACGTGAAAGATCATCGGGCGATGCTGCAGGCCCGGCTGATCGGCCCGGACCGGGAGATCCATATCACTCACGCGTTGAATGACGTCGTGCTGCAGAAATGGCAGACCGGCCGCATGCTCGACTTCGAAACCTGGATCGACGGTCACTACGTGAATAATCACGGCGGCGATGGACTGGTGATCGCCACCGCGACCGGTTCGACCGCCTATGCGCTGTCCTGCGGCGGGCCGATCCTCTATCCCGAGCTCGATGCGTTCGTGCTTGCGCCCATTTGCCCGCACACTCTGTCGGATCGGCCGATCGTCGTGCGCAGTTCGTCGACGATCGAGATCCGACTCGTCCCGCGGCCCGACACCCAGGCTCAGGTGACTTGCGATGGTGTATCGCTTGGCGAGCTCACCGGCGATGACCGCCTCGTCGTCACGCGCGCCGCTTCGAGCGTGACGCTGCTGCATCCCCCCGACCACGACTATTACCGCATCCTGCGATCGAAACTGCGCTGGGGTCGCGGAGACCGCCTGAAGCCCTCTTCTGCCACGGAATAACGCTTCGTGCTGACTCATATTCAGATCCGCGACTTCGCGATCATCGACGCAGTCGAGCTGGAGCTCGCCGCCGGACTCACCGTACTCACCGGCGAGACGGGCGCGGGGAAATCGATTCTGGTCGACGCGCTGTTGCTGGCCGCCGGCGGTCGCGCAGGTGCGGAAGTCGTGCGCCACGGCTGTGAGCGCGCCGAAGTCTCGGCAACGTTTGCGATCGACGGAAATGCCGCAGCCCTTGCCTGGCTGCAGGATCAGGAGATCGATCACGAAGGTGACTGCGTACTGCGACGTGTGGTGGGGAGCGACGGCCGATCGCGCGCGTACGTAAACGGTCAGGCGATCGCCGTGCAATCGATGCGTCAGCTCGGCGAGCTGCTGGTCGATGTACACGGCCAGATGGAATATCAGTCGCTCATGCGCCGCGCTGCACAGCGTGAGCTCCTCGATTCGCACGCAGGACACGGCCCTCTCCTATCGGCAGTTGGTACGCGCTGGCGTTCGCTCGCCGCACTCCGTGAGGAAAAGGCGCGTGCGGTCGCCTCCACGCAGGATCGCGAGGCGCGCCTCGAGCTGCTGCGCTATCACGTCTCCGAGCTGGACGCCTTGGATCTGAAGGCGGGCGAGCACGACGAACTGAGCCTGGAACGCACTCGTCTGTCGCAACGCGGCCGCCTGGCAGAAGGCGCGCGCGCCATCGTCGGACTGCTTCGCGAGGCGGACGATGCGAGCGCCGAGCAGGCAATCTCACGTGCATTGAGTCTCGCAAGAACGCTGACGGACCTGGATTCGCGATTCGCACCGATCGCGAAACTCATCGAAGAGTCGCTCATTGCCCTGCGTGAAGGCGTCGAATCGGTGGAGCGGTACGAATCCAGCCTGGAGGCCGACCCGGATCGTCAGGAATGGGTCGAGCAGCGTCTCGCAGCCATCGAAACGCTCGCGCGCAAGCATCGTGTCGAACCGTCCGAGCTACTCGCGACGCAGGAATCGCTGCAGCAGGAGTTGCGGCAGCTCGAAACGATCGAGGCATCGCTCGATGCACTCGAGACGAAGCTCCGTGAAGAAGAGAAACACTTTGCGTCCGCCTGCGCCAAGCTCACCGCCGCGCGCACTTCCGCAGCACGCGATCTGAGCGAGCGCGTCAGCACCCAGATGCAGACGCTCGGCATGCCGGGCGGCAAGTTTCAGGCGCAGATCACGCCGCTCGCGGCCGAATCTTACGGCCCTCATGGCGCGGACGAGATCGAGTTCCTGGTATCCGCAAACCCTGGCCAGCCGCCGCGCCCGCTCGCAAAAGTGGCGTCGGGTGGCGAGCTCTCACGCATCAGTCTTGCGATTCAGGTCGCTGCCGTACAAACCGACTCGCGACAGTGCTTGGTCTTCGATGAAGTCGACGCGGGGGTTGGTGGCGGCGTGGCTGAAATCGTCGGCCGTCTGCTGCGCACCCTGGGAGATCGCACGCAGGTGCTCTGCGTGACACATCTGCCGCAAGTCGCGAGCCAGGCTCATCATCACGTGCGCGTGACCAAGCTCACCGACGGCAAAACGACCCGCACGTCGTTGCATGCACTCGGTGGCGATGAGCGGATCGAGGAAGTCGCGCGCATGCTGGGTGGCGTCGATATCACCGCGAAAGCGCGTGAGCACGCCGCAGAAATGCTGCGCCCTCAGCGGGCGCCAGCGGCGAAAAAGAAGGTGCGAAGCCGCTCGAGCGGCTGATCAGAGGCGGCCGCGGCCGTTCGGGTCGCGATTCGGGCAATTCACCCGCTTGCACGTGCCGTAGAGGATCATCGAATGATCCCTGATCTCGAATTCGAGCTTGTCGGCCACGGCACGCTGCCTGTCTTCGATCCCCGAGTCCATGAACTCTTCGACCTTGCCGCAGTCCAGACAGACGATGTGATCGTGATGCTCGCCCTCATTGAGCTCGAAAACGGCGGTCGTACCTTCGAAATGATGACGCGTGACCAGGCCTGCGGCTTCGAACTGCGTGAGCACGCGATAGACGGTCGCCAGCCCAATGTCTTCGTGAGATTCGAGCAGATGCTTGTAGATGTCTTCCGCGCTCATATGCCGCGGTGTCGCGGTACCCAGAATTTCCAGGATCTTGATGCGCGGCAACGTGACTTTCAGTCCTGCCCGGCGCAAGTCATTGGTTTCCACAGTCACGTCCTCTCCTCGATGCGCCCAGCCAGCCGCTGCCTGCGCCGTTCGCGGAACGAGGCCGACCCTCTTCCGCAAGCGGCACCGGAAAGATTTTCAAGTATGATGCCGTCGCATTATCACGCAGGTTCCCTGACTGCTCCACCCTATCGCGCATGAGACCCGGCCCTTTCATGACTATCCGAGTTCTCCGTACCGCAGCGTTGACGCTCGTGCTCGCACTGACGTGTCTGGTCTCTTCCGGATGCGTTTATCGGCTGACGATTCTTCAAGGCAACTTTCTCGAGGCCAAGGACCTCGACCGCGTGCAGGAGGGTATGACCCGCGTGCAGGTGCGCGCGCTGCTCGGCACGCCGATGGTTGCCGATCCGTTCCAGACGGATCGCTGGGACTATGTTTATTACTACGACATTCCGCGGCTGAAGCAGCGCGGGACTCGTCAGTTCACCGTGTTCTTCCAGGAAGACAAGGTCACGAAGATCGATCGCTCCGACGGCGGTGGATCGAAGAACGCCGTCGATCCGCCAACCGAAGCGGCGAGCTGATCCTCAGCGTCCGCCCGTTCCGCGGGTCTTGACGCGCGAAGCTTCCGCTGCACGACGCCGATTCTGTTTCGGATCCGCCTGCAGCGGTCGCAGGATCTCTATGCGATCCCCCTCGCGAAGCTGGTGTGACAGCGGCACCACTCGCCCGAAGATCGCACAAGCGAGGGGCTGCGACTTCAACTCCGGGAATCGCTCATCGAGCGCTGCGCACCGCAGTGCCTCGTCCACTGTCGCACCGGAAGGCACTTCAACACCGACCTCGGTCTGACGCTCGGCGAGCGCATAGATCACCCGCACGCGCATCACGTCACTGGCTCTTGGTGCCGTAAACCGCGCGCGCTTGCGCAACGAATGCATCGACGAGCTGCGCACAGCTCTTTTCGAAGGTTCGCGACAACATCAGCGACAGCATCGGATTGGCGAATTCGAATCGGATCGACAGAGCGATGCGCGTGCCTTTGTCGCCGATCGGATCGAAGCTCCAGCGTCCTTCCAGCAGTTTGAAAGGCCCGTCGACCAACTGAAGATCCATCTGGTGCGGCGGTCGCAGCACATTGCGCGTCGTGAATGTCTCGCGCAGGCCCGAGCGCTCCATCTCGAGCCGTCCGACCACTTCGGTCTGCGTGCGCGAGACGACCTCGGCCGCGCTCACCCACGGCACGAAGCGGGGGTAGCTCTCGATATCCTGCACGAGCATGAACATCTGCTCGGGTGTGTACGGGACCAAAGCACTGCGATCAACCTGGCGCATCGGGACGACTGACTCAACTTCGATACGCGAATGCTACTGCCCGACCACGCTCAGTTGAATCTTTCCCGGTACAATCCGCGCCCTCATGAAAGGCAAACAGGACAAAAAGGCAGCCGCCAAGGAAAATCCGCTGATCGCGGACAATCGTCGCGCGCGCTACGACTACTTCATCGAGGAGACCTACGAAGCGGGTCTTTCGCTGATGGGCTGGGAGGTGAAGAGCCTCAGAGCCGGCCGCGCGCAGCTGAAGGAAGCCTATGTGTTCATCAAGGACGCCGAAGCCTATCTGTTTGGCGCGCACATTTCGGCGCTGCCCACCGCCTCGACTCACGTGATTCCGGATCCGATCCGCACGCGCAAACTGCTGCTGAATCGGGCCGAGCTCAACCGACTGATCGGTGCCGTCGAGCGCCGCGGTTACACGCTCATTCCGCTCGAGCTCTACTGGAAGAACGGCCGCGCAAAACTGCGCATCGGTCTGGCGAAGGGCAAGAAGGAACACGACAAGCGCGACACGTCTAAAGAGCGCGACTGGCAGCGCGAGAAATCGCGCCTGATGAAGCATTCGCGGTAACAGTTCGACCTCGGCACTTCTGCGGCCAAGCGTCGCGTATCGAGGCCGCTCATGCCGGCCACCCTCGATGTGAGCCGTCGCCGCCACGATCGCAGAACACGCTCTGACATCTTGGCAATGATTCACGGACGGTTATCCGTCGGAATCGGCGCACCGGCGCGGATCGTTTTGTTGCGGCCTACACAGTCCGTCCTGGGCCCTGCGAAAGAAAGAGCACGGCCCACACGCCGATCGAAACGCCCTGCCCCTAGCCCTGCGATGGCGCTGCGATCCGGGAACACTACGAATCGATGGACGGAATGCGCACTAAGCACGCCCCTGCAGCCTGTGAGCGCTGACCGACGGTTGAGACCGAGCTGGAACAATTCGCCCCCGTGATGCCTTCCCACTGAAGTAGTACTTTCGAGGCGCAAGTCCGGAAACACCATGTTTGACGCCAAACCGCTCGTCGGGGAATTTACGGCACGCAGCGAACCGCAAGCATTGATGCAGGGAGAGGAAGTGGTCGCTCTGGTTTTCGAAGAACGCTACGCGCAGCTCCTGAGCCAGGCTCCCCAGATGCTGGAGCTCATCGAACGTGTCGCGGCCGGACCATGTGAGTTCGGCGCAGACGGCGAACACGACTGCGCCTGCTGTGCATGCGAAGCGCGCGAGCTACTTGCCGCACTCCCCCCAACGCCCCTCCTCAACTGAAGCAACACGTCTGAGCGATGAGCAGGAGCCCCGGCAACGGGGCTCCTGCTTGCTCATGCGCCCTGCTATTTCCTTGCTCCCGCCTCCCCCACGAACAACAGCAACGAACGCCCGGTGACGTCATAGCTGTCACCGCTCGAAAGGAGCGCTGACGACTGTTCCTCGAGGGGTAGATTGGTATCGATCAAACGGCGCCATTTCGCCGGCTCATCGCCGCTCTCGGGCAGCGTAAAGCTCACGAGATCGTGATAACCATTGAAGATGACCAGGATCGTGGCGTCCTGGCCGCGTTGCCGAATTCCGGTCGCCGGCGCGCGGCCATCCAGAATCATGCCGAAGCAACGCATCATGGCGTCGCCCCACTGCTCGTTCTGCATTTCCTGCCCGGTCGCATTGATCCAGGTGATCTCGCGAATCCCGATCTGCTCGTTGATTTCGCCGGAGAGAAAGCGACTGCGGCGCAGGATCGGGTAGCGCTTGCGCAGCGCAATCAGCCGCTTGGTGAACGTGCAAAGCGCCTCACCGGACGGCGTCCAGTCCCAGTTTACCCAGCTGATCTCGTTATCCTGACAGTAGGCGTTGTTGTTGCCTTGCTGGGTGCGCGCGAATTCATCGCCCGCGAGCAGCATCGGCGTGCCCTGGGACAGCAACAGCGTCGCGAGCATGTTACGCATCTGTCGCTCGCGTAGCGCATTCACACCTGTATCGTCGGTCGGACCTTCCACCCCGCAGTTCCAGGAGCGGTTGTTGCTGCTGCCGTCCTGGTTGTTCTCGCCGTTCGCCTCATTGTGCCGATCGTTGTAGGTCACCAGATCGTGCAGCGTGAAGCCGTCGTGTGCGGTCACGAAATTCACGCTCGCGTACGGCTTTCGCCCGTGGCTATCGAAGATATCGGCGGAACCGCACAGTCGCGGCGACAGCTGTGCCGCTGCCGCTTCGCCGCGCCAGAAATCACGCGTCGTATCGCGGAAGTTGTCGTTCCACTCGGCCCACCCCGGCGGAAAGCGACCGACCTGATAGCCGCCAGGACCGCAGTCCCAGGGCTCGGCAATCAACTTGACTCCACTGAGCACCGGATCCTGCGAGCACACCTTCAGGAACCCGTGTCGATTGTCGAATCCGTCGGGCGATCGTGCGAGCACGGTGCCGAGGTCGAAACGGAACCCATCCACGTGCATTTCCTGGACCCAGTAGCGCAGGCTGTCCGCAACCATCTGCATTACGCGCGGATGACTCAGGTCGAAGGTGTTGCCGGTGCCCGTATCGTTGATGTAGTAGCGCCGCTGATCCGGCAGCAGGCGGTAGTACGAGAAGTTGTCGATGCCCTTGAAACACAGCGTCGGGCCGCGCTCATTGCCTTCCGCCGTATGGTTGTAGACGACATCGAGGATCACCTCGAGACCGGCGTCATGGAAGCGCGCGACCATCTCCTTGAATTCCTGCACGCCCCGGCGCGGATCGGCGAAGTAGCGCGGATCCGCGGCGAAGAAGCCGATGGTGTTGTAGCCCCAGTAGTTCGTCAGTCCCTTGTCGAGCAGATAACTGTCATTGACGAAGTGATGAATCGGCAGGAGCTCGACCGTCGTCACGCCGAGCGATTTGATGTACTCGACCACATCGGCCTGCGCGAGACCTGCGAAGGTGCCTCGCAGCTTCTCGGGGACTTTCGGATGCAGCTTCGTGTAGCCGCGAACGTGGGTCTCATAAATGATCGTGCGATCCCAGGGGACGAGTGGCTTGTGGCTCTGCTTCCAGTCGAAGCCCGGGTCCACGACGACGCTCTTGGGCACGAACGGCGCGCTGTCGCGCTCGTCGAAGCTGAGGTCGTCATCCGGCGAGCCGATGGTGTAGCCGAAACAGGCGTGATCCCACTTGAGCTGTCCCATGAACTCGCGCGCGTATGGATCGAGCAACAGTTTGTTCGGATTGAAACGATGTCCCTGATCGGGCTCGTAAGGCCCGTGGACTCGAAAGCCATAGACAGTTCCGGGACCGATGCCTTCGAGGTAGCCGTGCCAGATCTCATCCGTGTACTCGGGCAACTCGATGCGCTGCTCTTCTGTCTTGCCCTGGGCATCGAACAGACAGAGCTCCACCTTGGTCGCATGGGCCGAAAACAGCGAGAAGTTCACGCCCTTGCCATCCCACACGGCACCGCGCGGATGCGGCGAGCCTTCGCGAATCCGAATCGTTTTATCGCTCACATGAATATCCCTTCGAGAGATGACGCTCAAACGGTCCGCCCGGTGGGAACGTTCCTCGCCGGGCGGCGTCAGTCCTGGATGAGTACAGCGAACGGAAACTGTGCCAGCAGATCGGCAACGCGTAGCTTGAGATGCTCACCCTGCTGCTGACCTACGATCTGTCGATCGCTGAACCACTCTTGCAGGATCGGCCCGCTCGCGCCCGACAGCTCGACAGTCGTCTCACCCCAGATCGCACCGATCGGCGCAGCGTGATTCGCTCCCATGAGCTTGCAGGCAAACCGGGAAGCAATGACAACGATCCGCGTCGAGTCGTGCACACGGGCGAAAGCCAGCACGTGCTCACGCTGATCGCCTTCGACAGTGAGCGGCTCGTAGCGGCCTTGCGTGAAAAGTCGCGGCTTTTGACGACGCAACTCGAGAAGCTTCCAGGTCACGAATAACTTGCCCGGCCCGCGCGATCCTTCCGCAAGGATCGCGCTCAACAGATCCGCTGTTGGCGCCTGGCTCACGCGCTGCTCGATCTCCTGCAGGCGCGACTCGCGCCGGGCGAAATCTACGGGTCGGCGGTTATCGGGGTCGACCAGCACGTACACCGTTTCTTCGTTGCCCTGGTAGATGTCCGGCACACCCGGCGACGTCAGCTTCAGCACCACGGTGGCCAGCGAGTTGAGCGCGCCGAAGTAGTCGATCGTCTCCGCGAGCTTCTCGAAGTCGTGCAGGAAAGCGTTACGGCCGCGGCGCTCGAGCAGTCCCGCAGCGAATGACTGCAGCGCGTTCTCGTATTCTTCGTTGACGTTGAGCCACGAGGTCTCACGCTTCGCTTCGCGTGCGGCTTTCACGGAGTACGCCTTGAGCCGTTCGACCTGCTCCTGCGTGTCTGCCTGCGGATCCCACAACCCAAGCAGAGATTGATAGATCAGATACTCATCGTCGCGCTCAGGATAAGTCACCTCGCCGATCACGGTGCGACGACTGCGGTTCAGACGCGACCAGCGCAACAGATGTCTGCGCCACTCGTCCGGGATCTCGCTCAATACAGCGAGCCGCGCGCGAACGTCCTCGCTGCGCTTGGAATCGTGCGTGGAGGTGCCGAGCATGGCCAGCGGCCAGCTCTTGGCACGCTCCGCATTCTCCTGATGTACCGCCTGACTGGAGGCGCCGAAACGACGCGGATCGGTGCCGACTTCGTTCAGACACGAGAAGCGATTGAATCGGTACAGCGCCGTGTCTTCCACGCCCTTTGCCGTGACGGGTGCGGTGACCTGCTGGAATTTCATCGCGAACTCGCGCATCGCCGTCTGTCGATCGGCCAGCCCCGGACGACGCGGCGAGACGAGCAGCACATCACGGAGAAAGTCGAACACGCTGACGTCCGCGACGGCGCTGCGCTTGCGTGCGATGGACACCGCCCAGTCGATGATCCGCTTGTCCTCATCGCTCACACCGCGGGGACTGATATAGGTGCGGTAGACCGGGAAGCAGGCAATGACTTCCATGATGGCTTCGCGCAGCGCCGGGCGCGTGAAGTCCGAAGTGTGACGATCGGCCTGCGCAATTCGATCGAGTTGCGTGGCGAGCCCTTCCACTTCCGGCGCCAGCATGATGCGCATGACGAGCTTGCGGCTCTGATAGGCGATCTCCTCGAAGCTCGGCACCGAATCGACGAAGTGTCGATAGGTGCGAGTGATCGGCGACTCACCTTCGGGGTCGACCAGCCAGGCCGTCGTAAGCGCGCCGAACTCGTAGCCTGTGGTGCCCTGCACAGCCCAAGTCTCGGGCAGACGCTCGCGTGGAGCGAGAATCTTTTCAGTCACGATGTAGAACGGCTCGTCTGAACCTCGCGCCTGCTTCACGGCCTCGCGCAAGCGCGCAAAGTATTCCTCCGGATCGTAGAGGCCATCGGAATGATCGATGCGTAATCCCTGGATCTGTCCTTTGGCGACGAGCTCCATGATGAGCCGATGCGTGTCCGCGAACACGCTCGCATCGTTCATGCGCAGCGCCGCCAGCGTGTTCACATCGAAGAAGCGCCGATAGTTGATTTCATCAGAGGCGACTCGCCAGTAGGCAAGCCTGTACGCCTGGGCGTCGTGCAGCGCATCGAGCGCATCGAAGCTCGCAGGATCGTCCTCACGGCCGTTCAGCTCCTCGACGACGGATTTGATGAAGGGCAGCGCTGCCGGATCGCGCTCGATCAGCCGCACGAGGCGTCGCTTGTGCGCCTCCTTGTCGCGGTAACGCTCCGCTCGCGCTTCCTCGCCCGTCTGATTGCGCGCAGGCAACCGCGCGAACGCATTCATGAGACTCGCGAAATCGGCAGCGGATTCCTGGCCCAGCGGAGGCTCCCGGTCCTTGAAAATGCGCGGGTACTCGCGCGGATCGATGGGGAATCGATGTTCGTGGTAGTAGAAGCTGAACTCCCCACGCGTCTCATCGAAGGTCAGCTTGATCTCACCGCGCTCGAGAATGGCGCCATAGGTGTCGCCCAGCACAGCCACCAGGAGCCGGTCGCGCAAGGAGGCCCGATTGGGTCGCCAATCGACATCGAAACAGTGCGCACTCTGTGCCGCCGGTCCGTTCTCGAGAACATCGAGCCACCATTGATTGTCGTTGCCCATCACGCCGAGATGATTCGGCACGATGTCCACGATCAATCCCATCTGGTGCGCGCGAAGTGTCTCGCACAGCCGGTCGAAATCCTCGCGCGTGCCGAGATCCGGATTGAGCAACGTGTGATCGGTAACGTCGTAGCCGTGCGTGCTGCGGGGGCGTGCCTTGAGAATCGGCGAGGTGTAGAGGTGACTGATTCCCAAACGCGCCAGGTACGGCACGACGCGAGCTACGTCGTTGAACGTGAACTCGCGGTGCAGCTGGACACGGTAGGTAGCACGCAGCGAAGGATCGGGCACGGCAGGTCCGTTGCTAGGGCTCTCACGCGCTGCTTCAGGCGGTCACGCCGGAACCCTGGCGTTCGAACAGTGCGTGTTGCGCAGCGAGGTTCACGAATGGCGCGCTCGGCCCATTGGCCCGATGCGTCGGATACTCAGGAGGCAAGCGACGCAACGTTTCGGCAACGCGGCTCGGGGTACCGAGATCGCTCCAGCCGCAATCCGGCACGCGCAATACGCGCAAGTTCCGCTCATTGCCTTGCAGCAGGTCGATGGAGAAATCGATGCTGGGGAGACGCTCGTACAGATCCACGATAGCCGGCCAGTAGCTCGCGCCGATCGCATCGGAACCCACCGCGCGGCTCACGATCACCTGCATCTCGAGCACGAGCGGTGCAAAGCGGCGCATGAACATCTCGATCAGCGACTGCACGGAGGCAGCAAGAATGAACGTGTTCCACAGCCCGCCTTCGGCGACGATTGTGCTCGCTGAGGCGTAGTCCGGTTTTTCGATGAAACGTGAGACGGTCTGCGTACCGAATCCGTCGCGCATGCCAGGCAGAATGTAGCCGAGCTCCGAGTCGACACGTTCCGGCGCAATGCCAACGAGGATCGGTGTTTCCGGATGCTGCTCCACACGACCCAACGCAATGCGCAGCCCCTGGCGCAATACCAACTCATCGCGAACGTGATGATCGGCCGGCAGAATCAACAGGCGCGCATCGGGATCGCGCGCAGCAATCTGCAGGATCGAGTACAGGATCCCGATGCCGGTACCGCGACCGCGCGGCTGCACGAAAAGATTGCGATTCGACTGGCCCAGCAGTGCAGACCACCATTGACGATGCTGCTGAGCGACGATCGAGCAGATGCGATCTTGCGGAATAAGACCTTGGGCTCGGGTGATTGCTTCTTCGAGAAGCGTGTGTCCTCCCGCAAGCGAACAGAATTGTTTCGGTACCGAGGTGCCGCAACGTGTCGTAGTCAGTTGGCGCAGACGAGATCCTTCTCCGCCCGCAAGTACCAGTGCCCAGGCATGATCCGAGACGGCGCGAGTGTCGTCGGGATGCGCAACGTCAGAGTGAATGCGTTGAGAGCCGCGAGCCTGGCCAGCGGATTCCATAGTGTCTCCGTGTGTGAAGGAGGGAACGAACGTCGCGCCCTGTAACTTTGACTAAATACCCGGAAACCTGAACGGGTTCCTAGGAAACTGCGGTAAATACGCGTGGATCGTTAGCGACAGCGAATGTTGTCGGCACTGCGATGACATCTTGTGAGCGATGTATCGTCAGCGTGTTACTCATTCGTGAATTGCGACTTCCTTGCTCGTTGATCTGACAGCGCTTACCAGAACGAATGCATCGTAGTAGCGCGCGCGATATCACTTCGCGCGCTGTGGTTGTGCAGCCGTGTTGATCCAGGCGCGTAACACTTCCGCGACGCTCCATGCCTGCGCCATACATCCGCCCGGTCGATGTGGAAGCTCCGCGTCGAAGATCTCGCTGATGCTGCCCACACCCGCATCACGCAGGTGATCAGGAAAAGCGCGGAGAAATTCCCGCGCTGCGGTTCGATCGGGATGGAGCTTCAGCCAGGCATCGACGAAATGTCCGATCAGCCATGGCCACACCGTGCCCTGGTGATACGCCGCATCGCGGGCCAGCAGATCGCCGCGGTAGTGCGCCTTGTAGTCCGGATGATCCGCACTGAGCGTACGCAGCCCGTACGGCGTCAGCAGCTTGGTCTTCACCGTCTCCATGACAGGTTGCCAGCGATTGCGATCCAGTACCGGGTGGCCGAGCGAGACGGCGAAGACCTGGTTCGGGCGAATTGCGGGGTCATCGCCATCAGGACCATCGATCACATCGAACAGACATCCGCTCGCTTCGTTCCAGAAGCGAGCGTTGAAGCTTTGCCGCGCCTGCTCTGCTCGTTGCGCATATCCGTCCGAAGGTCGTCCGACACTCTCGGACCAGTCGTGCATGAGGCGCAACGCGTTGTACCAGAGCGCCTGGATCTCCACCGGCTTACCGCGCCGCGGTGTGACGACCCATCCATTCACCTTCGCATCCATCCAGGTGAGCTGATAGCCCTCTGCCGCTGCGGTGATCAGACCATCCTCGTCCATGTGGATGCCGAAGTGCGTTCCGCGCACATGATGCTCGATGATCGATTCGAGAATCGGAAACAGGTCTTTGAGAATCGCGGTGTTGCCGCTGACCGTCATGTAGCGCGAGATCGCATGGAAGTACCACAGCGTCGCATCGACCGTGTGATAAAGCGCTTGCCGTTCTCCCTCGGGAAAGAGGTTCGGAAGCAGGCCATCCTTCACATAGTTCGCGAACGTGCGCAGGATCGCTCCCGCCTCGCGAAGTCGGCCTGTCGAAAGCGTGAGCCCTTCGAGACTGATCATGGTGTCGCGGCCCCAGTCCGCGAACCAGTGATAGCCGGCATACACGCTGCGCAGCTCCGTGCCCTGTGCCTGCGCCAGCACGCTTTCCTCCAATCGGCTGCCGGGCAGCACGATGAACTGATCTGTTGCCTGTGCGAGCTGGCGTGCGACCGCATCTCCCGGCGGCAGCTTGCCGCGTGAGAGCAGATCATCGATTCGACGGCATTCGGCGTCGAACATGCCAAACGCGTCGAAGGCGAGCCAGTCCCAGCCATGCGTGGACGCAACGAAACAGGCCGGGCGATCCGCCGAGACGTTGGCCGTGAACCAGCCGGGACTGAATACGTTCTCGATCGACGTCTCCCCACGCTCGCGGTCGATGCGGTACACCGTCTCGCGGTCGTGACGCTCATCGGTGGTGAAGATCGACGGACTGGGCTGCATGGCCATGCGCAGGATGATCGGCGTACCCGTCAGGCCGACTTCATGACGACCCTGTTGCACGGTGACTGTGTAGATGCCTTCGCGCGGCACGTCCGGGGCCTCGTCATGCCGCCGGAACGAAACGAACGGTCTGATGCGGATCTCGACCGGCGGACCGCTCAACACTCGATAGCGAATGCAGACCGTGTTCTGCTGATGGACCATCACGATCGATTTCTGCAGCACGATTCCTTCGATGTCGTAGGTCCAGCACGCGATGCTGCGATCGAAGGTGAAGTACCGCAGAAAGCGATGGCCTTCGCCGAGCAGCTTGCCATCGGCGAACTCGACATTGCCGATGTCATAGCGGCGATCGCCGGCGACGACGAGCTCATCGCAGCGTGAGATCAGGACATGGCGTCCCTTCGGTGCGCTCAGATTCGGCACGAACAGCCCGTGATACTTGCGGCTGTTGGCGCCAATCAACGAGCTCGACGAATAACCGCCCAGTCCGTTGGTGACGATCCACTCGCGTTCGAGCAGTTCTGCAACATCGCCTGAGCCTGGCCAATGCAGGCCGATGTCGCTGGGAGTCTGCAACTGATTCATCGGGAAACTCTTGGAGAGGTTTAGGGAGCGACTTCTCGCAGCAGCACTGCGCTATTGCCGGGCAGTCGCCATCGCTGCTGATCGTCAACCGGCCGATAGCTGCCGCAGCCGCCGTACTTCGGCTCCTCGCTCGACCATTCCATCTGCCATCGCTGTCCGAGCGGCGGCGCCAGCAGCGGCTCCGGCGCGGGATTCAGCACCAGGTCCGCTTGAAGATTCACGACCAGCAGGCGGTCGCCATGCTCTTCGTCGAACCAGCGCAGCACGAAGGCGTACTCCGACAACGTGGCACCATCCAGTCGAGATGAATCCTGAGCCGCGATAACAGGGTCCTCGCGACGCAAACGCAGCAGGTCGCGATGAAGGTCCACGATGTGTCGGTTGATTTCGATTTCGCTCCAATCGAGCTTGCAGCGCCGGAAGGTCCGCTCGTCCGCGGGATCGACGATCTGGGCCTTCGCGGCATCGCCTTCGTAGATGCGGAACTGCGAAAGGAAGTCACGACGCCCCTGCCCCACGAGCTTTGCGAGCTCCGCGTTGTGATCGATGAAATAGCAGAAAGGTGCGCTCGAGTGAAACTCCTGCCCCATGAACAGCATCGGTGTCTGCGGTCCGAGCAGATACACCGCAGTGAGCGCGCGATAGCAACCGGGATGCGAGATCGCATGCACGCGCAGGCTGGCGTATGCATTGCCGACCTGATCGTGGTTCTGCAGAAAATGCACACACGACGAGCCGGGCAGCCCTCGGGCAGCCCGACCTCGCGGCTGATTCTGCCAATGGTAATGCTGGCCCTGATACAGAAAGCCGCGGCGGACCGCGGAGACGAACTCCTGGGCACGCCCCGTGTAGTCGTGAAAGTAGGCATCCCGACTACCGGTGAGCGCGACCGTTGCGGAATGATGGAAATCGTCATTCCACATGGCATCGATGCCCCATCCTCCCCGCTCGACCGGAAGCAGGTGCTGGGATCGTTGCGGCTCGTCCTCGGCGATGAACACGATGCTGCGCTCCGCCGCCTCGCGCCGCGCGTTCGCCGCCATTTCAGCAATGACGTGCCGCTTACTGTCGTCGAAGATCGCCTGAGTGGCATCGAGTCGAAAACCGTCGAGGTGAAATTCCCTCACCCAGTAGCAGGCGTTGTCGACGATCAGATCACGTGCACCCTCGCAGCATTCGCCATCGAAGTTGAAGGCTTCGCCCCACTCGGTCTTGTGCCGGGTGCTGAAATAACGATCGCTGAAGCAACGCAGATAGTTGCCGTCGGGACCGAGATGGTTGTAGACGACATCGAGGATCACCGCGAGCCCGAGCGCATGCGCGGCATCGACGAAGCGCTTGAAGGCCTCGTGATCGCCGTAGTGATGAAACGGCGCAAAGAGATGCACGCCGTCGTAGCCCCAACCCCAACGCCCCGGAAATTCTGCGACCGGCAACACTTCGATCAACGTGATGCCGATGTCCTTGAGCCAGGCCAGCCGCTCGATCGCTGCGTCGAAGGTCCCTGCTTCGGTGAAGGTGCCGATGTGCAGCTCGTAGATCACCTGACCTTGCAGCGCGATTCCTTTCCAGTCCCGGTCGCGCCACTGATATCGATGCGGCTCCACCAGCAACGAAGGACCGTGGGGGCCTTCGGGCTGATAGCGCGAGCACGGATCCGGCCAGGGTCCCTTGCCGTCGATTCGATATCGATAGAGATCGCCCACCGTCGCTTCGCGCGTATCGAGGACGAAGTAGCCGTTCGATGCGCGCTGCATATCGAGCGGCTGCGTTCGATCTTCCAGAACGATCTCGACGCGCTTGGCGTCCGGGGCCCAAACACAGAAATGGGCTATGGCATCCGCATCCACATAAGCGCCAGGCGCGAATGCAGTCGATGAGCAATCCGACGCGGATGCCGAGTTCGAACCCACGTTGATCAGCGAGAAGCGGAATGCTCCGAATCGACCTCGCGCTCAGCGGCCAGCCAGTCGTCGAGCTCACCACCGGGGGCGAACTCCCGTTGGGCGGCACGCCAATACGCGGAAATCGCGATGCGCTCTTCGCGGCTGGGTGCGGGGTGCAGCGTGCCGAGCAGGCGGACCTCAGGTTGCGCCGCACCTTCCGTATCTGCTGCCGTCGTTTCCGTCTGCGACGCGGCGCGTGCGGCGACGACGCGCTTGGCAGATTCGCTGGATGATTTGGAAGAAGACGAACGCGAACGTGAAGGCATGAGTGGATCCTCGCTGAGCACAGAGCGTGCTCTACAAAGCTCCATTCACCGTCAAAGTTCCAACCGCCCCCCTTCGGTTCATTCAGACGCGACTCATTGGAAATTACCAGAACAACGCGTACGACGAGCAAGCGCTTTACCTACGTCATTGCCCCATCGCCGCCGGAAGTTGACGTTAGTCCTCTCGCATGAAGATCGTCGCCGGATGCTCCAACGATTCCTTGAGTGCCTGAATCATCGAGGCGGCATCGTGTCCGTCGACGAAGCGATGATCGAACGAGCCGGAGAGATTCATCATACGGCGGACAGTGACTGCGCCGTTCACGACGACAGGGCGATCGACGGCCTTGTTCACACCGATGATGGCAACCTCCGGCGCGTTGATGATCGGTGTCGAGGCAATGCCACCCAGCTTGCCGAGACTCGTCAGGGTCATGGTCGACCCGGAGAGCTCTTCGCGCGTCGCCTTGTTCGTGCGCGCCGCTTCGCTCACACGTCGGATCTCGGCCGCAACCTCCGCGAGCGATCGACGCTCCACATGTCGCACGACGGGTACCTTCAAGCCGTCATTGGTTTGCGTCGCAATGCCCAGGTGCAATGAGCGATGGCGCAGCAGAACATTGCGCTCGGCATCGTGGCGAACGTTGCACTGGGGAAACCGTGGCAGCAGTCGCGCGAGCGCAAGTGCAAAGAACGGCAGGTACGTGAAGGACGGCGCACCTCTTTCGAGCTTTGAATTCAAGTGCAACCGCAGCGATTCGAGCTCCGTAACATCGATTTCCTCGACATAGGTGAAGTGCGGAATGGTCTGCACGGTCTGCGTCATCCGCTGTGCAATCACACGTCGGATGCCGATCACCGGAACTTCCTCGACTTCGGCGATTGCGCTGCGCGCTACGGCCGGGCGCACGTTGCTTCGCTGCTCGACGAAGCTGTCGAAATCCTGCCGCAGGATGCGACCGCCAGGCCCACTGCCCTGTACCTCGGTCAGCTCGACGCCGGCTTCGCGTGCACGACGACGTGTCGCGGGCGATGCCATCACCCGACCCGCTCGACTCGGAAGTTCGGCGACATTGGCAGCTCTTGCCGGCACAGCTTCCGCGCGCACAGGCGCCGCCGCAGTCGATGTGACGGCGCTCTCGTCAGGCGACTCGCTCTGCGTCGCATCCGTTTCGAACACGATGAGCTCTGCTCCCACCGGCACGCTGTCGCCCGCTTTCCCCGCGATCGACACGACACGGCCTGCGACGGGCGAAGGAACCTCGACGGTCGCCTTCTCGGTCATCACGTCGAAAATGATCTGCTCTTCCCTGACCACATCGCCGGCCTTGACGTGCACGGCGACGACTTCGGCCTCGACGGTGCCTTCACCCAGATCCGGCATCTTGAAGATGAACCGACTCATGCAACCGCCCTCACTTTCTTCAGTGCCGCACCGATGCGCTCCTGACCTGGGAAATACTCCCACTCGAAGGCATGCGGATAAGGAGTATCCCACCCCGCCACGCGCTCGATGGGCGCTTCCAGATGCCAGAAGCATTCCTCCTGAATCGTCGCCGCCAACTCTGCACCGAAGCCGGAGAAGCGTGTCGCCTCGTGCGCAATCACACAGCGCCCCGTCTTCTTCACCGAGTTCGTGATCGTCTCGACATCGAGTGGCACGATCGAACGAAGGTCGATGATCTCTGCATCCACGCCGCTGCGTTTGGCCGCAGCTTCGGCCACGTGTACGAGCGTGCCGTAAGTGATGATGGTCACTTCACTACCGGTCTTCACGATCTCCGCGCGTCCGATGGGCACTCGATAGTGCCCATCCGGCACCTCGCCTTTCGGATGTGCACTCCACGGCGTCGCGGGCTTGTTCGGATCGCCGTCGAACGGTCCGTTGTACAAACGCTTGGGCTCGAAAAAGATCACCGGGTCGTCGTCTTCGATCGCCGATATCAACAAACCCTTCGCATCGTAGGGGTTCGAGGGAATCACGACCTTGATTCCGCAGATATGTGCGAACAGCGCCTCCGGACTCTGCGAATGCGTCTGCCCGCCGCGAATGCCGCCGCCCGACGGCACGCGAACCGTCACTGGCGCAAAGAAATCGCCTGCGGTGCGATAGCGCAACCGCGCCAGCTCGCTCGCGATCTGATCGAACGCGGGATAGATGTAATCGGCGAACTGGATCTCCGACACCGGACGCAGCCCGTTCACGGCCATGCCGATGGCACTCGCCACGATGCCGCCTTCGGCAATGGGCATGTCGAGCACGCGGTGCTCGCCGTACTTGCGCTGCAATCCATCGGTGACGCGAAACACGCCGCCGAAATAGCCCACGTCCTGCCCCATCACGACCACGGACTTGTCACGACCCAACATCACGTCCATGGCCGAATTCAACGCCTGGACCATATTCATCTGCGGCATGCTCAGTTCGCTCCCGCCAAAAAAACACATGAGGATCCACGGGGAGCACGGGGAGCACTGGGTACGAGCATTCTCACGTTCATCCCCGTGTTCCCGGTGAACCCCGTGGAGATCTTCCAACTCTTATTCATCGCGCTGACCTCGCAGTTCACGCAGTTGCTCGCGCTGGCGGCGCAGGTGATCGGGGAGTTCCTTGAAGACGTCGTCGAAGAGCGAGTCGGGGTCGGTAGGTGCGTCGCTCAGTGAGCCGTAGGACACCGATTCCTTCCATTGTTCGGAGATGAGCGTTTCGACTTCCTCTTCGAGCCGGCGATGCTGGTCTTCGGACCAGACATCCATCGCGATCAGGTGCTGCTTGAGTCGCTCGATCGGATCGCCGAGCGGGAACGACTTCCACTCGTCCTTCGGTCGATAGCGTGACGGATCGTCGCTCGTCGAATGCGGACCTGCGCGATAGGTCACGTGCTCGATCAGCGTGGCGCCGGCACCTTTGCGCGCGCGCTCGGCCGCCCATTGAGTTACCGCATAGATCGCGAGGAAATCGTTGCCGTCGACACGGATACCCGGAATGCCGTAGCCCGGTCCGCGCGCTGCGAAGGTTTGCTGCTCGCCGCCTGCGAAACCCTGAAACGTGGAGATCGCCCACTGGTTGTTAACGACGTTGATGATGACGGGCGCGCGATACACGGCCGCGAACGTCATCGCGTGATGAAAGTCGGCTTCGGCCGTGGCGCCTTCGCCCGTCCAGGTGGCCGCGATGTGATCCTCGCCCTTGATCGCCGCCGCCATCGCCCAGCCCACGGCCTGCGGCACTTGCGTGGTGAGATTGCCCGAGACCGAGAAAATGTTGCCGCGTCCCCAGTGATACATGATGGGCATCTGCCGGCCCTTGCACATATCGCGGGAATTCGACAGACACTGACACATCAGATCGCTGACATTGCGACCGCGCGCGATGTGCAATCCCTGCTGCCGATACGAAGGAAAGAGCATGTCGCCAGGACGCAGCGCCATCGCCTGCGCTACGGCCACGGCCTCTTCGCCCGTCGAGCGGATATAGAAGGAAATCTTTCCCTGCCGCTGCGCGCGTTGCATACGATCGTCGAGCACGCGCGTGGTCAGCATATGGCGCAATCCCACCTGCAGCTCTGCGCTCTCCAGATGCGGATCCCACGGCCCGACGGCCCGATGATCCTCGCCGAGCACGCGCACGAGCGAAGTCGCCAGGCTCGCGACCGAATCCGTCGAGGCGTTCACGTCCGGTCGCATGACCGTGCCCGCGGGCGAGAGCTTCAGGTAACTGAAATCCGCAGAATCACCCGGACGCGCGGGCGGATGCGGCACGTGCAGGCGTGACGCGGACGGCGAGTTCGCGGAAGGCATAGGCACTCCTTCATTCACTGGTGTGGCA
Organism: Pseudomonadota bacterium; assembly: GCA_023423935.1. Lineage (GTDB taxonomy): Bacteria > Pseudomonadota > Gammaproteobacteria > Steroidobacterales > Steroidobacteraceae > Steroidobacter. Next base: position 21,971 of record JAFAEQ010000043.1, on the reverse strand, counting down.
CACGCGGTGGATGCCAAACGAACCAGTGATCATTGTGGTTTCTGTGGACAGCTCAGCGGCTGCCTGGTTGTGGCGTAGCGCAAGCGTACTCCGGGCTGCCCGCCAGACACATTGCAAACTTGCAATCCGAAGCCCGCTTCTGAAAGACTCATTTCAGTATCTCTAATTTCGTGCAACGGGCAATGCATACATGACGCAGCGGAATCTGGACCGCACCGATCTCAAGATCCTCGACGTACTTCAACACCAGGGCAATCTCTCCGCGGCGGAGGTCGCCGACAAAGTGGGACTGACCGCGACTACCGCGTGGCGGCGCATTTCGCGTCTCGAGCAGGAAGGTGTCATCCGCCAGCGCGTCGCACTCCTCGATCGCGAGGCCGTGGGACTGAGCGTCACCGTGTTTGCGCACGTGCGTCTATCGACACAGGGGCGAGAGGCGATTACGAAGTTCGAGCAGGTCGTGCGCAAGCATCCGGAAATCATGGAGTGCTACACGATGCTGGGCGAGACGGACTTCCTGCTGCGCATCGTCACCAAAGACGTGCGCACGTACGAAGCGTTCTATCTCGATCATCTGTCGCGCTTTCCAGCCGTCCAGGTGGTGAATTCGTCCATTGCGCTTTCGGTGATCAAAGAGACGACCGCATTGCCGCTCTCTCGCGTGTAGTCTCCTCGCATCCGATCGAGGAGTGACGTTCTTGGATCAGTTCCTGTTCGCGGGCCGCGCCTTCGATGCCTTCCTGTTCGACGTCGACGGCACCTTGCTGAGCTCGATCGAAGTGGCGGAGCGCGTGTGGACACGCTGGGCGCGGAAATTCGATATCGACGCTTCTGCGTTTTTGCCGACCATCCATGGGCGACGCGCGATCGATTCGGTTCGCTCCTTGAACATTCCCGGCATCGATGCCGAGAAGGAAGCCGCCGAGATCACCGAGCAGGAAATACACGATGTCGAGGGCATTCATGCGATCCGCGGTGCGCAGGAATTTCTGTCTTCTCTTCCGCCGCATCGATGGGCCATCGTGACTTCAGCACCGCGCGCCCTGGCGCTGCGCCGGCTGGACGCGGCGGGACTGCGGCCCTCGAGCGTGCTGATCACCGCCGAGGACATCGTGCACGGCAAACCCGATCCGTCGTGCTATCTGGAGGCCGCAAGCCGACTCGGCGCAGAGGCCAGGAATTGCCTGGTGTTCGAGGATGCGACGGCAGGCATTCGCGCCGGCGAAGCGGCTGGAGCGAGTGTGGTCGTGATCACGGCCCTTCACACCCAGCCGATGAGGACCTCGCATCCCAAGCGCAGGGATTTCACCGGACTGCGAGCCGTCGTCCGCGACGACCGGCTCGCCTTGCAAATCACTGACTGACAGCTGCGACGATCGGATCCAGGAATGGCGCCAGCACGCTGTAATCGGCATTCCAGGTGGTGCCACCGAAGATTCGTTCTCCCGGGGCCGCGGATCGCTCACCACCCGCGCGCGCGATGACCAGATCCAGACTCGGGATCACGACGATCAGACTGTCGTACAGACCCCAGGCCCAGTAAGCATCGCGTGGCACGTTCGGCAATGCGCCGGTCGCATTCGTCCACCAGAGCACGCCGTAACGATGATTCGCGTCCGGGAATCCGACCGGATCGGCCACAGTGGTCGCACCTGTCTCCGGTCGGGGCGTTCGGACGAGATCGGCAAACTCGGCAGAGAACACACGCTGCCCGCCCGCCCATTCGCCGCGACGCAGATACAGCAGCCCCACCCGCGCAAGCGCATTGACGTTCACGATCATGCCCGCTGCGAACTCGCGATGCTCGATGCCGTTGGGTCGCGGGCCCCGCAATCCCGCAGCCGCGACACGCCATTGAACATCGTCGCGCTCGTTGATGCCCAGCACCGGCCAGACGCGATCCACGAAGAGTTGCTGCAAATCCTGCGCATAGACCGTCGTCAATGCATCCGCGAGCCAGTTGAGACCGCCGTCCGAGTAGCGCCAGGTCGTGCCCGGCACATCGAACTGTCGTCCGAACCCACCGGTCTTCTCGAAGCCGGCCGTATGCGTTGCGAGTTGCAGCAGTGTGATGTTCTGCAAGTGCGCAGGATCGATGCCCGGCGCATCGCCTGACTTCAGCTCTGGTGGAATGGTGATTGCCGGGACATGTGCGGCAGCCTTGTCTTCCAACGCCACTCGGCCCTCGTCGAGCGCAAGCCCCAGCGCGATGGCACCGATCGACTTGGTCGTCGACTTCACGTCGTAGCGGCCATCGATGTTTCCCCAGGAATGCACCAGTCGCCCGCGGCGCGAGATCAGTCCGGCTCCCCCAGCGGCTTGCGCATACGCTTGTGCCGCCGCAAGCCCAGCCGCGCTCATGCCGACATCGGCAGGATCGACACGCAGCCAGCCGCGATCAGGATCCGCATCGCTCAAGTCCGACGCCGGATACACCGCTGGCGCCACGGTGATCGCCACGACGTCCGTGCTCGTCAGTTCTCCATCGTTCGCGCTGAGGAGCAACTCATACACACCGGGCATCGTGAAGCTCACGTTCGTCGCAGCGGCGTTCGCGTTCTCGAAGGTCACCGTGCCGGGACCGCTCTGCAGCGACCAGGTGATGTTCAGAGCCGCGCCCGGAAGACCGTCGTCCGTGACCGAGCCGGCAAGCGCTGCCGCGAAAGGCAGCTCGACGTTTTGATCGGCGCCTGCATTCACCGCGGGCGCTGCGTTCGAGGATTCACCCTCCGGCAGCACCTCGATCAACACAAAATCTTCGCCGGCAAGTGCACCGTCACTGACGACGACCCGAACGCGATAGGTGCCGGGCTGCGTAAAGCGCGCGGTCGTCTGGTTCGAGGCGGCATCGTCGAACTGAACGTCTCCCATCACGGCCTGCCAGGAATAAGTCAGCGTGTTCGACGGCAGTCCATCGTCGGTTGCAGTCGCCGACAGCTGCACCGAATCTTCAGGCCAGTGCAACGTCAGATCGTCGCTTGCGCTCACGACTGGCGCGACATTCCTCTGCGTGCTCGACTGCGGATCTCCAGGATTCTTGACGACCGCCACCTTGTCGCAACCGACAAGCACGACGGAGCACATCACGATCAAATAACAGATACGGCGCATAGCTGGCATCCCCGATGAATTCTTCGAAGACGTCACGCGCCAGTGAAAAAACTGCAAGGTCAGCTGCGGAAGTTTCTACACTTCCCCGCTGCACCCTCCTCGCGTTTTCCCGCTGTGAGCGCGACATCCAGGGGGGATGTATCAAGAACCGTGCCGCGCCCTGACAGCACTCAGGGGTCGTTGCAGCGCCGTTGCTTTTACAACGGTGTCATGAAAACCGACGATAAACTGGATCAGAACACATCCAGCGTCGGAAACCGTGCCTGCTCGTGAATGCAGTCATTGAGATACACGGCAAAGCCGGGGTCGCCCGTCCACAGCGAGTACCGCAACTGGCCATACTCGCGACGTGCACGGTGAAACTGATCGATGCCATGCATGGCGAATGCGCGCGCCCGATCGAGCCACTGCCGATTCCCGGTCTTCTTATAGAGCTTGAGGAATGCGTAGCCGTTGCCACCCGTGCCGTGACAGAGGTTGCTGCCCTTGCGCAGCGGTCCTGCGCGCCAGACGGCCTCGCCTGCCTGCAACAGGATTTCATCGAGCCGCGTATCAGGCAGATCGGCGAGACAGATGACGAACCCGGGTGAGCCATGACAGAACTGCATGAGCGTCGGCGGCTCATCTGCTCGTGCGAGCAATTGCGGTCGCCAGTTGGCCATGTCCGCCTCGCGGCTCGCCGTTCGCAGTACCGTCTCGACGATGATGTCGCACCACTCGTTCCAATCAGCCAGCAGGTGTCGACCTTTGATGAGCACGGCTGCGGTGCCTGCGAAGCCATGAATGGCATCGAGATAGGTGCTCGTGCGACCGTACAGATCCTGCGTCCAATAGTGACAGCGATACTGCTCGGACCATTGCAGTTGCTCGCGCAGGGTCGCCGCCGACTCACGATACAGGGTCGACCAGACGGATCCGCCGGTGCGTTCGTGAAGCAGCAGCGCTGCGAGCATCGTGCCGGGCGCACCCCACATGAGCTCGCGTGCGGGATTGTTGCGATTGTCGTCGATCAATGCGGCGAGTGATGCGTCGCCCCCGGTCTGCATCATCACCGGCCGCATCATCATGAGAATGGGCGTGTCGCCCGCCATGAATGACGAACGTGCCTGCTGCGGCAGCTGCGCGAGCCAGCCGCGATTGCGATCGAGCAGTTCGGGAAGAAACCGCTCGTAACGCGAGGTATCGATCTGCGCGAGTGCGGCCAGGTGACGCCGCACCCAGATGACTCCGGCGGCGCCGTGGTACATCGGCAATGCCGGCTGAGTCGGGTCATCACCCGCCTCCAGATCGAGGGGATGCCAGGGCCAGCAATCCTGTTCGGAGAAGTGATCGTCGATGGCGTTGAGGATGGAGCCGATCGTCAGCTGCGCGCGATCGGCGTCCCAGGGCTGCTCGGTCAGCGGCTCATGGCGCGCGGCGTCATGGAGCATGAGTCGCACCCTGAGCTCAGCGCGAGCTCTTGCTGGTCAGACTGGCAACAGCGTCGAGCAACTCCTGAATACGAAACGGCTTGCGCAGGAACGCCTGGAAGCCGTCCCAACGTTGCCGGACCGCCGCTTCGCTGACGGCGCTGGTCATGATGAACGGCACGTCCTTGAACTCCGGGCTGCTGCGAACGGCCTTGCCCATCGCTGCGCCATCCATGATCGGCATCATGAAGTCCGCAATGATCAGATCCGGCTGTGCCTCGCTCAGACGTTCGAGCGCCTGACGACCGTTCGCCGCGAGCACGATGCGATAGCCCTCGTCCTCGAGCGCCGTCATCACCACTTCGGCGACTCCGAATTCGTCTTCGACAACTAGGATCGTGAGCACGCTGGCCTCGGTCTGTTCTATCTTTTCTTCGAGCGAGGTCTTGCGGCAGGTTTGGTCGTGCGGGGTGCCGGACGTCCGGCAATTCCCGTGACCGTGGATTCCAGCGCGAACAGCGGAGCACCTACGCTCATTCCCTTGTCGGTAATGAACAGTTCCCGCACGTGCTCGTCGTAATCGCTGTTGCGCATCTTGGTGATCGAAATGAGCCGGCTCAACGACGCCTCGCGCTCGACGAAACGCAGGAAGATCAGATTCTCGACGATGGCGGACATGCCCATGACGGGCATTCGCACCGCAGGTCCGACGATGTCGCTGCTTTCCACAGTCAGCACGGTAGCAACGCCCCGTGCCCGCAATTCGTTCATCAGGCACGACATGAATTGTCCAATGCGACCCGCATCGGCCACCGACTCAATAAATCCGCCGACGCCATCGATGGCAAGGCGCTTCACGCCTCGCTTCTCGACGGCCTCCAGCAGACGATGCGCGAGCTCATCCAATAGCTGCTCCGCCTGCGGCTGCCACAGGAGCTCGACATGTCCCTTCTTCATTAATGCCGACAGGTCGCGACCGAACGCTTGCGACTTCTCGACGAGTCGGGCCGGCGTCTCGTAGAAACTGAACATGAGACCCGGCTCCTCCTTGCTCGACTGAGCCAGGAACTGCAAGGCGAACAGCGTTTTGCCTGCGCCGGTCGGGCCCACCACGCCCGTGACGGACGAGGAGCAGATCCCGCCCGACAGCATGCGATCGATCGTGTCGGATCCGCTGGTGATCTTCGGGCCATGTCCGACATCCGCGCGGCTGGGTCTGTTACGCCAGGCTTCGAGTCTCGGGAACAGACGGATCCCTTCGGGGGTGATACGGAATACGTGCCTGCCGCGCAGGCTCGCGCTGCCGCGGAACTTGCGAACGTTGAGCGTGCGATACGCGCGCATGCCGGTCTGTTCGTCCGACAGCTCGATCAGGCCGTCGACCATCGTGTGTTCGGCACTAACCATGCTGCCTGCGCCGCTGGTGAGCAGCAGGCATGTGCAACCGTTCGCCACCGCATGGCTCTGGAGCTCGTGAATGAACTTCTTGAAGTCGCGCGGCGTCGGCGCCGACTCTTCAGCCGCGACCAGGCCGTCGAGCACCAGCAGACTGACGTGCTGAGCCCGGATCTCGCGCCGCAGAAGTGCGATCAGCCCCTTGAGTCCTTCGTCTTCCAGCACCCGAAACGCGCTGACGTAGAACAGGCGCTCCGGGATGACGCTTTCGTCGAAGAATGCCATCGGCCGAAGATGCTGCAGCATTCGGCTATGCGATTCGGCGAGCAGCGTGACATAGACGCCTCTGCCGCCGTTCGCGACATGTCGATAACAGATCTCGTTCGCCAGAATGGTTTTGCCCGTTCCCGGTACGCCCTGGATGATGTACACGCCGGAGGCGAGCAATCCGCCCTGAGTGATCGTATCGAGCCCATCGACTCCAGTCGGGAATCGCTCCAACGCTGAGCTTTGAATGGTCATATCTCGTCTGGATCCCGCCGCTGTTCGGTTGTTGTCGTGGCAGACACGAGCCCGGGAAGAGTGACGATGAACGTGGCTCCCTGACCGAGCTCGCTCTCGACGCTGATGGTGCCCCCATGCGCCTCGATCAACGATCTTACCAGCCACAATCCGATGCCGAAGCCGCTGCGACGCTCGGCGGCACCGATCGCCTGCTGGAATCGCCCGAAGATGCGCGAGCGATCGGCCGCAGCAATACCGACACCGCCATCCCGGACTGTCAGGACTGCCTCCGTGCCCTTGCGGAGGGCTGAGACGTGGATGCGAGAGCCGGCACCGTACTTCACTGCGTTGCTGACCAGGTTGGCCACGACCTGCTCGATCGCAAGCCGATCCCAGGCACCGATCAGGCTTTCGGCCAGATCCAGGGTGAGCGAGCTGCCTGCGAACTGCACCTCGGGCTCGTAGGAGGAACAGATTTCACGAACGACTGTGGTCAGGTCGAATTCGCGGCGGTCGGCGGTCCATGCCTGCGCGTCGAGCCGCACCGAATCGAGCAGCAAGGTGGCACGCTTCACATACACATCGACGATATGTCGAATGCGATCGAGCCTCGGGACGAGGTCAGTCAATTGATTGCGTTTGGCGATGGCCAGGGCGGCCGTCACCTGCAACAGGATCGCGTGCATCGGATTGCGCAGCTCATGCGCAGCGACGGCCAAAAGGTTATCGCGCGCGGCGATCTGCGCCTTCAACTGCTCGATCTGTGCGAGCAGATCCTCTGTCGATGATGCGGACGCGAGCGGCTGCGATGCCCGGTCCCCCTGACTGGTATCCATAATGTCCCTGTACAGTGGACCGAACGCGCGACCTGCGTGCCCGCTTCAGAATCTGAGCTTGGCTTTGTACGGGCGGGAATCTATCACCGGCTTCGTTCGCGTAGAGCAAAACTTGCGCGGGCGTAGTCATTCTCATCACCCACGACTCGTATACAGGAACAGCGACGGCCAACGATGGTGAAGGCGCGAGCGCAAGGCACTCATGCATTCCCCCGCAACCCGCCGCGAGGCGCTCACCACTTCTTGAGGAGCGCCGCCCCCGCCGAATAACCGCCGCCGAAGGTAACGATTACGCCGTGATGTCCCTTGGTGAGCTTCTGCCAGTAGCGATGGTAGGTGATCGCGACGCTCGCGCATCCCGTGTTACCCAGATCGCCGACGGTCAGCGCCACACGGTCGGGCGACAGTTTCATGTGCTCCACCACGCAGTCGATGATGCGTTTGTTTGCCTGATGCGGAATCAGCAGCTGCACTTCGTTCACAGCAACGCCATGACGATCGAGCACGTGCTGCGCGGCCGCGACCATCTCGCGACAGGCATGCACGAAGATGTCCTTGCCATAGCGCATCACGAGTCCGTCTCCATGCGGGATCATGCGGATGCCGTCCGGACCTCGTCCGATATCGGCGCGACCGACCGCTCGCACGTCGACGATCTCGATGCCGTGGCCTTCCGGGTCTTTCCCGATGATCAGCGCGGCCGCTCCATCGCCCCACAGATGACCCGATCGGTCATCGCTGTCGCGTGAATACAGGCTGTTGTGCTCCACGGCCACGACCAGCGCTTTCGAAGAGCGACCCGATTGGAAATACGCGGCCACGATCTCGAGCGAATCGATGAAGGACGAGCACGCCGTCGAGACGAACAGCGCGCGCGCGTTGTGAATCGAGAAGTGCTTCTGGATCTCGTGAGCGATCGTGCCGATCGTGTCCCAGGGCGTATATGAAGCCCCGATGATCAGATCCACGCCGCGTAACGCATCCGGATCGTTCTTCACCAGATTCGCGACGGCCGCGAGTGCCATCGTGTTCGCATTCTCATCCGCTGCCGCGCGATGTCGCGAGCGAATGCCCGTGAGCTGCTCGAACCAGGTCGTCGGTCGACCCGTGAGCTCACTGAAATATGCATTGTCGACGACGCGCGCCGGGATGTACTCGGCGGAGGCATGAATGAACAAGGCCCGCAGACTCCTGAAAAGGGGCGCGGATTATGGCACGGGTGCGGCCTTGATCGGGCGCGGGCAAAGCCTCAACGATTCCTACGTCCGCCGCGCACACCAGTCGGCGATCAGACGATGAATCGTCTCGATGCCATCGGTCAGCGCAGCCGGTCCGGGCTGCAGGATGATGGGTGACTTGATCTCGTGCAGTTCGTTGTCGAGGACTGCAGGGATCCTGGCCCAGCCCGCACGTGCTCGAACGATCTCCGGTCGGAATTTCTTGCCGCACCAGGAGCCGAGGATCATCTGCGGGGCCGCCTCGATCACCTCAGTGTCGTTGGCGATGATGCGACCCTTCGCGAGCGAGTGCTGCGCGTACTGCGGAAAGCACTCCTCCCCGCCTGCGATCTGCACGAGCTCCGACACCCAGCGACTACCAACGATGAGCGGCTCGTCCCATTCCTCGAAATACACTCGAGGACGCTGTCTCAGGCGTGCAGCGGATGCACGAATGCGCTCGAGTCCGGCAGACAACTCATCGCACAGCGCCTCGGCTCGCGCGCCACAGCCGATCATGCCGCCGAGCGTGCGGATCATCCGCAGGATTCCGGCGACGTCGCGCTGATTGAATACGTGGACGTCGACGCCGCGGCGGACCAGCTCGGCCGCGATCTCCGCCTGGAGATCCGAGAACCCCAGGACCAGATCCGGCTCGAGCTCGCAGATGCGCTCGATGCGCGCGCTGGTGAATGCCGACACCTTGGGCTTCTCCCGACGCGCACGCGACGGTCGCACGGTGAAACCCGAAATGCCGACGATCCGATCCTCCTCGCCGAGAAGATAAAGCGTCTCCGTCGTCTCTTCGGTCAGACACACGATGCGGTGCGGATAGTCGGTCATGCGATGGACATTCTTCGGTAGCTCCCGTCAGTTTCACACACACAGGTGCCAACCCGTAGGGCGACATCGCTTCCGAAGCGCCTGCCGCAATCGGCAAATCGAAACGATGCCGGAACCGCCGCGTCCGATCAGCATTTGACTTCCCATGCGAAGGTCATCGAAGGTCTGGCCCCACGCCGCATGGGCGCTCGTTCTATGCGCGTCCTGCTCCCATGCCGGTATCCAGATCAAGGTCGAGGGTGTCAGCGAGGAACTTAAGAACGCCGTCCGCAACAGTCTGGACGCTCAGCACTATGCCGATCGGGACGTGTCCCGCACCGAAGCCCTGCGGCTCTTCGCCCTCGTCGAGCAGCAAGCGGACGAGGCATTGCGACCTTACGGCTACTACCATGCCCAGTCCCAGGCGCAGCTGGATCCCGGCGAGAAGTCAGGGGACTACACGATCGTGGTTCACGTCGAGCCCGGCGATCCGGTCGTAGTCACGCAAGTACAGATCGGGATTCCCGAGGAGGCGTTGAAAATTCCGACCGTGCGCGAAGCGGTCGACGCATTCCTTCCGCAGAAGGGCGATCGATTGCAGGATGGCGTTTACGAAAGCAGCAAGGACGCCATTCAGACCGCGTTGCAGCTGAACGGCTTTTTCGATGCGAAGCTGCGACAGCATCGCGTCGAAGTCTCGACCTCCGCCAACACCGCCAACGTTCAACTCGACTGGGACGTCGGGCCGCGGTACCGATTCGGTGAAGTGCACTTTCCCGATACGCAGTTCTCCGACGATTTCCTGCGTCGCTACATTCCCTGGAAGCCCGACGAGTATTACTCATCGACGCTCATGCTCGATCTGCAGCAGCGACTCGTCGATGCGGACTATTTCTCGGTGGTATCGGTGCAGCCCGATCTCGAGCATCTGAACCACGATCACGTTCCGATCGAAACGCTGTTGATTCCGGCGAAGCGCACGATCTACCGTGCCGGAGCACACGTCAGCACCGACACCGGCCCCGGCGTGCGCTTCGGTATGGAACGGCGCTGGATCAACGACCGCGGCCACAAGATCGGCGGCGAGGTCGAGTACTCGCAGCGGCTGCAATCGGCGAGCCTGTTCTATCGCATCCCCCGTCCGGGCGAGCGCAACCGCAACTACAACTTCGCCGCCGGTTATCGCGACGAAGAGACCGACACCAGCCGCTCACGCACGGCACGCATTTCTGCGAACGAGGTCACCGAGAACTGGCATGGGTACACGCGTACGCTCGGTCTGCAGTATCTGAACGGCGATTTCACGATCGCGGACGAACAACATCATTCCAGCCTGCTGTTCGCGGAAGGCACACTGCATCGCAAGCGTGCGAATGATCTGCGGTTTCCCGCACGCGGGATGTCCGTCAATTATCTGGTGAGATTAGCTGCCGAAGGTCCCCTCTCCGACACCAACCTCGCCCAGATCCGCGCGGACGGCAAATGGATCAGGCCCGTCTCCGGCCGTTCGCGGGTCATCTTGCGCGCATCGCTGGGCGCGATGCGCGTCGATGACTTCAACGCATTGCCGCCGGAGCTGCGCTTCTTCGCCGGCGGCGATCGCTCCATCCGCGGTTTCGACTACCAGCAACTCGGCGAAACGAACGCTCTGGGCAAAGTGATCGGCGGCGAGTACCTGACGCTGGCGGGTATCGATTTCGAGCGCTATTTCCTGGAGAAATGGGGTGCTGCCATCTTCGTGGATGCCGGTGATGCCTATACGCATCGCTTCTTCACGAACGTGGGCGCAGGCATCGGCCTGCGCTGGCGCTCGCCGGTCGGCCTGCTGCGCCTGGATGTGGGTGTGCCGATCCGCAGCAAAGTCGACGACGATGGCGTGCGCGTTCATGTGGTGATCGGTCCGGATCTATGAACGCGCCCCTCGTCATCAAACGCACGCTGCTGGGACTTGTCATTGCGATCGGCGTGATCCTGCTCGTGGTGGCCGGACTCACGCTCTGGATATTCCAGACCTCTTCCGGTACACGCTGGGCGTTGAACCGCGCAAGCGCGTTTACTCACCAGGCGCTGCAGATCGCACAGGTTTCCGGCACCTTCGCGGGCCCGCTGGAGCTTCACGACGTGAGGTATCGCGATCCGGCCGGTAGCGTCGATGTAAACGCAACGCGTGTCCTGCTCGATCTCGAGGCCCGCGAACTGTTACGTGCCACCCTCAACGTTCGCACACTGGAGGTGAGCGGTGTCGATGTCCGCCTCGGCCCGCCGCGAACGGATGAACCTCAGGAGCCCTCGAAGCCCTTCTCGCTCGATCCGCCCGTGGATCTCGTGCTTCAAGACGTCAGGATTGCGAACGTCACCGTTCAGCGCGAAAGCACAACGCTCGTCGCCGTCGATCGCGCGCAGCTGATTGGCGCGTGGACTCACGCGGGCGGCGTGGTGGTCAAGCAGCTGGACGTTCGCTCGCCGCAAGGTCGGATTCATTTCGCCGGCGATGTCCGTGGCAGCAAGTCCTATGAAGGCGCGGGCGAAGGCCGAGTGGACTGGCAGGTGGAAACGAAGACCTATGCGGCCTCGCTGAAAACTCAGGCCCGGAATGGCCGTGTTCATGCGCAGGTGGACGTCAGCTCGCCCTTGACGGCACGCGTCATCATCGACGGTGAACAGACCGATGTGTTTCCCTGGACGCTGCAGTTGGACGTGCCGTCATTCGATCCACGCAAAGCGTTGCTGCCGGACTCATCGCTCACGAATCTGGCTGCAGCACTTCAAGGCACCGGCGATCTCAATCACGCGAACGTTCGCGGCACGGTGACGATCAACGATCAGGCGATCGAGGTGGACCATCTCGCGCTCGCACATGAGGACGAGGCGCTCCACCTGGAGGCACGCGCGCGACCGCCACAAGGCACGGTGGATCTGAACGGTCTGGTGAAGCTTGCCCAAACGCCTGTAGCCGCACAGATGCGAGTGCAATGGCGGGATGTGGTCGTTCCAGAGACGCTCGCAGGCCAGGTGCTGCACACGCAGGGCGATGTGGACTTCGACGGCAGCGCCGAGAGCTACACCGCAAAGGGTGCTTTGAAACTCGGCCCGCCCGATCGTATCGCGGACATACGCATCGACGTCGAGGGCTCGCAAGAGCGTGTCGAGATTCGGCAGTTCGCGATCCAGCAACCCAAGGGCACGCTGAGTGCGCAAGGCTCGGTCGATCTCAAACCCCGGATCGCATGGAATGCCAATGCCCAGGCCAGTCATTTCAATCCAGGCGCCTTCGTCGTGGCCTGGAAAGGCGATCTGAATTTCAAACTCGCAAGCCAGGGACAGATCCGCGAAGAAGGTCCGCTGGCTGATCTGAAGATCGAGCAACTGAATGGCGAGCTGCGTGGCCGACCCGTCGAAGGCCTCGCCGATCTGCATCTGCTCGACAACAAAGTGCTGACCGGATCGCTGCGCCTGCGCTCGGGCAACAGCCGCATCCGCGTGGAGGGCAAACAAAGCGAAACGATGGATGCGAACATGACGCTCGATGTTCCCTCGCTGAACGACTGGGTGCCCAATGTGGGTGGCGAGCTGCGCGGAACGATCCGCGCACAAGGCCGCTGGCCCGACATGAGCGTCGATGTGCAAGCTCGCGGCAGCGCGTTGCGCTTCACTACGAATCGTGTGCAACGTATCGAGCTCTCGGCGAACGTCGCGCGACTGAAAGATCCACGCGGCACAGTCACCGTGAAGGCTGCGGATCTCATGCTCGGCGAACTGGTTTTCGACACGCTGCGTCTGCAGGCAGATGGAGAGATGACCGATCACAGCGTGGAGCTCACCGCCAGCGGCCAGCCGCTCTCGACCGAAGTGCGCGTGCACGGCGGAAGAACGGGAAACGACACGCAACCCGGCTGGTCCGGATCGGTCGATCAGCTCGTGCTCGATCTGCAGAACGTCGCACGTCTCGCCTTGCAGGAACCCGTAAAGGTCGATTACGCCGATCAGGCCGTGCATGTCTCACGAGCGTGCCTTGCCGGCGATGACATTCATTTGTGCCTGAATGCCGATTCGGAAAAGTCAGGCGCGCTGCGCGCCGCCTACTCTCTGCGCAACGTGCCGCTAGCACTGGCCAACACGCTGACTGGCGCATCCTCGCCATTCCAGGTCTCCGGGACGATCGATGGCGATGGACGCATCGAGCGCGACGCCGACGGCCATCTGACTGGCCAGTTCACAGTGAGCTCCTCGCGCGGCTCGATCAATCGGCGTCCCGAACTGGCGGACGAGCAGGTGGAAACCTTGCTGTCCTACGCGGATCTGCGACTCGCAGCGCAGCTCAACGGCGCGGATGGCGGCGCCACACTCTCGGCGCGACTCAACGATACGGGCAGCCTGCACGGCAATGTGCAGCTGTCGGGCCTTGGAGAGATCAGCACCGCTGTGCGCGGGCGGGTTCAGGCCGATCTGCCCAGCATCAGCGTCATCGAGGCGTTCGCGCCTCAGCTGGCCAACGTGCACGGACGATTGCGCGCCGACCTGGGCGTGAACGGATCGATCCGCGAGCCGCAGCTCGACGGCACGATCAACGCAGAGGATCTCGAAACCGATGTTCCAGCGATCGGGCTGAAACTCAGAAACGGACAATTCGCCGTGCAACCACGCAGTGCCCGCGAGTTCGCGCTGAACGGGGAAATCACCTCCGGCAAAGGAACGCTGCGCTTCGACGGCACCGCGACCACGCAAGGCGCCGTCACGATGAACATCGACGGCAAACAGTTCGTCGCCGCAGATATTCCCGGGGCGCGCGTCGAGGTGGATCCTGCGCTGAAATTCGTCCGCAACGGACAGGGCATGTCGCTCCAGGGCGATGTCGCGATCCCAACCGCTCGCATCGACGTACAAAAGCTGCCGCGCGGCGCCGGCACGCAGCGGGCCTCACCCGATATCGTCGTGATCGATGAACACACGCAAGAAGATGCGGAACAGCAAAAGATTCCGCTGAACGCAACGATTCGTGTCTCGCTCGGCGAGAAGGTGGAGCTGGTGGGTTTCGGGCTCGATGCGAAAGTCGCAGGTCAGCTGACTGTGCGTGAAGCACCCGGCTCGCCGACGACAGGATCGGGCGAGGTACGCGTTACGGGCACCTACAAGGCGTACGGCCAGGATCTCACGATCCGCCAGGGCCAGCTCCTGTTTGCTGGCACTCCACTGGAGAATCCAAATCTGAACATCATCGCCGTGCGCCAGGTCGATCAGACCGTCGCGGGCCTTCGCATTCAGGGCTCGGCCCGCAATCCTCAGTTGACGGTGTTCTCCGAACCTCCCATGGGGCAGTCCGATGCCCTCGCCTATCTGGTGACCGGCAAACCGCTCAGCGACATCGGCAGCAGCGGCGAAGGCGATGCCATGCAGACCGCAGCCCGTTCGCTCGGCACCGCCGCGGGAGGTTTGCTCGCCAAGAATCTCGGCAAACGATTGGGCGTCGATGAAGTCGGCATCCAGGACAGCGAAGCGATCGGCGGCTCAGCCCTCACCGTGGGCCAGTACCTCTCCCCACGTCTCTATCTCAGCTACGGCGTCGGCCTCTTCCAACCGGGCGAAGTCGTCACGCTGCGCTACAGACTCTCGGATCAATTCACGATCGAAGCCCTCAACGGCCCCCGCGACTCGCGTGCAGGCATCGAGTATCGGATCGAGAAATAGGAAAGCGGATCTCCACGGGGACCACGGGGCTCACGGGGAGATACCAGTTCAAGCGACCGGCTCGCCCAGTGTTCCCCGTGCACCCCGTGGAAGTTCTGATCCTCAGCCTAGCAATGCAGGATCAGCGTCCACCACGCTGCCGCTGCCCTGGGTCACGATGCGGGCGAGCGCATGGGCTTGCGGCAGGATCTGCTCCATGTAGGCGCGCACGATCTGCTGCTTGGCGCGATAGAAGTCCGGGTCGTTCGGCATTTCACGCGATGCGATGGCGGAGGACTTCGCCATGAGCCAGCTGCCGATCACGACACCGCAGAGCGTGAGGTAAGGCACCGACGCTGCCAGTCCGCGCTCGGCATCTTCGCGGAAGTAGTTCAACAGCGCGGCGGTCGCATCGCGCAGGAGCTTCACGCCTTCGAGCGCTGCGGCGGCCGAGTTGTCCGCAAGTTCACCGAGCTCAGCCTGCATGTCCTCGATCAGCGCATTCATGGCGGCGCCTGCATCGCGAGCCACTTTGCGGCCCACCAGGTCCGCGGCCTGAATACCGGTCGTGCCTTCGTAGATGGTGGTGATGCGCACGTCACGCAGGTACTGAGCAGCACCTGTCTCTTCGATGAATCCCATTCCGCCGTGGACCTGGATTCCCGTCGACGCCATCGTGACGCCGGATTCGGTCGACCATGCCTTCACGATGGGAATCAACAGATCGCCGCGCGCCTGATATTTCGCGCGCGCAGATGCATCGGAATGGTGGCGCGCCAGATCCAACTGCAGCGCTGCATAGAGTGCGATCGCGCGCGCAGCGTCCGCATTCGCCTTCATCGTCAGCAACATGCGCTTCACGTCGGGGTGATAGGCGATCGGCGAACCCTTGCCAGGCGCTGCGCTCTTACCGCCCGCGCGTCCCTGAATGCGTGTCTTCGCATAGGCGAGTGCGTGCTGGAACGCACGTTCGCCGACTGCATAGCCTTCGAGGCCCACCGACAGGCGCGCCGCATTCATCATGATGAACATGTACTCGAGCCCGCGATTCGCTTCGCCGACCAGATAGCCCACCGCGCCCTTCTGATCGCCGAACGACATCACGCAAGTCGGGCTCGCATGAATACCGAGCTTGTGCTCGATCGATACGCAGCGCACATCGTTGCGCTCGCCGAGGCTGCCATCCTCGTTGACCAGCACCTTCGGCACGATGAACAGCGAGATGCCCTTGGTGCCGGCGGGCGCACCTTCGATTCGCGCGAGCACCATGTGAATCGTGTTCGGCGTGTAGTCGTGATCGCCGTACGTGATGAAGATCTTCTGACCGAAGAGCCGGTAATGATCGCCCTCGGGCACCGCGCGTGTGCGGATCGCACCGAGATCGGAACCCGCTTGCGGCTCGGTGAGCACCATCGTGCCCGTCCATTCGCCGCTGATCATCTTCGGCAGGAAACGCTGCTTCTGCTCTTCGGAGCCGCACTGCTCGATCGCCTCCACTGCGCCCTGCGACAACATCGGACAGAGCTTGAACGCCAGATTGGACGACGCCCACAACTCCTCGATCGCAGTGCCCAGAATATTCGGCGCGCCCTGACCGCCATGTTCCGTTCGCGCACGCAGCATCGGCCAACCGCCTTCCACGAACTGCGCATATGCGTCCTTGAACTCCTGCGGCATCACGACTCCCTCAGGAGTCCATTTCGCGCCCTTCTGGTCGCCGAGCCGATTGATCGGCGCCAGCACCTCTTCCGCGAACTTCCCTGCCTCCTCCAACACCGAGTCGGCAAAGTCAGGCGAGTAATCCTCGAACCCTTCGAGCCCGACGAGTTGCTCGTCGCGCACGAGCTGATGCATCACGAATTGGAGTTCTTTCAGAGGCGGTTGGTACATGGGGAAAATCCTGAAGAAGGTGCTAGGTGCTAGGCACTAGGGCCTAAAGAAGGTGCTAGGTACTAGGTGCTAGGTACTAGGCGCTAGGCACTAGGTGAAAACAAGAGAATAAGAATCCTGCGCGTCAGTTCAATTCCGAACTCCGTTCTGGCTAGCGCCTAGAGACTAGGGCCTAGGGCCTCAGAGCTAGGCCTTACGGCCTAGCTCACACATTCCTCCGATACTGCCCGCCGACGTCGTAGAGCGCGCGGGAGATCTGTCCGAGGGAACAGGTCTTGACGGTGTTCATGAGTTCCTCGAACACGTTGCCGCCTGCGGTCGCGACCTGCTGCAGTCGCGCCAGGGCTGTCGGTGACTCTTTGGCATTGCGAGCCTGGAACGCCTTCACGGCGTGGACCTGCAGATCCTTCTCTTCGTCAGTTGAGCGGATCAATGCCACGCTGCGGGTGCCTTCGCTTTCCGCTTCGGGACTCAGGAAGGTGTTCACGCCGATGAGCGGCAGCGTTCCGTCGTGCTTGAGCTTTTCGTAGTGCATGCTCTCTTCCTGAATCTTGCTGCGCTGGTACATCGTTTCCATTGCGCCGAGCACGCCGCCGCGTTCCGAGAGCGACTCGAATTCCTTGTAGACGGCTTCTTCGACCAGATCCGTCAGCCGCTCCATGAAGAAGGAGCCCTGCCAGGGATTCTGATTCATGTTGAGGCCGAGCTCGCGATTGATGATGAGCTGGATCGCCACTGCACGACGCACGCTTTCCTCGGTCGGCGTCGTCAATGCCTCGTCATAGGCGTTCGTGTGCAGCGAATTGCAGTTGTCGAACAGTGCGTACAGCGCCTGGAGCGTGGTGCGGATGTCGTTGAACTGAATCTCCTGCGCATGCAGGGAGCGTCCCGAGGTCTGGATGTGGTACTTCAGCATCTGACTGCGCGGGCCGGCGCGATAGATCTCGCGCATGGCGCGAGCCCAGATGCGGCGCGCGACGCGACCGATCACCGCGTACTCAGCATCCATTCCGTTCGAGAAAAAGAACGACAGGTTCGGCGCGAAGTCATCGATCTTCATGCCGCGCGCGAGGTAGTACTCGACGATCGTGAAACCATTGGCGAGCGTGAAGGCGAGCTGGCTGATCGGATTCGCGCCTGCTTCGGCGATGTGGTAGCCCGAGATGGAGACCGAGTAGAAGTTGCGCACCTTCCGGTCGATGAAGTACTGCTGCACGTCACCCATCATGCGCAGCGCGAACTCGGTGGAGAAAATGCAGGTGTTCTGCGCCTGATCCTCCTTGAGAATGTCCGCCTGCACTGTCCCGCGCACTTGCGAGAGCGCTTCGGCACGAAGCCGTGCATGTTCTTCAGCCGTGAGCACACCGGACGCAATCAGCTGATCGCTCGTGATCCCGAGCATGGCGATACCCGAGCCGTCATGTCCCTGCGGCAGATCGCCGTGATAGGCCGGCAGATGCGCCTGCATTCGCTCGCGCAGCTCGGCGATCCGCTTCTCGGCGGCATTCCAGCGACCTTCCGCGCGCAGGAATCGCTCGACTCGCTGATCGATCGCGGTATTCATGAACATCGCGAGCAGCATCGGCGCCGGACCGTTGATGGTCATGGACACCGACGTGGTCGGCGCGCACAGATCGAAGCCCGAATACAGCTTCTTCATATCATCGAGCGTGGCGATCGACACGCCGGAGTTGCCCGTCCGTCCGTAGATATCGGGCCGGGTATCCGGGTCCTCGCCGTACAACGTCGTCGAATCGAACGCCGTCGACAGACGCGTCGCCGCGTGACCCTGCGCGAGATAATGGAAGCGCCGATTGGTACGCTCAGGCCCGCCTTCTCCGGCGAACATGCGAATCGGCTCCTCCTCCGTACGACGATACGGATACACGCCCGCCGTGTACGGATAACTGCCCGGCAGGTTCTCGCTGAGGATGAAGCGCAAGGTCTCGCCCCAGTCCTGAAAACGCGGGACAGCAATCTTGGGAATCGAGTTGCCGCTCAGCGAAGTCGTGTAGTTCTCGCCGGTCACCGTGCGCTCGCGAACCTTGTACGCATATTGTTTATCGGTGACGCCTTGCACGCGCTGCTGCCATCGCTTGAGCTCTGCAATCGCATCCCCGCCCATGGCCTGCAATGCATCGTTGTAAGCGACCCGCAGCGCATGACGCGTTGCATCCGCCGACTCCTCGAGAACCTGCGCAGCGTAGGCATCCAGCGGCGCGGGCAACGCAGGATCGTGCAGCGCCTTGAGCGATTCATAGAGTCCGGACGCACGACGCGCAGCGTCCACGCTCGCCTGGATGCTCTCATGCGTGCGACGACCGGTGCCGGCGATCTCGGCCAGATAGCGATTGCGGCTGCCGGGAATGAGAGGATCACGTGAAACGAACTCGGTCGGTCCGACGTCGTTCACTGTCCAGGACTTCGCAGGTTCCTTGGTGTCGATCTTCCGGCAGAGCTCAGCGAAGAGACGATTGACGCCGGGATCGTTGAACCGGCTCGCGATGGTCGGAAACACCGGGACTTCTGCATCCGGCAGATGCGCCTGATCGCGCCGATTGCGTCGCCACTGTTTGCGCACGTCGCGCAGCGCGTCTTCGGCACCGCGCTTCTCGAATTTGTTGAGCACGATCATGTCGGCGAAATCGAGCATGTCGATTTTCTCGAGCTGGCTGGCCGCGCCGTATTCACTCGTCATGACGTACATCGAGATATCGACCAGATCGGTGATCTCGGTATCGGACTGCCCGATGCCCGCCGTCTCGACGACGATCAGATCGAAGTTCGCCAGCTTCAGCAGACCGATGGTGTCCCTGAGGGCCGCGCTCGTCGCACTGTGCTGGCGACGCGTGGCGAGCGAACGCATGAAAATATTCGGCGAGGTGAGCGAGTTCATGCGAATGCGATCGCCGAGCAGCGCTCCACCCGTGCGACGACGGGTCGGATCCATCGCGACGACGGCGATGTTGCGATCCGGAAAATGGCGCACGAACCGCTGCAGCAACTCATCGTTGAGACTCGACTTGCCGGCGCCGCCGGTGCCGGTCAGTCCCACGACAGGAACGCGGTGCTGCACTTTCGCCAGTGCGCGGCGGATCGGCTCATCATTGCCTTGTTCCAGCGCCGTGATGGTCTGCGCAATCTGTCGATGATCACGCGGATTCAGCGGCGCGAATGCAAAGGGCGGTCTCACCGCATTAGCCACGCGCTTCAACACGTCATCGATCATCCCGTCCAGACCGAGGCGACGACCATCTTCGGGCGTGTAGATCCGCTCGACCCCATGACGCTCGAGCGCTTCGACTTCGTGAGGCGCAATGGTGCCGCCACCGCCCACGACGACGCGAATGTGACTCACATTCAGTTCGCGCAGCATGTCCACCATGTACGCGAAGTACTCGTTATGGCCACCCTGATACGAGGACACGGCGATGGCGTCCGCATCCTCCTGGATGGCGGCGCGCACGATCTCGGCGACGCTGCGGTTATGACCGAGGTGCACCACCTCTGCGCCGTGCGCCTGGAGCAGGCGCCGGATCATGTTGATCGCTGCGTCGTGACCGTCGAACAGCGACGCCGCCGTCACGAAACGCTGCGGCTTCTCGCTGCGCGCCGCCAATGGAGATCCGGTCGCAAACGACGCCGCACTGCTCATATCTGCTGAACCCTGATCGGCCGATTGCCGAGGACAAGTTACCGGGCCGTATAGACTATACTCGCGAGTATATTTAGGCTCGGAGGCGATGGTCAACGGCGTACACCGTCGCGTCGCACCACGCAGGGCCGGTAGAGTTGCCGCCGGGCAAACATCGACAAGGAGAACCGTTTGGCTACGCGATCTGCACGCAAGAGTCAGAAGGCCGATTCGCCGAAAGCGGACGAGACGCCCGCCTCCGGCTCGGCGTTGTGGTCGCCCGTGAACCTGCGGGTTCGCGATCGCGAGCGCAAACGCGATGCGGTGATTCAGGCGGCTGCCCGCGCCTTCCGCGCGCGCGGCTATCACAACACTTCGCTGGATGACATCGCGGCGGACCTCAACGTCACGAAGCCCACCGTGTATCACTACGTGCAGAACAAGGAGCAATTGCTGTTCGAATGCTTCCGCGCCGGCCTGCAACTGATCATGCAGGCGTTCGAGGAAGTGGCCGATTCCAAGGAGAAGACCCGCGATCGCCTGGCGCTCGTGATGACTCGCTACGCACAGGCGATTGCGTCCGATTTTGGCTGGTGCATGGTTCAGGCCGAGAACCAGGATCTCAGCGCCAGCATGAGCCGGAAAGTAAAAGCGCTCAAATCCGAAATAGATCAGGGGCTGCGCCGGCTCATCGCCGAAGGCGCGAAGGATGGATCACTGCGCTCCTGCGACCCCAAGATGGCCGCCTTCGCCATCGCCGGCGCCTTCAACTGGATCGCGCACTGGTACCGCAGCGACGATGCACTCACGGCTCAGGAAATCGCAGAACAATTCATCGAACTCTTCAACCTCGGCCTCGCCAAGCGCTAGCATCACTGCCGCCATCACCGCCATCACCGCCATCACCGCCATCACTGCCATCACTGCCATCACTGTCATCC
The DNA here is from genome assembly GCA_023423935.1 of Pseudomonadota bacterium. GTDB lineage: Bacteria > Pseudomonadota > Gammaproteobacteria > Steroidobacterales > Steroidobacteraceae > Steroidobacter. The sequence continues at coordinate 548 of JAFAEQ010000043.1, read as the reverse complement.
CTCATCACTCATCACTCATCACTCATCACTTCCATGGGCCACCGACTCAGCAAGATCTACACCCGCACCGGCGATGACGGCACGACAGGATTGGGCGACGGAACGCGCGTCCCGAAGACGCACGGTCGCATCGAAGCCTATGGCGCCGTCGATGAGGCCAACAGCGCGATCGGCATGACGCTCGCGGTGACAGGACTGCCTCAGCACATCGTGGAACTGCTGACGGGAATTCAGCATGACTTGTTCGATCTGGGTGGCGAGCTTGCGGTGCCGGGCTATCGCGCGATCTCCTCGGAGATGATCGAAGCACTCGAACAGGCGCTCGATCGATTGAACGAGCCGCTACCCGCCTTGAAGGAATTCATTCTTCCCGGCGGCGGCCCCGCCGCCGCGGCATGTCATCTCGCACGCACGATCACGCGTCGTGCCGAACGCGAAGTCTGGCGACTCGCAGAAACTGAAACCGTGGCACCCGAGGTCGCGCGGTACCTGAACCGCTTGTCCGATCTGCTGTTCGTCGTGGGGCCCGGAGAAGAGCGCCCCCCAAA
>JAFAEQ010000040.1 GCA_023423935.1 Pseudomonadota bacterium | reverse complement strand
AAGGCCGCTTTCGAAGAGCTAACGCGGCCTTTTTCTTGTCCCTGAGCCTATTTACTTCAGCAGCGTCGAGTACACGTTCCAGTAGTCGTCTACGAGCACGTGGATGCCGCCGAGCTTGTTGATGCTTTCGAGGCCTGAGACGGGCGTGGCAGGCGCAGCCATCGTCCCGATCGAATCGGTGAGTGGAATCGTGTCTGCATCGCTGCGGTAGGCAGCGGCTGAGCGCAATGCGTCGGTGCGCTCCTTCAACCCCGCCAGATCCTCGGTTTCACGCTGAAGTACGTTCCTGGCTTCGCGCAGCAATGCCATCAGCCGAACACAATCCTCGCGAGTGCCGTAGCGCATGTCGTACACGGACTTCGCCGTGGTTTCCTTCGCAAGCACTGCGAGACCCCCCGACAGCTGGATGACGAGTTGCTGCGCGTACGCGATCACGGCCGTATTGACGATGCGCTTGCCGTCGATCGACAGATCACTCAGCGCAGGCGGTTGTCGATCCTCGATGTCGTTGCGGTCATCGCTCAGATCCGTGACGCGCGTGGCCGCTATATCCCATTGCGTGCGAACGGTGTCGATCTCCTCGGTGACTCGTTTGCGGCGAAAGTAGTTCCAGAAGCCATGCATCGACGCGAGCTCGCTCTCCATGAGCTTCAGCTGCGCTTCCAGCGTATCGGCTTCCGCCCTCGCTTCCTCGAGGCGCCCATCGATCTCCGCGAGCTGACGCCGACGCATCTGATCGAACTCGATCAGATACCGTCTGCGCTCGCGTTCGTGCTGCTGCGTATAGAGCTGTTCGGCGAACCGCTCGAGTTTTGCTGCACAGCTGTTCCACAATGCGCGCAGCTGGAAATAAGCAAGCGCATGCATCGCAACGTCGGGGTCGCCGAGATGCTCCTGGAGCTCCTCGAGCTTCTCCTCGGCGCGCAGAGCGAGCGCTTCCTGCTTCTTGATCTCTTCCAGCAGGAAATGGTGTTCCTGCTGCAGCCGGTTGAGTTCCTTCTTGAGCTCGGCACGGTTCCAGAACAGCTGGAGCAGCCGCTCCTCGTCCACAGTGGTGCGGTTGCCTGGAAGCAGCTGTCGGATGTTGTCGAGACGCCCAGCGATGCCCATGGTGAACGCCCCTAACCGCAGTCGTCTGGCAGTGCGAACGGTTAGGGAACAGTGAGAGCTGGCGTCAGCGTGAATCGATGCCCGCGCTCGACGCAGTAGTCGAGCCACTTGTTCAGCATCATGTTGTTGCGCCAGCGATCGCCCAAGCCACGCGAAAGACTCGAACGCAGGGACTCCAGCATCGTATGTCGATGCCATCGGGCGGACGATTGCACTTCCGCCAGTCGCGCATCGTGATAGACGCGGATCTGCAGATCCGGATCCGCAAGCGCACGCGTGTCTTCTTCGAACACGTACGTGAGATTGAGTGTCGTCGTATAGCGGCTGCGCTCCTCGATCTTCAGATGCAAGGGACAGTCGCCATCCACTGTGGAAATTGCCGGCTCGGTCACCAGGGACAAGTCTTCGATGAGCCAGCCGAGCCGGATGTAGTTGCTTTCATACAGCGACATCAGACTGACGAAGCTCACTGGGCGCGAGCGCCAGCTCACTACGCAATCAGTATCGGTCTGCAGGTCTGCAACGTTCATGAATCGAATATATCACAGGGAATTCAGCTGTCTGCGAGCTTGCTGAGACGCACGTCACGGACGTAGTCACGGACGCAGCCGCCGCTCTACACCGGTCTTGTCGAGAATGCGACTCGCGATTTCTTCGATCGATGTTTCGGTCGTGTTGATATAGGGCACGCCATGACGTCTGAACAATGCCTCCGCCGTGCGCAACTCGTACTCGACCTGCGCCAGCGATGAATATCGACTGTTGGGCTTACGCTCGTGACGAATCTGCTGCAGGCGTTCCGGTGCAATAGTCAGGCCATAAAGCTTGCGCTCATGACGCAGCAGAACCTCTGGCAATCGACCTGCTTCGAACTCTTCATCGGCCAACGGGTAATTGGCGGCGAAGATTCCGTATTGCAATGCCATGTACAGACATGTCGGCGTCTTTCCCGAGCGTGATACACCGATCAGGATCAGATCCGCCTGGTCGTAGTCGCGACTGACAGCGCCGTCATCGTTCGCAAGGGCGAAGTTGGTCGCGTTGATGCGCAACGTATATGCATTGATGTCCTGCATGCCGTGCGCCCTGCCCTGCGTGCGAGAGGACTTCAGTTTGAGCTCGAGCTCCAGAGGGCCGAGAAACGCATCGAAGAAATCCAGGAACAACCCTTCGGCACGCTTGATGATTTCCCGTAACTCTTCCTGCACCAAAGTGCTGAAAATCACCGGGCGCACGCCCTCCGCACGCGCAGTCGCATTGATCTTGCCCACGGCCTCGAGCGCTTTCTCGGGCGTCGAGATGAAAGGCAGCGTCACCTGCCGGAAAGGCTGACCCTCGAACTGCGTCAGCAGGCTGTGTCCCATCGTCTCGGCTGTCACGCCGGTCTGGTCCGAAACAAAGAAGACCGTTCGTCTTTCCATCGCTGTCATCAGGAATACGTGATTGTGAACATCGGGTATGAACCGCACGGGCCAGTTCAGCGTAGTAGTATTCGACTTTCGTCGAGTCTTTCACCTCTGCAGTATGTGGACAAGGGGACCAGAGCTTGAGTGCATACATTCTTCCTTTCGAGCAAGTCGGTCGACACGATGTCGACAGTGTGGGCGGCAAGAACTCATCGTTGGGAGAGATGATCAGCCATCTCGCCAACATGGGTGTGTCCGTTCCGGGCGGCTTTGCCACGACCGCCCAGGCGTATCGCGACTTCCTCGCACACGAGGGACTTGCCGATCGCATCTCGCGTGCACTCGCCGATCTCGATGTCGACGATGTCGAGAAGCTTGCTGAGGTGGGTGCGCAGATCCGCAGCTGGATTCTGGCGACACCGTTTCAGCCACCGCTGCAGAAGGAACTGCTCGAAGCGTACGACGCCATGCGCGGCGGTCGTGAGATCGCGGTCGCAGTGCGCTCCTCTGCGACAGCGGAAGATCTGCCCGACGCGTCATTCGCAGGTCAGCAGGAGACATTCCTCAATGTGCGCGGGCGTGACGCGCTCTTGCGCTGTGTGCACGAAGTGTTCGCTTCGCTGTTCAACGATCGTGCGATCGCTTACCGCGTGCACCAGGGTTTCGCTCACGATCAGGTCGCGCTGTCTGCAGGCATCCAGTTCATGGTGCGTTCGGATTTGGGCGCAAGCGGCGTGATGTTCACGCTCGACACCGATTCCGGCTTCCGCGACGTCGTGTTCATCACCGCCTCGTATGGATTGGGCGAAACGGTCGTGCAAGGCGCCGTGAATCCGGACGAGTTCTACGTGTACAAGCCCTCGGTGCGTGCGAATCGCGACGCGATCGTCAGACGCACGATGGGTGGCAAAGCCATCAAGATGATCTACGGCGAACCCGGCAGCCGCGAGCGCACCGTAACCGTCGACGTCGCCGAAGCGGATCGACGCAAGTTCTCCATCACGGATGAGGATGTGCTCGAGCTTGCACGACAGGCACTCACCATCGAGCAGCATTACGGCTGTCCGATGGATATCGAGTGGGGCAAGGATGGCGAGACGGGCAAGATCTACATCCTGCAGGCACGTCCGGAGACGGTACAGAGCCGCGCCGGCCGCACGATTCAGCGATATGCACTGAAGGGCAAGAAGACTCGCGTGGTGACGAGCGGCCGTTCGATCGGTCAGCGCATCGGCGCGGGACCCGCGCGCATCATCCGCGACGTGAAGGAAATGACCCGAGTGCGCCCCGGGGACGTGCTCGTTGCCGATATGACCGATCCCGATTGGGAGCCGGTGATGAAGCGCGCCTCTGCCATCGTGACCAATCGCGGCGGACGCACCTGTCACGCGGCAATCATTGCGCGCGAGCTCGGCATTCCCGCGGTCGTAGGCTGCGGCGATGCAACCGAAACGATTCAGGAAGGCTCGTCCGTCACCGTCTCCTGCGCCGAAGGAGACACAGGCTACGTCTACGAAGGCGAGCTGCCCTTCGAACAAAAGAACATCGAGCTCGATAGCCTGCCGCAGATTCCGACCAAGATCATGATGAACGTGGGCAATCCAGACCGCGCGTTCGATTTCGCCGGCATTCCGCACAAGGGCGTCGGACTTGCACGCCTGGAGTTCATCATCAATCGCATGATCGGCGTGCATCCGCGCGCGTTGCTCGAGTTCGATCGTCTCCCGAACGATCTCAGGCAGACGATCAGCCGGCAGATCGCAGGCTACAAGGACCCGGTCTCGTTCTACGTCGAGAAGCTTTGCGAAGGTATCGCCACGATCGCCGCAGCATTCGCACCCGAGCCGGTGATCGTGCGTCTGTCGGACTTCAAATCGAACGAGTACGCCAACCTCATCGGCGGACCGTTGTACGAGCCTCACGAAGAGAATCCGATGATCGGATTCCGTGGCGCATCGCGCTACATCGATGAAACCTTCCGTCCTTGCTTCGAGCTCGAATGCCGCGCGCTGAAGCGCGTGCGCGAAGAGATGGGGCTCACCAACGTGCAGGTCATGGTCCCCTTCGTGCGCACGTTGAAGGAGGCCGAACAGGTCACCACGCTGCTCGCCCAGAACGGGCTGAAGCGCGGCGAGAACGGGCTCAAGATCATCATGATGTGCGAGCTGCCGACCAATGCCCTGCTCGCGGATCGCTACCTGGAGTTCTTCGACGGCATGTCGATTGGCTCCAACGACATGACGCAGTTGACGCTGGGCCTGGATCGCGATTCAGCGATCATCGCGAAGCTCTTCGACGAGCGAGACGACGCCGTCAAAGCATTGCTGAAGATGGCGATCGATGCCTGCCGCAAGGCCGGCAAGTACGTCGGCATCTGCGGCCAGGGCCCTTCGGATCACCCTGATCTCGCCCGCTGGCTCGTCGAACAAGGCATCGAGAGCATGTCCCTGAACCCGGACACGGTCGTCGAGACGTGGCTGTTCCTGGCAGGAGAGAAAGTCTGAAGAAAATGAGTAATGAGGAATGAGTAATTAGCAATGGAAGCAGCCCGGCGGCGAACGCCGCCGGGTATCGATCAGCACCGACTCCCGCTACTCATTCCCAATTCCCGACTTCCCAATCCGCCTTCCGCGTTGCTCATTACTACTTACTCATTGCCAACTGCGGCGAAAGCCACCGGGTATCGATCAGCACCGACTTAGCCGCCATTGATTCCCGCTCGCTCGCCCGAATTCCCGCCTTCCCTATCCCGCCTTCCTCGTTGCTCATTACTACTTACTCATTGCTAACTATCATTGGCGTTAGCTCTTGCCCCACACCAGCAACCGGTTTCTTGCCGGTAGTGCGTAATCGGCAGCGAAGGTGAGCTCGCAGCGCTCGCCGAGTGCGATGAGCGCGCGATCATCACGGATACCCATGACGGGGCTGCGGGCTCGCAGCATCTCGTCGAACTGGCGGTTCGAGTCGCTCGTGAACTCACCGTTTCGATTGAAGGGTCCGTAGACGCAGAACTTGCCGCCGGGATCGAGGGCAACACTTACGCCGGCGAACATGCATTCCACTTCATGCCAACTCATGATGTGTGTGGTGTTGGCCGTGAATGCGTACTTGGCTTCGCGCACCGGCCACACTTCGCTGCGCACATCGAGCTTGTAAGGGCCGCGCAGGTTCGGCAGTGAGGCTGAAGCAATCCATTCCGCGATGCCCGCCAGATTCTCTTCCCGATCCGTTGCAAACCAGGTGAGATGCGGCAAGTGCTCCGCGAAATACACCGCGTGCTGACCCGTGCCCGAGCCGATCTCGAGCACGTTGCCCGGGAGAATGAACCAGTCCTTCAGAACGCCGAGAATCGGATCGCGATTGCGCTCGCAGGCTTCCGAGAACGGCTTGGTGCTCATGGCACGCGCAGAAAGTGCGTCCGATAGTGCGCAAGCTCGCGGATCGAATCACGGATGTCATCCATCGCGAGATGGCTGGAGGCCTTCTGGAATCCGGTGAAGATCTCGGGCGCCCAGCGGCGCGCGAGTTCCTTGAGTGTGCTGACATCGAGATTGCGATAGTGAAAGTATCGCTCGAGGTCGGGCATTTCCCGCGCCAGGAAACGCCGATCCTGACAGATGCTGTTGCCGCACATCGGTGAAACCCCGGGCTCGATCCATTTGCTCAGGAATTGCAGCGTTTCGCGTTCGGCCTGCGCGGCGGTCACAGTACTCGCGCGCACGCGCGCAGCAAGGCCTGAGCTTGCGTGCTGACGACGGTTCCAGTCGTCCATGGCATCGAGCACTGCATCCGATTGGTGAATCGCAAGGATCGGTCCCTCGGCGAGCGTATTGAGATGCTTGTCGGTCACTACCGTGGCAATCTCGATGATGTGATCCGAATCGGGCTTGAGCCCGGTCATTTCCAGGTCGATCCAGATGAGTCGCGTGGGATCCCGGCCGTTCACGTCCTGACCTCTGTTGCGTAACGTTGCCCGCGATAGTAGCAGCCGCTAAGCTGCCTCCGGACGCATTTTCTGCCCCAAATAGCCTCATAGAGATCATGGATCTGCACTGGCTGACCCTCCTGTTCGTGACTTTGCTGCTCGTCTCGACGCTCACTCGCAGCTGGCTCAATCAGCGTCAGATTGCGCAAGTCGCGAAACATCGCGAGCGCGTCCCCGAAGCGTTCGCAGGTCAGGTCGATCTGGAAGCTCATCAGAAGGCCGCGGACTACACCGTAGCGCTGGCGGGCCTCAACCGCTGGGACATTCTTCTCGATGCCATCGTCGCCCTGCTGCTGACGCTCGGCGGCGGCATCGACGCGATCGATCGCGCCTGGCGCGCTGCGGACTTGTCGCCGACGTGGCATGGCACTGCGGTCGTACTTTCCACACTGCTCGTGATCTCGGCCATCAGCCTGCCGCTCACGTTGTATCGCACGTTCGGTATCGAGGCCCGCTTCGGTTTCAACAGGACGACGCCAGCGGTGTTCATCATGGATCTGGTGAAAGGTCTCGGACTGATGCTGTTGCTGGGCGGTCCTTTGATCTTCGTGATCCTGTATCTGATGCAGCGCGCCGGTACGATCTGGTGGCTCTACGCGTGGCTCGTGTGGACGGCATTCACGCTGTTGATGACCTGGGCCTACCCTTCATTCATCGCACCGCTCTTCAACAAGTTCACGCCCCTCGCAGACGAAACCTTGCGGCAGCGCACAGAGAATCTCCTTTCGCGCTGCGGTTTCTCTTCGCGCGGTGTCTTCATCATGGACGGCTCGCGTCGCTCGGTGCATGGCAATGCGTACTTCACAGGCGTAGGACGCAACAAGCGCATCGTGTTCTTCGATACCCTGGTCGAGCGATTGCAGGTCGATGAGATCGAAGCCGTCCTTGCGCATGAGCTCGGCCACTTTCGACTGCACCATGTGCGCTCGCGATTGATTCTGTCGCTGCTCTTCGGCCTCGGAGGTCTTGCGCTTCTCGGCGCCCTCGCCGCGTGGCCGGAGTTCTATCGCGCACTCGGCGTGCAGCAACCTTCGGCGCACGGCGCACTGCTGTTGTTCATGCTGGTTCTGCCCTCCTTCACCTTCTTCCTGACTCCGGTGGGCGCCTGGTGGTCTCGCAAGCATGAATTCGAAGCAGACGAATTCGCCGCGCAGTTCGCCGATGCGAGGCAGTTGGCCGAAGCGCTGGTGAAGCTCTATAGGGACAACGCCACGACCCTCACACCCGATCCGATGCATTCGAAGTTCTACGATTCGCACCCGCCTGCGCTCGTACGGATCGCCCGACTCCGCGAGCTCGCCGCCCGGCGCGCCTGAGTATCGAGCCCATGTCATTCAACAATGCGCCGGTCGAGCTCGCCGCGCGCGTCATCGAATCGTTCGGCCGACGCGCCATCGTCGAAACCGCCGACGGTGAGCACTTGCCCGCCGAGCTCTTCGGCAAGCGACTGACGATGGTCTGTGGCGATGAAGTGCTGGTGCGACTGCCTCGTCCTGAAGCCACCGCGTCCGGCGACAGCCCCAGAATCGTGAGCGTATCGCCACGCCGGTCGCTGTTTCAGCGCACCGACAGCCGTGGCCGACCGGAACCGCTGGCTGCAAATCTCACGCTGCTTGCAGTCGTGATCGCGCCAGAGCCCGAGCCCGATCCGTACATGGTCGATCGCTATCTCGCCGGAGCGGCTTACGCCAGCATCGCGTGTGCGGTGATCGTGAACAAGAACGACGTGGAAGCTTCCGATTCATTCGCGCGAATCGTCGAGGAGTATCGCAGCGTCGGTTATCCAGTGATCAGCGTGTCGGCGCGCGGGCAGCAAGGCATCGACACATTGCACTCGCTGGTGCAGGGGCAGCGCACTATGCTCGTGGGTCAGTCAGGCGTGGGCAAATCGACATTGACGAACGCGCTGGTGCCCGCATCGCAGCGCCTCACGCGCGCACTCTCCGACGCCACGGGCGAAGGACGTCACACGACCGTGTCGACCGCTTTGTTCAAGATCGCAGGCGGCGGTGAGTTGATCGATTCCCCCGGCGTGCGTGACTACGCCCCGGCGCTGATCAGTGATGCAATGGTTCAGGTCGGCTGGCCCGAGTTCATGGCGTTGAACGGACAGTGCAAGTTCAACAACTGCCTGCATCTGCGCGAACCCGGCTGCGCCGTGATAGCGGCCATGGACGCAGGAACGATCTCCGAACGCCGCTACGAAAGCTACAAACGCCTGCTGAACATCATGCGCGGCCTCGCACCGGATTATGAGCGCCGCCGCTGAGAGACCGATCTCCACGGGGAACACGGGGTGCACGGGGATCGATGAGGTAAGGTCGACAATAAAAAGGCGGTCACAACGATGGAGGCGGGAGTGAAGCAGCAGCGCACTCACTGAAGGACTCGTGCCTCTCCCCGGGGTCCCCATGTTCCCCGTGGAAATTCTTCTTTCCGCCCTCTTGTCTCAGCCCAGGACCTGCCGACCCGCGAGTGCGTGCGCGAGCGTGCCGCCGTCTACGTATTCGAGCTCGCCGCCTACGGGGACGCCGTGGGCGATGCGGCTCGATCTCACACGATGACGGCTCGCAATCTCCGCGATGACATGCGCAGTCGCGTCGCCTTCGACCGTCGCGTTGGTCGCGAGAATGGCCTCCTTGATTTCACCGCCCGCAAGTAACGCTTCCAGCTGATCGAACCCGAGCTGGTCCGGACCTACGCCATCGAGCGGCGAGAGATGTCCCATCAGCACGAAATAGCACCCGCGATAACTGCCGGATTGCTCGATGGCTGCGACATCCGCAGGAGACTCCACGACGCACAGCAACGAATGATCGCGACTTGGCGAGGCGCAGACCGGACACAACTGCGCTTCCGCGAACATGCGGCATCGCTCGCAACGCCCGACTCCAGTGACGGCCTTCTGCAATGCATCTGCGATCGAGGCGGCGCCTTCACGATCCTTCTCGAGCAGATGAAACGCCATCCGCTGCGCCGACTTGGGACCCACTCCCGGCAGGCAACGCAGCGTCTCGATCAGGCGGGTCAGTGAAGGCGGATAGATCATGAGGAAAATTGATAATTGACAATTGACAATGGACAACGAGGAGAGATGAAGACTCCTCAGAGCGCGTTCGCACTCCTGCCGTCGTCAGTTATCCATTGTCGATTGTTCATCTCTTCAGAACGGCATCTACCCTGAGGAAAACTCGATAATTGACAATTAACAATGGACAACGAGGAAAGTTGAACACGCCTCAGAGCGCATCCGCGCTTCTGCCGTCGTCAGTTATCCATTGTCGATTGTTCATCTCTTCAGAACGGCATCTACCCTGAGGAAAACTCGATAATTGACAATTAACAATGGACAACGAGGAGAGATGAAGACTCCTCAGAGCGCGTTCGCGCTCCTGCCGTCGTCAGTTATCCATTGTCGATTGTTCATCTCTTCAGAACGACATCAATCATGAAGAGAATTGATAATTGACAATTAGCAATGGACAACGAGGAAAGATGAGCATGCCTCAGAGCGCGTTCGCACTCCTGCGTTGTCCATTGTCCATTGTCAATTGTTCATTTCTTCAAAACGGCTTCTATCTCGATAATTGACAACTTACGACGAGCAAAGACGAGCACGCGTCAAAGCGCGTTCGCGCTTCTGTCGTTGTCAATTGTCCATTGTCCATTGTCAATTGTTCACATGCTTCAGAGCGCGTTCACGCTTCTGCCGTTGTCAATTGTCCATTGTCAATTGTTCATTTCTTCAGAAAGGCATCTTGAAGCCCGGCGGCAGGTTCAGACCGCCCATGAGGCTCGACATCTTTTCCTGCGTGGTCCGCTCGACTTTCTGCACCGCGTCGTTGATCGCGGCGGCGATCAGGTCTTCGAGCATGTCCTTGTCGTCGGCGCTGATGATGGAAGGATCGAGGCTGACGCGGCGCACTTCGTGCTTGCCGGTCATGACGATCTTCGCCATGCCGCCGCCCGCCTCGCCCGTCACTTCCATGCTCGCGATTTCAGCCTGCGCGCGCTGCATATTCGCCTGCAGCTGCTGCGCCTGTTTCATCATGTTGCCGATATTGCCTTTCATGTCGCTTTGCTCAGTGATGAGTGATGTGTGATCAGTGATGGGTCGTGAGGTGACGCCGCACCTCAGAACGCGATCACTCGACCGGTCTGATGGAATCCGGTTGTACCGTGCCGCCGAAGACTTCACGCATGGCGCGAATGCTCGCATCCGTTTCGATCGAGCGTCGCGCATTCTGCAGGCGATCGTCGGCGGCCGCCTTCTGCTGACGGGCGGGCGTGTCGATGACTTCGGTCGCAGGGACGATCTCGAGTCGGATCGTTTCGCCGAAATGCGCACTCAATGCCTGCGCCAGTTTATCGACCAGCGTCGGACGACTGAAGGTTTCGCCTTCGGGATCGAGCAGCAGGCGCACCTTGTCCGACTCTTTTCCGCCCCAGGCACAATGCGCCGCCAACTGACTCGCAGGACCTTGCAGGCCAAGTCCTGCCGCGATGCGCGGCCAATCGCCGTTCGAGGCACTGGAAGCCGGCGGTGATGCTGCGGCGGCCGCAGGAGCCATCGTTACTGCGGGAGCCGGGCGAGGTGCGCTCGTCACTGCCGCGACAGGTCGCGGCGCTGCGGCGGTGGTGGAAGACGTCGGTCTGGACACGGTTGTGCCGTCTTCGGGAATCGAGAAAGCCAGCATTCGCAGCAGAACCATCTCGAAGCCGCCGCGCATATCCGGTGCGAGCTCCAGATCGCGCCGACCGATGATCGCGATCTGATAGAAGAGCTGCGTGTCCTCCTGCGTCAGCGACGAAGCCAACCGTCGATAGGCCTCGACATCGTCGGATTCGTCGAGCTGCAGATCCGGTACTGCCTGGAGCAGCGCGACTTTCTGCAAGACGGCTGCGAACTCGGCCAGCACCTCGCGATAGTCCGGTGCGCGCTCATCGAGGAGAGTGACGCACTCCAGAACCTTGCGCGCATCCCGCGACGCGACTGCATCGATGATCCCGAACACCTGGGAACGATCGAGTGTGCCGAGCATCGTGCGCGTGTCTTCGGCCGTGAGCTTCGCGCCGCCGAATGCAATCACCTGATCGAGCAGGCTCAGTGCATCGCGCATGCTGCCTTCCGCCGCGCGGGCGACGAGCCGCAATGCATCGGGCTCGAACTCGATTTTCTCTGCCTGGGCGATCTCGGTGAGCCGCTTGTAGATGAGTGCCGGCGGAAAGCGCTTCAGACTGAACTGCAGGCAGCGCGACAGCACCGTGACCGGCAGCTTTTGCGGATCGGTGGTCGCGAGCAGGAACTTCACGTGCGGCGGCGGTTCCTCGAGCGTCTTCAGGAGCGCATTGAACGAGTGCGCCGAGAGCATGTGCACTTCGTCGATCAGATAAACCTTGTAGCGACCGCGCGTCGGTGCGTACTGCACGTTGTCGAGCAGCTCGCGGGTATCGTCGACCTTGGTACGCGACGCGGCGTCGACTTCGATCAAATCGACGAAGCGACCTTCATCGATCTCCCGACAGGCAGCGCAGCTTCCGCAGGGAGTCGCTGTCATGCCGGTTTCGCAATTCAGCGATTTGGCGAGGATGCGGGCAATCGTGGTCTTGCCGACGCCGCGCGTTCCCGTGAACAGGAAAGCGTGATGAACGCGACCCGTTGCCAGCGCATTCGAGAGCGCACGCATGACGTGTTCCTGCCCTGCCAGTTCAGCAAAGCTGCGGGGTCGCCATTTGCGCGCAAGTGCGAGATAGGACATGAGAATCGGTTCGCGGCTATCGGTGCATCGGAAGATGGGGACGAAGGCGAACTTTACACGAGCCGACCCATCGCCGGTCCCACAACGTCCTCGGATCCAGGGAAGCTCTGATTTATCGACTTCCCTGACTTTCGCAAGTCTGCAACGGGTTGAAATGCTTCGGCGGGCGAAGCAACTATGGTTGCGAATGGCGAATTGATCTGAGATTCCCCAAGGAAATCCGACTACAGCACGGCCCGTCTTCCCCGACTTCTGCGAAGTGGGTGACGGCCCGCGCCGGCACCTCTCCGGCGCCCGATATCACCGTTACCGTTGCTCCCTTCCGGGCCTGGCGGGGTTCGCGGCTGATCGTCGCGGAGAAACCGACGCGAGCCGCCATAGAACTTGAGCGGCAGCCGGACAATCGAGAAGGCCAGCGTGAACGCGGCCATCCGGCTTTTGCGGCGCGCGACTATACCAAGTGTGGCTGTGCGCGTCAGCCGCGGCCGCGATATGGAGCGACGCCCTGATCCGGAATCCACAGATCCGCGGGCGGTCGGCCTGTCTGCCAGAAGACGTCGATTGGAATACCGCCGCGCGGATACCAGTAACCGCCGATGCGCAACCAGCGCGGCGCGAGGAGTTCGGCGAGCCGAGCTCCGATCGCGACCGTACAGTCCTCGTGAAATGCGCCGTGATTGCGAAACGAGCCCAGATAGAGCTTCAGCGACTTGCTCTCGACGAGCCAACGACGCGGCACATAGTCGATCACCAGATGCGCGAAATCCGGCTGACCCGTGACGGGACACAGCGAAGTGAACTCGGGCGCAGTAAAGCGCGCCACATATAACTTGTCTGGATGCGGATTCGGCACCCGCTCCAGGCGAGCCTCGTCCGGCGACTGCGGCCAGGCGACCTCCTGTCCGAGCAAGGACACTTCGGGCGTCTTCGATGATTTGCGTTTTGCCATGCTCAAAGATTATCCGATGCGTAGTCCGCGAGTCGCGAGCGCTCGCCGCGAGTCAACGTGATGTGCCCTGCGTGTTCCCAGCCGCTGAAACGATTGACGACGTAGGTGAGCCCTGAAGTGGTCTCCGTCAGATACGGCGTATCGATCTGTGCGATGTTCCCCAGACACACGAGCTTCGTTCCGGGACCCGCACGCGTCACGAGCGCCTTCATCTGCTTCGGTGTCAGGTTCTGCGCTTCGTCGAGAATCAGGAAGCGATTGAGGAACGTGCGGCCGCGCATGAAGTTCAGCGAGCGGATCTTGATGCGATTGCGCAGCAGATCGTTCGTCGCCGCCCTGCCCCAGTTGCCGCCTTCCTGGCTTTGCGTGAGCACTTCCAGATTGTCCATGAGCGCACCCATCCAGGGCTCCATCTTCTCCTCCTCGGTCCCGGGCAGAAATCCGATGTCCTCGCCCAGAGGAATGGTCACGCGCGTCATGATGATTTCGCTGTAGCGATTGCTTTCCAGCGTCTGCGCCAGGCCTGCGGCCAGCGTCAGCAGCGTCTTGCCCGTGCCTGCCGGGCCGAGCACGGTCACGAAGTCGATCTCGGGATCGAGCAGCAGATTCAGCGCGAAGTTCTGTTCGCGATTGCGCGCCGTGATGCCCCAGATGCTGTGCCGGTCGTTGCGGTAGTCGCGCACCAGCTCCAGCACTGCACCGTTGCCATCGATCTTGCGCACCAGCGCCTCGAAGCCGTTCGAGTCCTTCTGATACAGGAACTGATTCGTGTGCCAGTCGCGCACCATGGGCCCCTGCACGCGATAGAACGTGCGCGCATGCTCCTGCCAGGAGTGCATGTTCTTGCTGTGTTTCTCCCAGAAGTTCGCCGGGAGCTCGAACATGCCCGTGTAGAGCAGGTCCGCATCTTCGATGGTCTTGTCGCTGTAATAGTCTTCGGCCTGCACACCGATGATCGCGGCCTTGATACGCAGGTTGATGTCCTTCGACACCAGCGTGACGCGCGCCTGCGGGTGCTCGCGCTGCAACGCCAGCGTCTGACCGAGAATTGCGTTATCCGCTCCGTGGCCAGGCAAGGTATCGGGCAATCCGCCGCTCAGAACGCGCGTCTGGAAGAAAAGTCGCCCGGTCGCGCGCTTCTTGTGTCCGTTCACCTGCGCAGTCGGCAACGGCAGGCCCTTGTCGATTTGTACCTTGCTCGAGTTTTCCATGAGCTCATCGAGGAATCGACTGACCTGCCGCACGTTGCGAGCAGCTTCGGACAAGCCTTTCTTACCGGCGTCCAACTCCTCGAGCACGATCATGGGAATGAAGACATCGTGCTCATCGAAACGAAAGATCGCGGTGGGATCGTGCATGAGCACGTTGGTGTCGAGAACGAAAATGCGATGCTCGCGTGAAGCCTCTCGACCGGCAGAGCGTGAACGGCGTGTTTTCTCGGTGCTGACGGAAATGTCGCCTTTGGTCATGTTCGTCAAGTGACTCCGTGTGTGGGCAAGGCAGTGGTGAGGACAGACAGGCGAAACGAGATTGAAATTCGTGCGCGGCTCGATGAGAGAAGCCGTAGCGCAGGCGCGCTGAGATCAAACGTCAGGCTCTGCGGCCCTTGTACGTGGCCGTTGGGAGGTTTGCTTGCAAGACGCCTTGCACGTCCAGCACAGCAAAAAGTACGTTGCCAGCAGGCGGCGCTGAAAAAGTCCGGGTTGGACTCTTTCGACATCCGGTCAGAGCTCACCGACGGCGTCGAGCACCGCCTGGGCGTGTCCGGGCACCTTCACTTTGCGCCATTCGCGCCGCAGCACGCCCGACTCATCGATGAGAAAAGTACTGCGCTCGACGCCCATGTACTTGCGCCCGTACATGCTTTTCTCCTTGAACACTTCGAACAAATCGCAGACGGCGTGATCTTGGTCCGAGAGCAGCTCGAAGGGAAATTTCATCTTTTCCTTGAACTTCTCGTGGGACGCGACGGAATCCGGCGAGATTCCGACAATGATCGTATTGGCCTTGCGGAACTTCGCATGAAGGTCGCGAAACGCTTCGCCCTCCTGCGTGCAGCCGGGCGTATTGTCGCGAGGATAGAAATAGATGACGAGATTCTTACCGGCGGCCTGCGCCGGTTTGAACGTGCCGCCGCCCGTGGAAGGCAGCGCGAAGGCAGGAATCTTCTGGTCGAGCTGAGCCGTCTTCGATGGCTTTGGCATTGGTAGGCTCGCGTCCCCCTCGAAACTCGCCGCTATCGGACCCTTGGGCCTTTAGGATTTCAGCGGCTCGAGAATAGCATCCAGATTGAACTGATCGCAGAAGTCCATGAACTCTTCACGCAGGGCTGCGATATGGATCTTGGCAGGCAGATGCGCGATGAGCTGAACGGAGAACATCGGCGCACCGGTGTGCGCTGCGGCGTAGCTGCGGGTCGTGAGCTCAGCGATATCGATCCCGCGCGAGCTGAAAAAGCCCGCGAGGTTGAACACGATGCCGGGCTGATCCAGGCTGACCACATCGACGGAATACGTCACGACATCCTTACGCGGCGAGCGTTGCTCCGTGCGACGCAGGCTGACGGTGATTCCCGTCGCGTCTGCCAGTTTCTTCAGCTCCGATTCCAGCTTGGCGAGCGTGTGCCAGTTTCCCGACACCAGCAGCAGCATGGCGAACTCACTGCCGAGCGCAGCCATGCGGCTCTCGACGATGTTGCCCGAGCAGTCGAGCACTACACGCGTGAGATCGTAGACGAGCCCTGTGCGATCGCTGCCCAGAGCGGAAATGACGATGAACTGCATCCGCGGAATCGAATCCTTCAAGCGGCCCGGCGGCCGAACACTTGCGGCGAGTGTACAGCCTGAACATGACGCGATCTATTCGCCCGACTGAAGCATTCATCGCCGTCCCAAAAGCTGCTTGCACGCGCCTGAGGCCGGCCAGTACGATCCCTGTTCGACCGACTCTCTAGGATCCCCATGTTCAGCGGCAGTATCGTCGCGATCGTCACGCCCATGCAGGCGGACGGCGCAGTGGACTTTGGCGCGCTCGATCGCCTCGTCCAGTTCCATCTCGACAATCGCACCGACGGCATCGTCGCCGTAGGCACCACCGGCGAGTCCGCAACGCTCGATGTGGAAGAGCACATCGAAGTCGTGCGTCGCGTCGTGGCCAAAGTCGCCAAACGCATTCCGGTCATCGCCGGAACCGGCGCGAACGCCACGTCGGAGGCGATCGATCTCACCCGACGCGCCAAGCAGGTCGGGGCCGATGCCTGTCTGCTGGTCACGCCGTACTACAACAAGCCGACTCAGGAAGGCTTGTATCGCCATTACAAGGCAATCGCTGAAGCCGTCGAGATTCCGCTCGTTCTATATAACGTGCCCGGCCGTACGGCTTGCGACATGCAGCCCGAGACGGTCGCGCGGCTGGCCGATGTCAAAGGCATCGTGGGCCTCAAGGAAGCTTCGGGATCCATCGAACGAAACCGAAAGCTCCGGACGCTCGTGGGCGACAAGCTGACACTGCTCAGCGGCGATGACGATCTCGCCGTCGAAAGCACGCTCGAAGGATTCCAGGGCGTGATCTCCGTCACCGCGAACGTCGCTCCCCGCGCAATGCACGACGCCATTGCCGCAGCCCTCGAAGGCAAGGCCGACGAAGCGCGGAGCATTAACGAAAGGCTCACAGCCCTGCACAAGACCTTGTTCGTCGAAGCAAATCCCATCCCCGTGAAATGGGCGCTTGCCCGGATGGGCTTCATCGGCGACGGCATCCGCCTCCCGCTCACCCCGCTCGCCCAGGGCTTCCACGCCCAGGTGCTCAGCGCCTTACAAGCCGCCGGAATCTCGTTTGCCTGACCGGTCCCCCGGCGTGTAACCTTCGCGCCCCGGACAGCACGGAATGCGCGTCGCCCTGGACCAGAGCCAGCGGTAAGACATCTGGGAAGTTAGATCGCGGAGAGATGGCCGAGTGGTCGACAAATTTGCCGGGAGCAAATTTGATCGATGACGAGAATCTCGGC
The DNA here is from genome assembly GCA_023423935.1 of Pseudomonadota bacterium. Lineage (GTDB taxonomy): Bacteria > Pseudomonadota > Gammaproteobacteria > Steroidobacterales > Steroidobacteraceae > Steroidobacter. Next base: position 48,692 of record JAFAEQ010000040.1, on the reverse strand, counting down.
ATCGACCCCGCAGGGGCGGAGCGCATGGAGGCGCGTAGTAACGCGCTGGACGAAGTCCGGCGCCGAAGACCGCACCCAAGTTGTTTGATACGGAGAGATGGCCGAGTGGTCGAAGGCGCTGGACTGGAATTCCAGTAACATCTTCACGGGTGTTCCAGGGTTCGAATCCCTGTCTCTCCGCCACCCACTTTTGTGGGTCCAGAAATCAATACCGCGCATCGAGCCCAGTCCTGGGTTACGCCGCTTCGCCTTCAGGCGCGAGCCGGTCACGCATGAGCCGTTCGTGAACAGCGATCCACTCCTTCCGCCGCAGACCAAGATGACGCAAGTAGCGCCTGGGCTTGCGCTCGTACAAGCGACGGCCTGCATGACGTGCTCGACGTTGAAGTTTGGCGCGGCGGCGTTTGATCGCCTTGCATAGCTTCGATTGCTGGCGGTCACCGACGTCCCGTAGCGCGCTATCGAGCAGCGCGAGGTCGTGATCTTCGCCGAGATCGTCCGTCAATCGATGCAGCTGACGCACAGTGCGACTGATCTTTCCGACCGCCATGGGTGTCAGAGTCTGCAATGAGTACATGAGGTCCTTGGCGGCCTTCCGGCAGCGATGCACGCTGTCGTCGTCGGATCCCTTCTTCAAGGCGCGAAAACGCCGGCGCCCGACTCGATAGATCCGCTTCAGACCGCAAGCCAGCAACTCCCAGTCGTCCTGATCGACCCGCACGCACTCCAAACGGTGTTGAAGGGCGTCTGCGAGGCGCTCCACCTCGCGACGTGCACTGGGAGCAGACATTTCCTCCAGCGCTTGCTGCTGCTTGAGCTCGAGCATCTTCACCACTGAGGAGACGCCCGAGGTTGACAGCTGCGTGTTCCCTTCGACCAACTCGAGCAATCGATCGTGCATCGCGGTCGCATCACGCACCAACGTGAACGAGTGCGCAAATGATCTCAACGCAACGCGCAACTGCTCGAACGATTCGCCCGGTATTCCCCCTCTCATCAAGCGCAGTGTCGAGCGCGCACGCTTGATCGACTTGCGAGCGGCGTGAATCTCTCCGTTCGACAATGCTGATTCACGAGCGATGCGTCGTGCTTCTGCAATGTTGCGTTGAATGTGGACTTTCAGGCCATTCGAGAAGACCGGCTCGAGAGAAGAGCCGCTGAGGATGGACTGGCTGTTCACGAGGCGCCCATCCTGTCGCACCTGAACGATGGACAGTGCCTAGCGAGCAGTCTCGGGGCCGCGAACCATCAGCACGGGCACCGGTGTTGAATGCAATACCCCTTCGGCGTCGCTTCCCAGAACGAGTCGTCGCAGACCGCGGCGCCCGTGAGTGCCCATCACGATGAGATGTGCCGGCCATTGCCTGGCCTTCTCGATGATCAGTTCGGCGACCCGATGGCCCATGGTTTCGACAAACGCAGACTGCACCTCGACACCTGCCTGCTTCACCATGGCTTCGGCATCATCGAGAATCTGCCGGCCGTATTCGCCCAGCGCAGCTACGCTGTCTGCGTACGCGGAGCCCATGTACGCCGCATCCACCGCAGGCACGATCACGAACTCATCCAGAACATGCATGAGTTGCAATCTCCCCCCGCTGGTTTTCGCAAACTCGATTGCCTCAGCCAACGCGAGCCGTGAGGCCTCGCTGCCATCCACCGGAACCAGGATGTTCTTGTACATTGCGCCTCCGCAAAGGTCTGCATATCTCGTGCGGATAAATGACCCATCCGATCCTACCGCTCATGGATTCACGCTCCAGCAGGAAATCCACGGAAGCCGGCAGGGAGAACTCGCAGCCGGGTGCAAATCGGAAGATGCATTGCAATGCACCCAGCCGCTCCACAGGCTCAAGGACAATCTGTCGTGCGAATACGGATGCTCAGTGCGTTCGAGAGGACACTGATGTTCAAAGCCAGCGGCGATCATGCGGCCCTGGCCAATGGCAAGCTGTGTGCTGCCTACTCTTCTTCCACGGATCGATCGCATCAGGCGTGCGATGCGATTTCGCGAGTCGATTCGGACGCGCAACGAGGCTGGATCGGCCAGCGCTAACACTGCGCATCTGGACCGCTCGCCGCCTACAGCGGGACGTCCTCACGTGCCGCTGTTGTCCTCAAAGGCGGCGATCAGCTGACGCACCGCCCGATCGGACCGCCAGCCTCAGTTGACCGACGTCTTGAGACCCTGGATCGGCTTGTCGTTTTCGTCGAGAAAACGTGCGCAGAAATCGGTTGCACCACCGCCGTTGATGACGGCAGCTCGAATGACGTTACGCCCCTGACGCAGCGTGACGCGGCGAGAGACGCCGTCGTCGATGACGGTCTGGCGATCGTCGTTAAGCGCGATCACGGGCTCGCCATTGAGCCACCATCGCGATGCGGCGTTCGAGCCGATGGCCAGGCGCACGTTTTGCATCTCGCGCGGCGAATCGACGACCGTCTCGATCCAGAACAGCACGTTCGATGTGGGTTTCGAAAGTGCCCATGCGAAGTGATAGAGGTTCAGGTTGTAGAAGCGCGTATCGAGCGCATGCCAGGTGTACTCGGCGTTATTCACAGTGACCTTCTCACCATCGCGTGGCTTCGCGTTCGGATCAGGCAGTGAGGAAAGCTTCAGAGCCTCCTGTACGGCCGGCTCGGTGAGTCTGCCCGGCACTGGGATCGGCTCGAGCACCATCCAGCGTCGAATGAATCCGCGATCGTCGACGGGCAACGTCGCGCCCTTCGGCTGCGTCAGCGAAGCGGCAGGAGGCCGCGGCGCTTCGTCCGCATGTGCGATGCACGAAACTGCAAGACACAGAGAGACAATGGCGACTGCTGATTTCATTACGGAGCTCCCAGCAGCCAGCGCTGACGGTCACTGGACGGATCGAATTTGGACAGGGTTGGCATGCTGCTGCCGACTGCGGACAACGCGAGTGTTTCGCTCGTGCCAGGCACAGCCTTCGGACTGATGCGATAGGTGCCATCGGTGAGTTGATCGACGCGCCACAACTGCTCGGGCGCTCCGGTGAACGCAGTCGCGCTCAGCTCGCGATCAGCGGTGGCCGTCAACGCACGCTCGGTCCCGGCAATGGTGATGCGGAAATACGGCGCACCGGGATATCCGCCCACATTCGCGACCGGCGCGATGGTCCATTTCTGCTGTGCCTGAAGCATCGCTGGCGCAAGACGCAGATCGGTAGTCGCAGGCCAGGTTGCAGAGACCTGCGAAGGATCCTGATCCGGGATGGGCGGCCCCTGCTGCGGCGGTGGCGGCGGCCCACCCGCAGATGGACTCCCGGGCGGCCCTGCGTTCGGCGGACGGCGCATTCGGAAGCCACCGACGGGCGAGCCCTGCACTGCGAGCTCGAGCACCGTGCCGGTCCGTGCGGATTCGATGCTGTAGACACCTGCAACGAGATTGTCGCCGGCCACCGGCCAGCCATCGCGCCACAAGAGCGGACGAATATCGAGCACGCTGACACCGCCGCGATCGAGATCGGCTTCGTAGTGCAGCGAGAATTTTTGTACGCCTTCGCCGAGATCGAGCAGACCGAAATGTCCCGGCCCGACGTGACGTCCGCGCGAAGCTGCGAACAACTTGCCGCCGCCCTCGATCATGTCGATGCCCATGTTATCGAGATACGGACCCGTCACCTTGCGCGAGCGGCCCATGCGAATGTTGTACGTCGAGTTCGCGCCCTGGCAGCACGAGCCATGCGTGAGCAGCAGGTAATACCAGCCGTCGCGATGGATGAGGATCGCTGCTTCCGCATTGATCGCGACATTGACGGCCGGACGATCCGGATAGCGACGCTTGCCGGTCTTGGGATCGAGCTCTACCAGACGGATGTAGCCGAAGTACGAGCCGTACACGAGCCACAGACGCCCATCCGGATCGAGCAGCACACCCGGATCGATGGCATTGCTGTCTTCGATGCCATCGGACCACACGATCGGACCGGCATCCTCGCACTTATAGTCTGGCGAGGTCGGATCGAGCGTGGGACAAATCAAAAGTCCAATCGCGGAACGCGGCTGCGTAGCGGGCGCCGAGTAATACACGAAGAACTTGTCGCCGATGTGAATGACGTCGGGCGCCCAGGTGTTACTGCCCCCTTTCGCGAGCACTTCCGGGCCCGCTTTGCCGCCCGGCACGGCTTCCATCAGAGAGCCGGAGCGCTTCCATGTCCAGCCGTCATCCGAGGACAGGATCGGAATGCCGTTGCCGGTGCCGTAGGTATAGAAGCGTCCCTTGTCGATTGCGATCGTGGAGGGATCGTGAATCAGAATCTCGCCGTCGAGTGCAGACGCAGGCAATGCGAACGCAATGGCGGCAAACAACAGAATTCTTCTTAGCATTGGACTCAACAGGTGACCCCCGAATGGTCGGGGAATATGTACGACAATACGGGGCCAATGCAACCGGCACGGCGATCGAAAGAACGCTTCTGCAAACTTTGCTAACAATTCATCAACGACCGGACACGATCCTATCCGTCACCAATTGATGCCTCACGCCACGCAGCCGCTCAGCAGTTTCCAGGATCGGCCGATGGAACTCGCCTCGAGTCGATGCCCCTCGCGATCCCTTGATTGCCGGTGACGGGACGCACGAACGCCTTGCCCGCGACGGCATGTGTTGGCGAGCAGATTTCGCTTGCGAAGGCACGCGATTCACCGCAGATGTGTTGGCCAGCGGTGATCAGGCGAGTCAATCACCGATTGAGCCCGCGCCAGCGTGCGACGAACGCGATCCCTGCACACATGAGCGCCAGCACGAGCCAGACCGATGCATTCGGCGAACTGCCGACGCCCATGAAGTCCAAGGCCACGACACCGTTGAGTGGCCCCACATAGCACAGTGACACATAGAGAATCTCGAAGGCCTTCCTCGTTCCGGTTGTCGCGCCGAGTGCAAGCGCGAATGAAGGGATGAACATCGCCGCCGCGACCCATGCAGCGAGCTTCGCGATGTCCTGTGTCAGCACCATGCTCAGCAACACACCGCTCCCGGTGAGCAGAGTGACGATGAATCCGGCACACCACTGAGCGGGCAGTTGCAATCGCAGTGCTGAGCTCGCACTGAAGATCAGCTGGCTGGTGCCTTCGTATCGTTCGCGACAACCCATTGGGGACCAGATGAGCACCGGCCAGATCCATGCCAGCAGAAGAAGCTGCCCACGCGCGCCTGGTGATCGCACGAAAAAGCCGCCGACTGCAAGGGCGATCGCCACTGCGTACCACCAGCGACTCACGCTCTTCGCCATTAGCCGCAACTCCGCGAGTACTCGATAGAGAGGTGTACGCGCCGGGACCGCGCTGGACAACCGAACAGACCCCGTGCTCGTCGCCCCGTCCCACTTCACTTGTCCATCTTCGCTGGTCGAAGTTTCACGCGCAGTGCGCGATTCGATTCCTGTCGCTGAGTCGAATCGATCGAAAAGCATGGATGCGAACAATGCGACCGCGACTGCCACCGCGATCCACAGCAGACGCGCGAATGCGATCTCGGCTGTCCAGTCGACGCCGTTCCATTCGAAGAGTTCGGCTCGCCGGGGGACACGAACGTCAACGACATGCCGCCGGTATAGCCCGGGAATTGCATGGTCACGGCGGCCTTCATGCTGTCACCCAGCAACCTCAGACCGAACAGATCGAAGCCGGTATGACGACCGGCTGCGAATGCATCGGCGAGCGCGACCATGAAGACGAATCCGAGCAACCACACCAGATTGCCAAACCCGCCGCGCAGCAGCTTTACGGACTCGAACAGCACCGCGAACGCCGCCACGAGAGCCAGGAGCGGGAGTGCAATGATGCCGATGGGTGCGAGCAACGCGAAGAGATCGATCGGTCCATGCAGATGACGCCACTGCAAGAACACGCTGGCTGCCATCAGCAACAGCACCAGCACGGCAAGCACCGCAAAATTGCTCAGCCACTTGGCGATCATGTACTGCACGCTGGAGATTCGTGTCCCGGCAATCACCTCGCCGACGCCCGTTCGACGATCCAGGTACAGCGCGTTGTTCACCAGAAAAAAACCCAGCCAACCGAGCAGAACAGTCACGATCATGGCGATGACACTGCCCAGCCAGGCAGAGTTCGACACGCCTTGATAGCGCTCCAGATTCAGCACGATCCGCCCCGCGGCGATGGCGTAGGCGAGCCATCCAATGAGTGCGAGTGCAATCCAGAATGAATGACGGCGTGTTCGCTCGCAGAAGTCGGCTTGTGCGGCAACGACTATCGTACCGAGCGCCGTCATGATGCCGAGCCTTGTCGCTGGGCCGCAGCTAAGAGCAGATACGCATCTTTCACGGCTGCGCCGATTGCGCCATCGGCTCCGGCTGACTGGCAGCGACGACGCGGACACGGATACCCGCGGAACTGCGTACCGCCGACCCGACGACATGTCGCTGACGTACTTCCCTCAGTTCCGATTCAGCGATGGTCCATTCCCACACCTTGCCGAGGGTTTGGTGAATCAGCGCCTCAGGCGAGGTCTTGAGAACGAGCTGTCCGCGCGACATGAAGATCAACTCCGAAGCGATCGATTCCACATCGGAAATGACGTGAGTGGAAAGAATGATGAGTCGCTCGGACGCCATTTCAGACAGCAGATTCCGCAATCCGACGCGCTCTTCCGGATCGAGCCCAACACTGGGTTCATCCATGATCAGCAGGCGCGGATCGTTGAGCAATGACACTGCGATACCAACACGCTGGCGCATGCCGCCCGAGTAAGTGCCAAGTGGACGGCGCGCAGCATCCGTGAGATTCAACATCTGCAGCAACGAATCTGTTCTCTCTCGCGCGGCGGCTCGGTTCAGGCCTTTCACCGCGGCCATGTAATGGAGAAACTCGATCGCATTCAGATTTGGATAGACGCCGAAGTCCTGCGGAAGGTACCCGAGCAAGCTTCGCAATGCCTCTGGCTCACGCGCGATATCCGCGTCATTCCACAGCATGCGACCCTCTGTTGGCTTCGTGATCGTGGCCAGAATCCGCATCAGCGTCGACTTGCCAGCACCATTGGAACCGAACAGGCCGATGACGCCTGAAGTCAGTTCCTTGGATATGTCTCGCACACCCCAGTGATCGCGTGCGTAACGCTTGCTGACGCTCTCGAGCCTGAGATTCATCGAGGATTCCCTCCGCGGACCCGTCTGACGAGTCCGAGCCCCTTCCATCTATGCATGCAGGCGCATGACTTTGTTTTCTGGCTCTGCCTGGCTCAGACAGATTCACATAGTAGGCTCGCGTGTGTCCAATGTGCGTGTGGGTCAGCACGCACGCGGGGCTGTGCGCCATGACGCGACAGGTCGTGCGCGCGCAGCTAGAACGGATTCGCCAGATCCCTGCGGATGCGCTCTCCATACGTGCGACCCGAGTTCAGGCGCTCGCCGGACAGAAGCTCCACGACGTACTGACCATGCGTCAGCGACCACAGCTGACGGATCCGTCGGACATTGACGATGTGCGAGCGATGAATCCGCAGGAAAGAGCGCGGATCCAATGACGCTTCGAGGGTATTCATCGATACGTGCAGCAGGTACGAAGCCGTTGCCGTATGGAGCCGCACGTAGTTCTGCAGGGCTTCGATCCTGTCCACGGCGTCCACGTCGACGAAGATCGTCCGCTCGCCGGATCGGACTGCAAACCGGCTCATGTAGCGCGGCGGATTGGCGATTGCCTCGAGCATGGTTCGCATCGACCGCATCGACTCGTCGGCGGGTGCGCGTTCCAGGCGGTCGACTGCCCGTTGAAATGCCACAGCAAAGCGTTCTTCGGTCACGGGTTTGAGCAGATAGTCGATGGCACTGATCTCGAACGCGCGAATCGCGAACTGATCGTGGGCCGTCACGAAGATCACTGCCGGCATCTGCTCCGCACCGATTGCATCGACGACATCGAAGCCGGTCAGACGCGGCATCTGCACATCCAGCAGGACCAGATCAGGACGGTGATTGCGAATCCGCGCAATGGCCTCCGCTGCGTTACGCGCTTCTTCGATTTCCTGCACACGCGGCTGGTGCCCGAGCAGGAGCTTCAAACCTTCGCGCGCCAGCACCTCGTCATCGACGACCAGGACCTTCAGGCGCATTCCAGCGCCTCCGCCGCAGGACGCAGAGGAATCGTGATCGTGACCTCCACGCCTCCCGCAGATCTGTTCTCCGCCACGAGCCGCGCGTCGTCGCCGTACAGTCGCGTGATGCGATTGCGTGTGTTCGCAAGTCCGATGCCCTTGCCTTCGAATCGCGGCGATGCGCTTCCGGGCCCATCGTCGCGAACGGTCATGATCAGGGCGCCATCTGCGGCGGCCACCCGCACTTCGATCAGCACTGCCTCCTCGCTCTCGCCCAATCCGTGGCGTACCGCGTTCTCGACGATCGGCTGCAGCACCATGTGCGGAACGTGTGCGTTGGCTACATTCGGATCGGACGCGATCTCGACGCGCAGACGGTCCTGGAAACGAACCTGCAGGATCGCCAGATACAGACGCAGAAACTCGAGCTCCCGCCACAGCGGTACTTCCTGCGCATTCACGTCCTCGAGCGCAAGTCGCAGCAGATCGCTCAGGCGCACGAGCATGGCCTCGGCCTGCTCCACCTTGCCCTGCTGCATCAACACCATGATTGCGCCAAGAGTGTTGAACAAAAAATGCGGCTGAAGCTGCATCTTCAGCGCGCCGAGCTGTGCCGCAGTGAGCTGCTCCGCCAGCTCCGAGGAGCGCACCTGCAGTTCGAGCGCTTCGCGCTCACGCGCCTTCGAGCTTTGATGCGAGCGGAACACCGACTGCAATCCCACGACCGCCCAGTAACGAATGACGCCACCGTGAAAGCCGTGGACGAGCAGCAAAGACACGCCGGCGAGGAAGGAGAAATCGGATGAAGGCGCAGGAAAAACATTGAGGGCGGACAACACCGGCACCTCGATCGTTGCAGAGAGGATGGAGAACACGGCGCTGAAAAGAAGATGCAGCAGGACGTGCTTCACACGCGCACCGCGCTCGACCGGCCAACGGCGACCCAACCACAGAATCGCGGGAGTGAACGCCGCACAGATGTACATCGCCGCCATCCAGCCGATTACCAGATCGGCCCAGGGGATCGGCTCGCTGCGATACAGGCGTGCCATCGAGTCCTGGCTGACATAGAACAGCCCCGCCAACGTCCACGCCAGCCAGATTGCGGCCAGGTAGCGGATCGCTTGAGGCATGCGCCGGATCATGACGTCTCATTCTGACGTCATCCGGACCGGCACGGATAGGACTTTGACGAACGGGTCGATCGGAGTGACGAACTGCCCGGACTGCACGCACGACGAGCTTCACACGAGTGCGGCAACGCTCTCGAGCCGCTCATATTTGTTGTCGCATTAGTTGTCGCAGCGCGCCGGTTCGACACCCGGAAAGGCCGGTTCGTGAAAAGTCGGTTCTCGCCTGACTACAGATCTGCGCAGAGTGCTCCCGCCCATCGCACTCGGCTCTGCACAGGAACTCCATCATGCCTCCACGACACATTCCCGCGGCCGCCTTGCTGTGCTTCGCTCTGGTGAGCATCGGCGCGGAAGACAAACCCACAGTCTCCTTTCCCGAAGGGTATCGAACATGGCAGCACGTCAAATCCATCCTGATCGGTCCAGAGCATCCCACTTATGCGCGGCGTGGCGGAATGCATCACTACTATGCGAACGATCTGGCGCTCATTGGTTACAGGACGGGAGTGTTTCCGCAGGGTTCGGTCATCGTCGATGAGAACGTGCTGACGCAGGAAGGAACAGGCTCCGCAAAGGGCATCATTCTCGAGAACGATCGGCGAATGATCGAAGTGATGGTGAAGGACGCAAGCCGTTACCCCGACACCGCCGGATGGGGATACGAGCGCTTCGAGAGAGACAACAGAACGGGCGCGCTGACGAAAGAACAGCAGTCGCACTGTTCTCAATGTCACGCGGCGGCGCAGGCACGTGACGCTGTTTTCAGCAGGATCAGACCCTGAGCGTGGACTCAGTCCTCAGAGCAGCTCATGAAAGCGGATGATCGCAGCACTTGCCTCACGTGCCGCGACGCCGACGAAAACGGCGCGGTTCAACCACGCGTGCTTGCTATCGCTCGCCACTTCGAACTGCGCGGTGGTGCGAAAGTAGTACTCCGAAGGCGCGACAGCTTCGCCGCGCGCCAGTCTCTCGATCACTTCTTTCGGACCATGCCGGACTCCCTTGTTGGTCACCATGATCAGTACGCGATCATCCGTCTCGAGGGTGTACTTCGCCTCGATCGACAGCACGCCATCCGGACGCACCACCTGCCAGTCCGCGCCGCCCGCCAGTACGCGCCCGCGTATCCGCGGCCCTTCGAACGTCCCGCCCGTGATCGGAACCACGCGGCGCAAGCCCTGCGAGCTTTCACCAACGATGAGCGGCGCCGCCACCTGTACCCGCGCTTCGAACGCGAAGCTCGTGCGCGGCGCATTGGAAGAATCTCCATTGGCATGCGCAGCTTCGGTTGCCGCTGCAAGTGCCACCGCGGACGTAATGGCCTGACGACGCGAGATCATGAGCTCTCTCCTGTGGGTTCTTCTATCTGACGCCATAAGCGGCACTCGAATGTCCTGTAGCACTCAGCGACGGTCGCCACGCGTGCTGAACTCTCGCAGCAGATCGAGCAGCCGTGACTGCACGGCGGTCGGCTGCCAGTTGCGCCGCATGGTAAGGCCGATCGAACGCATGACGCGACCGTCCGGATGCGGGAGTGCCACCAGCAGACCAGCGCGTACTTCATAGTGAATCTGGTGCGCCGAAGACAGCATCAGGTAATCGTCTTCCAACAGGAAGGCCCGCGCAGCAATCAAAGAATTGCATTGCACGGAGTGCGCCGGCAAAGGCACACCGGCACGGCTGAAGAGCGACTCGAACTGGGTACGAAGTGGCGAGCCGACGCGCGGCGCGATCCAGGGGAACTGCGCGAGATCCGCGGCGCGAACGCGTTTCCGCCCCGCGAGAGGATGCGTCGAGCGCGCAGCAATGGACAGCGGATCGTCGAACAGAGGTTCCTGCGTCACATCGCCCGTCACTGCCGCATCCCGCAAGGCTCCGATCAGGAAATCGGCTTCGCCGGACTGCAGCGCACTGAGCAGATGCTCATAGGTGCCCTCCATGATCGACACCTCGTGCTGAGGATGCTCGCGAGTCAGCGCGATCACGGCGGTCGGGACGAGAAAGCTGCGCGCGAGCGGCATGCTGCCGATCACGGTGATGCCGCTCTGTCGTCCTCGCAGACCGCTCACTTCTGCACGTGCCTGGGCGAGCTCCGCGAAGGCGAGGCGCACGCTGCGAGCGAATGACTCGGCATCGCGGGTCGCACGCACGCCGAAGCTCGTGTGTTCGAAGAGCGGCACATCCAGCGTGCTTTCGAGACTACGGGCGGCGCGATGCAAGGTCGGTTGCGCAATCGCGATCGCCCGCGCCGCGCGCGTAAAGCTGCCATGGACGGTGAACGCAGTGAGCGCATTCAACTGTGCATTGGTGAGCCGCAGCGACAGCGACTCGATATTCGCGACGGTCTTGCCATTGCGACGCAGCAACTCGGCCAGCGCGTCCCGGATCTGAGTGGTCGCTCGATCGATACGTGCCGAGCACAGCTCACCTGCAGCGCTCAGTTTCATACCCGTACTTTCGCGAGCGAACAAACTCACCCCGAAGTATCGCTCGACCTTCGCGATGGCCTGAGTGACAGCCGGCTGACTCAGGTGCAATCGCCGCGCGACAGCGCTGACGGTGCCCAGGCGAGCCACTTCGTGGCACAGACGCAGATGACGCAAGCTTGGAATCATGCAGAGGACACAGCTCGGGAGGGACCCGCTAGCTTTTTCTTATAGCACGGCCGAATTTGCTATTGGCAGACGCGAGTGCGACCGGCGCACAATCCTGTGCTCACCAAACCGGGGAGTCCCGATGTCCATCGTCGTTCAGCAGATCGAGCGTGCCGATCCCGAGGTCCTGGCCGCACTGGCCGAATCAGGGGTTGCGACCGCCCATGAAGCCCAGAACCGTACAGGGCTTATGGCCCCCTACATGCGTCCTATCTATGCAGGCGCGCGCATCGCGGGGAGTGCCGTCACGGTCAGCGTGGCGCCCGCCGACAACTGGATGATCCATGTCGCCGTCGAACAATGTCGTGAAGGCGACATTCTCGTGGTCGCACCGACCTCTTTCTGCGATGCCGGCTATTTCGGCGAGTTGCTGGCCTCCTCGCTCGCAGCGCGCGGCGTGCGCGGGCTGATCATCGAAGCGGGTGTGCGCGACGTGCGCGATCTGACGGCGATGCAGTTTCCGGTGTGGTCGCGTGCGATCAGCGCGCAAGGCACCGTGAAGGAAACGCTGGGTAGCGTGAATGTGCCCGTCGTGTGCGCGGGAGCGTTGGTGCGACCCGGCGATGTGATCATCGCCGATGACGACGGCGTGTGCGTCGTGCAGCGCGAAACCGCGCGCGATCTGGTCAAACAGTGCGCCGCGCGCGAGCAGAAGGAAGCCGCCGTGCGGGCGCGTTTGAAGGCCGGAGAGCTCGGCCTGGATATCTACGGCATGCGCGAGAAGCTCGCCGCCAAGGGCCTGAAGTACCAATAGAGGGACGCGCGAGCATGCTCACCGGCATTCCCTGCACCCTGATGCGTGGCGGCACCTCCAAGGGTCTGTACTTCCATCAGCGCGATCTGCCCGTCGATCGCGAACTGCGTGATCGCGTGCTGCTGGCCGCGATGGGATCGCCGGACCCTCGGCAGATCGACGGCGTGGGCGGTGCCCATCCGCTCACGAGCAAGGTTGCGGTCATCAGCAAGTCCCAGCTCCCGAATGCCGATGTGGACTATCTGTTCCTGCAGGTCGTCGTCGACAAAGCCGAGGTCAGCGACAGTCAGAACTGCGGCAACATTCTCGCCGGTGTCGGCCCGTGGGCCATCGAACAAGGCCTCGTACCTGTCGCTGGCGAGACTACGCCGGTGCGCATTCACATGGTGAATACGAAAAGTGTCGCAGTCGCTCACGTCGCAACCCCGAACGGCGTCGTCGAGTACGAGGGCGACGCTCGCATCGATGGTGTGCCCGGCACTGCAGCGCCCGTGCTCCTCGAGTTTCTGGATATCGCCGGCTCGAGCTGCGGCGCACTGCTGCCGACCGGTCATGCGCGCGATCGAGTCGATGGCGTCGAAGTCACATGCATCGACAATGGAATGCCGGTCGTGCTGCTGCGCGCCGAGGACTTCGGGCTCACCGGCGCGGAAACGCCCGAACAGCTCGAGGCCGACAACGCGCTCAAGTCCCGAATCGAACGCATCCGACTGGCGCTCGGCGAACCGATGCATCTTGGCGATGTGCTCAAGAAGACCGTTCCCAAGATGTGCCTGATCAGCGCCCCGCGCGCAGGCGGCGCCATCGCCACTCGAACCTTCATCCCTCATCGCGTCCACGAATCGATCGGTGTGCTCGGCGCCGTCAGCGTCGCCACCGCGTGTGCCCTGCCCGGCTCCATCGCCGCCGATATCGCGAAGGTGCAGCGCGTGGGCGAGGATCTGCGGGTGGATGTAGAGCATCCGACGGGCTTCTTCACTGTCGATCTGCAGGTTCGCATCGAGGGCGACTCCGTGAGCGTGGAGCGCTCGACGCTATTGCGCACGAGCCGCCTGCTCATGCGCGGTGAGGTCTTCGTACCGGGGCGGGTGTGGTCGAGATGAGCGGCGATTCGCGCATCTGCCTGATGGGTTTCGGCGAGGTGGGACAGGTCCTCGCAGCCGATCTGCGTGAGCGCGGATTTCAAAATCTGATCGCGTGGGATCTGAAGTTTCGCAACAACGACAGCACGCTGCGAAGTCGGGCTCGTTCGATGTCCATCGATGCGGCCGAGAGCGCGGCACAGGCAGCGGCACGCGCCGATCTGGTGTTGAGCGCTGTAACCGCATCTCAGAATGTCGCGGCCGCGCAATCTGTCGCGCAGCATCTCGCGCCTGAGGCCTTCTTCGTCGATCTCAACTCCGTCTCTCCCGCCGGAAAACAGCAGGCGCAGGCCGTCATCGCCACGGGTGCGGGACGCTATGTCGAGGCCGTCGTCATGGCGCCGATCGCCCCGCGGCGCATCGCCTCTCCGATCCTGCTGGGTGGCCCTGAAGCACGGCGTTTCGCAGCGCTGGCACACACGCTCGGGTTCTCGGGGATCGAGGTGTTCAGCGATCAGGTCGGCAAGGCGTCGGCCGCGAAAATGTGTCGCAGCGTCATCGTGAAAGGCCTGGAAGCATTGCTCACGGAATCGCTGGTCGCAGCACGACACTATGCGGTCGAAGACACAGTGATCGATTCGCTGCGCAATCTGCTGCCAGGACCCGACTGGAAATCGCTGGCACCGTACATGATCTCCCGCTCGCTGCTGCACGGCGCTCGCCGCGCGGAGGAAATGCGGGAAGCGGCGAACACGGTGGCTGCCAGTGGGCTGCAACCCTGGATGAGCAGCGCCTGCGCGCAGCGACAGGAATGGGCGGCGCCGTTCAACGAACTTGCCGCACACGAATCTCTAGACCCGATGCTCGACCGGCTGCTGGCCGTCGCGGAGACCCAACGATGCTGATCATCGATTGTCATGGACATTACACGACGGCCCCTGCGCCGCATCAGAAGTATCGCGATCAACAGGTCGCCACCCTCGAAAACCCGCAGGCGACCGCGCCGCAGCGTCCGCAGATCAGCGACGATGAGATTCGCGAGACGATCGAAAAGAACCAGCTCAAGCTGCAACGCGAACGCGGCGCGGACATCACGTTGTTCTCACCGCGCGCCTCCGCGATGGGCCATCACGTCGGCGATGAGCATGTCTCGCAAGCCTGGACGGCAGCCTGCAACGATCTGATCAAGCGCGTCATCGATCTCTACCCCGAGAACTTCGTCGGCGTCTGTCAGCTGCCGCAGTCGCCCGGTGCACCGATCGACGGCTCCGTGCGCGAATTGCAAAGATGTGTCGATGAGCTCGGATTCGTGGGCTGCAACCTGAATCCTGATCCTTCAGGCGGACATTGGCGCTCGCCGCCACTCACCGATCGCTACTGGTATCCGCTCTACGAGAAGATGGTGGAGCTCGATGTCCCGGCGATGGTGCACGTCTCGGCATCGTGCAATCCGAACTTCCATGCCACCGGCGCTCATTACATCAACGCGGATACCACGGCCTTCATGCAGTTCATCGAAGGCGATCTGTTCCGCGACTTTCCGACGCTGCGTTTCGTGATACCCCATGGCGGCGGAGCCGTTCCCTATCATTGGGGCCGCTATCGCGGCCTGTCGGACATGCTGAAGCGTCCGCCGCTGGCACAGCATGTGATGCGCAACGTGTTCTTCGATACCTGCGTCTATCACCAACCGGGCATCGACCTGCTCGCCAAGGTGATCGACGTCGGGAACATCCTGTTCGGCTCGGAGATGGTCGGTGCCGTGCGCGGGATCGATCCCGAAACGGGCCATTACTTCGATGACACCAAGCGCTACATCGACGCGCTCGATATTCCGCAGGCGGACAAGCACCGCATCTTCGAACTGAATGCCCGGCGCGTCTATCCGCGTCTGGATCGCCAACTCAAAGCGCGAGGCTTGTAAGCGTGGCCACGAATCGCTTCACCATGGATCCCGACTGGCTGGTATTTCATCCGAATCCGTCGCGGCCGACCTTTCGTCCGCCTCCCGGTGCGGTCGATGCTCATTGCCACGTGTTCGGTCCGGGCGATGTCTTCCCTTACGCGCCGGAGCGCAAGTACACACCGTGCGACGCGCCGAAAGAAAAGCTGTGGGAGTTGCGCGATTTCCTGGGATTCGAGCGCAACGTCATCGTGCAGGCGACCTGTCACGGTGCTGACAATCGTGCGCTGGTCGATGCATTGCAGAACTCGAACGGACGTGCGCGCGGCGTCGCGACCGTTCGGCAAAGCGTGACCGATGCCGAGCTGGAATCGCTGCACGCCGCAGGCGTGCGCGGCGTGCGCTTCAATTTCGTCAAGCGGCTCGTCGATACGACGCCGCCCGAGGTCCTGCTCGAGATCGCACATCGAATCAAACCGCTGGGCTGGCACGTGGTCATATATTTCGAAGCTCAGGATCTGCCGGAGCTTTACGACTTCTTCACCGCGTTGCCGACCACCGTCGTCGTCGATCACATGGGGCGACCGGATGTGAGTCAGCCTGTCGACGGTCCGCAGTTCGAACGTTTCATTCGACTGATGCGTGAGTGCGAGAACTTCTGGTCGAAGGTCAGCTGCCCGGAACGTCTCTCGCGCTCGGGACCACCTGACTATTCGGATGTAGTCCCATTCGCACGACGCATCGTCGAGACCTTCCCGGATCGCGTGCTGTGGGGCACGGACTGGCCGCATCCGAACATGAAGTCGCACATGCCGGATGACGGAAAACTGGTGGATTTCATTCCACGGATTGCGCCGACCAGCGAGTTGCAGCACAAACTGCTGGTCGAAAATCCCATGCGGCTTTACTGGGCAGATTGAGTAAGGCTCTGGACTGTAGGCTGAAGGCTGTAGGTCGGAACGTTGCGTTTGGCTGGTTCGTGCGCAGCATTCGACAGGAGTAGAACATGGCTCTCGATAAACCGTACAAAGACATTCCCGGCACGACCATTTTCGATGCCGAGCAGGCGCGCAAGGGTTATCACCTCAATCAATTCTGCATGTCGCTCATGAAGGCGGAGAACCGCGAACGCTTCAAAGCGAACGAGCGTGCGTATCTGGATGAGTGGCCGATGACCGAAGAACAGAAGCAGGCCGTGATGGCCCGCGATCTGAATCGCTGCATCGCCCTCGGCGGCAACATCTATTTCCTTGCGAAGATCGGCGCAACCGACGGCAAGAGCTTTCAGTTCATGGCCGCGAGCATGACCGGCATGACCCAGGACGAGTACGCCAAGATGATGCTCGCCGGCGGCCGTTCGCCCCAGGGAAATCGGACTACTGAAGAGAAGCAATGATGGCCAAGATCACCGCAAGCGTTTACACCTCCCATGTGCCCGCCATCGGCGCGGCATTGGACCTCGGCAAGAGCGGCGAAGCGTACTGGCAGCCCGTCTTCAAAGGCTACGAGCCCTCGAAGGAATGGTTTGCGCAGAATACGCCCGACGTCATCATCCTGGTCTTCAACGACCACGCGACCGCATTCAGTCTGGATCTGATTCCCACGTTTGCGATCGGCTGTGCCGAATCGTACAAGCCTGCCGATGAAGGCTGGGGCCCGCGTCCTGTGCCGGTGGTGAAAGGTCATCCCGAGCTGGCCTCGCACATTGCCCAGTCCGTCATCCAGGATGATTTCGATCTCACCATCGTCAATCGCATGGATGTGGATCACGGTCTCACGGTACCGCTCTCGCTGATGTGCGGGCAGCCGCAAGCCTGGCCCTGCCCTGTCATTCCGT
The DNA here is from genome assembly GCA_023423935.1 of Pseudomonadota bacterium. Taxonomy (GTDB): domain Bacteria; phylum Pseudomonadota; class Gammaproteobacteria; order Steroidobacterales; family Steroidobacteraceae; genus Steroidobacter. Next base: position 31,252 of record JAFAEQ010000040.1, on the reverse strand, counting down.
TCGCAGTGAACGTCGTGCAATACCCGGTGCCGTCGGGCCGGCGCTGTTTCAATCTGGGTCGCGCGATTCGCAAAGCCGTCGAGCTCTATGACGAACCATTGAAGGTTCAGATCTGGGGCACCGGCGGCATGAGCCATCAGCTGCAGGGCCCGCGCGCCGGACTCATCAATCGCGACTGGGACAATGCATTCCTCGATCGATTGATTGCCGATCCCGAAGGCTTGTCCCGCATGCCGCACATCGACTATGTGCGCGAAGCCGGCTCCGAAGGCATCGAGCTCGTGATGTGGCTGATCGCACGCGGCGCCATGGGCGACGCGCCTCCGAAAGTCGCCCACCGCTTCTATCATGTGCCCGCGAGCAACACCGCCGTGGGCCATCTGATCCTGGAGAATCGCTGATGACCGTCACACGAATCGCGCTGGCCGGCGCAGGCGCATTTGGCGTCAAGCATCTCGAAGCCCTGCAGAAAATCGAAGGCGCGCAGGTCGTATCGCTGATCGGGCGTGAGCTGGACAAGACACGCGAGGTCGCCGACAAGTTCTCGATCCCGCACGTGACGACGCAGCTCGATGAGTCGCTGGCACGCAGCGATGTCGATGCGGTGATCCTGTGCACCCCGACGCAGATGCATGCGGCTCAGGGCCTCGCCTGCATGCGGGCCGGCAAACACGTGCAGATCGAGATTCCGCTGGCCGACAGCTGGGAAGACGCACAAGCCGTCGCAGCACTGCAGCAGCAGACGGGCCTCGTCTGCATGGTCGGGCACACGCGCCGCTTCAATCCATCGCATCAATTGGTTCACAAGAAGATCGTCGCGGGTGAGCTGAAGGTGCAGCACATGGACGTCCAGACGTTCTTTTTTCGTCGCACCAACACCAATGCGCTCGGCCAGCCTCGCTCATGGACCGATCATCTGCTGTGGCACCACGCAGCTCACACGGTCGATCTGTTCCGCTACCAGACCGGTGAGGACATCGTCGCGGCGCACGCCATGCAGGGACCGAAGCATCCGCAGCTCGGCATTGCCATGGACATGTCGATCCAGCTGAAGTCGCGTTCGGGCGCGCTGTGCACACTCGCCCTCTCCTTCAACAACGACGGTCCGCTGGGCACCTTCTTCCGCTACATCTGCGACAACGGCACCTACATCGCTCGCTACGACGATCTGCTCACCGGCCGCGATCAGCCCGTCGACGTCTCGAAGGTGGATGTCTCGATGAATGGCATCGAGTTGCAGGATCGCGAATTTCTTGCCGCCATTCGCGAAGGTCGTGAGCCCAATGCCAGCGTGCATCAAGTGCTGCCCTGCTATCGCACGCTGCACGAGCTCGAGCTCAGTCTGGCGCGAGGCTGAGCATGACGAGCGCTGTGAGCGGGCGTCGCACGCTGGCGGGCCGGAGCGTATTTCCGATCGGACTCGGCTGCATGAACCTGAGTCATGCGTACGGCGTGCCGCCGTCTCCTGCGGATGCTCGCGCACTGCTGGAAGCTGCGCTCGATCTCGGGATCGATCATTTCGACACGGCCGCACTCTACGGTTTCGGCCGCAACGAAGAGCTCCTGGGCGAAGTGCTCTCCCCGGTGCGCAATCGCATTTTCCTCGCCAGCAAGTGCGGCATGACCGGCGTCGATGGCAAACGTGTCATCGATGGCCGTCCGGAAACGCTCAAGCGCACCTGTGAAGAAGCACTGCAGCGGCTGCGCACCGATCGCATCGATCTCTACTATCTGCATCGTTGGGATCGCCGCGTGCCGATCGAGGACAGCATCGGCGCATTGGCGGATCTGGTCCGTGCAGGCAGCATCGGCGGCATCGGCTTATCCGAAGTCTCCGCGCAAACGCTGCGCAAGGCTCACGCAGTCCATCCGATCTCGGCGGTGCAGAGCGAGTATTCGCTCTGGACGCGCAACCCCGAGCTCGGCTTGCTGGAAACGTGCCGTGAGTTGGGCATTGGATTCGTCGCTTTTTCTCCGCTCGGGCGCGGCTTTCTCGCGGGCGCCGTACGTGATCCCCAGACGCTCGTCGAGAAAGATCTGCGCCGTGGTATGCCGCGATTCCAGGCACCGCATTTCGCGCACAACCTGCAGGTGTTCGATCGATTCGTACAGATCGCCGATCGAGCCGGTTGCTCGCCTGCGCAGCTGGCGCTCGCCTGGCTGTTCGCGAGAGCGCCCTTCATCGTTCCGATCGTAGGCACGACTTCGATCGCTCATTTGCGAGACAACGCGGCGGCCGCCTCTCTCGCGCTGAGCCCTGAGGTTCTTGCCGAGGCGGATGACTGCATCAACGGCGCGACGATCAGCGGCGCGCGCTATCCGGCACAGACACTTGCCGAGATCGACACGGAAGAGCCTCCCACTTCCAACTCCTAGCGCTCACGCTCGGCGTTCTGTCGTGTACGCCCCTGAGCCCGACGATAGCGAAGCGGCGACTGGCTCGTCGCTCTCGTAAAGAAACGCGAGAAGTAGGCAGGATCCTCGAAACCGCAGTACTCGGCGATCATGCCGACGCTCATGTTGGTATAGAGCAAGCAGCGCTTGGCTTCGAGCAGTCGTCGGGCATTCAGCAGTTCGAGCGGCGTGCTGCCCGTCATGCGCAGGCAGGCCTGCCGCAGCCGTTCGTGACTGACGAACAGGCGCCTGGTGTAGTCGGCCACCTTCACGGGCTTCGCAAAGTTGTCTTCGATCAGCGCGCGATAGCGCAGCGCGAGCTCCGCATCCGCGCCACCCGGACGCGCGTCGTTGGGCGTCATCTCAATCTTGCAGCGAAGCGTCTGGACCATGATTGCCATGAGCCACGACTCGGCCGCGACCCGGCGTGCAGGCAACTGACTGCGGAATTCCCTCACGAGCGAGCCGAATAGCTGCGCCGTCGCGCGCGCATTGGCGGCATTCAGTTTCCATACGTTGGCATCACGCAGCACCGGGGCGAGCGCCGCGTGAGTGCGCACGATGCGATCCAGCAGCGCGCCGGACGCGGTCACGATCCAGCCGTTCGTATCGGGATGGAACTCGAAGCCGTGCACGCACGAAAGCGGCAGTGCAATGAGCGCGGGCGAACGGAATGTGAGCTGCTTGTCCTCGACTTGCAGAACGCCCCCGCCCTTGCGGATCAGCAGCAGATGCAACAGGTCGCGATGGGCGTGAGGCCGAATGCTCCAATCGTGCAGCGCACTGCGTTCGGCAATGGACTCGACATGCAGGAAGCGCTCATCGACATCTGCGACGGCTTCTCCATACAAGGAGTACTGAGGAATTTCGCGCTGTGCCATTAAGGGGTATCCACACTCTTTCGAGTCGCATCGTAGCCATGTTCCGGCAGGTTGGAAAATGTCCAGATTCTTTTGCCATTTCTCCATCGTCACGAAGCGCGCCACATCGCATCGTTCACGCGTCACTCATTCCTGAAGAAAGGTTGGATCGTGCGTACACAGGTCGCCATCATCGGAGCAGGTCCCGCCGGCCTGCTGCTCGGACAACTTCTGCATCGCGCCGGAATCGACGCCGTGATTCTCGAGCAGCGCACGCCGGACTATGTGCTCGGCCGCATCCGCGCGGGAGTTCTGGAACAGGGCACCGTCGATATCCTGCGGCTTGCAGGCGTGACCGACCGGCTGGATCGCGAAGCCCTCACGCACGCTGGCATCGAGCTTTCCCATGACGGAGTCCGGCAACACATCGACTTCAAAGCGCTCGTGGGGCGCACGGTGACGGTGTACGGACAGACGGAAGTGACTCGCGACCTGATGGAAGCGCGACAGGCCGCCGGTGCCGTTTCCATCTACGAAGCCGAATCGGTCACGCTGCACGATGTGACTTCGAAGCGGCCGCGGGTCTCGTTCCGACACGACGGAAAGGAACAGGAGATCGAGTGCGATTTCATCGCAGGATGCGACGGCTATCACGGGCCCAGCCGCAAGACCATTCCCGCCGACGTCCTCAAAGTGTTCGAGCGCAGCTACCCGTTCGGCTGGCTGGGCGTGCTGGCGGACGTGCCCCCTGCCTGGGATGAGCTCATCTATGCAAGCTCATCGCGCGGCTTTGCATTAGCGAGCATGCGTTCACCTACCCGCGTGCGCTGTTACGTCCAGTGTCCGCTGGATGACCGCGTCGAGCAGTGGAGCGACGAGCGCTTCTGGAACGAGTTCAAGACGCGCATCGGTCCGGAGGTGGCGGAGCGCATGCAGACAGGCGCATCGATCGAGAAGAGCATCGCCCCGCTGCGCAGCTTCGTGGCCGAGCCCATGCGCTACGGACAACTTTTCCTGGCGGGCGATGCGGCGCATATCGTGCCTCCGACCGGCGCGAAGGGCCTCAACCTGGCCGCAAGCGATGTGCTGTATCTGTACGAAGCATTGCTCGACTTCTACCGCCAGGGTTCAGCCACCGGGATCGATCGCTACTCCCAACGCGCATTGAGCCGCGTATGGCAGTCGGTGCGCTTCTCATGGTGGATGACCTCGCTGTTGCATCAGTTTCCGAACGAAGATGCATTCAGCGGACGGATCCGGGAACGCGAGCTCGAGTACGTATTCAGTTCCACGGCTGCGCAGAGAGTACTTGCAGAGAACTATGTAGGCCTGCCACTGTAGAGCGGCGTGACAGGCAGCGCCGATCCATAAAATGGCGCGCACGAATCGTACTTGAGAGCCATAGGGGGTTCAGCTTGGTCGCCATCACGAACGAACGGCCCGCCACCGGGCAGGCCGCTGTCACTATTGCGCTGTGCTTTCTGGTCGCCGTGGTCGAAGGATTCGACATTCAGGCGATCGGCATTGCCGCGCCCCGGCTAGCACCGCAATTCGGCCTGTCACCGACGGAGATGGGTTGGATTTTTTCCATCAGCAATATCGGCCTCGTCATCGGCGCGAGCGTTGGCGGCTGGTTCGCCGATCGCTTCGGCCGCAAGCCCGTGTTCGTCGGCGCGGTCGTCACCTTTGGTCTTTTCACGCTGCTCACCACGTTGAGCTCGACGTTCGCCAGTCTGTTCGTCGTGCGCCTCTGCGCCGGGCTCGGCTTCGGCGCCGCACTGCCCAACATGATGGCCGTCGCTTCCGAGATCGCTACACCGCAGAAGCGTGCCGTGACTGCCGCAGCGATCTTCTGCGGCATGCCGCTGGGGGGCGGCTCTTCGGCGCTACTCACTCAACTGCTGCCACCGGACTTCGACTGGCGCACGCTGTTCATCGTCGGCGGTGTATTCCCGTTGCTGCTGGCACCGGTACTGCATTTCTTCATGAAGGAAACGCTGCAACGAAAGGAAGTATCCGCACCGCGAACGAACGTGGGAGCTGCATTGTTCGGCGATGGCAGAGCGCCGGCCACGCTGCTGCTGTGGCTCACGTTCCTGCCGACGCTGCTGATCCTGTATCTGATTCTCAACTGGTTGCCGACGCTCGTTGTCGCCAAGGGCATGGATCGCGTCGTCGCGCCTCAAGCGTCGCTCCTGTTCAATTTTGGCAGCGTTGCAGGTGCGCTTCTGTTCGGATGGCTCGTGGACCGGCTCGATGCACGCTGGCCGCTGACGATCGCCTATATCGGACTGATCGCCGCGCTGTTCGGACTCAGCGAATCGAACAGCAAGGATCTGATGCTCGTACTGAGCGGCGCAGCGGGATTCTTCCTGCTCGGTGCGAACTATGCGTTCTACGGCGTGGCGCCTGCGTACTACCCCGCCTCCGTTCGCGGCACCGGCTCGGGTGCGAGCGTCGCGATGGGACGCGTGGGTTCGATCATCGGCCCACTGCTCGCTGGCGTCTTATTGGGAAGCGGCACGTCCGCCTCAGGCGTCGTCGGCTATTTGATTCCGGTCGCAGTGATCGCGGGCCTCGCGGTCTTCCTGCTCAGTTTCATCCGCCGACCGCACTAGCGACTTGTAACAGCCGCTTCGGTAGTGATGTCACCCGGCGAAGGCCCTTAGGGGTCGCCCCGGCGAAGGCCGCTAGGGGTCACCCCGGCGAAGGCTGTTAGGGGTCACCCCGGCGAAGGCCCTTAGGGGTCACCCCGGCGAAGGCCGTTAGGGGTCACCCCGGCGAAGGCCGGGGTCCAGGCCCTGTGACCGACGGGAAATCCCGCGCGGGGATCCCGGCCCGGGATGACGGCCAAACTGCAGGTGTCAGGCGCACAGCCTGACACCTGCATGATCTGCGTCAGCCCCACACTTCGCGCGCCGTCTCCACGACGAGCCGCAGCTTCGCGATCTGCTGTTCGAACGCGATGTCATTGCCGTGCACGGTGCTCGAGAAACCGCACTGAGGTGACAAGGCAAGCTGATCGAGCGGCGCATAGCGTGCAGCCTCGTCGATACGGCGCTTCAGATCGTCCTTGTGCTCGAGCTCGCCGAGCTTGGTCGTCACCAGACCCAGCACGACCGTCTTGCCTTTGGGCAGGAAGCGCAACGGACGGAAATCGCCGCTGCGCTTGTCGTCGTACTCGAGGAAGTACGCATCCACATTCATGCTGGACAGCAGTGCCTCTGCGACGGGCTCATAGCCGCCCTCCGCAGCCCAGGTGCTCTTGAAGTTACCGCGGCACAGATGCACGGCGAGCGTCATGCCAGCCGGCTTCAGCGCCACTACGCGATTGATGAATGCGGCGTAGCGATGCGGCAGCTCGTTCGGATCGTCGCCACGTTGCCGCGCGGCCTCGCGCATCTTTTCATCGCACAGATAGGCGAGATTCGTGTCGTCCATCTGCACGTAGCGGCATCCCGCCTGCGCCAGCGAATGCAGCTCCGCCGCATACGCGCGTGCGACATCGTCATAGAACTGTTCGAGATCCGGATAATGCTCCTTGCTGATGCCAGCGCGACCGCCACGAAAATGCAGCATGGTCGGCGATGGAATCGTGACCTTGGGCGTTTGACGCGTGTTAGCGGCCAGGAACTGGAAATCGGCGAGCTGAATGTCCTTTACGTGTCGGACCTTGTCCACGACGCGCATAACCGGTGGCGCAAGCTCTTCGGTGCCGTCCGGTTTCTTGATCGTGACGGGAATATCGGTCTTCACGCCGCCGAGCTGCTCGAGAAAGTCGATGTGAAAGTACGTGCGACGGAATTCACCGTCGGTCACGCTCTGCAGACCGACATCTTCCTGAAGCCGGATGGCGTCCTTGATCGCGCGATCTTCCACCTCGCGCAACTGCGCGGCCGAGAGCTGCCCTTTCGCAGCGGCGGCGCGAGCCTCGAGCAGATAACCCGGCCGCAGGAGGCTGCCGACATGATCGGCGCGATACGGCAAATGCGAAGCTGAACTCATGACTTCCTCTCGATGAATCGTGTCAGAAAAAACTGCGATGTCGTCGCTCGCGAGCATCACGCGCAGACCATGCAGGATTGACGGGATACTACATTACTGACTGAATAGTCCGGAACATGACCGTTGACTCTTTCAAGACTCGCGCCGTTCGTATCCCTGGCTACGCATCGTTCATCGAATGGCGTTCGTCGATCGTATGAATGCAGCGTCCGACAGCTCGTGGCGTCGCACGTTTGCGGCCATGTTGAGCGTGCAGTTCATCATCGCCGCCGCATTCTCCATCGTGCCTCCGGTCATTCCCTTGCTGTTGCCGCAGATCGGCGTCACCGAGGCGCACGAAGTGGGACTGTGGGCCGGACTCGTGCTCGGCGTGACGCCGCTCGCCGCTGGGCTGATGTCACCGGTCTGGGGTCGACTGGTCGATACGCTCGATCGCCGCAACATCATTCTTGGCGCGTGCGCTGCATCCGCCGTGTGCACGCTGCTCATGAGCCTGTCGACGAGTGCATGGCAGCTGCTCACATTGCGATTCCTGATGGGCTTATTCGGAGGACACATCGTCGCCGTCATGGCGTTGACGAGCAGCATCTCCTCCCCGTCCCGCCTCGGCGCCGCTTTGGGATGGCTGTCGACCGCACAGCTCTCCGGCATGCTGCTCGGCCCGCTCATCGGCGGCTTCATCGCAGATGCCTTCCAGAGCTATCGCGCACCCTTCGTTGCCGGCGGGTGCGCATCGTTGTTCGTTGCGCTTGCGGTGCTGCGCCTGCCGCCGCAAGTCGCGACGCGACCCGCAAAGCGTACGGACCCATCGGGCATCTTCGCCGTGGTGTCGCAGTACCCGGAGCTGCTCAAGCTGATCGCCGTGCTGCTGCTGGTGCAAATTGCCATCACCAGCGTCCAGCCCATCGTCTCGTTGCATGTGAGCGAGCTCGTCGGCCCCGTCGATAACCTGGCCACGCTCGCCGGTGTCGCGTTCTCCGTGATTGGTATCAGCGGCCTCATCGCCGCACCGCTCGTCGGTCGCATCGGCGATCGCATCGGTCGCCGTCGCCTGCTGACCGGCGTGCTGTGCGGCGCCGCCGTGTTCACACTTGCGCAGAGTTTCGCGACGACCTACCCGGCCTTCGTCGCCGAGCGCTTTGCGGCGGGTCTGTTCCTCGCCGGTGTCATGCCGCTCGCGAATTCACTCGTGGCCCAAGGTGTCCCCGAAGAACATCGGGGCCGCGCATTCGGCATGACCGGCAGCGCCACCTTTCTCGGCGGCTTCGCGGGCCCGTTGAGCGGTGGAGTGGCGAGCGCCTATGCGGGCGTGGCGTTCGTGTTCGAAGGTGCCGCCGTGGCCCTGATCCTCGCAGCCATCGCGGTACACGGGACTCGCGCACGTGCGGCGTGAGCCCGTGCTCGAGCTTCGGGATCGAAGTTGACTCGCAGCCCTCTAAAGCGACAAATTGCGCGCATGAAACGCAAACTCGCTGGCAAGAACCCAACCACCACACGCAAATCGCGATCGGCATTACGCACGATCGACAGGGACATCCTGCCTACGCTCCTGGGCTACAACATTCGTCGCGCTCAGATCCTTCTGTGGCGTGACTTCGCACGTACCGTGGCTGAAGGCGAGATCCGCCCCGGCATGTTCAGCGCGCTCGCGCTGACACGCGCCAATCCGGGCATCGCCCAGGTCGAACTTGCCAGCGAGCTCGGCATCGACAAGGCGAGCATGGTCGCACTGATGGACCGCCTCGAAGAGGCAGGCTGGATCCTGCGAACGCGATCGAGCGAAGACCGAAGACGTCAGAGCATCACGCTGACGGCCGAAGGAGAACGCACTTACAAATCACTCAAGCGGGAGATGCTCGATCACGAGCAGAAATTCGCAGAGCTCTTCAGCGATCGCGAACGCGAGCAGCTGGTTCGCCTGTTGCAGCGCTTTCAGAAAGTATCGGTGTAAACCCCAACCCGCACTCGACCGGCGCAGCCACGCTCTGCGCCCGTCGATTTCAGTCACTCATTGCGTCGCATCCCCGACGCAAGCCCCCTCTTCCAAAGCGCGCCGCCCTTTTTCGCGAAAGCCTGGCGATCGAGCGTTCCGCGCGCACGCGCCAGCACGCATAGCCGAAACGGGTTATCGGCATAAGGAAAAATGATGCCCTGGCGGCGCAGAAGTTGCTGAATTTGCCGCCCTCCCGCCGATGACAAGTCAAATTGTCATCTCCCCCTTCCGTCTATGGTTCGACTGGCGTATGGTTCGTTTTACGAACTAATTGACCCAGGGTGATCGCGTGCGTCGCGATTACCCCGGCTCTCGGGATGAACGGCACCGGACGCTGAAGCGGAGCGGAGACTCCAGCGGCGTTGCGGACACTGACGAAAGATTGGTGATCTCGTTACTACATCCAGCGCCGCGCGCGGCGCTATAACAAGGGGGAGAACATGCGACGTCCGGCCATGATCGGCGCCTGTGCGCTGGCAACTGTTTCGATGGCGACTCACGCGCAGGAGCGCACCGCGGCGACACCTGCATTGGAAGAAATCGTAGTCACGGGCAGCAGCATCCGTGGCGTTGCCAGCGCCGGCTCGCCTTCCATCGGTTTCGACCGCGATGCTTTCGTGAACTCCGGCGTTGCGACGAGCAGCGATCTGGCTCGCCAGATCCCTCAGGTGCTCAATCTCGGCGCGGATGAAAGCCGTCTGGGCGGCGCGCAGGACGGCGCCGCCAACACGACACGCATTTCGGGCATCAATCTGCGCGGCGTCGGCAACGAGGCCACATTGCTGCTCATCAACGGTCGCCGCCTTGCACCTGCGGGCGTGATCAAGAGCCTCTACGATCCGAACGTCATTCCGGCTGCCGCGCTCGAGCGCATGGAAGTCGTCGTCGACGGCGCCTCGGCGATCTACGGCTCCGATGCGGTCGCAGGTGTCGTCAACCTCATCACGCGCAAAGACTTCAGCGGTGCCGAAACCATGGTTCGCTATGGCAGTGCCGATGGCACCGATCAGATCGTGGCCAGCCAGAATTTCGGTTTCACCTGGGATGGCGGCAGCGTATTCGGAGCATTCGAGCACTACGAGCGCGATCGCCTCAGAGGCAAGGATCGCGACTTCGCCAGCAGCGACCGTCGCGCACGCGGCGGCTCCGATGCACGATCGACGCTCGCATCGCCCGGCAACATCATCTCCGGTACGACGCGCTATCCGCTTCCCCCGGGTAACGGCGTGGGCCTGACACCGGACCAGCTCACGGCGGGCACCGCGAATCGCTTCGACGAACCTGCCGCAGCCGATCTGCTGCCTCAGCAGGAGCGCAACACGTTCTTCCTCGACGCCCGGCAGCAGTTCGGCCAATGGGATGTCTGGTATCAGGGCTGGCTCTCCGATCGCGATTTCAACGAGAACGTGGCGCCGGCATCCGGCCAGCTGCGTGTACCGAACACGAACCCGTGGTTCGTGGCTCCCGCCGCGCTCGGTTCGCCCGCATTCGTCAACGTCGAGTATCGCTTCCTCAAGGAAGATGCCGACGCGAAGCTCACCGGCTGGGAAAAGGCCTATCAGAACGCCATCGGCGCAGGCGTCGATCTCGGCGCCGATTGGCGCATCGAGGGCTTTGCGAACTTCAGCCGCAATCACGGCTTCCAGCGTCGCGGTGCGATCACCAACGGCGCGGCCCTCACCGCCGCGCTCGCCAGCAGCAATCCCGCCACGGCTTTCAATCCGTTCGGCGACGGCTCGTTCAACGTCTCGAACAATCCCGCCCTGGTCGATCTGATCATCGCCAATCGCGACACCGACGCCACCAGCGAGGCGCGCAGCTATGCGCTGAAGGCCGACGGTCCGACGTTTGAGTTGCCTGCGGGCGATGTGCGACTGGCGGTGGGTGTCGAGCGTCACGAGAACGAGTTCCATCAGGTCCTCACCGCCAACAACGTGCTCGCAAGCGGCGCGGAGACCGTGAAGGACGTCCGCAACGAGCGCGACAATCTGGCGGTGTTCGCTGAGCTCTATGTCCCGATCATCGGCAGCGCTCAGGAGATCACGGGTGTGCGTTCGCTCGTGCTGTCGCTGGCCGGACGCTACGAGGATTACTCGGACTTCGGCGAAACGACGAATCCCAAAGTAGGCCTGACCTGGAACCCGATCGATTCGCTCACGTTGCGCGGCACCTACGGCACTTCGTTCCGTGCGCCCTCGCTGGTCGACAGCAGTGAGCAGATCCACAACATTTTCATCCAGAACCTGACCGACCCGACCGCAGCGGGCGGCGTGACGCGCGGCATCTTCCACAACGGCGGACGCTCGACGCTGAAGGCCGAAGAAGCAACCACCTGGTCGGCAGGTATCGACTGGGTGCCGCAGGGTGCGCTCTCTGGACTCACGACGTCCGTGACCTACTACGACATCGACTACACCGACCGCATCGATGTCGTGCCGAACACGGCGCTGACTGAGCCCACGGTGTATTCGCCGTACATCGTACGTCGGCCGGCAGCGAGCGATGCCGCAGGTACGGCGGCCTTCAATGCTCTGGTCGCGGAGTTCATGGGGAATCCCGATCTGCAAAACCCCGTCGAGCCGGTCACGAACATCAATGCGATCGTCGACGGTCGTCGCGCGAATCTCGGCAGCATGAAACAGACCGGTCTCGACGTGAACCTGGCCTATGCCTTCGATACGTCGTTCGGCTCGTGGCGCGCCGGCGTGGATGTCGCGAAGATTCTCGACCTGACGCGCTCGACCGCTCCGGGCAAGCCCTTCGTCGATGTGCTCGATACCTTCAGCAATCCGATCGATCTGCGTGCACGTGGAGCACTCAACTGGCGTCTCGGCGGATTGTCTGCGAATCTCTACTACAACTATACGGATGGCTACCGGAACACGGCGATTACTCCGAATGTGGATGTGGACAGCTATCGCACGATCGATCTCTCGCTCGTTTACGACTTTGGCGATGGTCCCGGCGTGTGGGATGGTTTCACCGTGGCATTGAGTGGCCAGGACATCACGGATGAAGAACCCCCAGTGGTGCTGAACGGCGTGGTGTCGTGGGATAACCAGGTCGTCTCCCCGCTTGGTCGGTTCATTTCCTTGTCCGTGACCAAACGCTGGTAGGAGTCGAAGTCGAATGCATGCACGTTGGCGCGCGAGCCTCACGCTGGGGCTGTGGTGTCTTTTCGCATCGGGAATCTCGTCCGCGGATGCGCAGAAGGAATCACGTCCCGGCGTGTATCGGGGATATTCGCAGGCTCGTTTCGCCGAGTCGGTCAAGACATCGCAATACGTCGCCGTGCGAGACGGAACCCGTCTCGCCGTCGACATCTATCGGCCTGCCATTGCCGGACGCGCTGTCGAGGAAAAATTTCCCGTCGTGTGGGTACACACGCCTTATCGGCGCGCGTTTCGCGATGCGTCGGGAAAAGTCGTCAACGCCGTCGAAGGCAATCAGCTCGGCGAACTGGTCAAGCACGGCTATGTCGTCGCGGCCGTGGACACTCGCGGCCGTGGCGCCTCGTTCGGCGCGCGGCGCGGATTTCAGGATCGCACGGAAGCGAACGATGCCTACGACATGACCGAGTGGTTTGCGAAGCAACCTTTCAGCACCGGCGCCATCGGTGTCGCCGGGTGCTCGTATCTCGGCGGCACCACCTGGCACAGCGCGAGTACGCTCTCGCCTCACTTGCGCGCGATCGCTCCCGGCTGTACCGATTTCGACAAGTACGGCTTCGTCAGCCGCGGCGGAATCACCGCACAGTTCAATACCCGTCCCGAAGATCCTGCGCAGGATTTCGGTCAGGGCGTGTTGCCCGTCGATGAGGATCGCGACGGCGCACTGGCAGCACAGGCCATCGCGGCTCACGCCGCCGGCACTCCGATGGCAGAGCTGTGGCGCGGCATGCCTTATCGCGACGACGTCTCGCCATTGCTGGGCGTGCCGTTCTGGCGTGAGGCCAGTGTGGCCACCTACATCGAGCAGATCGAGCGCTCGAAGGTCGCGTTGTTCATCTGGGGCAACTGGCTCGACGAAGGCAGCTTCGAAGCCGTGCTCGCGTTCAACAATCTGAACAATCCGCGCAAGCTCTGGATGGGCACCTGGCAGCATTGCCAGGTCGGCGACTTCCCGATGTCGACGGAGCTGCTGCGCTTCTTCGATCGCTATCTCAAGAACGTGGACAACGGCTGGGATCGCGAACCCCCCGTCTACTATCGAACCGTGAATGCGCAACCCGGCCAGGAGTGGAGCTCTGCGAAGCAATGGCCCGTGCCCGAATCGCGCGCTCGCGATCTGCATCTGAGCAGCACGCAGCTCACGGCTGCTGCCCCTTCGAAGGACGGCGAGGTTCGCTTCGATGTGAACTATCAGCCGAAGTGCAAGGAAGCCGTGAACCCTGGCTTCATGATGTGGCCGTGCGTGATGGAGAAACCCGGCGCAAGCTTTGCGACGGCGCCATTGTCGAAGGACACGCACATTGCCGGCCATCCGCTCGCCGAACTGTGGATCGCATCCACCCAACCGGATGCGGACCTGTTCGTGTATCTGGAAGACGTCGCGCCCTCGGGCGAGATTGCGATCGTGACGCACGGACGTCTGCGCGCCTCGTTCCGATCCGAACAAACGCCGCCCTTCCGCAACTTCATGGGACTGCCCTATCACCGCGGCAATCGCGAAGACGTGAGGCCACTCACGCCGGGTGAACGCACGAAGGTGCGCATCGATCTGCTGCCCACCTCCACGATCGTGAAGAGCGGTCATCGACTGCAGCTCACGATCGCCGGCGCCGATCCGCGTCAACGCTCACGCACGGTCCAGTTCGATCCGCCGCCGACAGTCTCGATCTTCAGCGGCGGGAAGTTCGACTCCAGGCTGTCGCTGCCGGTGATGAACGATCTGCAGCTCGCGCAGAATGCGCGGACCGACAATCTCACCTCGATGACGGCCTCGAAGCCGCATGCGAAGCACTGAGGCCATCGCACAGCCGTCGGGTTGACCATCGATGATTCAATTGACGTTTGCGGGCGACCTGATTCTCGATGAACCGGACCCCGATCACTGGCTCTCGGGCATTGCGCCATCGCTGCGCGAGGCCGATCTTGCGATCGGACATCTGGAAGTCCCTCACACGACTTCCGTCGAAGAATTGGAAGGCGATGTACCGGCGCCCGCGGCTCCGCCCGAGCATCTCGCTGCACTCGCGCACGCAGGCTTCGATGCGGTCACGCTCGCCGGCAATCACATCGCCGATCGCGGCGCTTCCGGCATTGCCGATACGCTGCGCACGCTCGATGCCGAACAGATCGCGCACACCGGTGCCGGGCTGAATCTGCCGCAGGCGCGGCAACCCGCCTACCTGCGAGTCGGAACTCGCACCGTCGCCTTGCTGAGCTACAACTGCGTGGGACCGGAAGCTTCCTGGGCCGGACCGGATCGGGCGGGTTGCGCCTATGTATATGTATGGCCGGCAAGTGGCGGACCGATTGCTCCGGCGTCGAATCTCGTGCGACCGGAACCGACCTCGCTCGAGGACATGGCGTTCGATATCGAGCAGGCGCGCATGCGTTCAGATCTCGTGATCGTGGCGCTTCACAAAGGCATCGTTCACACGCGCGCTCGCCTCGCGCCGTATGAACGCCCCATCGCGCATGCGGCCATCGAAGCCGGCGCCGACATCGTGGTGGGCCATCACGCTCACATCATTCGCGGCATCGAGGTCTATCGAAACAAGCCGATTTTTCACGGACTCGGCAACGGCTGCGTCGTGACGCGCGCGTTGAGTCCGGATCAATCGCACCCTGCGCGCGCCGCGTGGGCACGCCGTCGACGCGAACTGTTCGGATTCGAACCCGACCCTGCCTATCACCTGGCGCCGTTTCATCCCGAAGCCGTCAACGCATTTCTGGGCCGCGTCTGCATCGACGACCAGGGCGGCCTGCGCATCGGCGTGCGACCGGTGGATATCGAACCGCCCGGCCGCCCCGTCCTCGCGCGCGACGCCGCCTTCGAGCGCATCTGTCGCTACGTAGAACAAATCACAATCGAGGCGGGACTACCGCCCTTGAAGCTTGCAGCCGAAGGAGCCGATGCGTGGGTGATGTAAAGCGCGAGGAGCAGCACGCTGTGGCTCCGCGCGGACCTTTGTTCTACGTGGGAGCGATCGGACTTTTGCTCGCCATGGGTGTCGAGGCCTTGGCGGTCTTCGGTCGTCACGCAGGTATTCCGTTCTTCGGTGCGATCGAAATCATCCAGACTGCGATTCTGCTCACGGCGAGCTCGGCGATGGTGTCCGCGACCCTCACACGTTCGCATGCGAGTGTCACGATTCTCACCGATCGCCTCAGCCCCACCGCACGCGATGTGTTGCGCAGGATCTCGGCGTTCCTCTCGGTGCTGTTCTTCGCCGGGCTGGCCGCCGGCGCGCTGTGGCTGACTTTCGATGCGTGGAACGAGTACGAACAGAGCGAGCTTCTGCACATCCCGTTCCGTCCGCTGCGGGTGATTTCATTCGCCGCCGTCGCCGCGATTGCGCTCCTGTTCGTGCGCGAGATGTTCTCGTCGAGAGGTGATCGCAAATGAGCGGCACACTCGGCGTCATCGCACTGCTGATTCTGCTGACGCTCGGCGTTCCCATCGGCGTGTCGATGGGACTCGTCGGGATGGTGGGCCTCATGATTCTCATCGGCCCGGAACCCGCGATCATCAAATCCGGCGTCGTCCTGTTCGAAACCGTATCGCGGTATGAGCTGGGCGTCCTCCCGCTGTTCCTGCTCATGGCGCATCTGTGCTTCGCGGCGGGTGCGAGCCGCGACTTCTTCGATGCCGCCGCCAAGATGTTCGGTCATCGCCGCGGCGGTCTCGCGCTCGCCTCGATCGCCGGCTGCGCAGGCTTCGGTGCAGTGAGCGGCTCGAGTCTAGCCACGGCCGCGACCATCGGATTGATCGGCTTGCCCGAGATGCGCAAGCGCGGCTACTCCGATGCGCTCGCCACCGGATCGATTGCGGCAGGCGGCACGCTCGGTTCGATCATCCCGCCGTCCGGCGCCTTGATCGTGTTCGGCATTCTCGCCGAGCAGTCGATCGGCAAATTGTTCACGGCAGCGATCATTCCGGCGATCACGCAGGCGCTGTTCTACATGATCACCATCGTGCTGCTGTGTCGCTGGCGCCCTTCGATCGCGCCGGCCGCCGAACGCGCGCCTTGGTCTGAGCGTCGCGCTGCGTTGCTGCGCATGACGGATCTCGGTGCGTTGGTCGTCGCCGTTCTCGCCGGCATCGCGCTCGGCTGGTTCACACCGACCGAGGCCGCATCGGTCGGCGCCGTCGGTTCGCTCGCACTGTGTGCGTGGCGGCGCGCACTCACTCGCAAGGCCTTGCTCGAAGCGCTCGCTCAGACGCTGCGTACCACGGGCATGATCTACGTCGTCATCATCGGCGCGCTCATCTTTTCCGTGTTCATGAGCGTCACCGGTCTGGCCATGCAGGTCGAATCATTGATGGCGGACCTGCCCGGCGGTCAATTGTTCGCCATCGTCGTCATGACGATCCTGCTGCTGCTGCTCGGATCGGTGCTCGACGGTCTTGCGCTCATGTTGCTCACCACACCAATCCTGCTCCCGATCATCGTGCATCTGGGACTCTCGCCGATCTGGTTCGGCATCTATCTCGTGCGCACGATGGAGATCGGCTTCGTCCATCCGCCCATTGGCATCAACCTGTACGTCATCCAGGGCATTGCCAAGGACGTCCCGCTGACGCGTATTTTCAAAGGCGTCGTGCCGTTTCTCGCGGCGGACTTCCTGCATCTGACGCTGCTGATCCTGGTTCCGGCACTGGCGCTGGGGCTGCCGCAGTGGCTCGGTCAATGAACATGGCTTCGACTTCGCATCCAACTCACACACAGCGATCCGGCAGGCTCATCGGCTATGTCGGACACGACATTCCTGTCGAGCTCATTCTCGCCGCTGGTGCCCTGCCGCTCGCCGTTCATGGACGTGCCGGGTCACCCTCGGCGATAGCAGATCGATATCTCGAACCGACCTTCACGTCCGAGAGTCGCTCGATTGCCGGGCAATGGCTAACCGGCGAGCTCGATCATATCGAAGCGGTCGTGTTCACGCGCAGCGACGACAGCTCGCAGCGACTGTATTACTACCTGTGCGAACTGCAGCGGCGCGGGCTGTGCGGCGGTCCGCGACCGTTGATGTTCGATCTCGCCTCGTGCGCTCGCGAAAGCAGCCTCACCCATACGATCTCATCGACCCGGCATCTGGCACGCGAACTCGGAGCGTCGGACGATGCGCTCGTCCCCGCACTGCAGCGCGTGCACGAGCGCTACGAACTGCGGCTGGCGACTGCCATATCGACGCTTGAGACTCCTGCATCGCGCGGAAGCGTCGCGGCGCGACTGTTACGGGCCGCGGATCGCGACTGGTCCTTCGACTTCGATCAGACGTTGCAAACGCCGCAGGATTCGATGCCTGCACCGACCGATGCAGCACCGCTCATGCTCATCGGCAGCACACCGCCCGATGAGCGCTTGCACGAATCCGCCGAGCGCGCGGGCGCGAACATCGTTGCGACACTCAACGCCGCCACGCCGTACCGGGCCGATGACGCAGCACAAAGTGGCGATGCGTTCGAGCAGATCGCTCGGCGTTGTCGCGCTCATCCCTGGCGAAGTCTGTTGCAAACACCGCAGGCATTCTGTTCGCGTGCGCTCGAACTGAGCGTCGCGGGAGTCATTCTTTGGGTGGTTGCTGAAGACACGGGACTCGCCTGGGTGTATCCCCGCGTCGAACGCGCCTTGCGCGAACATGCCATTCCCGCGCTTTCACTGACGATGCAAAAGTGGGACGCGCCGACCGAGACGCTCGAAGCAATTGAAAAATTCGCGAGCACGCTGAGTACGCGAACATGAAGCCACTCGAACACATCACCGCCGCCGTACTGGCCGAGGCCGGCGAAAGCGCCCTCGCCCGCTTCGTCGAGTCGCTGGGCGCGAAGCTGCAGATCGTCAATGCCGAATCGCTCGGCACGCACCTCGCATCGGCCGATCTTTTCATCGAGAACTGGGGACTCGAGCGCCTCGCGGAGGCTGGATTCACACAAAGTCAGATCGAGAGCGTCAATCCTCAGTTGATTCACGTATCCGTTACGCCGTTCGGCAGCGGCGGCCCGCGCTCGCGCTGGCATGGATCGGAGCTCATTGCCTCCGCATTGGGCGGCACGCTGCGACTCACCGGCGATCCCGATCGGCCACCGGTCAAGGAAGCGCTCGATGCCTGCGGATTCCACGCCGACATGGTCGCGGCGAGCGGCGCGATGGCCGCTTTGCTCGAACGTGTCGGCAGCGGTCGCGGCCAGCACATCGATGTCTCCTCGCAGGAAGTCGCCTTCTCACGCAACGTGAACGGTGCGCTCGCCTGGCATTTCGATCGACGCAAACTGCATCGCGTCGGTGGCTCGCTGAATTACGGGCGCGCGACCGTGCGCTGTATCTGGCCACTGGCGGATGGCTATTGCTTCCACACCTTGATGACCGGCCGCTTCGGCGCACCGGCAAATCGCGCGCTGAGCGACTGGATGGATGAGAAAGGCGCACCGAATCCTTTGCACGGGACCGACTGGACTACCTACAACCGCTCGACGCTCGATCCGCAAGTACGCGCGCAATGGGAACGTGCTATCGAAGGTTTCTTTCGTACCTGTACGCGCGAAGAGATCAGAACGGATGGACAGCGCCGGGGAATCAACGCGACGGTTCTCGCCGAACCGGCCGACGTGCTCGCAGATCCGCATCTGGAGGCGAGACAGTTCTGGAACGAGCACGCGGGACTCAGAACTCCTTCGCGTTTCGTGCGTATCAGCGAAGGACCCGCTGCACAGCCACGGGAACGAGCGCGTGAGACTAGCGTTCGATCAGGTCCGCTGGCCGGCGTGCGGGTGCTCGACTTCTCCTGGGCACTGGTCGGCTCCATCACGACCAAAGTGCTCGGCGATCTGGGTGCGGAGATCATCAAGGTCGAATCGCGGACGAGGCCCTGTCTGTCGCGACTGGACGTGCAGATCAGCCGCTCGAGCGCACAGAGCCTGGATGACAAGCCGTGGTTCGCGCATCTGAACACCTCCAAACGCAGCCTCGCGCTGGACATGAAGAAGCCTGAAAGCCGCGAGATCATCGACCCGCTGCTCGAATGGGCGGATGTCGTCGTCGAGAATTTCTCGCCCGGCACCATGCGCAAGCTCGGCCTCGATTACGCAACGCTGAGCAGCAAGCATCCGTCCTTGATCATGATTTCCGGCAGCGTTTTCGGACAGACCGGACCGCTCGCCGAAGCCTGGGGCGTCGACGGCACCGGCGCGGCGCTGTCGGGTCGCACGTTGCTGACGGGCTGGGAAGATCGCGGTCCCGTGATTCCGGGTGCCGTGCCCTACGGCGATGTGATCGTGCCGTATGTCATGGCTGCGGCGACTTCTGCGGCATTGGTTCATCGCAACCGCACCGGCGTCGGTTGTCACGTCGATGCCTCCATGTATGAGATCTGCGTGCAGCAGATGCGCGACGCCTTCTTGCAGACACAGCGCGGCGAGCGTCCTCATCGCATGGGCAACCGCGACGCAAGGATCTTTCATCAGGACGTCTATCCCGCGCTGGGGGAGGATCGCTGGATCGCGGTCAGCTGCGCATCGCCCCAGCAGTGGAGAACCTTCTGCGAGCTTGCGGGAGTGGATCCGACGGATCCGGCAATCGCCGCCGAGGCACTGCGCCGCTGGACGGCAACACAACCAGAGCGCGAGCTCGCGGAGCGACTGCAGGACGCACACATTGCCGCAGCTCCGGTGCAGGACATCGAAGATCTGATGGAGCACGATCCGCAACTTGCGAGCCGCGGCGCACTGATGCCGCTCGAGCATGCGGTGCTCGGCACCTTCGGCCATATGCGCACGCCGATTTCTTTCTCGCGCAGCCGCATCGATGCATTTCGCGCCCCCAGCATGGGCGAGCACAGTCATGAAATTGCCCGCACGCTGTGTGGGCTGTCGGCAGAGCGCATTGCGACCCTCGAAGCGCTCGGAGTTTTCAAGTGAGTCACGATGTCTCGAACCCGGGCGGTCAGCGCACGGGCGGTCAGCGCAGTCGCAAGGATCTCGCCTGCACTGCGGCTGCAACCGCGTATCAACGCAACTTCGCCGCGGATCTCAAGCGTCGCGTGATCGACCAGGGCGAGCCCTTCGTCATTGCGCAGGCCGATACGCCGCATGAGATTTTTCATGCGATGGACATTCCGCTCATCACCAATCAATGGTGGTCGGCGTACATCTCGGCCAAGCAGCTCTCGACCCACTATGCCGGCGTGCTCGATCGACTGGGTTACCCGCCGAGCCGGTGTCACTACTGCTCGCTCGGGCTTGCATGCACGCTCGATGCAGATCGTTCGAAAGCACCCTGGGGCGGACTGCCCAAACCGACCATGCTGGTTGCTCGACTGACCTGCGAATGCATCGAGCACGTCTTCGGACAATGGGCGGAGGCGTTCGGCACCGAGTTCTTCCCGCTCGAGGCGCCCGGCTGGCTGCACAAGGATCCGCAGTGGTTCGAGCACTCGAAGCAGGATTGGTCGAGCGTGTACGAGGAACGGCGCATCGAGCTGCTCGTCGATGAGATGCGCCAACTCATCGCCCGACTCGAAGAGCGCACAGGACGCAAGTTCGACGAGGCGAAGTTCGTCAAACTGATGGAGGCGATCAACGAGCAGGAAGGCTACATCGCCGAAGCCGCACGCATGATCGGCGATGCTCGTCCCTGTCCCGTGTCGATTGCGGAGCAGATGCCGAACACCATGATTCCACAATGGCATCGCGGCTCCGACTGGGCCGTCGCACACGCGCGTCGGTTCCGCGATGAAGTGGCCGAGCGCATCGCAGCCGGCGTGGGTGCTGGCAGCCAGGAACGTTTGCGGCTCATGTGGATCGGCGCCGGGTTGTGGCACGACCCAGGTTTCTATAGCGCCCTCGAAGATCGCTTCGGCGCCGCGTTCGTGTGGTCGATGTACATGCCCTTCGCCGGTCCTCAGTACATCCGCGAACTGCACGGACGGCCGCTGCACGCACTCGCGAGCCGCATCTGTTCAATGAACGAAGTGCTGCATCTGCCGCCCTGGATGAACGAATGGATGGTGAGCGAAGCGCGACGCTGCGGCATCGATGCCGCCGTGATGCTCGTGCCGCCCGGTAACCGCCTGTCGCAATCGGGTACGAACCTCACGCGCCTGGCACTCGAAGCCGCAGGCGTTCCGACGCTCATGCTGTCGGCGGACATGGTGGATGCCGCGGACTGGAGCCATGAGCGCATGGTCGAACACGTGGCGGACTTTCTGCGCTCGGGAGGACTGCTGTGAGAGCGTTGCTCGCCGCGATCGTGCTTCTGGGCCTCGTTGCGTGCGCCAAAGAACAGCCGCAGCCGGGCACGGTGCTCGTTTATGCCAGCCCGTATGCGCCGACGCATCCTTTCAGCCGCGCCGACATCCAATGGATGAAATGGATCGAGCAGGAATCGGGCGGACGCTTGCGCATCCAGCCGTACTGGTCGGGATCGCTGCTGTCCTCCGAACACTCGCTCATGGAACTGCGACACGGCGTCGCCGACATCGGACTCATTACGCCGATCTACGCGCGTGGTGGCGCACATCTGCAGCGCACTCAAGCGGGCTTTTATGCAGGCCTCAAGACCTATGAGCAACAGACCGCGCTCTATCGCTGTCTCGTGGCGACGGATCGGCAGTTCGATCGCGAGCTGCATGGACTGCAGGTGCTGGCCGTGCAGGGAGGAAACCTCCCCGGCATCGTGACGCGCGACCGGCCCGTTCGCACGCTCGCCGATCTGAAAGGTCTGCGCTTGCGGGCACCTTCGGAGCTGCTCGCGGTGCTCAAGGATCTCGGCGCGGATCCCGTCGATATGCCCATGCGCGAGGTGTACTCCGCACTTGCCAAAGGAGTGCTCGATGGAGTCGTCGCACCCGCGGATACGCTCAGATCGCTCCACTTCGCCGAGGTCGCGCGCTTCTTCACGGAAATGGACATCCCGCGCGGCGCGTATGCGGCGCGTGCAATGGGCGAACGACGCTGGAAAAATCTGGAGCCCTGGCAGCGTGATCTGCTGCTGCGGGGCACTGCCGTGTGGGAGCATGCGCTCGCAACCGAGCTCATTGCCGCCAACGAAGCAGGATATGAGCTCGGCCGCAAGGAACGCATGACTTTCCTGAGCATCTCGCCGCAAGAGCGGGCACAGTTCGAAGCCATCTATATCCGCGACGGTGAAACTCGCGCGCGGTCCCTGGGCCGTTATGAACTCGATGGCGTGCCGACGTTCGAGCGCGCACGCGAACTCGCACCGCGCATTGCCGCCGGCGAACTCACCGATTGCACGAAGGAACAGCATGAGCCGTCCTCTTGATGGAATCCGTGTCGCGGACTTCAGCCATGTGATGGCAGGTCCGTACGCGACGCATCTTCTCAACCTCCTTGGCGCGGAAGTGATCAAGGTCGAAGCGCCGTCGCGTGGCGATGCGCTGCGTTATTACGGCAACGATCGGCGCTACGACGGAATGGCGCCGGCCTTCATCGGCGTGAATGCGGGCAAGAAGTCGGTGACGCTCGATCTGAAGCACGAGCCCGCGCGCGAAGCGGCACGACGGCTGATCAAGTCATGCGACGTGCTCGTCGAGAATTTTCGCCCAGGTGTCATGCAGCGCCTCGGCCTCGACTACGAGTCCGTGCGCGAGCTGCAGCCCCGCATCGTCTATTGCTCGATCTCAGGCTATGGCCAGAACGGTCCCCGTCGCGACTGGGCCGCGATCGACAACATCGTGCAGGCGACCAGCGGCATGATGACCCTGAGCGGCGCACACGGCGATGAGCCTTCGCGCGTCGGCTTTCCCGTGGTGGACACGCTCACCGGCCAGACCGCGGCATTCGCCATCCTCGCAGCGCTGCTGCGGCGTGAGCGGCAGAATCGCGGCGAATACATCGACGTGGCGATGTTCGATGCGAGCATCGCGTTCATGACCTCCGCGGTTGTGCCCTACCTGGTCACGGGGCAACAGCCCGAACGCACTGGCAACGTGGGGTACAGCGGTCAGCCGACCTCTGCCCTGTTCACCGCGTCCGATGGCCGCTGCATTTCGCTCGGCGTCGTGCAGCAATCGCAGTTCGAGTCGCTCGCGCGCGAGCTGGGGCGAGAACACTGGCTGAGCGATCCGCGTTTCACGACGCCGGATCTGCGCCGCAAGCATTCGGATGCCATGCATGCAGAGCTCGCAGACATATTCGCGCAGAGTCCCGCCGAGGTCTGGGAACACCGGTTGAGCGCTGCCGGATTGCCGTGCGGCATGGTGCGCGATGTGGCCGAGGCGGTCGCCCTGCCTGCGCTCGATGAGCGCCAGGTGAAGCTGAAGCTCGAAATTCCCGGACTCGCACATCGCAGCGATGTCGCCATCGTGAATGCCGGATTTCTGATGAGCGAGGACGGCCCCGGTGTCGAGGGACCGCCACCGAAGCATGGCGAACACACGCAAGAGGTGCTCACGCAGCTGGGCTTCTCGACCGAGGAACGCCAGACAATTCTTCAATCGACGCAGAGCGCGTGAGGATCAGAGCCGGAATTTCCACGGGGGACACGGGGCTGAAGATCAAGAAGGGAATTGTCCCGTCACTGCCGCGCAGGCGACAGCCCGTCACAGTGATTCGGATGGATCCCTGCCTGCGCAGGATGACGAGGAAAGAAACTTCCGGCTTTCGCTTGCTCTCGCCGCGACAGCCGATTGCATTCTTTTACCCGGTGTCCCCCGTGATCCCCGTGGAGCAGGCATCGGAACGACTTATGCCCTCAGACGAATTCGGTGTTTCCTTCGACCGCGCGAGGGTTCCTAGAATCCTCTGACAACACATGACCTAAGCTTGGGGGGATCGACATGGCACTACATCCACGGCACGGGATCCGCGCGTCCACGACGCTCGCACTCGCAGTCGCCACTGCATTGAGCGGAGCCGCTCACGCTCAGCAAGTCGCCAGTACGTCCACGCTGGAAGAAGTCGTGGTGACGGCCGAACGCCGCGAAGTGAACCTGCAGGACGTGCCGGCCTCGGCGACGGTCATGACGGCCAACTCGCTCGCGGCGCAGGGCATCGACAACGTCGTCGATCTGCAGCAGGCAGCGCCGAGCGTCGCGATCAATACCTACAATCGTTCGACGTTCATCAACATCCGCGGCGTCGGCATCGCGCAGTCGGCACCAACCTCGAATCCCGGTGTCGCCTATTACATCGATGGCATGTTCATCCCGCATGAGCAGTTCATTGCGCAATCGTTCTTCGACATCGAAACGATCGAAGTCCTGCGCGGCCCGCAAGGCACGCTGACGGGCCAGAACTCGACGGGTGGCGCGATCTACGTCCGCACGCCAGCTCCCGATTTCTCAGGCTTCTCGGGCTACGTGGATCAGACCGCCGCCAGCGAGGATTGGTATCGCACTGTCGCCGCCGTGAACGTGCCGCTCGGCGATACGCTCGCGGTGCGTGTTTCCGGCGTGTACGACGATCGCGGCAGCTTCTGGCGCAACGTCGGGCCGAGCCCGAGCGAGCCCGGCAGCGGCACCGATACCAGCGCCCGCGTCGCGCTGCGCTATCAGCCCACCGACGGCATGAGCTTCGATCTGCGCTACGAGCATTTCGAGCGCGACACGGATAACAACGCCATCAAGAATCGCAATGACGTCATTTCCGATCCGTACACGATCGAAGAGGACGCCATTTCTTTCCTGAATCAGAAGGGCTATCGCGCCTCGCTGGAAGGCCGTTTCGATCTGCCGGCGCAGACGCAGCTGCGCGTGCTCGCCTCCTATTTCGACGCGGAGACCACCGATCAGGCGGACGGCGATCGCAGCGCCACGGCGTTGCCGGTGCCAGCCAATCTGCCGACGAGCGGCGCAAACACCAATCTGTATCGCGGCCGCATCGGCAAGACGCATCAGGAACTGCAAACGTTCGTGAGCGAAGTCAACCTGCTGTCGACCGGCGAAGGCCCGCTCCAGTGGGTGATCGGCGGCTTCTACATGGAAGAGGAAAGCCCCGTACAGGTGTGGCGCGACAATCGCAACAGCGTCACGTACGTGCAATCCAACTCGACCATCGACACGGTGCTCAAGAACGAATCGATCTCGCTGTTCGGTCAGATCGACTGGCGATTCAGCGATCACTGGGCGCTCGACGTCGGTGTGCGACGTTCGGAAGACTCGCAGACGTACACGCGCAATGTGATTCCGGGTCCGCCGCCTCCGGGATGTTTCCCCTGCACCACGGACGTCGATTCGAGCGAAACGACCGGTCGTCTTGGTTTGAAGTTCTTCGTGAACGACGACGTCATGCTGTACGCGACGGCCTCGCGCGGCTACAAGGCCGGCGGCATCAATCTCGATCCGCGTCTGCCTGACTACGGTCCTGAGACCAACGAAGTCGGCGAGCTCGGCTGGAAGACGACACTGGCCGACGGACGCCTTCGCTTGAATGGCGCCGCCTTCTATTCCAAGTACGACGGCATCCAGCTTGGCGCACTGACCGCCGTCGGCACACCGCCGAACCTGCTGCCGAACACGCTCAATGCGGCACCTGCCCGAATCATCGGCGCGGAGCTCGAGCTCACCGGTCGCTTCGGAGGTTTCGGCTTCAACCTGGGCTTGAGCGCGCTCGACAGCGAATTCACCGATACCGCGCTGTTGACCGACTCGCAGACCAACACGAATCGACTGGTCGAGGAAGGCTCGCCCATTCCTTTTGCACCGGAGATGACAGCGACCGCCGGTATCGAGTATGAATTCCAGCTCGGAAACACCACACTCACGCCGCGCATTCAGGCCTCTTATATGGATGAACAGCTCTCCACGCCATTCCGCTATAAGGAGACGGTCGTGCCCTCGCGCACGATCACGGATGTGCGCCTGACGTGGGTGCCCACCGAAGCATTGCGCCTGGAGGCATTCGTGTCGAACGTGTTCGATGAGGAATACATTGCCGCTCAAGTGCAGGACGCGAGCAGCGCACAGGGCGGATTGCTCTACGGCGCGCCTCGACAGTACGGTTTACGTGCGAAGTACGATTTCTGACGTGTCACTACGGATTACGGCTTCCATCGCGGCACTGCTCGCGCTGACTCCACTCGTTCAGGCTGCGGATGCCCCAGGCGCCGCAACGAATGGAGTCGCGGGGCATGTGCCGCCGCAGAATCGTCAGGCACAGCAAGCCCCCATCGCCGAGTCTGCTGCGGCACCGGCCGTGCGATGGTGGGCGCCGGGCGATGGCGTACCCCTGCCGCCCTACATCACGTACCCGAACGAGTTCGGGCAGCTCGGTCTGCTGAACACGGCGGGACTGCTCGAGACGACCGGCCATCCCTTCTTCGAGCCCATCGGCGAGAACGGTCGCGCCTGTGTGAGCTGTCATCAGCCAGCGAATGCGATGTCGCTCTCGGTCGCGACGATTCAGCAGCGCTGGCACGAAACGCAAGGCAAGGATCCCATCTTCGCGCCCGTCGACGGCATGAACTGTCCGGACCTGCCGCCCGAGGATCCGAAATCGCACAGCTTGCTGCTCGAACGCGGGCTGTTCCGCATCTTTCTGCCCTGGCCGCCGAAGGCGGCCGACGGCACGCGGATCGAGCCGGAATTCTCGATCGAAGTCGTCCGCGATCCCACGGGCTGCAATCTGCATCCCCAGTACGGCCTGCACAGCGCGAATCCGATGGTGTCCATCTATCGTCGTCCGCGCGTCGTCGCCAACACGAAGTACTTCACTCACCAGGGCTTCGGCGTATTCGCGTTCATCGGCAAGAACGGCTTGCCTGCGAGTCGAGATCCCGTCACCGGATTGCCCTCGGGCATGAACATCCTGTCCGATGCACGGCAGCCGACCCTGGCGACACAAGCGGTCGAAGCTGCAGTCACGCATCTACAGTTCAACGGCAAGCTTCCGGCGGACGCGCTCGCACGCATCACCGATCTGGAAAGTCATCTCTACACCGCACAGGTCGTCGATTCTTACGCTGGCGATCTGATGGAGCCCGACGGTCCGCCAGGGCTCGGCGTAAAGAACCTCGCGAGCGGACGCGAAGGCCTGCTGGGCAACAACATCACCAACTACATCATTCCGCTTGGCGAGAAATGGAAAGCACTGCCAGCGTCCAACAATGCGCAGGACGAGGCGCGACGTTCGATCGCCCGCGGTCACGATGTCTTCATGTTCCGCACCTTCTGGATCAAGGATGCAATGCACCTGAACACGGTGGGCCTCGGCAATCCGGTCAAGCGTACATGTGCAACCTGTCACGGTATGCACATGATGGGCATGGACATCGCGAACGGCTGGATGGACATCGGCACCACCAATCTGCCGTGGGCCCGCGAAGAGCCGGAAAATCCCTGGAATCCACGCAAGGCACAGCTGCCTTTGTTCAAGATCACCTGCAAGGCCGATGTGCCGCCGCATCCATTCCTCGGACGCGTGTTCTATACGCAGGACCCGGGTCGCGGACTCATCTCCGGCAAGTGCAATGACGTAGGAGCGATCGTCATGCAGCAGTTCCGGGGACTGGCCGCGCGTGCGCCCTACTTTGCAAATGGATCGGCCTCCTCGCTGCGCGAGCTCGTGGATTTCTACGATCGACGCTTCAACATCGGATTGACGGATCAGGAGCGCGCCGACCTGATTCACTTTCTGAGCGTGCTATGAAGAACGCGACGCTCGCAGTCCTTGCCCTCGCGCTGTCGGCGTGTGCCTCGCTGCCGCCGCCGACCCATCGCAACTTCGTCGCCTGCCCGATCATCCGCGACACCAGCACCGTGCCTTGCTGGCTCGCTGAGTACGAGGGCGAGACATACTTCCTCACCCTTCAGACCGACGTCAGCGCACCGGTCACGCCGCCCTGGCTGGGACATCGTGTGCTCGTCGAAGGTGTGGTGAGCGATGAACCGCGCATCTGTGGCGGTGTCGTGCTCAAGCCGGTGACGCTCTCGGTGATTCAGGATCTCGATCCTTCCTGCAATACGATCCTGCCGGCCGAGGAACGCTACAACCTCACCTTCGAGCCCCCGCGACCGCCAGGCCCCAGTCGCGGGCGCCTGTCGTTCGGCGATCCGAACACCAAGCCTCAAGCTGCGTCTATCGCCCTGCCCCGCACGTTCGAGCTCCACTACGAGTTCGATGGACTCGTCATGTTCCGCCACGCACAGCCGCTACAGCAGATCCTGGAATTCGTCCGACAGGGCGGCGCGAAGGAACTGAGCATCACCGGATATCGCGCTGCCTCGATGCTCTCGAACGGCCAGCGGATGCTCGAGCAGGACACGATGGGCCAGCGACGCGCTGAGCAGATCGAAGAGCTGTTGAAAGGCGCAGGTCTCACCGGCATCCACTACGAGTTGCAGTGGAAAGATGTGACGAAGCTTACGAATGGAGTCGACGATGCGGCACGTCGCAGAGTGGAAGTGATCGTGAAGTGATGGCGAAGTCGCTCAGGTCCCGCGGTTGATAGGTGGCGCTGGATGCGAACGTCTGCTCTCGGCCGATCGTGTTGAAAAACTCCAAACTGATGAGCGGCTGAAATTCCTGCCAGATTCAGCGTCGATCTGCTCTCGAAAGTCATCTGCAATGCTTCTGCCTGGATGAACGAGAAGAACAAAATCAAAACTTGATAGCTCGCTCTCAGCGGCCTGCGTTTTGCTCGTTACGCTTCTCTCGCTCCTCGCCATCGAGGTTGCATCATCAGGTCGTTTCGCGCTCCTCACATGCACCATACACAGGCTCCATGCGGAACTAATCGGCCTCCCGCCGGAAATGTGCCGGCGCGCAAACTCGAGTTATCCCCGGTCCAGATCACTCTGAATCAGAACCAGACGATGAATGGCAGCGTCGGATGCCAGCTCGCTGTCTGCACCCGGCATTATCTGTCTAACAACCTCCGTGGCTGACCGCTCACTCGAGTTCTGATGCACCGAAACGAGAAACGTGGTCGCATCGGCCAAGGCCTCGCCCTGGGGTCCCTTCAACGCACCGCTAAGTTCGGTCAGCGCTTGCGTCGCCTTTTTCTCACATTCGTCCATGAATGAACTCTCGGCCGGCAGTAGATTCTTGCCGACCAGCAGTTCCTTGGTCGCGTGAAGCGAAAGGATGGCTTCTAGAGCCTGGTCGAAAGAGCTGCACACGCTGCTCACGTGGAGCTTCTTCGGCGAGTGAGCACCCCATCTCTCCGCAAATCCTGGATCGCACATCGGTGAGAACCGCGACAGGAGCTGCGTTGCGCATGGCGCAATCACTCGCTCCTTGATCACGGGCACAACGACTAATGAGTTGAGCTTCGGTACCTCACTCTGCAGGTCCGGGATCTTGCTGGCGAACCATGTTAAGTACGTTACGAGATCATCACACGTCGCCATTACGCAGACGTCAACCTCCGGCCAACGCGTGTTCCTTGAGCCCGACAAGCGTTGGGCGAGGACCGAAACGCTCACGCCAGGAATCGAGAGCAACCCTGCTAGTCGTTCCTTCAGCGTGCTGGTTTGACGCTCAGCCGAGACGCGTACTCGCTCCAGTGCGCGGCGCACTCCGCTACCGCGCCCCCACGCGTCGTGCGACGCGCCGAGCGACACACCGGAGAGAAATACTTGACGTAGACCTTCTGTAAGCTGCACCAGCTCATCTAGCAGAGCATGGGGTGCACCGCCGACGTAGGTCCATCGCATATCGTCCCTGCAAGATTGGATCGATTTGGCAATTGACTCCATCTCCATTGCAAGCAACTCGCGACGAACTTGCGGATCGCAGAGGCGTTCGCATGCCCGACGAATCTCCTCTATTAACTGACCTGTCGGATCAGAGAGGGAAGAGGTGCGATCGAGGCCGAGCGCAGTTTCCGGTCGCTCCAGCGGTACTGCTGGAGCGATTTGCTCAACGATCGCAAGGGCCTTCAGTTCATTGAGGCTTCTCTGCTTTGGCCTTCGGCCTCGGCAACGCACATCGGCATGCTCTCGGAATAATCTAGTTGCGATTTCAAGCGTTTCCTTCCGCCGCTGCAGTACCTGCGTCACTGGCTCGGTCGCAACCTTCGATGCTGCCGCATGCACCAGCATTCGGTTCCACGTGACTGTCGCCTTGCTTGGCGAATTCTCTCGCCCGATCCGCTTCACTCCCATCGAATAGTCACCGATGGTGATCGGCTCACCGGTAACTGGAAGCGGTCGCACGGTCACGACTTCAGCGCTTGGAGCAAGAGCGAGGGCACGCGCGGCGTGATCAAAGACGATGCTATCTGGCCGATTGAGCAGCTCGCCAGTTGCAGCCAGCAGGTCAGCGCGCACCTCGACACGTTGCTGCTCTTGGCTGTCGGAGGCGTCGACGGCCGCTGGGACCACGACTTCCGGCCTCAGCGCCCAGGGTGTCTCCTGCCATAGCCGATCAAGTAGCGCTCGTTCTCCACCGAGCGCATCGACCCAACGATGCGCCAGCGCGGGCGAAAGTTCGTACGCCATTGCGAGTGTCGACGCTACTTCCTGGATCTCAGCGCCTGCCAAGCGTGCGCCCACACTCATCAATGCGTCGACTCGTGAGCCAAGGGTGAGACCGACAAGTGAGCGCACCAAGTACTGTATCTGACGGGCCGATTGGGCCAGACCAAGAAGCTGACAGAGCGAGGTGTGGGACAACGCATCAAGCAGGCGCATGCGCAAATCAGGCGCCGCCCGGGCTTTGAACTCCCTTCTGATCGCCGCAAAAGCCCGAAGGACTGAATTCTCGCTCTTTTCGTCATCACCGAGCGGTAAGCGCTCAACCAAGCACGTCCGCACACGTGTCATACATGTGCTATGCAGTTGGGGATGTTGACTGCGGCGAGCATCACGAACTTGTCTGATTCAGCTTCCTGGCCGTCGCGTGCCACGTCGAGGAGCCACGACTGGCATTG
>JAFAEQ010000027.1 GCA_023423935.1 Pseudomonadota bacterium | reverse complement strand
AATCGGCGCCTCAAACGGCACGAGCTGATGCAAGTCCACACGTAAGTCTTTGATCAGCCGACTAAGTTCTGGTTGGCCCCTCCGTCGCGAAGTCCTCTGGGGGCGTTCCGCAGGTCGTGCGTTATATATATGTATGTCGTGGGGCGGTGTGCGCTCTGGCCGGCGTTGGACCGGTCCGAGCTGGCGGCGAAGAATGTTGGGGGAATGCGGTGGCGGAGGATGGGGTTACGGCGCAGGCGATCGATGCGATCGCAGGCAGCGAGTGTGCGCCGGATGCGCTCGCGCGTCAGTATCGCGAGCCTCTCAGGCGATTCTTTGAGCGCCGGCTTCGCGATCGCACCGAGGCCGAAGACCTTGCCCAGGACGTGTTGCTGAGACTCGCGCGGCAGCAGTCGCTCGGGCGACACACGCGGCCGGCGTACATCTTTTTGACTGCGCGCAGTGTGTTGCTCGATCGCGTGCGGCGTCTTCGACATCGCGAGCACGAGTCGATCGAAGGGCACGACGAAGCCGTCCTCGAAGCTCCATCCGCTGAGCGTGTCTATTCTGCGCAGGAGCGAGTGCAACGCGTGTCGAAGCTGATGGAAAGACTCACTCCACGTGCGAGAGAGGTCTTCACGATGCATCGGATCGACGGTTTGTCGTACACCGAGATCGCGCAAACGCTCGGCATCACGATGAGTACGGTTGAAAAGCATATGAGCGCGGCGCTGAAGTTTCTCGTGCAGCACGCGGATGAGATTGTCCCATGAAGGATGGAACCATGAACGGCAGGGTGCCAGATGTCATCGCGGACGAGGCGATCGCGTGGTTCGTTCGCACGCATTCGGATCAGCGCACGCTGGCTGATGAAGATCGATTCGTGCAATGGCTGAAACAAGATCCGCGACATGCGCAGGCATACGCGAATGTCGAAAAGTTGTGGCGTGCGGCGGGTCCTGAAATCACGCCGCGCGCATTAGAGAAAGTTGCGGCTGAGCGCGTCGATGATGCGAAGCGTCCACGTAAAGTGTGGTGGACGAGTCTGGCCGCTGCGCTCACCGCAGTCGTCATTGGGTTCGGCTATGTGCGGCACGCTAACGAGAAGATCCACAGCGGTACTTTCGAGACCCAGGCCGGTGCGCAGCGCGAGTTGAAGCTCGCGGACGGCTCCACGATTAAGCTGAACACGCGTTCCGAAATCAGCGTCGATCTCGCCGAGCATCAACGCTCGATCCGGCTCGTGCGAGGCGAGGCGCGCTTCCAAGTCGCGAAGGATCCGTCTCGACCGTTCATCGTGGACGCGGGCGCAGCGCAGGTGCGAGCCATCGGTACCGCATTCGACGTCCGCGTGTCGGATGACCGTGTCGCGGTGACGCTCGTCGAAGGTCGCGTGGAAGTCACGCCAACCGATCAAGCACTCGATGTGCAGACACCGGCGATACTCACCGCCGGCCAACAGATCTCGTATGAACTCACTGAACGTGAGCAGCGCGTTCAGACGGTGAATATCGAACGAGCGAGCGCATGGATTCGTCAGCAACTCGTGTTCGATTCCGTGCCGCTAACGGAGGCGGTCGAAGAAGCGAATCGATATCTCACGACGCGGATCACCGTGGAGGACGCCTCGCTCGAAGACATTCGAGTGAGCGGCGTCGTACGCGCCGGAAATCTCGAAAGCTTCGTCGGATCGCTCGAATCCTCGTTTCCCGTGCAGTCTGTCGAGCGCGCAGGCGGGATCGCGCTGGTTCGTCGCAGCGACGCGCCGACAAACTGAGCACGCTCGACGCTCGTTGAGCAAATTTGTCTGGGGGTGTTTGCGGCGGCGTGCGTTTTTCTTCCCAGTAGATACAAAAACGAGTTCGCTCACGAACTCACTGGGGAGAACATGAGTCAGAAGAGCATCGCCCTCCGTTGCGCCATTGCCGCACTCACCGCCTGGGTTGCAACCTCCGCGGTTGCAGACGAAGCCGCTCGTTCCTATCGCATCGCTCAGCAACCGCTAGATCAAGCTCTGCGCGAATTCGCGCTCACGAGCAATATCGATCTCCTGTTCTCTCCGGATCTCGTAAGCGGAAAGTACAGCCCCATCCTCGATGGCAAGTTCACGGTCGATGAAGGGTTGCGTGTGTTACTCCATGGTTCGGGCCTGGCGTTCTCTGTGAACGGCGCGCAGGTCGTTATCGCGAAAGAGAAGGCGCAGACGCAACGAACCACTTCGTCGATCACCACACCCAGCAGTCTTATCCGCGTCGCGCACACGGCAGAGCTGGCGACAGAAGAGTCTTCGAACGCTGACGGAAAAGGTGACGATGGCACCGCCCGCCGCGTGCAGTTGGAGGAAGTGATCGTCACCGGTTCGCACATTCGCGGTGCGCAGAATCTCTCCTCACCGGTGTTGAGGTATGAGCGAGAAGAGATCGAACGCAGCGGTTACTCCACGACGCAGGAGTTCATTCAAAGCTTGCCGCAGAACCTCGCTACGGTGTCGGACTCGACGTTCAGCTCCTTAAATGGCGGGGCCGCGTCGTTCCAGGCGTATCTCGGTTCCGGCGTCGACCTTCGTGGCCTGGGCGCTTCGGCTACTCTGACTTTGCTCAACGGCCGCCGCCTGACAGCGAGCGGGGACGGCTCGTCCGTCGATATATCGTTGATCCCTTTGAGCGCAGTCGAACGCGTGGAGATTCTTAGTGATGGAGCGTCCGCCCTCTACGGCTCAGACGCTGTCGGCGGAGTGGTGAACATGATTCTCAGGAAGGATTTCACCGGAGCCGAAACCCGAGTGCGATACGGAACGGTGACGCAAGGCAGTCACGATGAGGTGCATGCAGGACAGACGCTAGGTCATTCGTGGGGATCCGGGCAGGCACTGGTTAGCTACGAATACATGCGCCGTACGCAGTTGAACGGATCGGACCGGGAATTCTTCGAGCCAATCAGCCTCTACAGCAACCCGAGTCTCATCCCTCCGCAAACGAGACAAGGAGCGCTTGCAATGTTGTCGCAGCGCTTCGGCGACCGTTTCGAACTATCGGCGGATTTCTTCTACGGCAAGCGAGAGAGTGATCTGCTTTCCCAGTTCGGACTATCTGCGCTTACTTACGATACCAATATCAAGGTGAGGCAGTACGGTGGTGCGATGACGCTGAGCGCCGATCTGAGCGATGAATGGCAGGTTCGAATCTCCGGCGCGATGGATCGAAACGAATCATTCGGGCACTCAGTGATGTTTGGAGTTTTTGAGGATACCTTCGAGAACGAGTCGGCTCTTGACTCTTTGGAGGTCGTCGCAGATGGGCCACTGATGAATGCCCCGGGTGGCAAGGTGCGTCTTGCCTTGGGCGGGCAGTTGCGGGATGAGCGCTTCGAAGATATCTACTATCTCTATCCAGCACGGCTCGATCGCGAAGTGACCGCCGCCTATGCGGAAGTGCTGGTGCCCTGGGTCACTCAGGCAAATCGCCGAGCCGGAGTCGAACGGCTCGAACTGAGCTTTGCAGGGCGCTACGAAAGCTACAGCGATTTTGGCTCCGCCTTCAATCCGAAGGTTGGTCTCGCATGGGCACCTCACGCCGCCTTGACCGTTCGCGGTACCTGGGGAACGTCCTTCAAGGCCCCACTGCTCAGTCAGCTCAATCCGAACAACGTCCGCGTGGGCATGTTGGAAGAGTGGCTCAGGGATGCTTCCGGGCAACTCGTGACGGGAATCAATGTCGTGGGAAGTGGCGAGCGACTTGGGCCGGAAGAATCGAGGAACTGGACGATCGGCTTGGATTTCTCACCCGCAGCAATCAAAGGGCTCAATGTTTCAACCACGTATTTCGACATCGACTATACCGATCGCATCAAGTATCCGTTCCCGGACGGCTATGATCCGGTCGGCGTATTGCTCGACCCGGCTTATGACCTAGTGGTCACTCGCGATCCGAGCGCAGCGGAAGTGGCCGCTCTGATGGCTCGGCCAAACGCCTCATGCTTCAACTATGTGACGTTCGAAGATTGTACGGCGAACCTGCCTCCAGCCGAGGAGGTGGCTGCAATTGTCAATTCCAGACTGAGGAATCTCGCGGCGGTGCGGATGAAAGGCATCGATTTGTCTACGACCTATGGCTACAAAACCGAAGTGGGAGATTGGAATTTCCAATTGAGTGGCCAGTATCTTCTGCACAATCGTGAGCAGCTCATCGCTGGAGTGCCTGCGATTAGCACAATGAATGACGTATGGCGTCCGGTAGACCTACGCCTGCGCGCGGGTGCATCCTTTGTGCGAGGGCCGGTGAACGCTGCTGCCTATGTCAACTATACGGACGACTATCGAGATAGTCGTGCTGCCAGCGCTGCCGGCGGCTCAGTTCAGCGGACTGATGTCGCGTCCTGGACAACAGTCGATCTGACGCTGCAGTACAAGCTCTTCTCGGCGGCAGCGAAGGGATGGCTGGGCGAAACGACGCTGGGTCTCAGCGTTGTCAATCTATTCGATCGGGATCCACCGTACGTTGCGAACTCGTTCGGATTGTTTTTCGACGGCGTCAACGCGAATCCCAGGGGGCGCTTCGTCAGTGCGCAGCTCGCTGCACGCTGGTAACCGCTCCACAGCCGATCGAGTCGCCCCCCAACATTGAAGACGGCGCTGCGCTCCGTTGCGTCGTTTCGCTGGGAGCTAGGCGGAACATCGTCTGCTCGTACTGCTACCGAACAACAATGTATGGGGAGTGCTTGTCTGTCCGTAGGGAGGGCAGGTGAAGATGCGCGCTGCAACGAGGACTTATCTGTGATGAGGATGTTTGCTGTTATATCGTGGATGCTGCTGTATCAGGCAGCGCTCGCGAGTTCCGAAGCGGAGCGCTCCTACTCGGTCGATGATATGTTGTCCAGCGAGGACATCGGTGAGGTGAGATTCAGCCCCAACGGCGATCGGCTGCTGATCGATTATCTCGTACCATACGAGCAGAGCCGGTTATTCAATCCGGTCCTTATCGGCCAATTACGTGCCCGGACCTGGCATTACGAGCTTTCATCCAAGGAAGGTGCTCGGGCATTGCTGTCGGACGATGAGTCGGTCTGGATCGAGTCGTACTCGCCGCAAGGGACACGAGTCGCGCTGGGGTGGTTGGATGGCGAAGCGGGCAAGCTTGCGGTCTACGATTTCGGGCGCCGCAAGCTACGTAAGTTCGATTTCAATGCCGCCCGGGAGCTTCTACCGTACCCATTTGAGTTCGAGATGCCATTGTGGCTGTCAGAAAACAAGTTTGTTGTGCTCGCTTTGGGTGCCGAGGATCAGCGACGTTTCAGTCACTACTATTCTTATGCGCACGAGCGAATGCATGAACGTTCTCGCCAAGCCTGGGAGGGCAGGGAGCCGACAGTATCTATCCACGCAAGTGGCCGACAGCGACAGCGACAGCCAGACCGACACTTCGTCGATGCAAGCCTGCTGAGAGTTGACGCGATCACCGGGAAGATCGAGACAATCGCGAACGGTCCACTGCGGGATCTGTCGGTTTCTCCGGATCGAAGGCGAATCGCAGTGCTGCGGGACATTGGAAGATTCGAGCTCGCTGGCTTGCCGATGGAGGCGATGTGGGGAGCGGATAGAGCCCTGCAGTTAGAAGTGTACGATCTGGCTGCCGGTACGCGCAAAACGCTGCCGTGCGAGGGTTGCAACACAGCGCTCGACTCCTTGCGCTGGTCGCCGTCCGGCCACAAGCTCTATTTCGCTACCCGTGTTCGCGGCGAGCAGCGCGAGAGACGCGATCAATACATCTACGATTTCCAGAAGCGGAGATTGATTGAGTTCCGTCCAAAGAATCTTCCGTTTGCACCCGTACATAGACAGTGGGCTCTCGACACGCCGTTCGTGTGGCTGACCGACGATACGCCGGCGGTACGCGTATCACGTGCGTCACCAGCAAAGGCGAGTGAAAAAGCGAGTGAGATGGAAGCGTTCGAGTGGTTCGCCGTTCCACCGCGAGGGGCCCCCATCTCATTGACAGGGAAGCTGCAGCCCAAGCATGGAAACGATGCGTTCAGGCACTACGTCGCGGTGCGTGGCGGGGCGATGCTGATGATGGTGGACGGCGATCTGTGGAAACTCGCGGCCGACGGAACTCGCAAAAATCTGACGGCAGACATCGTTGAGGAGCTCCGACCGTGGTGTTCGGCCAAGGCGCGTCAGGGCCATGGGAGGTCACAGACCTGTGCTCAACCTGGTCAACTTCTTTCGGTGCGCTCCCCGGATGAGACCGCGTTGCGCAAGGGATGGCTCGCGTTCCAGCAGATCGAGAATGGCATCGGCAGTGGTCACCTGGTGTTCGTGAACATCGACTCTGGCCAACGAGAGCGTGTGGTGCGTCCAAGTGCAGATGCGCGCCTCACAACTGTATCGGCACTGACGCAGTCTGCGGTCTATCTTGAGGTCGATGAGCACGGCGATCGGCTCTTGCTTGCTCGCAGCGGCGCCAACCCGCACGAGTTGATGCGCTTCAACGCGCATCTGGCCAAAGTTGCTTCCCCGAAGCCGATTCGACTGGAGCGCCGAGAGCCTGGAGAGCGCGAGGACCGCTACGACTGGTTGCTTTTGCCGCCCGACTGGCGGCCTGGTGACCGCCTGCCCTTGTTAGTGTACTTCTATCCAGATACCGCTCACGGGGGAGACTGGAACGGAGGAGAAGCATTCCATTCCGATCCGCGTTCCGTCGATTGGCTCAACATGAATGTTCCTGCGGGCCGGGGCTATGCGGTGTTGCTGGCAAGCATGAAGATCGCCTCGTGGAAGGAGCGTGGCCATCCACTGCAAGAAATGCACGAACAGCTGATCCGCGCGGCTGAGAATGTTGTGAAGCTGGGCTACGCCGATCCAGATCGTTGGGCGCTCATGGGACAGTCATACGGCGGCTACGGCACGCTTGGAGTGGTCAGCTGGACATCGCGCTTCCGTGCAGCGGTTGCGGCGACGGGCCCGGTTAACTTGACGAGCTCTTATTCGGCGGGCATGAGCCCGATCACTGCCTTCTACTCGGAGATCGGTGCACGAACTTTCGGAATGATGTGGTCAGAAGATGGGCAGGGGAGGATGGGCGTGCCGCCCTGGCAGGATCCGCAGCGCTATATCGACAACAGCCCTCTGTTTCGCGTGGACAAGATCCAGACCCCGGTGATGCTGGTGTACGGCCAGGACGACAACGATTTGCCATATCAGGGGCAGGAGATGTTCAACGCGTTGAATCGCCTCGATAAGGAAGCCGTGTTACTCCGATACTGGGGTGAGCTCCACGGCTTTCAATCGCCAGCCAATATTCGAGATCTTTGGGGTCGCATTCTTGAGTGGTTGGATCAGCACCTCGATGTGGCCAGGAGCGAAGATGGCCGGGTCCAGATGCGCGAAGGTCGGATGATATCGAGTGGTCATTGAACGAGGCGCTACATACTCTCGTTTCCGAACCTGCAACCGAGATAAGGCGATCTATGCTGCGTGTCTGTGGCGAATCCCAAATATCGCACACCGATAACGGCGTTGGGAGGGACACCCATCCGATATCCGATGCGTGCCCCGGATTCGGTGCGCCCCCGGACAGTAGTGCGCCAGCGCGGGAGTGACGATCAAATGGCTCAGCCTAGAGCCTAGAGCCTAGACCCTAGAGCCTAGAAACTGGAGGGACGGACGCATTGTTAGATGCGTACCGACTTTGTTCCAGTTGGCCTATCCCAGCGCCGCCAACTCTCCCGCCAGTTCCACATGCCCAATTGCCTCGACGCCGTCGTGCATCGGATAGCGATCGATTCCTGAGTACACGACGAATGTGCGCTTCGGTTCGAGGTCCGCGCGTGCGTTATGGAATCCTTTGGACAGCGTCGGCGATAGCCCGTGTTTGATTTCGATGGCCCAGCGGCCCTTCTTGCCACCGAGATCGAGCACGAGATCCATCTCGGCGCCTGCGGACGTCCGATAGAAACTTGCCTGCACTTCGTTTGGTGCGGCGGCGAGCAGAGATTCCAGTACGAAGCCTTCCCAGCTTGCGCCGGCGATTGGGTGTCCTAGTAAGTCGTCGAAAGTTCGAATGTTGAGCAACGCATGGACGAGGCCGCTATCGCGTACGTACACCTTGGGGGACTTGACCAGTCTCTTGCCCTCGTTGCTATGGAACGGCGGAAGGCGACGCACCAGTAATAAGTCGCTGAGCAAGTCGACATATCGAGTGACAGTTGGGGAAGTCAGCTCGAGTGAGGCAGCGAGTCGAGACGCATTTAACATGCTCGCTTGATGATGAGCGAGCATTGTCCAGAGACGGCTCAACGTTTCTGCGGGCACGCGTGGGCCGAACTGCGGCACATCGCGTTCGAGATATGTGCGGATGAAGCTTTGCCGTAGCTGATAACTGTCGGCATCCGAATCGGCGAGGAAGCTATCCGGAAAACCACCGCGAGTCCAAAGAGCATTCTGCGTCGCGCGATCCGCGTTGACTTCGAGTGCATCGAGCGGACCCATCTGCACGTACTCGATACGCCCGGCGAGCGTCTCGCCAGATTGTCGCAAGAGGTCGATCGCCGCGGAGCCGAGCAACAGAAACAGTCCCGTGCGCCGTCCTCGTCTTCGCGATCGATCGATCACACCCCGCAGCGTTTGAAAAATCTCGGGTGCTCGATGGATCTCGTCCAAGATGACGAGCTTGTCGCTGTGCTGCTCGAAGTAGAGTTGCGGATCAGCGAGCTTCGCGCGGTCCTGTGGCGACTCGAGATCCAAGTACACGCTCGAGCGCGTCTTTGCGATCTCCAACGCAAGGGTCGTTTTGCCGGCCTGACGAGGACCAAGCAGAGCCACCGCCGCTTGCCGGCGGAGGGCAGCTTCCACATGAGACTGGTAACGGCGACGGATCATCCTTGCAAATTTAATACGATATTTTGAATTTGCAAGGAAGCCGCGGGCAGTAAGAGCGGCGAGAGCGAAAACAAGCCATTCTGGCCCGGAAATGTCGTTGGGCGCGGTCATTGCTGCCCCATTCGCATTAGCAGGGTCGCGGGAGCAGTCAGAGCTTTTTAGCGCTGCCCACGCCGAAAATCGAACCGTCTTGGACTCCTGATTGCGAAGGTTCCGGATTGGGCCTTCACCCGTCTCACCAGCGACAGGGGTCACGGGACACGCTCCGGCATCGCCTCAGTCCGCGCGCTGATCTCACCAGAGCGACTCACGACCTGGGCCGGATCAACCGATCCCGGTGCTGATCACTCATATATATGTATCGGTGCCAGCCGGATCCTCTATTCGGTTCGATCCAACGCACCCAACGGCTGGGTGTCCGGAGATCGAGCCGCATTTCACAACGCTGCCGTTCGTGATCGCGCAAACCGATCTCATCGCATTGTTCCCGCGCCGGCTCCTCAACTCATTCAGCGCTGCGACCGCGTTTCAGGTGGCGGATTGTCCGTTCAAGTTCGAGCCGTTCGCGACTTCGCTCGCCTGGCACCCGCGGTACCAGCATGACGAGGCCCATCGTTGGTTGCGTGATCTCATTGTGCGCGCAGCGGAGAGCGTGAATAGCCGTTGAGGCTTTGATTATCACGCGCGTCGATGCCACTCATAGGCGTAGCGAGATAGTGCTCCCTCGCAACCCTCCCTAAGCTTTGCACTCCGCTTCGCATCTAGTGCACTGCTAATGGACTACCGTTCGATTGGACCTGATCTGCCCGCGATTTCGGCGATGTCGCTTGGGTCATGGAATACCTTTTCGCGCATGTCCTTCGAGGACTGCATGACGCTACTTCAAGAAGCGCTCGCTAATGGCGTGAACTTCTTCGATGTGGGCTTCTACTGGGACAAGCCGCATACCGAGATCATCTTCGGTCGTGCGATGCAAGCGTTAGGCGTTGCGCGCGACTCGTATGTGCTCGCTGAGAAACTCTGGCTGTGGGACTATCCGCAGCAATCCTTCGAGCAGCAGTTGCGCCGCTCGCTGGTGCGCCTTGGCATCGATTACGTCGATCTGGTGATGGTCTCTCGCGCACTGCCCGGGAAGGACGTGATCGAAATGGCAGAGGAGGTGGAAGCCCTCATCGGCGCCGGGCTGGCCCGTGGATGGGGTATGACGAATTGGGAAGCGGGCGACATCGAACGCGTGGATCGCGAGTTCGCGCGTCGTGGATTGTCCCGCCCGCGCCTCGTTCAACTCCAGTACAACGTCGCGCGTCGCAGTGTCGTCGAGAGCGAAGCTTACGACCGGCTCTTCAGCACGACCGACGTCAAACTTTGCGCGGCGTTTACATTGGAAGGCGGCATTCTCGGCGGCCATTTGCTTCGCGATCGAGTTCAACCCTCTGAAGCGGCGCAAGGCAAAGTGCCGCACGAACGCAATATTGCGCGTGACGCTGGCGGTATTCGCGAGCTCATCCGCGCCAACATGGCTGCATTCGACACTGCGGCCACGCGTCTCAACCTCACATCAGCACAGCTCGCATTGGCGTTCTGTCTCACTCATCCGTCGCTTGCCACCGCGCTCGTCGGTGTGACGCGACTGGACAACTTGCGCGACAACCTGAAGGTATTGTCGATGGGGCTGAGTCGCGAGCAGATCCTCGATGCGGTCGCACGCTTCGCGATCGACCAGACAGCTCATCCGGTGCGCTTCTCTCCCTACTCGGAGTAAGGGTCTGCGCGTTCTGGTGCGCGGTCCCATACCTTGCGCATCCTATCCGCAAGCGAGAGTGACGACTCGCGAAAGTGCCCCGGGGCCGTGGGAACTGGATTATTGATCTCTTGATCCGCCTGGCTGCGAACATCCAGTGGTTCAAGGCCGGCACCGCCTCGGCGCAACGACTCTCTGAGATCGGACCCGAAGATCGGTGCCGCGACGAGATAGGTCGGTCCGCGAAGCAACTTGACGCGCATTCTTGAGTAAGACGCCAGTCGAATCGGAATCCTCCTCCGACTCGACGATATTTTTCCACTCGCTCACCCCGCGTTCGCAGCGTGCTATGTTCGCCGCGCTTCGAGACGAACGGCATGCAATCTGGCGAGAACGTCCTGTCATCCCCTGCGGATTTGCGTAACGAGTTGAGCGCGCGCTTTCACGGGCCGCTCATGTCGTTCTTCCTGCGTCGGGTGCGCGATCGCGCCGAAGCCGAGGACCTGACGCAGGAGGTTCTGCTGCGCGTTCTGAATGCCGCTGACCCGAATCAGATTCGCAAGGCGGACAGCTTCGTCTTCAAAGTTGCCATCAACCTGCTTCGCGACCGCAAGCGCCAGAGCGTTCGAAGGGGCTATGCGGGCTTCGTCCCGCTCGACGACGCATTGGCGAGCGAGCTCGAGCGGCAGCTGATGGAGGATAAGTCTCCCGAGCGCGTCTTGTTGGGTGAGCATTCGCTCGCCGAGGTCATGCGGGCGTTGGACGAACTGGGCGAGCGAACTCGCAATATCTTCGTGCTGTTCCGGCTGGAGAACATGAAGCAGAAGGAGATCGCCGCGCTCTACGGAATAGGGCAGAGCACGGTGGAAAAGCACGTCATGAAGGCCGTGCTTCATCTCGCGACACGATTCGGCAAGGAGGGAGTGACATGACTTCAGCGCACAGCGAGATCTCACACGAGCGTCGCCTGGTGGAAGCGGCGGCATGGCGCTCGTATCTGACGGAACAGGGCATAGAGACGAGCGCCGAGTTCGAGGCCTGGCTCGCTGATTCGGACAATGTGACTGCGTGGCAGCGAGTGCAGAAGAGTTGGTCGTTCGTCGGTGAGCATGCCGCGTCTCCGGAACTGCTCGCGTTACGGCATGCCGCGCTCGAGCATGCGCGGCGCGAAGGGCAGGGTCGCTGGACGAGATCTTCCGTGCGTGGCACTGGTTTCCTGCGATTCGCGGCGGCCGCCAGCGTGGCTGCCATCCTTGTCGCGGTCGGCTCGTTCTGGGCGCTCAACAAGCCTGAGGTGTATCGCACGGTCGCGGGCGAGCGTCGCGTAGTGACGTTGAGCGATGGCTCGCAAGTGGCGCTCGATGCACAGAGCGAAGTGCGCGTCGCGTATTCAGATTCATCGCGTGCTCTCACGCTCGTGCGAGGACAGGCGCGCTTTGATGTGGCGAAGAATCCGAGTCGACCGTTCACGGTCGAAGCCGAAGGGACGAAGGTTGTTGCGACGGGTACCGCATTCAATGTTGATCTGCTCGGCGCCGAGCTGCGCGTCACGCTGATCGAAGGCCGAGTTCTCGTAGTGCCGCCAGACGACGTTGTCGCAGCCAACACGAATCTGAGAAACGAAGATCTGTCTGCACGGGTGCCATCGACAGTCGGGAGCGCCGGCACGATCGAGCTCGCGCCAGGCGAGCAGGTCGTGTCGAGCCGAGGCCGAGCACCCGTGAAAGTGGCCGCCGTCGACGTAGACCGCGCGACATCCTGGCAGCAGGGCCGACTCGTGTTCGAGAACGAGCCATTGTCTTCAGTCGCGATGCGTGTCAGTCGCTACAGCCAACGCTCACTGCGCGTTGAAGATCCAGAGATCGCAGCACTGAGAATCAGTGGCGTGTTCAAGACAGGTGATATGGATGGCTTCGTCGCCACCATCACGAGCTACCTGCCTGTGCGCGCCGAGACTTCCGATGATGGCGCGATTTCGCTCGCCCCGATCGAGTGAACACACCTTCGTAGCGCGAGCTAACGTTGCCCGGCAACGCTGCAGCCTGCAGGCGCTTGCGCCTTCGAGCGGATGTCGAAGTGACAGAAGCCGACAAAGAGATGTCGAAGTGCAGAGGAGGATTTTCGCATCACCGTCGTCTGTACCGATAAGAGCCGCGCGAAGACTGCGGCGCGAACAACACGGGAGCGACGATGATTCTCAATAGCCGCACGGCACTGTCGAAGTTCACTCTTGCCGCTGTCATCAGCAGCGTGCTCGCTACGAGCGCCGTCGCACAGGCGCGCAGTTACCGCTTCGACATCGCGAACGAACCGCTCTCGCGGGCGCTGCGTAGTTATAGCCAAATTGCGGAGCAGGAGATCATCTTCACGGAAGACGTGGTGGCCGGCTTCGGCGCCCCGACGGTGAAAGGCGAGTTCACGCCGCAAGAAGCGCTTGAGAAATTGCTCGAAGGAACGGGGTTGATTGCGGCGAGGTCGCCGTCGGGCGCGATCATGATTCGGCGCGTCGATAAAGCTCCGCGCCAAGAGGGCTTCCGACCGATATCGATCGCCACTGATTCGGGTGAGTCCGTTCGGATCGCGCAGACCGGTGAAGCATCTGCATCCGCGGCTGGTGAGAACGTCGGTGCGCAGGTTGCAACGGCGGAGAACGATGTCCCTTCTTCGAAGGCTGTGGTGGAGCTCGAAGAGGTGCTCGTCACGGGAAGTCATATTCGTGGCGCGCAGAACTTGTCCTCGCCGGTGATCAGTTTCGATCGTGCTGCGATCGAGCGGGCCGGGTTCACGAGCGTCGAACAGGTGATGCAGAGCCTGCCACAGAGCCTGAACAATCTCTCCGATGCGACCGTCGGCGCGTTTGCGGGAGGCACAGCCGACTGGGCTATCAACCTCGATGGCGCGGGCGCAAACTTGCGCGGTCTTGGAGGTGATGCAACGTTGGTGCTACTCAACGGACGACGCATGGCGCCCGTGGGCAGTGGCTTCTTCGTCGATCTGTCGCTCTTTCCGGTGGCGGCGATCGAGCGTATTGACGTACTCACGGATGGCGCATCGGCAATCTACGGATCGGATGCGGTCGCCGGGGTCGTGAACCTCGTGCTGCGAGATGACTTCGAAGGCGGCGAAACGCGA
Source organism: Pseudomonadota bacterium (assembly GCA_023423935.1). Lineage (GTDB taxonomy): Bacteria > Pseudomonadota > Gammaproteobacteria > Steroidobacterales > Steroidobacteraceae > Steroidobacter. The sequence goes on along the minus strand of JAFAEQ010000027.1, from coordinate 9,474 downwards.
GTTCGATATGGATCTGTGACGGAGGGCAGCCACAGCGAGCGGCAGGCGAGTCAGATGTTGGGTCATGCGTGGGGCTCCGGGCATGCGCTGTTCAGCTACGACTATCTCGAAAAAACGGATCTCAAACCGACCGACCGTGACTTCTATCGACCTGACGACCCTACCCAAACCGCGATGATCCTCCTACCGCCGCAAACACGGCATGCGGCACTCGCAAATTTTGAGCAGCGCCTCTCGGATCGCATTGGGCTGTCGAGCGATCTCATCTACGCCAAGCGCGAGGGTACCGCCGCCTTTCTCACCGGGCCGTATCACATTGAAGTTCTCACCGATGTCGAACAGTACGGAGCGTCGTTGGGTGTCGACGTTGATGTCGGCGGCAATTGGGAGCTCAGGGCGACGGGTCAATTCGATGAAAGTCGGTCGCTCGCGGACTACCAAGTGCACTCCACTGGCGAGGTGATGTACTCGTACGCGCACGTCTCTCGTCTGCAAGCGTTCGACGTCGCGGGTGACGGTCCGATCCTCAGCGTTCCCGCGGGCGATGTGCGCCTGGCATTGGGTGGGCATGCGCGTCGCGAGAACTACAAGTTCACCCGTTCGCCCACACCGGAGAAAACCGATCGCGACATCGCTGCTGCCTATGCGGAGTTGCTTTTCCCATTGATCGGCGCGCAGAACCGGCGAACTGGACTCGAGCGGCTCGAACTCACCGTCGCCGGGCGCTACGAGGATTACAGCGACTTCGGTTCGACGTTCAATCCCAAAGTTGGGCTTGCCTGGGGCCCCATTGAAGGCCTGAATGTGCGCACTACGTGGGGCACGTCCTTCAAGGCGCCGCTGCTTTCGCAGGTCAATCCACGCGTAGCCTGGGCGGATCTGCTCCTGGGGCGTTTCATGAACGGTACCGGCACCACGCCGGTGTTGATGCTGACGGGCAATGGTGTGCATCTTGGGCCCGAAGAATCCAAGAACTGGACAGTGGGTTTCGACTTCACTCCGAGCGCGCTACCCGATCTGTCGATTTCGGCCACGTACTTCGAGATCGACTATGAGGATCGCCTGAGCACGCCCTTCACAGGAAACGACGAACTCGATGGGGTGCTGCTCAATCCTCGCTACGATGTGGTCGTCACGCGAAATCCGAATCCGTCGCTGGTCGAAGCGCTGTTCACCGGAACGCCGGATCAACTCTGCTACGACTACACGGCACGCTCCTACTGTAACGCGGGCGACCACTTCCAGGACGTGACAGCCATCATCGATGGGCGTCTGCGCAATCTCGCGGGCGTACGAATGAGCGGCGCGGATTTCTCATTGAACTACCGTGTGCGAAGTGCAGTGGGCAATTGGGATCTGTCCTTCTCCGGCTCGAAGCTGCTGGAGAACTTCAAACAGATCGTGCCCGGCGCAGCCTGGACGCGCGATCTGAACGAAGTGGGGTACCCGGTGGATCTGCGGCTGCGAAGCGGTATCGCGTTCAGTCGCAAAGGTCTGACTGCGGCCGCTGCGATCAGCTATACGGATGAGTATCTCGATACGCACCCCAGAAGGACGGGAGGGGCGATACGTCGCTCGACCGTAGGCTCGTGGACGACCGTCGATCTCACTGCCCAGTATGAGATCCCTGGGAAAGGCAGCGGCGGTTTGCTCGATGGACTGACGCTGCAGCTCGGCGTAACAAACCTTTTCGATCGCGATCCGCCGTATGTAGCCAACCAGTTCGGATTGCACTACGACGGCGCCAACGCGCATCCCCGCGGACGCTTCGTGAGCGCTCAGATCAGTGCGCGATGGTGAGTGACATGGGCCAGGGTTCATGTGATCTGCTCAGAAGAGGCCGTGCTGCACTGCTTGCGGTCGTGCCTATGTCGACTACGGCCGCGGAGGGAAGCGCGTGCGCACAGCGCAACGAATCTCATAGAGCCGCTTGCAATCTCCCAATGGTCGCGGCGCTCGATCGCAAACCCTCAGGTTTGAACGGGGCTAGCCGGCACTGTGATTCGGCGCGTTTGGTCGTGAGCTGCACCACCGCGGGTGGGCCAGGGATCGAACTCTGGCATCAGCGCGCAGTTGCGAGCGCGTGGGTGACCTTCGAGCAGCCAGAGGAAGGTATGTGATGCGCTGGAGTACAACAGTGGGCAGTGGACAGATCATCTGCTGGATGATGTTCGCCCTCCTTGCGAACGGCTTGCATGCTGGCGAGGTGTTGGGTTCGCCCGTGAGCGAGTGGTGGGCAGGACATGGAGTTACCGATCGTCCCGAACGCAGGCGCCTCTCCATCGAGGACATGATTCGCTATGTGAACATCGGCGACCCGCAAGTTGCCGGATGGGCAGGCGGCGAGAGACGAACCGCAGACTTTTCTCCGGACGGAAAACACGCGACCGTTGTGCTCTCCCGCGGCAATCCAGATGAAGGCGTCGTAGAGGCGGTGCTGCTTCTCTACGCTACCGATGAGCTGCTCGATGCACCTCGTGCTCGAGTGCTCGCGCGCTTCGCCTCCGCCACGAACTATCAGCCCATCACCATGGTGCAGTGGGCAGATGAGAAGACCCTGGTGTTCTTCGGAACTCAGGGCAAGGCGCTGTCCCAGATCTATCGGCTCGACGTTGGCTCGGGGCAACTTCAGCAGATTACGCGCGAGATCGAGCAGATCGAGCAGTACCACCTGACTGCCGACGGCAGGCATCTGGTGGCGATCACGAAGACACCGGCGAAGCCGCACTTCTCGGAGCGGAAGGAGTGCGCCGAAGCGGGTTGCCGTTTCACCGGCAAAACCGTCTACGACCTTACTGCGCGCGCATGGGCGTTTGCGGATTGGTATGAACCGGGATTGAGCGCTGCTGTTTACGATCTAAAGGATGGAGAGCGCAGGCCGGTGGCACGCCCGACGAGCGCCGATGAGACTGTCTATGTCTGCCCGGATTGGATTACCGGACCGGTTTCACCTGATGCGCGATTTGCAATACAGCAGTGCATGATGGCGGACGGACCTGCCTGGTGGGCAGAGTACAGTGCGGATCGAGCTCTGCAGAAGAGAGTTCATGCAAGGCAGTTCCTTGGCGTGCGTCAAGAGTATCTTGTCGATCTCGTGAGCGGTGCAGTTCGACCGTTGACCGGTGCGCCCTCGTGGGATGGCGCGAGTGAGGTGGTCTGGATCGACGAGAGTACGGTCATCCTCGCAGGAGCCCTGGAGCCGTTGTCCGACTCGACGGGTGCAGAAAGAGAGCGCCGCGCTGGGCGCCTCGGCGTGCTGATGCTCGATCTGCTCACGGGTCGCATCACTCGACTTGGAGATCTCGAGCGGGGCGTGTCCGCTGTGACTTCTGTGCGATGGGACAAGACACGCAGGTTGCTCGTCGTGAACACGCGCGACAACAAGGGCGCATCGCTGCCGATGCAAGCTTGGCGGCGAGACGGGCGGCGGTGGGTATCAGTCAAGGAGGCGCCGGCTCCGAATGCGGAATCGCCTCGTGATGTGGATCTGTCGATCGAGCAGTCACCGAACGATCGTTCAGTGCTGACGGCCGTCGATCGCAAATCCGGTGTGCGCAAGCGCGTGCTCGATCCGAATGGTTGGCTCAATGAAGTGCAGCTTGGGCGGGTCGAAGAAGTTTCCTGGAGCACACAGCGGGAACGTAGAGTCGAGGGCACCCTCTACTATCCGGTCGGTTATCAGCCAGGAACGCGCTATCCCGTGGTGCTGCAAACTCATGGGATGCGGAAAGGTCAGTTTTCGCTCGATGGGTTTGTGCGGATCTTTGCTGCGCAGCCACTTGCAGCGAAGGACATCATGGTGCTTCAGATCGATGAGGTCAGCAGCATTTTCCGCGATGTTCTTTCGACCCCGGATGAGTGGCGAACGGTGCAGGAGATCGTGGAGGGTGCAGTCGAGTATTTGAATGATCGCGAACTCATCGATCGCGAGCGCGTCGGTATCGTGGGGTGGAGTCGTACCGGACCGCACGCCGGTTTCACCATGACACACTCGTCACAACCATTCGCAGCCGCACTGTTCATCGATGTTGATGATTACGGATGGTGGACCTATCTGAGCAGAGGCGTGCACCAACTCATCGAAGGCGATTACGGTACGGCACCGTTCGGAGAAGGGTTGGGTCAGTGGATGCAAATGGCGCCGTCATTCAATCTTGATCGGCTCCGGACTCCGGTGATGGTCGTACAGGGTAGGGATGCGCCGACGGAGATGTTCGACTGGTACGCGATCCTGCGGCGCTTGGACAAGCCAATCGAGTATTGGAGCATGCCCGACGGCGAGCACATCCTGTTCAAGGTTGGCGAGCTCATGACCAGCAATCATCTGCTCGTCGACTGGTTCGATTTCTGGCTGACCGGACGTGAAGATCCGCAGTTGTCCAAGCGTGATCAATATGTGCGGTGGCGCAAGTTCCGGGAGCAACAGGCGCGTGTCCTGGCTCAGCCGCGCAGGCCGTTGTTGCAATGGCGGTCCACGCCAATGACCGAGGTTACATCCGCACCCGAGCGCAAGGGTGAGGCACGCGAGCGGGAGTGACGGAAACCGGCAGCCATCTCGTTGACACCAACTCGAGCGGCGCAGGATCGCGGAAGACGGATCAGGTTCACCAGAAAATCATCCTCTGGTGCTCTGATCGCTCACCTGACTCATGGAAAGGGGACGAGGCTCAGAGCGTTCGTGGAGATTCTTGGGGATCGTCGATGCCGAGCAGGGTCGCCCGCGCCGGACTTGGATTACTATTTATTTGCTGCGCCTCGCGGCTCCCATCCAATAATCCAAGTCCGGCATCGCCTCGGTCCGCGCGCTGATCTCACCAGGGCCCCACTGCTGGGCACTCATATCTATGTGTATGCGAACCAGCCGGGGCCGCTTCTCCGGTCCGATCCAACGCGACCCACGGCCGGGTGGCCGAGATCGACTCCAAAATCGATCCGCCATTCTGGATGCGTTGCTCATCCCTCCCACGGGACACTCATATATACGTAGTGCAGCCATCCGATGTCGGTGCGCAAAGACGCGCAGGAACGAGCAACTCTTGCTCACCCCCGTCCCCTCAACACAATCCGCTCGTCCTCTTCTTTCGCTTCCAGATCGAACGCACTTTCCAGACTCTTGATCCACTCGCTGACATTGCCCTCGACGACGGTGCCAGTGATGCGGAGGTCGCCGATTTGTTCGTCGTCGATGAGAATCGGTTTCGCGCTGTAGCGGTTTACGTGTTCGATTGCGTAGCGCAGCGGTTCGCCGCGGAACGGTAAAAGTCCCTCGCGCCAGGCAACGACAGCGTCGGGATTCGAGAGCGGGGCGGGTGAGTCGATGCCGCTCTTGCTTGCGAGCGCTTGTGCGCCAGCGTCGAGTTCTGTTGTGTCGAGTGACGGCGCGATGTCGCGTATCAGCGGAGTGACGTCGCGCAGCCAGGCGAGCGGTGCCATGACCGGCGATGGGGTCGGTTCAAGGCGGACGCGGCCTTCGAGCACAGCAACCTCCACTTGGTCGAGGCTTCTTCGCACATTGAACTCGGTACCGAGTGCGATGACGGTCGCTTTGCCTGCTTCGACGCGAAATGGGCGCTTGGGATCTTTGCTGACCGCGAAGAACGCTTCGCCGCGGGAAAGACGCAGATTGCGTGCGCTGCGCGAGTAGTCCACTTCGAGAACCGAATCGCCGCCGAGGGTGACTTGCGATCCGTCTTCTAGTTTAAGAGTGAGATTCTCGCCGACGGGCGTATGGATGCGCTGGGTCGGACTCGATGTTGCACCCAGGTTCCATGAGACTGCGACGGCAATGGTCGCGACGCTCGCGGCCGCGGCGTAACACCAGCTTCTTCGTCTCGAGAGACTGTTCTTCTTGCAGCTCGGCTCCGTTACGCGCTCCACCGGAACGTCTTGCAAGGCATCCCATGCTTCCTCGATGCGCGCGAACGCGGTGGCGTGTTGAATGTCTGCACGCGTCCACCGCTGCCATTCGAGCACTTCCTCGAGCGTGACCTCAGGATCGCGCAGCCGCGTGAACCAATCGGCCGCGGCCTGGTGAACGGGATCGTGCTCGATGCTGTCTGGGGAGCGATCAGTCAATGTCGTCATCCTTGGTCTCCCTGGTCGAAACTGATTCCGCATCGAGTCCTGCGCGGCATCGGAGGAGGGCGCGGGCGATGTATGCGCGCGCCGTGCGTTTTGAGATGCCGAGCTTGTCGGCGATCGAAGCGAAATCCATCCCATCGAAGCGATGGAGCACAAATGCGCGTCGTTGCAGCGGCGGCATGGCGGCGATCAGGCGTTCGAGCCGCTGGATCGTCTGGTTGGCCTCAACGCGGCGCTCCGGGGTGCGGATATCAGTGAATTCCCCGAATAACGGCGACGCCTTTGCTTTGCCGTCGAGCTCGCCTCGTCGCAGCCGGTCGATAGCCAGGTTCGCGGCGGTTTTGAAGAGGAAGGCACGCAGGTAACTTACTGCGCCGGCCTCATCGAGACTGAGAAGGCGCACATAGGCTTCCTGAGCGACTTCCCGGGCGTCCTGCTGCGAGCGCAGCCGTGCGAACAAGAACCGAATCAGCGCTTCGTTGTGCTCCCGGAACAGCTGATCAATGAGCTCCGCACGCGCGCGCTGCTGCGCGTGCGTTTCTTCGCTTTGCTCGACCCCTGTATTCGGTTCGCTCGCTGGCATTTTCACAACTATGCACTAGCCCGTCCCTTAGACGAACTCGGAACGCAAAGTGACATGGAAATTTTCGTCAGATCGAGAAAGCGTGTCACTTCCGCGAGCGAGTTCGTTACAGCACCATGAAGCGGTCACTGCAGGCCGCCGCAACATGGGGAAAAGCATAATGTCCGCTGGCTTTCGACTGATGAATCGCAATCGCGCATCGACCGTGGCCGCCTGCGTGGCGCTCGCACTCGGCACCCTCCAGCCGCAGATCGCATCTGCGGACCTGACGCGCACCAGTGAATTCAACATCGCTCCGCAGCCTCTGCGCGACGCGTTGCTCCAGTACTCGCGTCAATCGGGCGTGCAGGTCACGAGCCCTGACGCAATCATCCAGCCAAAGAACTCGTTCGGCGTCAGCGGCGAACTCGACGCCCGCAAAGCGCTCGAGATCCTTCTGAAAGGCACAGACCTTAGCTACGAAGTCATCGGAGCGAACACCGTCACCATCCGCTCGGTCCCCCAGCGCAACGGAGCGTTCAGCACGACAGCAACCAGCACGGGCACGACAGCATCGGCGATTCGGTTGGTGCGGGCGGAGGAACAGGCGAGTGCTGCGCCTAGCGCGGCGAGTGAGGCTGCGTCAGCACCGAGAAATGAGCCGAGTACAGCAGACGCCGAAGCGAGCTCGCCCGTTGTGTTGCAGGAGGTCATCGTCACGGGCTCGCACATTCGGGGTGTGGAGAATCTCTCGTCCCCGGTCTTGAAGTTCAACCGTGAAGACATAGAGCGCAGCGGCTATGCCACTACTCAGGATTTCATCCGCAGTCTCCCGCAGAACCTCAACAGCATTTCCGAGACCACGGTCGGTGCCGAGAACGGGGGAACGAGCACGTCGAGCAGCTACGGTGGAGCTGCTATCAATCTGCGAGGGCTAGGAGGCGATGCAACGCTCGTCTTGCTCGATGGACGGCGGCTCGCTTCAGCGGGGCAAATCTCTTTTGTGGATGTCTCGTTGATTCCGTTGAGTGCAATCGAGCGCATCGAGGTGCTAACGGACGGGGCGTCTGCTATCTATGGGTCAGATGCGGTAGGCGGTGTAGTGAACTTCATGCTGCGCAAGGACTTCTCAGGCGCTGAAACTCGTCTCCGTTATGGAGCGGTGACGGACGGTGGCCAGACAGAAACTCAGGCGGCGCAAATGGTCGGGAACGCATGGAGCTCCGGCCATGCGATCTTGAACTACGAGTACTACCGGCGAACCCCTCTCGACGGCGCTGATCGTGACTTCGTCGACCCTGCCAACGGCTATACGGGGTATGAACTGATTCCTGGCCAGAAACGGCACGGCTTCCTTGCAGCATTCTCACAGTACCTATCCGATCGAGTAGCTGTCTCCGGGAATCTTTCCTTTGGGCAACGCGAGAGTGGCTCCAGCGTGAGTTTCGGGGAACTGATGGTCGAGGCCGACACTGAAGTGGAGCAGTATGGCGGAGCTCTGGAGCTCAGCGTGGATCTGGCTCGGGACTGGCAATTCAGGGTATCGGGCCTCGTGGATCAAAGCCGATCCGGATACGCCGATTGGTATGTGATTGGCGACGCGATCGATCCTGGTTCCGTAACCAGTAATGAATCGCATCTCTGGTCGATGGATGTGGCTGCGGATGGTCCGCTGATGAGTGCGCCGGGTGGCGCTGTCCGTCTCGCAGTCGGTGGCCAATATCGAAACGAGCGATTTGTCGAGGAGTGGATTCAATATCCAGGGCAGTTTGAAAGGGACATCAAGGCTGCCTATGCGGAGATCCAGGTGCCCTGGGTCAGCGCCCAGAATAGTCGCACTGGGATCGAGCGCTTGGAGTTGACGCTCGCCGGTCGCTTCGAGGACTACAGCGACTTCGGCAGCGCGTTCAATCCGAAGATCGGCTTGGCCTGGTCGCCGACGCGAGCGCTCAACCTGCGCACTACTTGGGGAACCTCGTTCAAAGCACCTCAATTCTTCCAGATGAATCCAGGCGGACGCTCCGTCCTGGTCTTCGCGGATAGATTCGAGGACACCTACGGAATGACGACTGCGATCTATCTTGCGGGAAACGGGGAGAATCTTGGAGCAGAGGAGGCAACGAGTTGGACTGCGGGATTTGACCTGGAGCCTCAGGCGATCGAGGGATTGACCATCTCCGCCACATACTTCGATATCGATTATGAAGAGAAGATCCAGGGGCCCTTTGTGGGCAGCGAGTACTACTCGGCGCTTGTGAATCCGATCTTCTCGGCTTTCGTCACACGAAATCCAGACCCGGGCGATTTGGCTGGTCTGCTCGCAAGTCCGCGGGCGTTCTGTTTCGGTGCTGACTTTAGTTTCATCGACTGCTCGGAGATGCCTTTAGATGAGATTACTGCTGTCGTGAACGGGCGAATGACGAATCTTTCGGCCGTGCACATGAGCGGCGTTGACGTTGCAGTTCGCTACTCTGTCTCGAACACCGTAGGTAATTGGGAATGGCAGCTCGGTGGCACTCAACTGGCCAAGAGCCGCATGCAGGTGCTCTCGCACTACTGTCCGGGGAAAATATCTGGCGAGGTGAGAAAAGGGGTTGCGGATCAAGGTGTTTTGGGTCATTAACCCGAGCGCCAACTCAACAACAAGAGCCGCAACCGATGTTCAGAGTAAGTCCTTTTGCTTCGTTATTGAAGCTCTTGCCGCGCGGGCTGTTCGATCGGCTGGTCGAGCAGCACGGGGCGGATAGATACCGCAAGCGCTTTGACTGCTGGCAGCAACTCGTGGTGATGATCTACGCGCAGTTCTCGGGGGCGAGCAGCCTTCGCGTGTT
>JAFAEQ010000018.1 GCA_023423935.1 Pseudomonadota bacterium | reverse complement strand
CCCTTCAGACTCGTATGGCACGGCCCTCGCTTGGCCGCGCCATTTCCGCTTCCTCGATCTCCGACGTATATACGCTATAGGTCATTCGGTGGCCGTCGAGCGCAGTGACGTCGTTGAGCCCATCAAGCATCGATCCCGCGGTGGTCGGATCCTCGGACGCAGTTTCTACGCCCGATGGCGATCGTGCGCGCGCGGAAACCGTTGCGCGCTTGTTTCGCGAGCACAACCGATCGCTCGTGAGCTACCTGGCGATGCGGCTGCGCTCGTTGCAGGAGGCGAAGGAAATCGCACAGGAAGCCTACGTGCGCGTGTTGCAGCTCCATCAGCCAGGCGCGGAGAGCTTCCTCAAGGCCTATTTGTTTCGGGTCGCGACGAATCTCGCCGTCGATCGATTGCGTCAACGCGGACGGCGCTATCGGTATGAAGAAGATGTACCGACGGACGAACTCGAAACCGACCTCGAAGAGCCGAGTCGGCGCACGCTCGCGCGCGAGCAATTGGGCGCGCTCATCGCCGGGCTCGAGGAGCTGCCGCCGAAGTGCCGTGATGCATTCCTGTTGTACCGGCTCGATGGTGTGGGGCAGCAGGAAATCGCGGCACGACTCGGCGTCACCGAACGAATGGTGCGTAACTACATCACTCACGCACTGGTCTACTGCCGGCTGCGCGCCGATGGAGCAACGCCTGAGCAAGCAAAGGAGGGCGCGAAGCGATGAGCACAGAGAACGAGGACCTCACGACGCAACAGCTCGAAGAGGCGGCGGAATGGTTGCAGCGGCTGCGGGATTCGCCGTCGGATGAGAAGCTGCTCGGCGAGTGGTTGAAGTGGTGTGGAGCGGCTGCGGGCAACCTCGATGCGTTCGATCGGATGCAGGCAGTCTGGGGCGCATTCGATGCGCCTGAAGTGATATCCGCGGCAAATCGCCTGCGTGTTCAACGTGCAGGCGAATCAGGTGCGCAACGTCGACGTTTTTCGGCGCACTTCGTCCGCGCAGCAAGCGTGCTGCTCGCGATTGGCATCGTCGCGTTTGTCAGCAACTACGCGTGGCGGACGTATCGACAGCCGCCGGCGCAAGTGCTCACGACGAATGTCGCGGAACAGGGCAGCCAGATTCTCGCGGATGGCTCACGCGTGGATCTCGGGGCGAAGACGCGTATCGTCGCTCGATTTACCAACACCGAGCGTTTCATCTCCGTCGATGCCGGCGAGGCGTTGTTCGACGTCGTGAAGGATCCGCAACGGCCGTTCATCGTTCAAGCTGGCGCGGTGCGGGTGACGGCAGTGGGGACGGCCTTCACGGTCAGGAGGTCGACCGATCGGACGGTCGTGGCGGTCAGTGAAGGCGTCGTGCGTGTGGCGCCAGAATCGGATGACGATCGAGTGCGCGAATCGGCGAATGCGTCAACGCATCAGGTGCAGCTGCGTGCAGGAGAGCAGGCGGCGTTCACCGCATCGACGCGCAGTTTCAATATCGTTCCGATTGATCCGCAAATTGCGATTGCTCGCGTGGATGGCGCGCTCAGTTTCGTCGACGAGCCGCTTGGCGCGGTCGTCGCGGACGTCAATCGGTATTCGGCATTCTCCATTGTCATCACCGATCCTGCGCTGGCGCAGCGGTCCTTCACGGGGACTGTGTATCGGGATCGAATCGATGATTGGTTGCTTGCTCTGCAGGAAGTCTTTCCGGTCGATGTCGTGAAGCATGGAGACGATGTCCAACTCGTCGCGCGAGGAGCACGTTGAGCGTTCGATGACGACCTCATTTCCGGTTTGTGATTCCCCAGCGTAATCACATCTGTGCGGCTCGATCGCCGCACGCACGAAAACAACACGGGGAGCCACGAGATGTCGAATGCAAAGTCTGCGCGCGCGATCGCTTCGGCGATTCTGCTGGCGCTCGGTCTTGGCGCGAATGCGCAGGATCTCTCGCAGGAGGTCGAGTTCAATATCCCGCCGAAATCGCTTTCGGCTGCGATCATCGAATTCTCGCAGCAGACCGGAGTACAGATCGTCACTGCGGGTGAAGACGTTTCCGCGGTCGCGACACAAGGCGTTTCGGGGCGTCTCACGATTTCCGACGCACTGCAGAAACTGCTTTCGGGCACCGAGCTCAAGTTCCGCGCGATTGGCGAGTCGACGGTGGCGTTGGTGAATCACTCGGCACAAAGGACGCAGGTACGTGATGACGACGACTTTCGTTTCACTCGAGTGGCAGAGGCGAACGTGTCGAACGAGCCGGAAAGGCAGTCACAAACGAAATCGGACGAAGGCGCCCGAGCGGCTCGCATCGAGTTGGAGGAAGTGGTTGTGACGGGGAGTCACATCCGCGGCGCGCAGAATCTGTCGTCTCCGGTGATCACGTTCGATCGTGCGGATATCGAAGCGAGTGGGTATGCGACGACGCAGCAGTTCGTCCAAAAGCTGCCGCAAAATCTCAACAATATTTCCGAAACGACGTTTGGCGCGGTCAACGGCGGTGAGACCCCGAGCGTGGGTGGCGGCGCCGCGTTGAATCTGCGTGGGCTCGGCGGCAGCTCGACGCTGGTCTTGCTGAATGGCCGCCGCTTGGCGTCGGCTGGTGTCGGCAACTACGTCGACATCTCGTTAATTCCACTGAGTGCGATCGAGCAGATCGAAGTGCTGACCGACGGCGCATCGGCGATCTACGGCTCGGACGCGATCGGCGGTGTGGTCAACTTGTCGCTGCGAAAACAGTTCGAGGGCGCGGAGACGCGCGTTCGATACGGAACCGTCACCGAGGGAAACCATGATGAGTTCCAGGCCAGCCAGGCCTTCGGGCATTCCTGGCAGTCGGGGCAACTGCTCGTAAGCTACGACCACTACCGACGCAGCAGGCTAGACTCGACCGACCGGTCGTTTACGCCGCTCGACGGCGACACCACGAGTTTGGATCTCGTCCCCGAGCAGCGCCGCAACGGCGTTTTCGCCACGGTGTCTCAACGGCTCTCGGAACGCATGGAGCTCTCTTCGGACCTGTTCTATGGCGAGCGCGAGTCTGACTTCGTGTATGGGCTCGCCGGTCTCGATCTCGACATCATGTCTGTGTCGGAAGTGAAACAATACGGCGGCTCGTTGAATCTCATTGCCGACATGAATCGCGACTGGCTGTTGCGGGCCTCGGGGACGTTCGATCGCAATCGCACGATCTCGGGCCTCGAGCCGATCAAGGTCGATCCGTACGACTACGAAGCACAGGTGTGGTCTGGGAGCGTGACGGCGGACGGTCCACTGGCGACGTTGCCAGGCGGAGAGATGCGTCTCGCCATCGGAGGTCAGTACCGCGACGAGCAATTCGTCGATCGGGATCCGATCCTGGCAACAGAGCTCGAGCGTGACATTGCAGCTGTTTTTGCGGAGCTTCGGGTGCCGCTCGTGGGGCCGCAGAACGCGCGCACCGGTTTGCAGCGCCTGGAGCTGACGTTCGCCGGGCGTTACGAGGAGTACAGCGATTTTGGCAGCAGCTTCAATCCAAAGGTGGGTCTAGCTTGGGGAGCGGCGAACGGAGTGAACGTGCGGGGGACGTGGGGTACGTCCTTCAAGGCGCCCTTGCTATATCAAATGAACCCGGCGGATTTTCGGCCTTACGTTTACGACGGGCTATTCGCCGACACATCCGGTGATACGACCGCGATCGTACTTGTCGGAAGTGGCGTCGATCTCGGGCCGGAGGAGTCGACGAACTGGACGGCCGGTTTCGACTTCGAGCCCTCAGTGATGCCGGAGCTGAAATTTTCTGCAACCTATTTCGACATTGATTTTCAGGATCGCATTCGCGATCCGTTTCAGACCGGCTACAACTTCCTCGAGGTGCTGCTCGATCCCAGCTACGCGTTCCTCGTCGAGCGCAATCCCGGTCCAGCAGACGTCAATGCGCTGCTCGCACATCCACGTCGCTATTGCTTCTGCGCCGGGCCCTTGCCCACGGGTGACGTGACCGCGATCGTCGATCGTCGGCTCACGAATCTCGCTGGTGTCCACATGAGCGGCGTGGACGTGTCCGTGAGCTATGGATGGGAAAGCCGTATTGGAGACTGGGGCCTGCAGCTGAGCGGCACGCAGCTCCTGAAGTATCGTGAGCGCACGACGCCGGGCGCGGCCGAGATCAATCAAATGAATACGGTCTGGCAGCCGGTCGATCTCCGGCTGCGAGAGAGCCTCTCATTTACTCATGGCGAGCTCGCGGCAACGGTATTCGTCAATTATGTTGACGGGTATCGTGATCGCAGAGTGTTCGCCGCGGGCGACGCGCGCCAACGCTCCACGGTCGCGTCGTGGACGACGGTGGATCTCAACATTCAGCTCGGCATCGACTCCGGGCTCTCACGGAACCTGTTCGAGAAAACTGTGCTGACGTTCACGGCGACGAATCTTTTTGATCGCGACCCGCCGTACGTCGGCAGCATCTCCGGTCTTTACTTCGACGGAGTGAACGCGAATCCCGAAGGTCGTTTCGTCGGCGCGCAACTCACGGCGCGCTGGTAGATCGGTCATCGTCATCGGTGGCGGCAGGTGAGTCACTTGCCGCCATGGTGACGCGCACGAGATCACGATGCCAGACAGGACTTCCTTCAAAGGACCTTCGATGATACGCAGGCAACTCATCTTATGCGTGGCGGCCAGCATGCTGATGGCGGGCATGGTGTCACTGGTTTCTACACCTGTGCGTGCGTCGAATGTTGCGCCACAGATCGAGGATCTGACGACGGCGAAGGCCTTCCATGTCACCGGTGTGAGCGCGACGATCTCGCCGGATGGCGAGCTGTTAGCGACGAATGTCTGTGATCCCGGCAGATTCTCGATTCAAGCCCATGAGATAGGCACGCCGCTGATCAACGATGCTGAGTATCGCAGCAGAGGATGCGACATATGGCTCGTCGCGCTGAAGAGCGGCCGCACTCGGAATCTAACTGCCGCGGTCGGTGGCAATTGGGCCCCGTCGTGGTCGCCCGACGGTCGTATGCTCGCGTTTCACTCGAATCGCGACGGCCAAGCGAAGCTATGGATCTGGGAGCGAGAGAGCGACACGTTCCGCAAAGTGTCGGACGCGATCACACGGCAGTGGTTCGCCTTCGATGTGCCGATCTGGCTGCCTGATGCACGAACGGTGCTGGTGATGCTGCATCCGGAGGAACCTCTCGATGAAACCTCGAAAGCGCATGTCGAAAGCGCCAAGGTCGACGTGGACAAAGAGCCAGGATCCACGGTGAATGTATTTGTGTCTCCACGTCCTGCACTCGAGTCTCAGCGTTCGACGCAGTCGGACTCGAATCCTTACGTGCTCGATGTCGGCCTGATGGATGCCGTGACAGGCGCGGTCGAGCGACGAGCGCGACATCTTCCGATTCGGTTTCATCGACTGTCGCCGGATGGTCGCCAGTTGGCCTGTCTCAACGAGAGGTCGGGAGCGGGCGGCGATACCTACGAATTGGTGCTGATCGATCTGAGCAGCGGCGTGCAGCGCCAGCTCGCACCGACGGTCGTGCAAACGGCCGTGGGCGCATTCAGTTGGTCGCCCGATGGCAGGTACGTTGCGTATGCCTCGGTCGATGTCGAGAAGCGTCGGGCGCAGGTCGAGGCGTCGCGCGCCAGCTCGTTGCGTCCGACGACAGGCGATTTGTACGTCACAGCCGTGGATGGAGCAACGCGGCGGGTGTCCGGAGCACCGGACAATCATTTTCGTCTCGGTGTTCGTCCACCATTGTGGGACGGTGAAGCACGGTACCTCTATGTAGTTGGAAGCGATGCGGAGATCTGGAAGATCGACGTTGCGGCTGGGCAAGGACGGCCGTTGACGCAGAACACAGCGGTGCGCAAACAGATCATTGTCGGGGACCCGGCTGAAAACCGCGTCGCGTCCGCCGACGACACGCGCTTCCTTTACGTGTCGACCCGCGATGCAAAGACTCACCGAGACGGATTCGCGATGATCGACGTTGCGAGCGGCCGCGTGACTCAACTGCTCGAGGAAGACAAGGCGTACGGAAACTTTAGCGGACGGCCCGTCATGTCTCCGGATCATCGCTCACTCGTGTTCGCGGCTGAGAGTAGTGATCGGGACGAAGACTTGTGGCGTTTAGATCTTTCCTCGCGCCGCTCGGAGAAGTTGACTTCGATCAACCCGGGGCTCGAGCGGTACACGTTTGGAAAGAGCCGCCTCGTCGAGTTTCGAAGTCACGACGGCAATCCGCTGCAGGCCAGTCTGCTGTTGCCCGCGGATCATCGGTCAGGGCAGCGATACCCGCTCGTGCTGTGGGTGTATGCCAGCAATGCCGAGGCGGCTGCCGAGAGCCTCAACCGCTTCGGCTTGACTGGGGTGGACGCGTTCAACATGCATATGCTGACGACGCGGGGCTATGCGGTGATGTGGCCCGACATTCCGACTCGCAAGGGCACGCCGATGCAAGATCTCATGAAAGCCGTCATGCCTGCGATCGACAAGGTCGTGGAACTCGGTATTGCGGACCCGGATCGGCTTGCCGTGATGGGCAACAGTAATGGCGGTTATTCCACGCTCGCGCTGATCGCACAGACGACGCGCTTCAAGGCAGCCGTTATGAACGCCGGCATCGGCGATCTGACCTCGTACCACGGCGCGTGGCATGGGGCCGGAATTCCATGGCTGGAGAATCGAGGTGGAAGCATGGGCGCGCCGCCTTGGGAGGTTCCGCTGCGCTACGTCATGAACTCGCCGATCTACTTCCTCGACCGCATCGAAACGCCGCTCATCATTCAAGCGGGGACGGCGGATTTCGGCATCATCGAACAATCAGATCAGGTCTGGACCGGCATGAAGCGCCTGAACAAGCAGGTGACATACCTGCGCTATGACGGAGAGAGCCACGTTCTCGAGGCAGCCGCGAACCAGAAGGACTATTGGAAACGGGTTCTCGAGTTTTTCGACGAGCACCTGAACACCCGGCAGCCGTGATCTTGAGCATTCTCATCTGAGGTGGCGTTCCTTCCGGCTCACCGCTTCATATTCTGTGTCAGCACAATTCTCTCGCCGTGTTGAACACTCCGAGCTCACCATTGCATGTGATGAAGACGATCAATGCTTCGGGATCGTCGGCATGGAATGTGCAACCGCGGCGCCCCGCACGCGGGCGGCATTGCCTTCCATTCAAGGCGGCAAATCTCTGCTTCGCGGCGCGCTGAAGCGATCGCAAACCACATGATGTCGCTCATCGGAATGCGTGAACGCAGGTCGCGGCGATTGAAGTACTCATGCAGTTTGATGAGTTCCTGTGGTGTCGGCCGTCGATCGCGGCGCTTACTCTTGCCGAGCAGCCGCAATTCACGGCAGGCGGTGCGAGCCTCCTCCACGACATCAGGCCTTAGCGGTACTGCTCTGACGCTCTTTGCAGCGCGCAGTACGACACCGATCCACGTCAGGTCGTTTCCAACCGTCGACGGGCCCGCGCCTGTTGCTCTGCGCGATCGAATGTGATTGATGAGAGTTGCAACATCGAGAGCAAGCGCATTGACCTTGCCGGTGGGATGCTTCTCGAGGAACTTCAGCTGCGCCTGCTTGCTCCTCTGCCACTTCGACACCTGCTGAAACTCATCGATGTACCACCGGATGAGCGCCGCAAGCGAGACTTCGCCCTCCTGGGCACGCATGAGTACTCCGGGATCCTCGAGCTCGACCTCGCGCGCCTTTGCCCACTTCTCTGCAGCGACGCGGCGCGAGAACGTCTTCGCCTCCTGATGTACGACAGCCTTGCCGTTGTGAATGCGGATCTGGGCCGTATATCCGAGCGAACCATCGGCTCGCTTGCGTACTCGAATTGTGGCCACTGTTGTCTCCAGCTGGTACGGGCTATTCTTGTACCAACTTTGTACCAGCCGCAACTCAAAAACGCGCCGAAATTCGCAGAAATCCCGCAGCAACGCCCAGCATGGAAAACCCTGAAAACATAGGCTTTTCGCACGATCAATCAGCGGTTTCGCTGGATCGGCGCGTGTGCGTTGCTCCGATGATGGACTACACCGATCGTCATTGCCGCTATCTGCTGCGATTGCTGAGCCCGAGTGCGCTTTTGTACACGGAGATGGTCACTGCCGCCGCGATCGTTCGCGGTCAGGCAGAGCGGCTGCTTGCTTACGATCCCGCCGAGCATCCGGTCGCGTTGCAGTTGGGCGGTAGCGATCCGCGCGAGCTTGCGATGGCGACGCGCATCGGCGCCGGGATGGGCTACGACGAGATCAATCTGAACTGCGGATGTCCGAGCGATCGGGTGAAGAGCGGACGTTTCGGTGCGTGCCTCATGGCCGAGCCGCAGGTCGTGGCGGAATGCGTCGGCGCAATGCGCGCTGCGACGAGCGTTCCGGTCACTGTGAAGTGCCGCATCGGTATCGAGCCTTTACCTCATCCCGAGCGCGATGAGTACGAGTTGCTCTCCGAGTTCGTCGCGAGGATCGCGGCGGCAGGATGCGATACGTTCGTCATCCATGCGCGACGCGCGGTGCTGAACGGTTTGAGTCCGAAAGAGAATCGCGAAATTCCGCCGCTGCGCTACGACGTGGCCGCGCGGCTCATCGACGATCATCCGCAGTTGTCGTTCATCGTGAACGGTGGCATTCGCACGGTCGAAGCTTCGCGCGATCTTCTGCAGCGATTCGACGGCGTGATGCTCGGTCGCGAGGCGTATCACAACCCCTACATTCTCGCGGAGCTCGAACGTACGTTGATCGATCCGACCTGGACGCCGCCGTCACGCGAGCATGTCGTCGAGCAGTACGCGCGCTATTGCAGCGAGCGCATGCGCGAAGGTCATCGCCTGCGCACGATGGTGCGTCATATTCAGGGCCTGTACGCCGGATTGCCGAACGTGCGTGCGTGGCGCCGATTCCTCTCCGAACGATCAGCACAGCCGGCGGCGAATGCCGACGTGCTGATCGAGGCGCTGCGAATCGTCGCCTGAGTAACCTCTGATCAATCGCCTTTTGTAGTACCAGCCGCTTCGATCGCCGCTGTATTTCAGGCAGTTGCAAATTCGGGAAGGTCGGGGGCGTCGATAAATCAGAGCTTCCCTACGTCGCGGCTATTCCTTTTTCTCTTCGACCGCGAGCCGGCCGAAGTCGCCTTCCTTGGTTGCGGCGAGCCATGCGGCGGCCGCATAGGCGGCTACGGATTGATCGAGCACTTTCGGATCGATCAGGGCAAGGGT
Source organism: Pseudomonadota bacterium (assembly GCA_023423935.1). Taxonomy (GTDB): domain Bacteria; phylum Pseudomonadota; class Gammaproteobacteria; order Steroidobacterales; family Steroidobacteraceae; genus Steroidobacter. Next base: position 54,449 of record JAFAEQ010000018.1, on the reverse strand, counting down.
GTCGTTCGCTGTGTGGTGAACATCGAAGTAAGTCGTCGCGTCCAGGGCGAGCTCGAGAATCGGCACACCCGCCGCGCGCAGCGGCCGCAGATCCGAGCCGCCGGTCGCGGTGTTTTCAGAGCCGAGCTCCACGTTCAGCGGCTCGAGCACCGTATGAATCTGCCCGATCGCAGGTAATGCCTGCGGATCGACCTGCGACTCCAGGCGCCACACCGGACCTTGGCCGAGATCCGCTTCGAACGCGATGACGTGGCGGCCGACTTCATCGCCGATTGCCTTTGCGTATTCGCGAGCGCCCGAGAGCCCGAACTCCTCGTTGGCGAAGAGCACGACGCGAATCGTGCGCGAGGGCTTACGGCCGGATTTAGCGATCAGTCGTGCGGCCTCGGTGACGATGGCCACGCCAGCGCCGTCATCGACCGCGCCGGGACCTAAGTCCCAGGAATCCAGATGCGCTCCGAGCAGCACGATCTCGTTGGCGCGGTCGGTCCCGGGAATCTCGCCGATCACATTCGCCGACCACGCAGGTGGCAGATCCCGTGCGGTCGAACGCACACGCATGCTCACGGGTTTGCCGGATTGGCTCTCGCGTGCGAGCAGGTCGGCATCGGGATTGGACAGGGCGAATGCGGGAATGCGCGGTGCGTCGGTGCGATACGCGACCGAGCCCGTGTGCGCAAAGCGGTCTGGAGATGTGCCGACCGACCGAATCACGAGTGCGACCGCGCCCAGATCGCCGGCAATGCTCGGGCCCTGCGAGCGGATCGCGACGGTCGATGCATAGCCGCTGACATCGCGTGTACGAGGCATGCGCTGATCGATGAACACGATCTTGCCGTCGACAGCGCCGGCTGGAAGTGCCTTCAACGCCTCGAGAGAAGTTACCGTGACGACAGGGGCTTCGATTCCGGCCTCCGGCGTGCCGATGCTGCCACCCAGGCTTGCCACCACCAGCGGCTGGGGAGAGGGCGCGATGATCGAAGCCTCCGCCGTGCCCCGAATCCACTGCGGTACGAGTACGTCCTGCGTGCGCACGTTGGAGAATCCGAGCGCGGCCAGTCGATTCTGTGCCCAGCGCACGGCCGCCGCGTCGCCCGCAGATCCGGCAAAACGCGGACCGACGTCGGTGACGAGCGAACTGACGTGGTCGAATGCCTGTGTGCCGGCCAATGCCTGATCCCTGAGCGCTGCTGCTGCGGCCAGATTCTCATCGGTCCAGTCCGCCGCTCGCGCTCCGATGGGTAAAGTGCTCACGACGAGTAGGGCAAGTGAGACACAGAGCCGCGGCCGCATTGCTTTCATTTCACGATCTCCATCGTTGGCACGCCAGGGCGGCGAGCTTATGTTGCGTTGTGTATATAATGCCTTCGCCCCATGGGCCGTGGACCTCACAGAAGGGCGACAGGCGAATGGGACAGCTGAGGCGGAGCCTCGTTCACGGCTCGATCAGCCCGGACGTAGGGGCTCCGCATGCCACGTGAGGTGGTGAGTCGCGTAACCTGCTTCAGGCACGAAAGAGGTCATGGGAAAAGACATCGAACTGGCCATTTTGTTTGCTGACGTCGTCGGCAGCACGCGGATCTACGAAGTCATGGGAGATCTGCGCGCGCGCGACATGGTGCTGACCTGCGTGGAAATCATGCGGTCCGCCACCGAGCAGAACCATGGCACCGTGATCAAGACGATCGGCGATGAGATCATGGCGACGTTCCCCACGGCGAACGACGCGCTCAATGCTGCGAGCCGCATGCAGCATGATATCCGGACGCATTCCGAACTGAAGGTCGAAGGTCAGCCGATCTCGATCCGCATCGGCGGACATTTCGGACCCGTGGTGCTCGAGAACCGCGATATTTTCGGAGCGGCCGTCCATACCGCCAATCGCATGACCAGCCAGGCCAAGGCCGGACAGGTCATGGTGACGAGCGCCATGGTGGAGCGCCTGGCGCCCGAGTGGCAATCGGCCGTGCGACAGATCGACGTCGCGACGCTCAAGGGCAAGACCAGTGAGGATGAGCTCTACGAAGTGCTGTGGCAGAAGGAAGATGCCACGAGCATGTTGCCCGCCATTGCGTTGAGCGCCGCCGTCTCGCGCGAGAAGCAGCGGCCGCGCCGGCTCAAGCTCAAATTCCTCGGCCAGGAAATGACGCTCGACGATTCACGCAGCAACATCACGATCGGCCGTGCGGAAGAGAACGACGTCGTCGTGAAGGGAAACCTGATATCGCGCCTTCATGCGCGCATCGAGTTTTCGCGCAACAAGTTCCTGCTCGTCGATCAGAGCACCAATGGAACGTTCGTCACGACCAAAGAGGGTGAGGAAGCCTTCGTACGTCGCGACAGCATGCATCTCAAGGGTGAAGGCATGATCGGCTTCGGCCGCGTGCCCGAGAGCGGGTCGTCCCTGACCCTGCGCTTCATCTGCGAGGAATAGCGCCTTACATCGAGGCTGCGTTGCCAAGCCTCGTCTGCGACTCGAATTGCGACTGGATCGACTGCAACTCGCGCTGCAGCTCCGCCGGCACTCGATCGCCGAACTCCTTCAGATAAGTATCGATTGCGCTCAGCTCTTCGCTCCATGCCTGCGGGTTCACCGACAGCAAGGTGCGCAGTGTTTCCTGCTCGAGCGAAAGTCCCTCGAGATTCAGCGCCTCGGGCGTCGGCAGATAGCCGATCGGCGTTTCGACCGCGGACGCGCGCTCATCGCAACGATCGGCGATCCACTGCAGCACGCGCAGATTCTCGCCATAGCCTGGCCACATGAACCGGCCCTGTGCATCCTGACGGAACCAGTTGACGTGGAAAATGCGAGGGAGCTTTTTTGCGCGCGATTCGAAGGAGAGCCAGTGCTTCCAGTAATCGCCGAAGTTGTAGCCGCAGAACGGCTTCATGGCCATCGAGTCGCGCCGCACGACGCCCATCTGTCCGACCGCAGCTGCCGTCGTTTCCGAGGCCATGCCGGCACCGATCAGAACGCCGTGGGTCCAGTTGCGGGCTTCGTACACCAGAGGTGCGACTTCGCGGCGGCGACCACCGAACAGGATCGCCGAAATCGGCACACCCTCCGGCGCTTCCGCGAGACTCGAGTACGTCGGGTTGTTGCGAGCGGAGACGGTGAAGCGCGAGTTGGGATGCGCAGCAGCGCCTTTGCCTTCGTAAGGTCTGCCCTGCCAGTCGAGTACAGGAGTACCGTCCTCGCGTCCTTCCCACCAGGGTTGGCCGTCGGCGGTAACCGCAACATTGGTGAAGATGGTCTCGCGCTGGATCATTTCGTACGCGTTGCGGTTGGTCTTGCGATTCGTGCCCGGCACGACACCGAAGTAGCCTGCTTCGGGATTGATTGCGCGCAACTGACCGTCGCTGCCGATGTGCATCCAGCAGATGTCATCGCCGATGGTCCAGATCTTCCAGCCCTTGAGGCTCTCGGGCGGTACGAGCATGGCGAGATTCGTCTTGCCGCACGCGGAGGGGAAGGCGCCTGCGATGTAGTGCGTGCGACCTTCGGGGCTCTGCAGTCCCATGATGAGCATGTGCTCGGCGAGCCAGCCTTCGCTGCGTGCCTGCCAGCTTGCGATGCGAAGTGCATGACACTTCTTTCCAAGCAGGGCATTTCCGCCGTACCCGGAGCCCACGCTCTGGATGAGCAGCTCTTCCGGAAAATGCATGATGAAACGACGCTCGGGATTCAGGTCGCCCAGCGAATGCAGGCCGCGCACGAACTTGCCTTCGCGCCGGATGCGATCGAGCGCGGCGCTGCCCATGCGGGTCATGATGCGCATGTTCACGACGACATAAGGACTGTCCGTGATCTCCACGCCACAGCGGGCATAAGGAGAATCGATGGGACCCATGCAATAGGGGACGACATACATCGTCCGGCCGCGCATGGCACCCTCGAACAGCTGGTTCATTCGCTGGTGCGCCGCCTCCGGGCTCATCCAGTTATTGTTCGGCCCTGCGTCCTCGCGCGCATTCGTGCAGACGTAGGTGAGATGCTCGACGCGCGCGACATCCGAGGGATGCGAGCGATGCAGGTAGCAATCGGGGTGGGTGGAGGAATCGAGCTTGGTAAGATCGCCACTGGCGAGCATGCGTTCGATCAGTTGCGCATTCTCCTCCTGCGAGCCCGTACACCAGTGAATGGAATCAGGTTTCGTCAGTTGCGCGACTTCGTTGATCCAGGAATCCAGCGAGACATTGATGGTCATTGCGTTGCAGTCCTCAGCATTGGTCGCAGCTCCGATGAGCAGCGGCCGAATTCATCGTGGTCTCGATTATAGGCGTACTCGCATAGGTCCGACGTCGTTATGAAATCGAAAGTGCATCGTGAGTCTGGGATTCGCTGCAATTTGCGATGTATGCAAGCCGACCTCGCGCCGTTTCGATGCAGTGTCGCTGATGCCGAGTAGTGTCATGCACAAGACAGCGCTCGACAATCTCTGGCGATGTGGAATGCGGCTGCTGATGCTTCTGTTGTACGCGGTGGCGGCAAGCGGTGGCGTTGCGCGTGCGAATGACGGACTGGAGATCTCTCTCGTTGCGGAAGTGCGCCAGGAAGTCGAAGTCTCCCCGGGACGTCGCGTCGTGCGGCTCGTGCCTGCGCAGATCCTGCGGCAAGGGCAGGAGATCTACTACACGGTGCGCATTCGAAACACGGCGAACGTGCCGGCGCAGAACGTGGAGGTCGTGCAGCGGATCCCGCAGAACACGAGGTATGTGCGTGCTTCGGCGTCGGGGCCCGGTGCCCAGATCAGCGTCTCGGTCGATGGGATCACGTTCGGTAAGGAAGGCGAGCTGATGTACACCGATCAGTCGGCTGCCGCATTGGTGCAGTCGAATGCGGATCGTTCTGCATTGACGCGACCGGCGACTGCGCGCGACTACACTCACGTGCGTTGGCGTCTGCGCAATTCGCTCGCTCCTGGAGCCGTCGCGCTCGCGCGCTTCCGCGCGGTGTTCCTCTGACCATGCACGACTGGGAAGACATCTTCGGTGCAGAAGGTCCACTCGCACGCGCGGTGCCGGGATTCACGGTACGTCGCGAACAGATCGTGATGGCAGGCGAGGTCGCCTCGGCCTTGCATTCGCGCGGCCGACTCGTGGTCGAGGCGGGCACGGGCACGGGCAAGACGTACGCCTATCTGGTCCCGGTACTGCTCTCCGGCAAGCGCGTCATCGTATCGACGGGTACGCGCACATTGCAGGACCAGCTCTTCAGAAGAGATCTGCCCACCGTGGCGGCGGCGCTCGGACGACCGGTGCGTGTCGCGCTGCTCAAGGGTCGTGCGAATTATCTGTGTCTGCATCGTCTCGAGCTCACCGAGCAGCAGGCTGTCTCGCGCGGTCTGCGTCGCGAAGTGGCCACGGCGCTGCCTTATGTGCGTGACTGGGCGCGGATCACTCAGCGCGGCGACATTGCGGAGCTCGTGAAATTCGGCGAATCGGAACCTGTGTGGCCCTGGGTCACGTCGAATCGCGACAACTGCGTCGGTGCGGAGTGCGCGATGTTCGAGCGCTGCCATGTCATGCGGGCACGGCGCGAAGCGCAGGCCGCCGACGTGGTGATCGTCAATCATCATTTGCTGATGGCCGATCTGGTATTGAAGGAGGAGGGTTTCGGCGATCTGTTGCCGGGTGCCGATGCCATCGTGATCGATGAAGCTCATCAGCTCCCCGAAGTCGCCTCGATGTTCCTCGGCTTTGCCGTGTCGAGCCGGCAGCTCGAAGCGCTTGCTCAGGATCTGACCGCAGAGCTGGTGCTCAATGCAGCATCGAGCGAAGCGGCGACACGATTCACTCAGACCATCGAGCGGCGCACGTTCGATCTGCAGGACGCATTGGGTGGAAAGAGCGAGCGTGCCGAATTCGCACAGTGGTCAAGCGCGACGATCGAGGCGCTCGAGTCGTTGGAGTTCGCGTTGGAGGATCTCACCAAGTCGCTGGCGGAAGTTTCCGAAGGCGCCTCCGGGCTTGCATCGATCAAACGACGCGCAGCAGAGCTGAGCTCGCGCCTCGCACTGATCCTGGATCACGGCGAGCGCGGAGCTGCGAGCGTGCGCTGGGCCCAGCAGAGTCGATATGGCGTGTCATTTCACTATGTGCCGCTCGATGTGTCGGAGCAGCTCGGCGAGCTGATCAGTACGCATTCGAGCGCGTGGATCTGTACGTCAGCGACGCTCGCGGTCGGCGACAGCTTCGATCATTTCGTTCGACGCGTGGGCATGCTCGATCCACTGACCGTGCGTCTCGACAGTCCGTTCGAGTTCGCTCAGCAGGCGCTGCTCTATTTGCCGAAAGGTCTCGATGCACCATCCTCCGGACGCTATCCGCAGCAGGTGGTCGATGCGGCGCTGCCTGTGCTGCAGGCCAGCGGCGGTCGCGCATTCATGCTGTTTACCAGCCATCGTGCTTTGCGCGAGGCTGCCGACATTCTGTTTCGCAGGCTCGGCCCGACGCTGCCGTTTCCAGTGCTCATACAAGGCGAAGCCCCGCGCGATGCGCTTCTGAAGCGCTTTCGCGAATTCGGCAATGCCGTTCTTCTGGGGACGAGCAGCTTCTGGGAGGGCGTCGATGTGAAAGGTCCGGCACTGTCCGTCGTGATCATCGACAAGCTGCCGTTCGCAGTGCCGGATGATCCGGTGCTCAAAGCGCGCCTGAATGCGATCGAGCACCGTGGCGGCAACCCTTTCATGGAAGAGCAGATTCCGCAGGCGGTGATCGCATTGAAGCAGGGCGTGGGACGCCTCATCCGCGATCATGAAGACTTCGGGGTCATCATGCTTTGTGATCAACGTGTCAGGACCCGACCTTATGGCCGGATTTTTCTGGACAGCCTGCCGCCGATGCCGGTTACGCATCGATTGGAGGAAGTCACTCAGTTTCTGCACTCGCGTCTCGAGGCAGTCGGTGTGCATGTTCATGCGGAGGCCCGCGTTTCGTGAAGATCCTGGCACTGGATACGGCGACCGAGCGATGCTCGGTGGCTTTGCGCATCGACGGCGCGACGATCGAACGTCAGATCGAGACGCCTCGGGGCCACGCGGATCTGATTCTTCCCATGGTTCGCGATGTCCTATCCGAGGCAGGCGTCTCGCTGAATCAGCTCGATGGCCTTGCATACGGCAGAGGTCCCGGCGGCTTCACCGGCGTTCGTATCGCGATCGGTGTTGCTCAGGGTCTCGCATTCGGCGCGGATCTGCCTACCGTCGGAGTTTCGAATCTTGCGGCCGTCGCTCAACAGGTCGCTGCCGACGGCGCGCGCATCCTGGTCTGCATGGATGCGCGGATGCAGGAGGTGTATTGGGGGGTCTTCGGATCGGAAGCGCTTACAGGTCGCGTCCTCTCCGTCGGACCGGAACGAGTCGGCCCGCCTGCAGGCGTGGATGTCGATCCGAGCGATCTCACGATCGCCATCGGCACCGGCTTTTCGGCCTATCCATTACTCGCGGAGCGATTTGACGCGCTGCCGATTCATGCGCAGGCATTGCCCCGAGCGAAAGAGATCGCATTCATCGCCGAGAGTGAGCTGGAGCAGGGCAGAGGTCAGCCGGCCAGTCACGCGCAGCCGGTCTATCTGCGGGATAACGTAGCCGTAGCGAAGAAGTAGCAAAGGTGAGTGTGGTTCTCGCCGCGTGCAGGGTTGCTTAACCGAACTGTAATAATCGGTTGCTGTAATGTTCCCGACACTTCATCTTCGTGAATACATCTAGGGAAGCTCTGATTTATCGACTTCCCTGACCTTCGCAAGTCTGCAACCGGTTGAAATGCTTCGGTGGGCGAAGCAACTATGGTTGCGAATGGCGAATTGATCAGAGGTTACCTAGCGCATGACAGCCAGACAGATTCTGATCGTCGAGGACGAGCGCCCCATTCGGGAAATGATTGCATTCGGATTGCGGCGCAGCGGCTTCGAGGTTCGTGAAGCAGCGGACGTCAGCGCAGCGCGCGCGAGCATTGCGGATCGTATTCCCGATCTGGTGCTGGTGGATTGGATGCTGCCGGAGATGAGCGGTCTGGAGCTCACCCGGGCGCTGAAGCGCGACAAGGAAACTCAGGAAGTGCCGGTCATCATGTTGACGGCCCGGGCGGAAGAGCAGGACAAGATCATCGGGCTGGATAGCGGAGCGGATGATTACGTCACCAAACCCTTCTCGCCGCGTGAGCTCCTCGCACGCATCAACGCGGTCCTGCGTCGCTCTGGAAATGGCAGCGCCGAAGAAGTCATACAGGCCGAAGGGCTCGTGCTCGATGCGGCCAGCCAGCGCGTGACCGTGGGCGATCGCACCGTGCCGCTGGGTCCGACGGAGTATCGTCTGCTGTCGTTCTTCATGACGCATGCCGAACGGGTGTACAGTCGCACGCAGTTGCTGGATCGCGTCTGGGGCGGAAATGTCTATGTCGAGGAGCGTACGGTCGATGTGCACATCCGTCGTCTCCGCAAGGCGCTCGAGGCATTCGGCTACGATCGATTCATTCAAACCGTACGTGGCTCCGGCTACCGCTTCTCCACGCGGTCGGAGTAAATCGTATCTCCTGGCATCGATGCGAACGCACGAGATCCTGCGGGATCGGCGCCGCGTGCTGACCAGTGCGCACCCACGGACCGAGTTCAATTTCGCATGAAGTTCGTGAGCAGTATTGCAGCCACGGGATGGCTGGCCGCGACCCGGCTTGCGATCGTCGTCGTGGTGGCCTTCGTGATCGGTCTGCTCACCGGGCATCTGGCCGTCACGCTTGCCATCGTCTTCGGCATCTATCTGTTCTTCCAGATCTGGAATCTGGTCCGCCTCGAGCGCTGGCTGCGCCATCGTCGACATCTTCCTCCGCCGGACATGAGAGGGCCGTGGGGCGAAGTCATTGCGATCATCGACCGGATCTACCGTCGCAAGAATTACCATCGTGCGCAGGTGACCGGGCTGCTGCGCGAATTTCGCCGGCTCACGACAGCGATGCCCGAAGGGGCGATCCTGCTCGGGCCCGAGCACGAAATCCTCTGGTTCAATGGTCGCGCCGCGGGCTGGCTCAATCTGCATCGCAAGCGTGACTTCGGTATCCGCATCGAGAATCTCGTTCGCCATCCTGCGTTCGTCGAATACCTGCGTCACGGTCATCCCGTCGAAGGTGTGGTCGTGTACGAGCCGTATGAAGGTGGGCGACATCTCGCGTTCCATGTCGTGCGCACCGAGGCTTCACCGAGACAGTTGCTGATCGTGCGCGATGTCAGTCGCGAAATGCGCATCGAGTCGATCCGCAAGGATTTCGTGGCCAATGCCTCGCATGAGTTGCGCTCGCCGCTCACGGTCATCTCCGGCTACCTCGATGCGCTGGCGGACGATCAGAATCTCGATCCCGCATGGAACTCTCCCGTGCTCGAGATGCGCCGTCAGGCAGAACGCATGAGCGGCATCATCAACGATCTGCTCGAGCTCTCGAGGCTCGAGTCCGGAGCGCGGCGTGCGATCGATCGGCCACTCGACATCGGCGGCATGCTCGCGCTGCTGCGTCGCGAAGTCATGTCGCTCGAACACCATCCGCGCGAAGTGAATGTGCTCGTGGAAAGCGACGACCGACTGCTCGGCGTCGAAGGCGAGGTGCATTCGATCGTGTCGAATCTCGTGTCCAATGCGGTGAAGTACACGCCCACCGAAGGCCTGATCGAAATGCGCTGGTGGACAGACGCAGCGGGCGGTCACATCTCCGTGCGCGACACGGGAGCGGGCATCGCACCCGAACACATTCCGCGATTGACCGAGCGCTTCTATCGCGTCGACTCAGGTCGCTCGCGTGATCTCGGCGGGTCGGGTCTTGGACTTGCGATCGTGAAACATGCACTGCAACGACACGATGCGACGCTCCAGATCGAAAGTGTCGAAGGCCGCGGCAGCACGTTCACCTGTCACTTTCCATTGCATCGTCTGATCTCGCGCGCGGACTCCGAAGAAGGGCTCGCGCTTCACGTCGACGGCGGCTGAGGTTTGCGTTCGCTCGCGAGCGGACCGAGTCCACTGATCCTCGCTGCCATTTCCCGATGAGCTGACGCGTCTGCGTCACGCAAGTGTCATGGTGTAGTCGTCTGACTGTCATGTGACTCACTTACGTTTCTCCCCCGCACAAAGGCGAATCAACGCCTGTGCCCGACTGTTCGTCATGACAGTCGCGGCCTTTTCAACAAGTGATTCACGCTCGGGAGAACGTGTCGATGAAAGTCAAATACTGGCTGGTGACAGGCGCAGTGGCAGCCGCTCTGGCGGGCTGCGGTGCTGACGAGATTTCCTCTGCCGGAAGCACCGGCAATGTGACGATCAACAATCCCGCGCCCGCCGCTCCAACGCCGACTCCAGATGAGCCGCAAACGGATCTGGTCGAGCCTGCGAGTGGCTGTCCCACCATCGAAGACCCCGCAGGTCTGCGTGATGACGGCACAATCACCGGTCCGACGGGCACCTATCGTGTGTGCACGCTGCCGAATCAGCTCACTCGCAGTGCAAAGCTGGCTCGCGTTCCCGGGCTGCTGTATGCGCTCGACGGCCGCGTCGATGTGGGTCCCGACCGCGGTGCTGCGGTGACGTCCGATGCGCCCGTCATTCTGACGATCGACCCCGGTGTGATCGTGTTTGCCAAGACCGGCACTTCATGGCTGGCCGTCAATCGCGGCAATCGCATCAATGCAGTGGGCACTTCGACCCGACCCATTGTGTTCACGAGCCGCGATAACGTTCTGGGTCTCGCGACCGACGATTCTCAGGGACAGTGGGGTGGCGTGGTGCTGTTAGGTCGCGCGCCAATCACCGATTGCACGGTTGCGCCAGCTGCGACGCCTGGCACGGTGGCCTGCGAGCGCCAGACCGAAGGTGCCGTCGATCCGGCCTACTACGGAGGTGAGACGCCCGACGACAACAGCGGTTCGCTCAAATATGTGCAGATCCGCTACTCGGGCTACGTGCTCTCTGCGAACAGCGAGCTGCAGTCCTTGACGCTCTCCGGCGTAGGCAGCGCCACGGGCATCGACTATTTCCAGTCGCACAACAGTTCGGATGACGGCTTCGAGAACTTCGGTGGACGGGTCCATATGCGCCACGTGGTGGTCACGGGTGCGGACGACGACAGCATCGACATCGACACGGGGTACAAGGCCACGCTGCAGTACGTGATCGCGGTGCAGAAGACCTCCGGCAACGCGGATTCCATCATCGAGCTCGATTCGGCCAATACGCTCGAAGATCAGTCGCCACGCACGAATCTCAAGATCGCGAACTTCACCTTCGTGCATCGCAATCCGGCGACAGGTAACAGCGCAGCCATGCTGTTTCGTGGCAAGGCCGACGCCACACTCGTGAACGGCGTGGTGACGAGCCCGATGGCGTGCCTGCGGCTCAACGGCAGCAACATCCTCACGACCGACGCCGCGACCGACAAAGTAGGTCCGCCGGTCTTTCAATCGGTATCCATGCAATGCGCAGCCACGCAATTCATGGGCTCGGGAGGTGTGACAGCCGACCAGGTCGCGAGCGTTTTCAGTGCGGGCGCGAACAACAACGCCGCTTTCACCGCCACATTGGCGAACACGTTCGTCAATGGCGCCAACGAAGCGGCTGCGGTTGCAACGGATCCGAAGACCCTGGATGCGGCATTCGACAGCACGAACTACGTCGGTGCGGTGAAGGACGCCAGTGATACCTGGTATGCGGGTTGGACCTGCAACTCGGCAACGGCGAGCTTCGGTTCCACGGGGACGGCATGCACTTCGCTGCCTTCGCTCGCCGACTGACAGTCAGCCGCCGTGCGGCGGGTACCACCGCCGCACGCATCTCAATCTCAAGCTACCGGATGAATCACATGGCCAAACCGCGCACGTGGGGAAAGGTCCTTGCCGCAACTGCGTTTTCAACCCAGGTCTTCGCTCAAACACCGCTGGAGGTCGACGCTTCCGCTGCGGTAGAGCCCGCCGCGACGACAGCAGCACTCGAACCAGCCTCGAACAGCTCGGTCGATGTGGCGATGCCGGGAGGATTGCCCGGCGTGGTGGTCGTAGGGAAGCGCGAGCGCGACGTACAGCGCGAGACGACGCAGGTGATCACGGTGCTGTCGCACGAGGATATTGCGCGCACGGGCGAAGGCAATATTGCCGGTGCTCTCGGTCGGGTCACAGGATTGAGCGTCGTCGGAGGCGGATTCGTCTATGTGCGCGGACTGGGCGATCGCTACTCGCTCGCTTTGCTCAATGGTTCGCCGTTGCCGAGTCCAGAACCGATGCGTCGTGCCGTGCCGCTCGATCTGTTTCCGACCGATGTGATCGCTTCATCGCTCGTGCAAAAGACCTACTCGCCAAATTTTCCCGGCGAGTTCGGCGGCGGCGTCATCAACCTGACCACGCTGGCCATTCCGCGGCAGTCGTTCATGGACGTGAGTTTTGGCGTGAGTGGCGATACCGAGACCACGCGCCAGCTCGGCTACGACTACTACGGCAACAAGGATGACTGGACCGGCTACGGCAACCGCAAGACGCCTTCGGCCCTCGCGGCATTCCTGTCGAGCGGGCAGCGGATCAGCGCAGGCAATGTCGATACGAGTGCGATTGCCGGTCAGCTCGTGACTCGCAGCAACGCACTGGTGCAGAAGATCGATGAAGTGTCACCCAATTATTCCGGCACGATCTCTGCGGGCGACAGCTGGCAGTTCGATGAGTCGGAGTTGGGCCTGATTGCGACGGCTTCCCTCAACAACGACTGGCGTACGCGTGACAACCTCCAGCAGACACCGGCCAGTTTCGATCTGTCGACGCTCGATAAGGACTATCGCACCGTTTCGACGGAAAACCGCGCGGTGACCAATGCACTCGTCGGACTCGGCTATGAGTTCGGCGATGGCAACGCGTTGCGCTGGACCAATCTCTACATCCACGACACGCTGAAGCGCACCGATCTGGGGGAGGGAAGGGAGAACAGCCAGCGGCCGGGCGTCGATTTCTCGGAGCAGGCGACGGCGCTGTACGAACGCACGCTCATGAGCACGCAGCTCACCGGCAACTTCAATCTCGATCCGATGACGATTGGCGCGCGGGCGTCATATTCACGCTCAGAGCGCGAAGCGCCGTACGAGCTGGGCATCGGCTATTCACGCAGCAATCAAGCGGCCAGCCCCTATGGGGCGTATTACATCAACCGCCTGGACAATGGTCAGACCGGGTATGCCGATATCGCATTCTCGAAACTTGACGAGGATCTGTGGTCGGTCGGAGCGGATGTGACGGCGCGTGTTCGACCCGGATGGGTGCTGTCGGCGGGCGTGGATGTGGCCGATACGCAGCGCGACTCGACGCGGCGTGCATTCCAGTTCGTGGCTCCTTCGAGCCTGCCGAGCGGCGTGGCCATGTTGCGTCCCGACTATTTGTTGAGTGCGTCCGTCATCGACTTCTATGACATCGGCCTGGTCGAGACGACGGAATCGGATCCGGCGTTCACGGCGACGCTGCGGACCGAAGCAGCGTACGGACAGCTCCAGGCGGAATTGCTAGACGGGCTAGAGCTCGCGGCTGGCGCTCGGTACGAGCGCGGCGAGCAGGACGTTCGTCCCCTTCGGGTGTTCGACACCCTGACCAATTCCGGTGCCTCCACGAGCCTCGATAACGACTACGTGCTCCCGGCGGCGACGCTGACTTACAAATTCGATAACGACATGCAGGTGCGGTTCAACGCATCCAGGACGATTGCGCGTCCGCAATTCCGCGAGCTGATGTTCCAGCGCTACTTCGATCCTGAGACCAATCGGAACTATCGCGGTAATCCGCTGCTGAGCGACAGCGAGTTCATGAACGCGGAAGCTCGCTTCGAGTGGTATCTGCGTCCCGAAGAGCACCTGTCGCTCGCGGGGTTCTACAAGAAGATCGACAACCCGATCGAGGCGTTCACCGGCTTCAATGACAACAGCCCGGAAACCAGTTTCGCCAATGCGCCCGAGGCGGTGCTGTATGGAGCCGAGCTGGAGGTGCAGAAGCAGTTTCCGCTGGGGGACTATTTCCAGGGCGCTTTCCTTTCCTCACGGCGTGCCGTTATCGTCGGCAACTACACCTACAGTCAGTCGAAGATCAACGTGCGCAAGGGCGATATCGTGAGCGTGTTCGGCACGGCAGCTCAGCCGGCGAGCAATTTCTTCGTCGATGGCAGCCCGTTGACTGGCCAGTCCGACCAACTCGTCAATCTGCAATTCGGACTGGAGAACTCGGGCCGCCTGTCGCAGCAGACGATCATGATTTCCTATGCGAGCGATCGGGTCACGAGCCGCGGCGCGGCAGGCCTTCCTGATATCTATGAATCCCCGGGCTGGCGTGTGGATCTGGTGATGCGAGAGGCCTTCAGCCTCTTCGGGACCGACATGGAAGCCAAGGTGGAGGCGCGCAATATTCTCGGCCAGGGCTACGAAGAGTTTCAGCAGCGCAGCGGCAACACGGTGTACTACAACAAGTACGACGTCGGGACGGTGTTTGCCGCATCGCTGACCGTGAGCTTTTGATCGGCGTGGATGACGCCCGAGGCGAGGCGGGTGTGGTGCTGCGTTGTTAGAGGCATGTGACAAGTCAGCATCTCGCCTGGAATAGACAGGCAGCATCGGCGTGATGTGCTCGCTGCAACGTGGCTGTAACAAATCGACCGTATAAAGCGCGCATTCCAGATGGATGCGCGCGACCGATCCACGAGATCGCGATCAAGACTGTGCGGCTCCATCGGCTTCCTACGCACGAGGAGTCTCCAGTGAGGAATTTGCTGATTACGTCCGCGATCGCGACCATCCTGTCGTACGCACCGGTGGGCGCGATGGCCACCGGATCCGACGATCTGGCCCAGATCCGTGAGCAGCTGCAGGTATTGATGCAGCGAGTCGACAAGCTCGAGCAGGAAAATGTCGAGTTGCAGAACGAGAACGAGAGGCTCAAATCGCAAACCGACTATCTGAAGTCGGAAACCAAGGGGCTGCGCAAGGATGCTGCTAACGCGGCAGTGGACGCGGTCAAGGTGAAGGGCGCCGATTGGGCGAGCAAGGTCGCGATCACGGGCGATCTGCGCTATCGGTACGAAATGATCCAGGACGAAACTACGAACGCGGCGGGCGTGCAGAGCACCGCGGATCGATATCGCGATCGCATTCGCGCACGCCTCTACACCACGGTGAAAGCGACGGATGCGATCACGCTGGGCTTCGGTATCACGACGACCGAGGGCGGCGACCCGCGCTCGGGCAACCAGACGCTCACCAACACGTTCTCGCGCAAGAGCGTAGAACTCGACACCGCCTACTTCGACTGGAAGTTCGCCGACTGGGGCGATCTGATCGGCGGCAAGATGAAACAGCCGTTCTTCAGGGCGGGTCAGACCCTGTTCTGGGACAACGATATCAATCCGGAAGGTCTCGCCGTTCAGTTGAACGACGGCATGTTCTTCGGCAGTGCGTACTACTACTGGCTGAACGAAGCGTCGGGTCCGCAGGACACGACCACCTCCGACACTACGCTTCTAGGCGCTCAGATCGGCGTGAAATTGCCGGTCGGTGGTTCTTCGCTCACGCTGGCTGCGCACTATTACGATCTGATTGCAGGCCAGTTCCGCAGCCCGTTCTTTGTCGCTCCCGGCGCCACGCTCGGCGCGGGCAATGCGAACGGCAATACGACGTGCACGGTCGCCCTGTGCGGTGTCGCAGCGCCGACGCTCGCATTCGACTACAACGTCGCGAACGTGTCGGCGCAGTTCGACACGGTGCTCGGCACGTTACCGTTCCAGATCTGGGCGGACTATGCGAAGAACACCGATCCGGATGACTTCAATACGGCGTGGGCGGCAGGGGTCGTGCTGGGCAAGGCCAGCAACTACCGCACGTGGGAGCTTGGAGCGCTCTATCAAAAGCTGGACAAGGACGCGCTGTTCGGCCAGCTCGTCGACTCCGACTTCGCAGGCGGCGTAACCGATGTGGAGGGTTGGGTTTTCAAGGCAGCCTATGCGCCGGTGCGTAACTGGGCCCTGAACACAACGTATTTCCTCAACAAGCGCAATGTCGAGGTGGCCAATGCAGCTGGCTTTCGCAACGTCGACTACGACCGGCTGCAAGTCGATTTCAATGTGAAGTTCTGAGCCGCGAAGCCGCACCCTTGCGACTCGACGCTGCGGTACCGGTCGGTGCTTGCGGCTGCCACGTTCGACGGGTATACAGTTTTAATCTCTTTTCGATCAGTCCCGTCATGGAAAAATCCGATCTTTCGCATCACATCCTCAGCCGCTACAACGACGATCTCGAGCGGGTGCGCAGCACCGTGCTGCAGATGGGTGGCCTCGTCGAAGAGCAGCTCAAGCTGGCGGTCGAAGCACTCGTGGAAGGGGACAGCCGGCTCGGCGAGCAGGTTGCGCATGGCGATGTGAAGGTCAATGCGATGGAGGTCGCGATCGACGACGACTGCAGCCGCATTCTCGCGACGCGCAGTCCGGCAGCGTCCGACCTGCGACTGATCGTTGCAGTGATCAAGACCATCACGGACCTCGAGCGCATTGGTGATGAGGCCGAAAAAATCGGCTATATCGCCTCGCGTCTGGCGGCCGTGGAACGTCCGGCCGACCGCTATCGCGAGATCAAGCATCTCGGGCGCATCGTCGGCGACATCGTGCACGAGGCACTCGACGCCTTCGCACGACTGGATGCTCAGGCGGCCGTGAACATCACAAAGAAGGACCGGCTGGTCGACGAAGAGTACGAGGCCATCCAGCGACAGGTCATCACGTTCATGATGGAAGATCCCCGCACCATCCGGCGTGCGCTCGACGTTCTGTGGGTGGCGCGGGCACTGGAGCGCATCGGCGATCACGCCAAGAACGTGTGCGAGTACGTGGTGTACATGGTGTACGGTAAGGACATCCGCCATCTGTCGGAAGAAGACGTGGAAAAGCACGTGCAGTCGCGCGCGCAGCGCCTGCCAGGCACGGGCCCCTGAACGATGGCGGCGAGAGGCGTGCGGCTTGAGTGTGAGCCGCGCATGCTCCGATGGCGGCGTCGCGCGATCGGGGATTCGAGCATCACGAACGGTTAGCGATTCGACCCGAGCCTGAGGCTTGAAGCCTCCTGTAGACTGCGCGGCATGCAGTCACCATCCTCCAGTCGCCGGATCGGCAATCTCATCGGATTCATCGTCTGCGCTGCCCTCATGGGATATGCGCTGTATGCGCAGCACGTGCTCGGTCTCGAGCCGTGCCCCTTGTGCGTATTCCAGCGCGTCGCAGTGATCAGCGTCGGGGCGCTGTTTCTGATTGCAGCCCTTCACAATCCGGGCCGAGCCGGTTCTCGCGTGTACGCAGCCTTGCTGCTCGTGGCAGTCATTGCGGGAATCGGGCTCAGCAGCCGGCACATCTGGATCCAGTCCCAGCCACCCGGCACCGTCGCATCGTGCGGAGCGAGTCTCGACTACCTGATGGACATCCTGCCGGTCACCGAGGTGATCACGCGCGTGCTCACCGGCTCCGGCGAATGCGGAAAGGTCGACTGGACGCTACTCGGCCTGTCCATGCCCTGGTGGGTGCTGTTCGCACTGGTCGCGCTGGGTGTCTGGGCGACGCTCGTGAATCTGCGCAAAGCGTGATTGCGGTGCGTGATGGCGGTGATGGGAGCACAAGTCAGCGACTCGGCTCGTCATCACCGTATCGCCGCCATCACTGATTCTTGAGAAGCAGCTCCATCACGCGCTCGTAGGTGCTCGAGAGCGTGTCGATATCCGCGATGCGCACGCATTCGTTCACTTTGTGAATCGTGGCGTTCAACACGCCCAGCTCCACGACCTGTGCACCCGTCGGCGCGATGAAGCGACCATCGGACGTACCGCCTGTCGTCGACATCTCGGGTGTGCGGCCGGTGTGTTCGAGCACGGCCTGACGCACTGCTTCCGACAGGATCCCGGGAGCAGTAAAAAAGGGCAGGCCGGAGACGAACCATTCGAGCGTGTAGTTCACCTTGTGACGATCGAGAATGCCGGTGATCGTCTGCTGCAGCTTTTCGACGGTCTGCTCGGTGGAGAAGCGGATGTTGAAGCGCGCTTTCAATTCGCCGGGAATGACGTTCGGCGCGCCGGTGCCCGCATTGACGTTCGAAATCTGAAACGTGGTGGGCTGAAAGAACTCGTTTCCCTTGTCCCATGTGCGGGCGGCGAGCTCCGCCAGTGCAGGGGCGACCGAGTGCACCGGATTGTCCGCCAGATGCGGATAGGCCACATGGCCCTGAATGCCGTGCACCGTGAGCTTGCCCGAGAGCGAGCCGCGACGACCGATCTTGATCGTATCTCCGAGCGCATCGGTGCTGGTCGGTTCGCCAACCACGCACCAGTCGATCTTCTCGTTGCGTGCTTCGAGCACTTCCATCACCCGGCGCGTGCCGTCGATGGAAGGACCTTCTTCGTCGCTCGTCAGCAGAAAGGCGAGGGTGCCTTTGTGATCCGGATACTTGGCGATGAAGCGCTCGGTGGCCGTGATCATGGCGGCAAGTCCGCTCTTCATGTCCGCAGCGCCGCGACCGTACAGCAGGCCGTCCTTCACCGAAGGCTCGAACGGATCGGTCGCCCACTCTTCGCGCGGTCCGGTCGGAACGACGTCGGTATGACCGGCGAAGCACAGCACCGGTCCGGAGCTGCCGTGGCGCGCCCAGATGTTCTCCACCGGTCCGAAGTTCAACCACTCCACGTTGAAGCCCAGCGCTTCGAGCCTCGCCGCGATGATCTGCAGGCAACCCTGATCCTCTGGGCTCACTGAAGGCCGGCGGATCAACTGCTCGGTCAATTCGAGGGTGGCGGATCGGGCGGTCGGATTGGTCATTGTTGGAACAGGGGGCCTCGGAATAGGGGGCAGTATCGCGCGGTGGGCGCGGACTTATAGCGAAGGCCTGAGTCAGGGGCAAGCATGTCCGCGGATCCTTCATGACATCGGGATTGCAGCGCAGCCGACCGACGTTGCACCGGGCCCGCTCCTGTAACACGACTGTCACGCAAGCTCGTCACACTGCCGCCCATGTTCGCGAGGCCGTGTTCCAGCGAACCGCTTCCTCGTTCCCCGTTTTACGAGAGGTTCAAGTCCATGAAGTTGTGGCATTCACTAGGCGCGTCGCTGATTCTCGGCGGACTCGGTGCGGTTGTGACACCGCAGCTGGCACAGGCTCAAGCCGTCATCAAGATCGATGGTTCCAGTACGGTATTCCCGATTGCCGAGGCTGTAGCGGAGGAGTTCCAGATCGCCAAGAAGGGCAAGGTGCGTGTGACCGTCGGCATCGCGGGTACCGGCGGTGGCTTCAAGCGCTTCTGCCGCGGCGAAACCGACGTGTCGAATGCTTCGCGCCCCATCCTGAAAGAGGAGATGGACGCCTGCCGCGCCGCCGGCATCAAGTACCTGGAAATACCGGTGGCGTTCGATGCGCTCACGGTCGTCGTCAATCCTTCGAATACGTTCGTCAAGGAATTGACGGTCGCCGATCTCAAGAAGATGTGGGAGCCGAGTGCCCAGGGTCGCGTGACGAAATGGAATCAGGTGCGTCCCGAGTGGCCGGCTGAAAATCTCATGCTGTTCGGCCCTGGTGCCGATTCGGGCACTTTCGATTACTTCACCGAGGCTGTGAACGGGAAGGCGAAGGCGAGTCGCGGCGATTTCACCGCGAGCGAAGACGACAACGTGCTGGTTCAGGGCGTCGAGAGCAACAAGAACGCGCTGGGCTACTTCGGTTACGCCTACTACATCGCCCACAAGGACCGCCTGAAGGCTGTGCCGATCGTGAACAAGAACGGCAAGGCGGTGAACCCCAGCCTCGATGCGGTGGTGGCCGGCACCTACGAGCCGCTGTCGCGCCCGCTCTTCATCTATGTGCGTGATACGGCCGCTGCGCGCGCCGAGGTTCAGGATTTCATCAAGTTCTATCTCACGGACGGCGCTGCCCTCGTGAAGGAAGTGGGTTATGTGCCTCTGCCGGATCAGGCTTACAAGCTCGCGCTGGAGCATTTCAACAATCGCAAGCTCGGCACGGTGTTCGGCGGAATTCCGGAAGTCGGCGTGACGATCGACAGCCTGCTCGCCCGAGAGGGCAAGCTGTAAGCGGCACCGGTCTGCGTGACCCGGTCTGCGCGACCCGGTCTGCGAACGGTGAGTGTGACCGGAGAGAGTCCTGATTCTCTCCGGTCCCTCCCGCCCGAGATCCGAACGGACTGCAGTCCTTTTTCTGTCAAGCGTCGCATGTGAACGGGCGACGCAGTAAAGTTCGCCCCGACCGAAACACCGGGGCACCTGAGGCCCTGGCACCCTAAGGGTTCTATTTTGAGTCAAAGCATTTCCAGCTCCAGCAGCCCGACCCCCGGGCTGCGATATCGCAAGATCCGTGATCGCATCGTGGAAGGCCTGCTTCTGGCCGCAGGGCTGGTCGCGGTCTTCACGACGCTTGCGATCGTGGCCATTCTGATCATCGAGTCGAGCGCCTTCTTCGAGCATGTGTCGCTCAAGGAATTCCTGACCGACACCATGTGGACACCGCTGTTCGCGGACGCGCACTACGGCATCCTGCCGCTGGTGGCGGGCACGCTTACGACCACGATCGTCGCTCTGCTGGTGGCGGTTCCGCTCGGTACCATCATCGCGATCTACCTGAGCGAGTTCGCGTCGCATCACGTCCGTGAGACCGTCAAGCCCATCCTGGAGTTGCTCGGCGCCGTCCCTACGGTGGTTTACGGGTATTTCGCACTGACGATGGTCACACCGTTCCTGCAAATCTTCATGCCCGATCTGCCGGGATTCAACATGCTCAGCGCAGGTCTCGTCATCGGGCTCATGATCGTGCCCTACGTGAGCTCCGTGAGCGAGGACGCGATGCGCTCGGTGCCCCGCTACATGCGCGAGGGTTCGTATGCGATGGGCGCGACCCGCTTGCAGACCGCGCTGCGTGTGGTCGTCCCGGGCGCTTTCTCGGGCCTCGCAGCGGCATTCATTCTCGGCATCTCGCGCGCCGTCGGCGAAACGATGGTGGTCGCGATCGCGGCCGGGATGCAGCCCAATCTGACCTTCGATCCCCGCGAGCCGGCTGCGACGATTACCGCGTACATCGTCCAGGTGAGCCTCGGTGATTTGCCGCACGGAAGCATCGGCTATCAGAGCATTTTCGCCGCAGGTCTGGTGCTCATGATCATCACGCTGGTTTTCAATGTCGTGGGGTTTTCGCTCACGCGCCGCTTCCGTGAGGCCTATTGATGAGCGCTGCGTCTTCCAAGTCCCGCGACGTCGAGGCCCTTCGTACGGGGTTGTCGCGACGCAAGGTGCTCGATCAGGTCTTCGTGATCGTAGGTCTGATCGTGATGCTCGCGTGCCTTGCGATCCTCGCAGTGCTGTTCATCGATCTCGTGCGTGACGGCGCGCCGCGCTTCAACCTCGAATTTTTCACGAGCTTCGCCTCGCGCAATGCTCAACGCGCCGGCATCCTCGCAGCGTGGGTCGGGACCACGCTCGTCATGCTAGTGACAGCCGTATGCGCCGTTCCTGTCGGCGTGGCTGCGGCCATCTATCTCGAAGAGTACGCACCCAAGAACTGGTTCACGGCCATCATCGAGATCAACGTGACCAACCTGGCCGGCGTGCCTTCGATCGTTTACGGCCTGCTTGCGTTGGGATTGTTCGTCTACGAGTTCGGCCTGGGGCAGAGCATCGCTGCCGCCGGTCTGACACTTGCGCTGCTGATTCTGCCGATTGTGATCGTCGCCACGCGCGAAGCGATTCGGGCCGTGCCTAATTCCATTCGCGAGGCTGCCTACGGGCTCGGTGCGACGCGCTGGGAAGTCACCAAGGATCACGTGCTCCCGTATTCGACCGGTGGCGTGCTCACCGGCATGATCCTGGGTCTTTCGCGCGCGATCGGCGAGACGGCGCCGATCATCACCATCGGTGCACTCAGTTTCATCGCGTTCCTGCCCCAGTCGCCGTTCACGAGCCACTTTCCGTTCATCTCCTTCGAGTGGCTGCGCGATCCGTTCACCGTGATGCCGATCCAGATGTTCAACTGGGTGTCGCGTCCCGATCAGGCATTCCAGGCGAATGCGGCAGCAGCAGGCGCAATCCTGCTCGGCATGACACTGATGATGAACGGGATCGCGATCTGGATTCGTTATCGCTTCCGCAAGAAGATCAACTGGTAAGACTCAGACGCAACGCTATGCAGATTACCGAATCGAAGGACGGACGCGTCGCAGCCCAGTCCGTGCAGGAGACTCCTTTGCAGAATGACGCTACCGGGCGCGCTGCCCAAGACAATCCCAGGCAACAGCCTGTGACGCCCCGTCTCTCCATTGCCGTGGACGATACGCGCCAGGTGCGCTCGCTGAACGTAAAGGCGGCGGTCGACAATCTGAACTTCTATTACGGCGAGCACCGCGCCTTGAAGAATCTGACCATTCCGATTGCGGATCGTCAGGTCACCGCGCTCATCGGACCGTCAGGTTGCGGCAAGAGCACGTTCCTGCGCTGTTTCAATCGCATGCACGATCTGCAGCCGGGTACTCGGTACGAGGGGAGCATCACGCTGCATCCGGATAACATCAATCTGGTCGGCGCCGGTATCGATCCGATCGAAGTGCGCATGCGCATCGGCATGGTGTTTCAGAAGCCGAACCCGTTTCCGAAATCGATCTTCGAGAACGTCGCCTACGGCCTGCGTCTGCGCGGTGTGCGTAACCGGGCAACGCTCGCCGAAGAAGTGGAGAAGGCGCTGCGCGGGGCAGCTCTGTGGGATGAGGTGAAGGATCGCTTGCCCGACTCGGCACTCGCGCTGTCGGGTGGTCAGATGCAGCGCTTGTGCATCGCGCGTGCGCTGGCGACTACGCCGGAGATTCTGCTGTTCGATGAGCCAACCTCGGCGCTCGATCCGATTGCCACGGCGAAGATCGAAGAACTGATTTCCACGCTGCGCGACCAGGTCACCGTGTTGATCGTCACGCACAACATGCAGCAGGCTGCCCGCGTGTCCGACTACACCGCCTTCATGTATCTCGGCGAGCTCATCGAGTTCGACGAAGCGGCAAAGATCTTCACGAATCCGAGCAAGAAGGCAACGGAAGACTACATCACGGGACGATATGGCTGACGGGATAGTGAGGCAGTGATGAAGTGACGGAGGTGACGTTTTGCTTACCTTCATCACCTCATCACTGACATCACTTCCATCACTTCTACAGCTCACATGCCTTCCATCGCTCCGCCATCGTCCGATCCCACCGAAGGTCACACCGCACGCGTGTTCGATGCGGCGCTCGGCGATCTGCGCATGCACGTCGTCGCCATGGGCGGTCTCGCCATCGATCAGGTGTCCACCTCGGTCCGAGCGCTGCTCGAGGAGGACGCGTCGCTGACCAAGCTGGTCCTGTCGCGGGAATCGCGCATGAACGAGCTCGAACGCAGCGTCGATCGCGAAGCCTTCCGGCTGATCGCGCTCCACCAACCGATGGCCAGCGACTTGCGCATGGCAAAGGCGGTGTCCCGTATCACCGTCGAGCTCGAGCGGGTCGGCGATGAAGCGAAGAAGATCGCGAAGTTCGCGACACGGCTGATCGCAGGTGAACCGCAAGGTCCGGTTCGCGCGGTCTCGCGCTATCTACGGCACATGGCGGATCTCACCACCGGCATGCTGCGCGAGGCGGTTCGCGCGCTGGACGAAGCGAACCCCGATCTCGCGCGCGGCGTCGTAGGCCGCGACTCAGAGCTCGATGCGGAATTCGCAGCTGCGCTGCGTCAGCTGCTGACGCTTGCCATGGAAGATCAGCGCTTCCTGAGTGCGACGATCGATACGGTGTTCGCGCTCAAGGGACTCGAGCGCATCGGCGATCACGCCAAGAACATCGCCGAGCAGGTGCTGTTCGTCGCAAGCGGTGAGGACGTGCGGCATCAGAAGCAATGAGTGCGCCGCGCCAGATACATCGGAAAGCCGCAAAGACCGCAAAAAAGAACAGTAAATGTGGCTGCGTGGCGATCGAAGGCGCGCGCTGGCACTAGCCGACTCAACGAGAAGTGGATGGCGCATCCGATGCAGGTGATCCGCGACTCATTATTCTTTTATGCGGTCTTTGCGGCCGCTCTAAGTCTTACTCTCTCAGCAATTCGTTGATGCTCACCTTCGAGCGCGTCTGGGCATCGACGCGCTTCACGATGACGGCGCAGTACAGGTTGTATTTGCCGTTGCGCGGGAGCGAGCCGGAGACCACGACCGCGCCGGCAGGAACACGACCGTAGGTCACTTCGTCGCGTTCACGATCGTAGATCGGTGTGCTCGCGCCGATGAACACTCCCATGGAGATCACCGCGCCTTCCTCGACGATCACACCTTCGACGATTTCGGAGCGCGCACCGATGAAGCAGTTGTCCTCGATGATCGTGGGATTGGCCTGCAAAGGCTCGAGAACGCCGCCGAGACCCGCGCCACCTGACAGGTGAACATTGCGTCCCACCTGCGCGCATGAGCCGACGGTGGCCCAGGTGTCGACCATCGTGCCTTCGCCGACGTAGGCGCCGATGTTGACGTAGGAGGGCATGAGGATGGCGTTCGGCGCAACGAAGGCGCCGCGACGGACCATCGCATGCGGCACTACGCGCACACCTTCCGCACGAAAGCGCGCTTCGTCATAGTCCGCGTACTTGAGCGGCACCTTGTCGAAGAACTGGGTGAAGCCGGCATCGACCGGCCGGTTGTCGTTCAGACGGAACGACAGCAGCACGGCTTTCTTCAACCACTGGTTCACCTGCCACTGGCCGTCGCGTTTCTCGGCCACGCGCGCCTTGCCGCTGTCGAGAAGCAGCAGAGCTTCTTCGACGGCATTGCGCACATCGGCGGGTGCGTTCGATGGCGAGAACTGGGTGCGCTGCTCGAAAGCAGCATCGATCAAGGCGGCTAGGGACATGGCGTTGAGGTGAAGGCAGTGATGGAAGTGATGGCGGCGCAGAGTCTACCTTCTGGCCGGTGTCACTTCATCACCGTCATCACTGTCATTGCCGATTCGCGACGAAGTCTCGGATGCGTACGGCCGCCTCGACACACTCATCGAGTGTTGCGACCAGCGAGATGCGTACGCGGCCGCGACCGGGATTGTCGCCCGTCGCAGAGGGGCGGGCGATATAGCTGCCTGGCAGCAGCGTAATGTTCTTGCGCTCGAACAACGAGCGGGTGAAACGCTCGTCATCCTCGACTCTCGGCCAGAGATAGAAGCTTGCCTGCGGCATATCGACCTCGATCGTCTCGCGCAGGATCGGCAGCACGCGTGCAAATTTCTCGCGGTACAAAGTGCGATTCTCGATGACGTGCTGCTCGTCGTTCCACGCGGCGATGCTGGCGAGCTGGGTGTGAGCCGACATGGCGCAACCGTGGTACGTGCGATAGAGCAGGAAAGGCTTGATCACCTCGGGATCGCCGGCGACGAATCCGGAGCGCAGACCCGGCAGGCTCGAACGTTTGGACAGGCTGTGAAACACCAGACAGCGCTGAAAGCGATCCCGTCCTGCGGCGGCCGCGGCTTGCAACAATCCGGGCGGTGGATGAGCCTCGTCGAAGTACAGCTCGCTGTAGCACTCGTCGGAGGCGACGATGAAGTCGTAGCGATCCGCGAGCTCGAGTGCGCGCTGGAGATACTCGATGCTGGCGACCGCTCCGGTCGGATTCGCAGGCGAGCAAAGGAACAACAGCTGACAGCGCTTCCACACGCTCTCCGGCACGCTGTCGAGATCGGGCAACGTGCCCGTTTCGCGATCGTTGTCCATGAAGAACGGTTCTGCACCTGCGAGCAGCGCCGCACCTTCGTAGATCTGGTAGAACGGATTCGGCATCACGACCACAGGATCGTTGCGGCGATCGACGATGGCCTGCACGGCAGCGAAGAGCGCCTCGCGAGTGCCGGTCACAGGCAGGATCATCGTGTCGGCATTCATCGATCCCGCCGGCAGCTGAAAGCGGCGTGTCAGCCAATCCGCGATGCATTTGCGAAACTGCGGCAGTCCTGCGGTCAGCGGATAGCTGCCGAGCGTATCCATGTGATGCGTGAGTGCATCGAGCACGAACTGAGGAGGCTTGTGGCGCGGCTCACCGATGTACAGCGCGATCGGGGAAAAAGCTTTTGGAGCTTCAGCGCCCGCAAGCAGCGCGCGCAGACGTTCGAACGGATACGGCTGCAACCGGTCCAGCAATGAATTCATGGAGCTATTCGCGACGATCGAGTGCTTGCGTGAGGTGTGCGGACAGTCGCTCGCGCGCTGCTGCATCGAGGTCTGAACCCTGCGGACCGGTCACGTAGAAGACGTCTTCCGCGCGCTCCCCGACAGTCATGATCTTCGAGGTGTGGATCTCGACCCGCTCGTTCATGAACACCTTCGCGACCTGCGACAGCAGGCCGGGACGGTCGCCCGCGATCAGTTCGATGATCGTGCGATGGTTGACTGGATCGTCGACGAAGGTGATCTGCGTGGGCGTGGTGAACATTCGCACCTGACGAGGGGCACGCCGCGTCACGGTGACATTCGAATCGTCCGGCTTGGACAGCTCGTGCGCGAGATGCTGTTCGATGTCGCGGATACGCGCCGGATCGGTGATCTCCGCGCCGGTGTCCTCGAGTACGTGATACACGTCGAGGCTGAAGCCATCGCCGGTCGGTGTGATCCGCGCATCAACGATGTTGAGTCCGAGCTGATCCAGCACGGCAGTCGTGCGGGCGAAGCTGTGCTGTGTCTGCGGCGTGAACGTCGAGATCGCGGTGCCGCCGCGTCCGGACTGCTGTTGCACGGACACCAGCGACGCGGTTTCGCCCGGGTCGCGATCGGCCAGCAGCTGCGTGTGCCATGCGATCTCCTCCGGCACATGACGCATGAAGTAGGCATCGGTCAGTCGCTGCCAGATTTCGTTGACGCGCGATTCGGTCACGCCTGCGCGTGTGAGCAGCTCCCGCGCGCGCGTCTGCGTTTCGGCGACGAGCTCATCCTTGTCGATCGGGCTTTCGAGACCGCGGCGCAGCGCCTGCTTGGTTCGCTCATAGAACTCGGCGAAGAGCGACGCCTTCCAGTTGTTCCACAACTTGGGGTTGGTGCCGCGAACATCCGCGACCGTCAGCACGTAGAGATAGTCGAGGTGCGTCTGATCGCCTACGAGCTGCGCAAACTCGTTCAGCACCTTCGGATCGCTGATGTCTTTCTTCTGCGCAGTGACAGAAAGCACGAGGTGATTGCGCACGAGCCAGGCGACGAGGCGCGCGTCGTAGCGTGAAAGGCCCTGTTCCAGACAGAACGCTTCGGCATCGACGGAGCCCAGATCGGAGTGATCGCCGCCGCGGCCCTTGGCGATGTCGTGAAAGATCGCGGCGAGATACGCGAGCTCCTGCTTCGGCAGGGACTGCATGATGCGCGAGAGCGCAGGGAACTCGTGATCGTACTTCGGCATCGCAAGCCGACGCAGATTGCTCACCACGAACAGCGTATGGGCATCCACCGTGTACGCGTGGAACAGGTCGTATTGCATCCGACCCACGATGCGGCCGAAGGCGGGAATGTAGCGGCCCAGCACGCCGTACAGATTCATGCGGCGCAGCTCGTGCGTGACGCCGGATGGCGCGCGCAGGATTTCGAAGAACAGTCGGTGGTTGCGCGGATGCTGGCGGAATTCCTCGTCGATCAGCCACAGATGGCGCGTGAGCTGGCGAATGGTGGAAGCGCGTACGCCGCGAATCTCCGGATGCTGCGAGATGACGACGAACAGCTCCAGCAGGGCTGAGGGATAACGATCGAAAACGTCTTCGTTGGTGATCTCGACGTAATCGTTGCGGATCTGAAAGCGCGGATTCACCGGCACGGGCAGAACGTTGGCATCCGAGAGGATCGCCTCGCGGAAGAGCTGCAGCAGCATTTCATTGAGCAGGCTGACATCCATCGCCGTGCGGTAATAGCGCTGCATGAACTGTTCGACGGCGAGCGTGTAGGTCGCATCTTCGTAGCCGAACATCTTCGCAAGCTTGATCTGGTGATCGAACAGCAGTCGGTCTTCGCGACGGTTCGTCAGGACGTGCAGGGCAAACCGAATCTTCCAGAGAAAGGCCTGCGCTGTCTTCAGCTTGCGCAACTCGCTGCGCGTCAGAAAGCCGTGATCCACGAGTTGATCGAGCGAGTCTGCATTGAAGTGACGCTTCGCCACCCAGCCGATCGTTTGGATATCGCGCAAGCCGCCGGGGCTCGACTTGACGTTCGGTTCGAGGTTGTAGGCCGTGTCATGGTAGCGATGATGACGCGCCGACTGCTCCGCGACCTTGGCTTCGAAGAAATCCTTGGTGGGCCACACGCGCTCAGGCGCCAGTGCGCGCCGCATCGCTTCGAACAGGGGCTCGGGTCCGGTGAGCAGCCGCGCCTCGATCATCGTGGTGGCGACGCTGACATCGGCCGCGCTCTCACGCTGGCAATCATCGATGGTGCGCACGCTGTGACCGACTTCGAGGCCGATATCCCACATGAAGGTGAGAAAGCGTTCGAGGTTCGCCTGCCAGGGCGTTGACTCGCTCTTTGGCAGAAGAATCATGATGTCGATATCGGAGCACAGATTGAGCTCGCCGCGTCCGTAGCCGCCGACGGCAATCAACGCGACTTCGCGAGCGTAGTCGCCGACGTGCAGCTTCCATGCGGTCTTCAGCAGGGTGTCCACGAGCCGCGCACGATCGCGCACGAGGCGTTCGACCGGTTCATCGTCCAGGAAGCGCTGCTTCAGGCGGTTGTCGCCTTCGCTCAACGCGCTGCGAAAGGCCCCGATGGTGTCAGTGCTCGCAGCAGTCACGAGCGACTGCTGAAGTCCATTCAGATAGTCCCAGGTCGGATCGGTGACCGTGGTGGCGAGCTCTTCCAGATCTTCGGGCATGACGACGGGCATGGCGGCTCGCTTCAGGAAACA
Organism: Pseudomonadota bacterium; assembly: GCA_023423935.1. Classification (GTDB taxonomy): domain Bacteria; phylum Pseudomonadota; class Gammaproteobacteria; order Steroidobacterales; family Steroidobacteraceae; genus Steroidobacter. The sequence continues at coordinate 25,511 of JAFAEQ010000018.1, read as the reverse complement.
GTCGGGGTGCGCTCGGTAGCACTCAGGGTCAGCACTTCATAGCCGTCGTCCGTGACGAGCACAGTGTGCTCCCATTGCGCGGACAGCGAATGATCGCGGGTCACGACGGTCCAGCCGTCGGCGAGCAGTTTCACGTCGCGCTTGCCGGCGTTGATCATCGGCTCGACCGTGAACGTCATACCGGGCTGCAGCTCGATTCCAGGATCGCGTTGCCGGTAATGCAGCACCTGCGGATCCTCATGGAAGATGCGCCCGATGCCATGTCCGCAGTACTCGCGGACGATCGACAAATGCAGCGGCTCGATCATGGCCTGAATGGCGGCGCCGATATCACCGATCCGGGCTCCCGGGCGGACCTGCCGAATGCCGGTCCACATGGCCTGGTAAGTCACATCGACCAGCCGCTGCACCGCGGGATTGACCTTGCCGATCACAAACATACGGCTCGTATCGCCGTGCCAGCCGTCTTTGATGACGGTCACGTCGATGTTGATGATGTCGCCTTGCTTGAGTTTCTTGTCGCCCGGGATGCCATGGCAGACGACATGATTTACCGACGTGCAGATCGACTTGGGGAATCCGCGGTAATTGAGCGGGGCAGGGATGGCTCGCTGCACATCCACGATGTAGTTATGACAACGTTCGTTCAGCTCGTCGGTGGTCACCCCGGCGACCACGTGAGGCGTGATCATGTCGAGGACTTCGGCCGCCAACCGGCCAGCCTCCCGCATCCGGTCCTGTTCGGCCGGGTTTTTGATGGTCACCTGCATGGCTTCGACGATACGCTCGATGAGTTGAATTGACGGACGTGAACGAGTTCACGAAAGGCCCGAGGCCCTCGGGAATCCCCCGCGCCCGGCTCGACGATCCGCCAATATGGGGACTTGAATCGCAGATGAAAGCGCCGCGGAATCGATCAGCGGACGTGTGCCCGGAGTCTTCGGGCTCCAAGCAAAAACTTGTTTAGCTGATCGGAGTTTATGGTATAAAGCGCGCGCTTTTTTAGCAACGAATCCGGCTTTTTCAACCATCTCTCACACTGGCCGTCACATGCGACGGGGTGCTCGAGGACATCGCCGCACGTAGTGCTTCGATCGAATCGAGTCGTCGTATGGGACCAGTGGAGGCACAACCCCCATAGGAGTTTGCTCATGACCAGCATGTCCATGCGACAGATGCTGGAAGCGGGTGTTCATTTCGGACATCAGACCCGCTTCTGGAACCCCAAAATGGCTCAGTACATTTTCGGGGAACGCAATCGAATCCACATCATCAATCTCGAAAAGACGCTGCCGCTGTACAACGACGCGGCGACGTTCATCAAGCAGGTCGTCGCCGACGGCGGCAGGGTGCTGTTCGTAGGCACGAAGCGCTCCGCCCGCGAAGCGGTGAAGGCGGAAGCCACTCGCGCCGGCATGCCTTACGTCAGCCATCGCTGGCTCGGCGGCATGCTGACCAACTTCAAGACCGTTCGCGGTTCGATCAAACGCTTGACCACGCTCGACGAGATGGCTGCCAACGGCACGCTCGAACAGCACAGCAAGAAAGAAGCGCAGGGTTTGCGTCGCGAGCGCGAGAAGCTCGAGCGCAGCCTTGGCGGTATCAAGGAGATGGAATCGCTCCCCGACGTGCTCTTCATCATCGACGTGGGACATGAGCGCATCGCGATTCACGAAGCCAAGAAGCTCGGTATTCCGGTCGTCGCCGTGGTCGATACCAACTGCACCCCGGACGATGTCGACTTCGTGATCCCTGGCAACGATGACGCCATGCGCGCCATTCAGCTGTATGCCGCGGGCATCGCGGACGCCGTGCTCGAAGGCAAGTCCGCTCAGCCCGAAGTGCCGGCCGGCGAAGATGAGTTCGTCGAGCTCGATGCCGACGGCAAGCCGAAGCCGAAGTCCGGTGCAGCACCGGCGCGTCGTGGTCCCGGCAAGCCAGCCGCAGTGAAGAAGAAGGTTGCCACGCGCAAGCGTCCGGCCCAGGAAGAAACGATTCCCGAGCCTGCCGTGAATCCCGAGGATGTGGATTCCGATTCGACCGCGGCCGATGTCATGGCAAGCCGTCGCTCCGCCAAGCGCAAGACGGCGAGCGCGACTGACACCCCGGCAGCGTCGACGCCCGCCACCGACACTCCAGAGTAAAGATCCATGGCAGCAGTTACAGCAGAAGCAGTAAAGCAGCTCCGCGAGCGCACCGGCGCGGGGATGATGGAGTGCAAGAAGGCACTCACCGAAACCAATGGCGATCTGGATGCCGCCGCGGAGCTCATGCGCAAGGCGGGCCTGGCAAAGGCCGACAAGAAGGCCTCGCGAGTTGCCGCGGAAGGCGTCGTCGTCATCGAGCGCTCGGCCGATCTGAAGCAGGCCGCGATCGTCGAAGTGAACTGCGAAACGGACTTCGTCGCGCGCGAAAACGATTTCAAGAATTTCGCTGCGAACGTGGCCAAAGTTGCGCTTGCGCAACGTCCGGCATCGGTCGACGCGTTGTTGGCAGCGCAGGGCGAGGGCGGCACGCTGGATGAAGCTCGCCGTGCTCTGATCGCCAAGCTCGGCGAGAACATCAGCGTGCGTCGTTTCGACCTGCTCGAGTCGCCTGGCGTGATCGGTACCTATCTGCACGGGACCCGGATCGGAGCGCTCGTTTCCCTGAAGAAGGGCGACGAGGCCACCGCGAAGGACATCGCGATGCACGTTGCTGCGATCAATCCGCCGCACGTGTCTTCGGCGGATATCCCGCAGGATGTCATCGCCAAGGAAACCGAGATCCACACGGAAACGACCAAGGCAGATCCGAAGCTCGCGGGTAAACCCGAGCAGATCATCGCCAAGGCCGTGGAAGGGAAGATCCGCAAGTGGATGAGCGAGATCACGTTGCTCGGTCAGCCGTTCGTGAAGGACGACAAGCAGACGGTCGAGCAGTATCTGAAGCAGGCGGGTGCCGAGGTGGCCGGGTTCGTTCGCTACGAAGTCGGCGCGGGCATCGAGAAGAAGCAGGAAGATTTCGCAGAGGAAGTGCGCAAGCAGGTGGAAAGTTCGAAAGGAACGCCGCCCAAGCCACACTGAAGACGAGATCTCAAGAACCCCGCTCCGGCGGGGTTCTTTATAATAGGACTCAGTAGTTTAATTTCGGACCTCAGACGGATCCGTCCACGGGTTCTTTACCAGGCAGCCACATGACCGAATCGACATCCTCATCGACGCCGGCGTTTCCCGCGCAGCAGGGTTTGCGCCGCATTCTTCTGAAGCTTTCGGGCGAAGCGTTGATGGGCGATGAGGACTACGGCATCGATCCGAAGATGCTGAAGCGTGTCGCCGGTGAAGTTCGCGAGATCATGAGCCTGGGGCTGCAGGTTGCGATCGTGATCGGCGGCGGCAATATTTTCCGCGGCGCCGGACTTGCTCGCGCTGGTATGGATCGGGTCACGGGCGACCACATGGGCATGCTCGCGACGGTCATGAATTCTCTCGCGCTGCAGGATGCCGTCGAAGGTCTCGGCATGCACGCGCGAGTCATGTCGGCGGTGCGTATCAATCAGGTCTGTGAGGAGTACATTCGCCGACGCGCGGTGCGGCACCTCGAGAAGGGGCGTGTGACCATTTTTGCCGCGGGGACCGGCAATCCATTCTTCACCACCGACACCGCCGCCAGTCTGCGGGCGATCGAGATCGATGCGGACCTGCTGCTCAAGGCCACGAAGGTCAACGGGATTTTTTCCGACGACCCCATGAAGAATCCTTCCGCCACGCGCTATCAGCGCCTGACCTTTGATAAGGTGCTCGATGACCGGCTGAACGTCATGGACGCCACTGCGATCGTGATGTGCCGGGATAACAATCTGCCGTTGCGTGTGTTCGATCTGACCAAGCCCGGCGAGCTCATGCGTATCGTTCGTGGCGAGGATGTCGGCACCCTGGTCACCAATGGTGATTTGCACATCGTGAAGTGAAGCTTGCCGGCCGCGGCTGGTTGTTCGCGATCACGATTTTCTGCGACTGGAGAGTTCCATGCTGGATGACATCAAGAAAGATGCGACGGAGAGAATGCAGAAGTGCGTCCTCGCGTTGCGTAACGAACTGAAGAAGCTGCGCACGGGACGAGCGCATCCGAGCCTCCTCGAGCACATCCGTGTCGACTATTACGGTAACGAGGTGCCGCTGAATCAGGTGGCGAACATCGCCCTCGAAGATGCACGCACGATCACCGTGACGCCATGGGAAAAGACCATGGTGCAGGCCATCGAAAAGGCGATCATGAAATCCGACCTCGGCCTGAATCCGAATACGGCCGGTACGGTCATCCGCGTTCCCATGCCGCCGCTGACCGAAGAGCGCCGTCGCGACCTGGCGAAGGTCGTGCGCCACGAGGCTGAGAATGCACGCGTCGCCGTACGCAACGTGCGCCGCGATGTGAATCAGGACATCAAGGATCTGCTCAAGGAAAAGCTCGTGTCGCAGGACGACGATCGCCGCGCTCAGGAAGACGTCCAGAAGCTCACCGACAAGTACGTCGCCGAGATCGACCAGGTCCTGGCGGAAAAGGAAAAGGAGCTGATGCAGATCTGACGATCTGTACAGCCCCTGCTCGATGCCGCCCGGGTCCAACGTCAAGAAGCCTGCTGCCTTGCCTCGCCACGTGGCCGTCATCATGGACGGCAACGGTCGTTGGGCGGCTAAGCGCGCCCTGCCGCGTCCGGCAGGGCACCGCATGGGAGTCAAGTCCGTCAAGCAGACGGTTGAGGGTTGCGCCAAGCGCGGTGTCGAGGTGCTGACGCTCTTCGCCTTTTCGAGCGAGAACTGGAAGCGCCCGCGCGAGGAAGTGAGCATGCTCATGGGACGCTTCCTGGAAGCGCTCGACAATGAAGTCGGCGAGCTGCATCAGAACAAGATCCGTCTGCGCTTCATCGGCAATGCGGATCAGCTCTCCACGGCATTGCGTGACCGGATGAAAGCGGCCGAAACGCTCACGGCCGAAAACACGCGGATGACACTGGTCGTCGCGATCGCCTATGGCGGTCGCTGGGATATCGTGAATGCCACTCGGCAGCTGGCCCGACGCGCTGCGGCAGGCGAGATGAAGATCGAAGAGATCGACGAGGATGCGCTGCAGGGGCATCTGGCCCTGGCCGGTCTGCCAGATCCGGACCTTTTCATCAGGACCGGAGGTGAGCAGCGCATCAGCAATTTCCTGCTCTGGAATCTGGCCTACACCGAGCTGTATTTCTGCGACACGCTCTGGCCGGACTTCGGCGACGAAGAACTGTCCGCGGCGTTCGAATTCTTTGCGAGTCGTCAGCGTCGTTTCGGTCTCACGCCGGCGCAGATCGAGGCCGGCTGATGCTCAAACAGCGAATCATCACCGCACTGCTGCTCGCGCCCTTCGCGCTGCTGGTCATTCTATGGGTTCCCCATGACGTGACGGCTGCCGTGATTGCGCTCCTGGTGATCGCGGGAGCCTGGGAGTGGGCGCCGTTTGCAGGCTTCACCTCGATGGCTGCCCGTTGCGGCTATGCGGCGCTCGTCGCAGCGCTCATTGCGATCCTGTGGGTGTTGGGCGCTCAGAACGCGCAACTCGACGTGATCCTGTACGTTTCGCTGGCATGGTGGCTGGTTGCGACCATCTGGGTCGCCTTGATGCCCTCTCATATGAATCGTGCAGCTGCGATGTGCGCAGGGCTGATCGTACTGGTGCCCGCGTGGCTGGCGCTCGTGCGTCTGCACGATCTGGCGCCGGAGTTGATGCTTTTTCTGGTGTTACTCGTCGTAGCAGCGGATGTCGGCGCCTACTTCGCCGGCCGCGCATTCGGTACCCACAAGCTTGCCCCTCGAGTGAGTCCCGGCAAGACCTGGGAGGGCGTGTACGGCGGGCTTGCGGCCTCTGCCGTTCTGGCGAGCCTCGGCGTGCTGTGGTTTCGACTGAGCCCGGGACCGTTCATTGGACTGTGCGCCGTCGTCGTGCTGGCATCGATCGTGGGCGATCTCACTGAAAGTCTCTTCAAGCGGCATGCGGGTTTGAAAGATAGTGGCGGATTGCTTCCGGGCCACGGCGGTGTACTCGATCGCGTGGATAGCATCACGGCCGCCGCCCCTGTGTTTCTCGTCGGGCTCGAGCGGCTGGGACTCCTGTCGTGAACACAGCGGTTCGCAGACGGGTCGCGGTGCTGGGATCCACGGGCAGCATCGGTCTGAGTACGCTCGATGTGCTCGCCCGACATCCTGAACGCTTCGAGGTTTTTGCGCTGACGGCTCACACCAACGTGAAGCGTCTGCGCGAGCAATGTCTGCTCCATCGGCCGGCATTTGCCGTAGTCGGCCAGGAAAAGGACGCGATCGCCACCGAGAGCGAGCTGCGTGCTGCAGGCGTGAATACCCGCGTGCTCGCTGGCGACGATGCGCTGTGCGCCATTGCATCGCACGATCAGGTCGACACGGTCATGGCGGCAATCGTGGGCGCAGCAGGCCTGCGTTCGAGCCTTGCCGCGGCGCGGGCGGGAAAGCGCATCCTGCTCGCTAACAAGGAAGCGCTCGTCATGTCCGGGCCGCTGTTCATGGATGCGGTGGAGGCGGGCGGTGCGACACTCGTTCCGGTCGATAGCGAGCACAACGCCATCTTCCAATGCATGGGCACACATGCCGATCGCCAAGGCGTCCGGCGTGTGTTGTTGACGGCTTCGGGCGGCCCGTTTCTGCGTACATCCGCCGAGACGCTGCGAAGCGTGACGCCCGATCAGGCGTGCGCACATCCCCGATGGGTCATGGGCCGCAAGATTTCGGTGGATTCGGCCACGCTCATGAACAAGGGGCTCGAGCTGATCGAGGCGTGCCTGCTGTTTTCTTTGCCGCCTTCCCAGGTGGAGGTGGTCGTGCATCCGCAGAGCATCGTGCATTCGCTGGTCGAATACTGCGATGGCTCCATGCTCGCACAGCTCGGCAACCCCGACATGCGAACGCCGATTGCGCATGCCCTGGGGTGGCCGGAGCGTATCGCCTCCGGTGTAGAATCCCTGGACATCGTGCGGCTCGGAAAACTCGAGTTCGAGGCGCCCGATACCGAACGGTTTCCGGCATTGCGCCTTGCGCGGGCGGCGGCAGAGGCAGGTGGTACAGCTCCTGCTGTGCTGAATGCGGCGAATGAAATTGCCGTCAGTGCTTTCCTGAACGGACAGCTGGCCTTCGTGGAGATCCCGCGCGTGATCGAAAGCGTACTGGCCGGGCACAGCCTACGTTCAGCAACTTCGTTAGAGGATGTGATGGCGGCGGATACCTGGGCGCGCGCTCAGGCCCAGCTCATGATTCCGGCGACGCCGGGCCGCATCGCGGGAGTGTGTGCATGATTTCGACTGACAGCCCTGCAGACGTCCTCACTGCCATCGTTGCCTTCATCGTCGCGATCGGCATTCTCGTCGCCGTGCACGAGTTCGGTCATTTCTGGGTCGCACGCCGGCTCGGGATCAAGGTTCTGAAGTTCTCCATCGGCTTCGGCAAGGCGATATGGCAGCGAACCGGCCGCGATGGTGTCGAGTATGCGATCGCCTCGATCCCGCTGGGCGGATACGTGAAGCTTCTCGATGAACGTGAAGGCAACGTGCGCGCTGACGAACTGCACCGATCGTTCATGCGCCAGCCAGTTTGGAAACGCGTGCTGGTGCTGCTCGCAGGACCTGCGTTCAACCTGATTTTCGCGGTCCTGATGTATTGGATCCTGTTCGTCGCTGGCGTGCCGACCTTGAAGCCTGTGGTCGGCGAAGTGGCGCCGGATTCGATTGCGGCGCGCGCTGGTCTTCGGTTCGAGGACACCATCGTCGAGGTAGGTGGCAAGCGGGTAAACACGCTGGAGGGTGCGCTCCTCGGCACGCTCGATGATTTGATCGACGACGGCGTCATCAACATGCGCGTACGTGGCATCGACGGCTCGGAGCGGACCGTGAGCATGCAGACCGGCGATCAGCGCCGGGCGCTGACTCAGGCGGATACGATGCTGACGGGGCTCGGATTCGATTTCTGGCAGCCCCGGATGCAGGCCGTCATCAGCGGATTGAGCGAGGACAGTGTTGCGGCGAAGGCGGGCGTGAAGGTTGGTGATCGGATCGTCAGCATTGATGGCCGACCGGTGTCTACTTTCCAGGAACTGTCGCAGATCGTGCGCGGCAAGCCCGATCAATCGGTCACGCTGGATATCGAACGTGACGGCGAACATCTCGCGATTCCTCTCATCGTCGGCTCCGTCACGGAAGGCGGGCGTACCATCGGTCGCCTCGGCATCCGGTCCGGGGGAACACCAATCAAGACGGGCATCACGCCGCAGGACATGCAGTTTATGGAGCGTCACGGCCCGCTGGATGCGCTGCAGCAGGCGACCGTGGAGACCTGGGAGAAATCGGTCTTCACGCTGCGAATCGTGGGCCGGATCGTGACCGGCGATGTGTCGCTCAAGAATATTTCCGGGCCGATCGCCATCGCAGAGACGACCGGGTTTGCCGCGCGTAGCGGCGTGCGAACCTTCATCGGTACGCTCGCGCTGATCAGCATCAGCCTGGGCGTGCTCAATCTGTTGCCGATTCCGATTCTCGATGGCGGCCAGGTCGTTTACCAGCTCGCGGAACTGGTGAAGGGCAAACCTGTCTCAGAGCGTGCACAGCTCTTTGGTCAGCAGATCGGCATCGCAGTGCTGATCCTGATGATGTCGCTGGCTTTCTACAACGATATTGCCCGGCACCTGGCTCCGTGAAGCTGCATTGCTTCGATCCTGTGACCGGCTCGTCGATGCCGGGCATCCCGCGCAGCCTTGATCAATCAGGGAGACGCGTTGTGTGGGTGCGCACGGAAATTTGCCCGCGGGTTCGAATGGATTTTGCTGCCGACACTACGTCCGTAAGAGACCATTTCTGATGCGCTTGAGAACAATCATCCGTGCCTCGCTGGCGATCGCGGCGGCGGCCGGGACCGTTGGCATCTATCCTCAGATCAGCGTTGCGCAGACCCGCGCGGCCGAGACCTTCACGGTTGGCGATATCCGCATCGAAGGTTTGCAGCGTATCTCCGAAGGTACGGTCTACAACTATCTGCCCGTGAATATCGGCGACCAGCTCGATCCGCGTCGCGTCGCGGAAGCCATGCGCGCGTTGTACGCCACCGGCTTCTTCCGCGACGTCGAAATGCGACGCGACGGCGGCACGCTCGTCATCGCGGTGGTCGAACGACCCTCGATCGAAAGCTTCGAGATCAAGGGCAACAAGGACATCAAGACCGAGGACCTCCAGCGCTCGCTGCGCAACGTCGGCCTCGCGACCGGCAAGACATTCGACCAATCGGTGCTGGATGAGGTGAAGCAATACCTCACCGATCAGTACTTCTCGCGCGGTAAATACGCCGTGCGCGTGGATGCGAAGGTCGAGGAAGTGCCGGGCAACAAGGTCAAGGTGACCGTCGACATCGTCGAGGGTAAGCGCGCGCGCATCCGCCAGATCAACATTGCAGGCAACACGGCGTTCTCGGACGAAGAACTGCAGAAGGAGTTCGAGCTGCAGACGCCGAACTGGCTGTCCTGGTACAAGCAGGACGATCGCTACTCGCGTGAAGCCTTGTCGGGCGATCTGGAAAAGCTGCGCTCCTATTACATGGATCGCGGCTATGCGAACTTCGCCGTGACTTCGACGCAGGTCGCCATCGCACCCGAGAAAGATGACATCTTCGTCACGGTCAACGTGAACGAGGGTGACGTCTACAAGGTGTCCGAGGTGAAGATGGCCGGCAACATGGTGGTGCCGGAGTCAGAGCTCCGGCGATTGATCATGATTCAGCCCGGTGACACGTACTCGCGCAAGCTCATTACGGCAACCACGGAAGCCATGAAGATGCGATTGGGCTTCGATGGCTATGCATTCGCAACCATCGATCCCGTGCCTCAGACCAATGAGGAAACCAAGGAAGTCTCGCTCACGTTCGTGGTCGATCCCAAGAACCGTGTCTATGTGCGTCGTGTGAATTTCAACGGCACCTCGGGTGTGAACGACGAAGTGTTCCGTCGCGAAATGCGTCAGATGGAAGGCTCGTATCTCTCGAACACGGCGGTGGATCGCTCCAAGCAGCGTATCGAGCGCCTGCCGTTCATCGAAAAAGTGGCGGTCGAGAACACGCCCGTACCCGGGACGAACGATCTGGTCGATGTCGATTTCGAAATCAAGGAAGGTTTGCCTGGTCAGTTCGGCGGCGGTATCGGCTACTCGGAATCGCAATCCGTCATCCTGAATGGCAGCTTCACGCATTCCAACTTCATGGGCACTGGCAATCGCGTGCAGGCGGAGATCAATTCCGGCCGTTTCGCGAAAAGCTATGCCTTCTCGCACACCGATCCGTACACGACGATCGACGGCGTGCGCCGGACCATTTCGCTCGGGTACCGCGATATCACGCAGTTCACCTCGGCCACGTCCGACTTCGATACGACCACGGCCACGGCAGCCATCGGCTACGACTATCCGCTCACCGAATATCAGTACCTGAGCTTCGGCTTGTCGGCGCAGCAGGCGGAGCTTGCAACGACCACGTCCGGCAGCGCTGCGGAAGCCAATGCGTGGGTGCAGAACAATGGGCAGTCGTCCACGCATTGCCTGTTGCAGCAGCGCCCCGAGATTCCCTGCTCGGAGAGTCCAAACTTCAGTCTGTTCCGTTCCAAGTTCCGCACCCTCGAGCTGAGCACCGGCTGGAGCTTCGATTCGCGTAACCGCACCATCTTCGCGACGGCCGGCACGCGGCAGCGAGTGAACCTGAGCTATACGCTGCCCGGCAGTGATGTCGAGTTCTGGAACATCTCCTACGACTTGCTGAAGTTCATCCCCATCTGGAGGGACTTCAAGCTGATGATCAATGTCGAGGCGGCATACGGCAAAGCGCTCGGCGATACTACGGCGCTTCCTCCATACCGTCAGTTCTTTGCTGGCGGCCCGGACTCGGTGCGCGGCTATCGCGAAAGCCGCCTGGGTCCAAAGGACAGCTTCGGACGCCCCTATGGCGGCAACATCAAGACGGTCGCGCAGACCGAGCTGCTGTTGCCGATTCCCGATAAATGGCGCAACAGTGCGCGCTTCAGCCTGTTCTTCGACATCGGTAACGTCTTCTCGGATCAGAACATTCAGTTCGTCGGCATGCCCGACCCGACCACCGGTGTCCGGCAGCCGATCGACTATAAGTTCAGTTATGATGACCTGCGGCAATCGGCCGGTGTCGCAGTGCAGTGGCTGGCCCCGCTGGGGGTATTCAGGTTCAGCTACGCTATCCCGCTCAATGCGCAGCGCGGTGACACGTTTACGCGCTACGGCGATGAGCTCGAAGGCTTCCAGTTCTCCATCGGACAGGCTTTCTGACGACCCATTATTACTATTCGGACAAGGTTGATCTCACATGGCACGTTTGAGCATTTTCGGATTTGCGGTTACTGCCAGCCTGGCACTCCTTGCACCGCTCGGGGCAGCTCATGCGGAATTGAAGATTGCGGTCGTGAACGTGCCGCGTCTTCTGGAGGAGGCGCCTCAAGCCAAGGCCTCGATGCAGGCGCTGCAGGATGAGTTTGCGCCGCGTCAGCGCGCGATCGTCGCAGACCAGAAGGACCTCAAGGCGAAGGAAGAGAAGCTGCAGCGTGACGGCGCGGTGATGGCAGAAAACGAGCGGCGCACGGCCGAGAAAGATCTGCGCGACGGTCAGCGCGAGATGGCGCGTAAGCAGAATGAATACGTCGAAGATCTGAACCTGCGTCGCAACGAGGAGCTCGGCAAGCTGCAACGCTCGCTGCTGCAGGAAGTGCAGACGTTCGCGCGCGCTCAGAACTACGACCTCGTGGTCGGCGATGGTGTTCTTTACGTCAATGAGTCGATGGACATCACGGCGCAGGTGCTGAATGCATTGCAGGCACGCTTCAAGTCGAGCGGCGGTGCGCCCACCAAGCCCGCCTCCAGCGCTGCCGCGCCTGCCAAGCCGGCGACGCCTCCTGCGAAGCAGTAACTCATCGACGCCGGTCGATCGCGAGGCAGCGTCATGACTGCGACCCCCAACGGCTTTTCGCTGGGGGAGTTGGCCGTCCGTTTCGGTTGTACGTTGAAGGGTGATCCCGATCTGCGCGTGACGCGGGTCGCGACCCTCGAGAGTGCTTCTGCGGACGCGATCACTTTTCTAGCCAATCCCAAGTACCGCAAATTCCTTGCGAAGACCCGCGCGGGGGCTGTGGTCGTCGAGCCGCGTCTCGCAGACGCTGCGCCGGGCGCGGCATTACTGTCGACCAATCCGTACGCAACGTACGCACGCATCGCCGCGATCCTGCATCCGGCGAACGGTGCGACCGCAGGCATTCATCCCAGTGCCGTGGTCGATGCTTCCGCGCACATCGATGCCACTGCGGCGATAGGTGCGCGCGTCGTGATCGAGGAAGGAGTGCACATCGGTGCGCGTGCGGTGATCGGGCCGGGCTGCGTCATCATGCGCGGCGCACGCATCGGTGCAGACACGCGTCTGGTTGCGAATGTGACGCTCTGCGCCGAGGTAGTCGTCGGCGAGCGGTGCATCCTGCATCCGGGTGCCGTGATCGGTGGTGACGGCTTCGGGCTTGCCCCGGATCGTGGCGAATGGATCCGGGTGCCGCAGGTCGGTACCGTGATCATCGGCAACGATGTGGACATCGGTGCGAACACGACCGTCGATCGTGGCGCCATCGACAATACCGTGATCGGTGACGGCGTGAAGCTCGACAACCAGATCCAGATTGCTCACAACGTGCAGATTGGCGAGCACACCGTGATCGCAGGATGTGCCGGGATCTCCGGAAGTGCGGTCATCGGCAAGCGATGCATGATCGGCGGCATGGTCGGCGTCGCCGGTCACCTGACGATCTGCGACGACGTCGTGCTCACGGGTAAATCGTTCGTGTCGGGAAGCATCCGCAAACCGGGTTACTACTCGAGCGGTTTGCCCATCGACGAAACTCCCAGATTTCGCAAGAATGCAGCCCGCTTCGGCCGGCTCGACGAGCTGGCGCGCGAAGTACGACGATTGCGCGGGCACGCCGGCTCACCCGATGATGAGACGGACGAACCGCAGTCTGACTGATCGGGTTCAAGACAATCCTAAGGGGAGCGAATGACCGACGCCGGTGACAATCTGGGCGAGCAAGTGTTGAGCATGGATATCAATGAGGTGCTGCGGCGCTTGCCGCATCGCTATCCATTCCTGCTCGTGGACCGCGTGCATGAGTGCGTGGCGGGCAAGTACATCCATGCGCTCAAGAACGTGACGTTCAACGAGCATTTCTTTCCCGGCCATTTTCCGCATCGCCCGGTATTTCCCGGTGTGATGATCCTCGAAGCCCTTGCGCAGACCGCCGGCATCCTTGCGTTCGTGACTGCGGGTGTCTATCCGGATTCGGAACGCCCGATGTATTTCGTCGGCATCGACAACGCCCGGTTCCGCAAACCCGTCGAGCCTGGCGATCAGCTGATCCTGAAAGCGACGCTCGAGCGTTCGATGCGCGGGATCTGGAAATTCGCGACCGTCGCCGAAGTGAACGGCGAGGAAGTGTGCGGGGCCGCCATGATGGTTGCTCCCGGGACCGGTAAATAATCCGTGGCCATTCACCCGACCGCCATCATCGCGCCCGACGCGAAGCTCGCTCCCGACGTGGAGATCGGCGCCTATACGGTCGTCGGGTCGGGCGTCACGATCGAAGCGGAGTGCTGGATCGGTCCTCATGCGGTCATCGACGGTCCCACGACGATCGGTCGCGCCAACAAGATCTTTCAGTTTGCGTCCATCGGTGCGGCACCCCAGGACCTCAAGTACAAGGGCGAGCCGACACGGCTCGAGATCGGCGATCGCAACGTGTTCCGCGAGAACACCACGATCAATCGCGGCACGACGAAGGACCAGCTCGTCACACGCATCGGCAGCGACAATCTGTTCATGGCGGGATCGCACGTCGGGCACGACTGCGTCATCGGCTCGCATTGTGTGTTCGCCAACTACGCGACGCTGGGCGGCCATGTCGAGCTCGGTGATTGGGTGCATCTCGGCGGCTTCGCGGGCGTCCATCAATTTTGCAAGATCGGTCCGCATGCCTTCATCGCCAACAACACCGCAGTCACGCGCGATGTACCTCCCTACGTCATGGCGGTGGGGCGCCCGGCCGAACCGCACAGCGTGAATGCCGAAGGATTGAAGCGACGCGGCTACACGGCGGATCAGATCCGCAACATCCGTCACGCGTATCGCATTCTCTATCGCTCCAAGCTCAAGCTCGCCGACGCCACCGAAGAGCTCGCGAAGCTCGCGGCCGAACAGCCGGAGATCGAAGCCTTCGTCGCCTTCCTCAACGACACCACGCCCCGTCGCGAGCGCGTCGGGATCGTGAGATGAGCAGGGTTGTCGGGTATCAGGCCTCGGCCTCTGGCAGGAACTAGGCGAAGGCGATGTCTTCGTCCGATCAATCCCCAGCGCCCAGTGTTCCGGGGCCGTTCTTTGTCCTTGTCGCCGGTGAGATCTCCGGCGACAACCTCGGCGCGAGGCTGATTCACGCGTTGCGTGCGCGCTTTCCTCGAGCGCGCTTTGCCGGCATCGCCGGCCCCCGAATGGTCGAGGCGGGCTGCGAAGCGTGGGAGCGCGTCGAGAGCTTGTCGGTCATGGGCCTGGTCGAGGTCCTCCCGCATCTGCCGCGACTGCTGCGCATCCGGCGTGAGCTGCTCGAGCGGCTGACATCGCAGCGGCCCGACGTGTACATCGGTGTCGATGCCAAGGAATTCAATTTGCGCCTGGCGCCGCAGCTGAAACAGCGAGGCATCCCGGTCGTACAGTACGTGAGCCCGCAGGTGTGGGCGTGGCGACAGGGACGCGTGCGAACGATCGGTGCGGCCGTCGATCTCGTCCTGTGTCTGTTGCCGTTCGAAAAGCAGTTCTACGACGAGCATCACGTCAGGGCCGAGTTCGTCGGCCATCCACTGGCAGATCAGATCCCCTTGCATCTGGATGCGCGCGCGGCACGTGAGGCGCTCGGGATTCAGCCTCCGGGTCAGGTCATCGCCCTGCTGCCGGGCAGTCGCGGCGGCGAGGTGAGCCGGTTGGGCCCGTATTTCGCGGCCACAGCGGCCTGGCTGCTCGAACGCCGTCCGGATCTGACATTCATCGCGGCCATGGCAAATGCACGCGTGCGCACGGCCTTCGAGCAAGCGCTCGCACACGTGGGTCTTCAGAATCGAGTCCACCTGTTCGATGGTCGGTCCCAGGAAGTCATGGCCGCGAGCGACGCGATCCTGCTCGCCTCGGGCACCGCAACGCTCGAAGCCACGCTCGTCAAGCGACCCATGGTGGTTGCCTACCGTTTGAGCTGGCTGACAAGTTTCCTTCTCAAGCATCTGAAACTGTTCAAGGCGCCGTTCTTCGCTCAGCCGAACCTGCTCGCCGGACGTCAGGTCGTTCCCGAGTTCTTCGGCGGTGAAGTCAGGGCCGATGTGCTGGGGCCCGCGCTGCTCGAGCAACTCGGGCGTGCCGATCGCGATCAGCTCGTGCAAACTTTCGCCCGCATTCACGAGACGCTTCGCCGCGACGCCAGCACGCGCGCCGCCGAGGCGATTACAGAGCTGCTGCAATCGCGCGGCACGATGGCGGGACGATGAGCACGAGCCAGATGGCGTTGAAACTTTTTGGCAAGAGCCGCGGGAAGCACTCGCTCGAATACTTGGTCGCGGGTGTGGACGAGGCGGGCCGCGGACCCCTTGCGGGGCCCGTCGTCGCGGCGGCGGTCATTCTCGATCCGCGTCGGCGCCTGCGCGGCATTCGCGATTCCAAAGTCATGGATCCCGAAGAGCGCGAAGAGATGGCGGTCAAGATCCGAACGCATGCGCTCGCCTGGTCCGTGGCGTGGGCGGATGTCGAAGAGATCGATTGCCTCAATATTCTCGAGGCCACCTATCTCGCCATGCGTCGTGCGCTGATGGGATTGAGGATCTGTCCCGCGCATGTCGAGATCGACGGCAATCGCTGTCCCTCGTTCGCCGGACTCAATCTCGATTGCACGTTCGAAGCCATCATCGATGGCGACGCGCGACGCACCGCGATCGGTGCGGCATCGATTCTTGCGAAGGTCAGGCGCGACGCAATGATGGTCGAGCTCGATCGGCTCTATCCGCAATATGGTTTTGCAGGCCACAAGGGTTACAGCACGCCGCAGCATTGCGAGATGCTCGCGAACCTCGGCCCAACCAGGATTCACCGCCGCAGCTTCGAACCGGTGCGCCTCGCCGCGCTGCGCGTCAGCGCAGCCTGATCGACGCGATGTCGTTCGTTCATCTGCATCTTCACACCGAGTATTCGCTGGTCGACAGCGTCGTTCGCATCACGAGCGAAGGCGAGGGCCAGGTCGGGCTCATGGATGCGGTCGCGAAGGCCGGGATGCCTGCGGTGGGACTCACCGATCAGAGCAATCTGTTCGCGATGGTGAAGTTCTACAAGGCCGCCTTGTCCGCAGGCGTGAAGCCTGTCATCGGTGTCGATCTGCTGATTCGCGAGAACGGCGAGCGCGTCGACCCGACGCGCCTGGTGCTGCTGTGCCAGAACACGGTCGGTTACAAGAATCTGACGCGGCTCGTCAGTCGCTCCTATCTGGAAGGTCAGCAGAAGGGTCGTGCGACCGTGGATCGCAGCTGGCTGACGCCGGAGAACACCGCGGGACTGATCGCGCTATCGGCGGCAGGCGAGGGCGATGTCGGCCGTGCCATCCTCGGCGGGCGCGATCAGGAAGCGCGTGATCTGCTCGAGAGCTGGCTTGCGATGTTCGGGAATCGCTACTACCTCGAGCTGCAGCGCATCGGTCAGCCGGGCGAGGAGAACTACATCCGGCGTGCGCTCGCGCTCGCGGTCGAGTACGGCGTGCCTGTCGTTGCGACGAACAACGTTCGCTTCGTGCGCAAAGAGGATTTCGAATCGCACGAAGCGCGTGTCTCCATTCATGAAGGTGTGCTGCTCGACGATCCGAAGCGGCCGAAGCGCTACACGCAGGAGCAATATCTCAAGTCGCCGCAACAGATGGCGGAACTGTTCCGCGATGTGCCTGAAGCGCTGGCGAACAGCGTGGAAATTGCGCGCCGCTGCAGTCTGGAGCTGACACTCGGCAAGTCCGTGCTCCCGGCCTATCCCGTGCCCTCGGAGATGACGACGGAAGACTACCTTCGCGAAGTCGCCGCACAGGGTCTGAACGCGCGACTGGAGCGGATGAGTACGCGGCCGCAGGTCGGTCGCAAGATCCCGCGCGAAGAGTACGAGTCGCGTCTGCAGACCGAGCTGGGCGTGATCTGCCAGATGGGTTTCGCAGGCTACTTCCTGATCGTCGCCGACTTCATCCGCTGGGCGCGCGAGAACGGCGTGCCGGTCGGGCCGGGCCGCGGTTCCGGCGCGGGATCGCTCGTGGCCTATGCGCTGGCCATCACCGATCTGGATCCGCTGCAGTACGACCTGCTGTTCGAGCGATTCCTGAATCCCGAACGTGTCTCCATGCCCGACTTCGATATCGACTTCTGCATGGACGGACGCGACCGCGTCATCGAATACGTGGCGCAACGCTACGGACGCGAGCGCGTCTCGCAGATCATCACCTACGGCACCATGGCGGCAAAGGCCGTGGTGCGCGACGTAGCGCGTGTCTACGGTCTGAGCTATGGCTTCGCCGATTCGATCGCCAAGCTCATTCCATTCGAGCTCGGCATCACATTGAAAGACGCACTCGAAAAGGAGCCGGAGCTCAAGCGACGGTACGACACGGAAGAGGAGACCCGCAGCGTCATCGATATGGCCATGTCGCTCGAAGGACTCGTGCGCAATGCCGGCATGCACGCGGGTGGCGTGGTGATCGCGCCCTCGGTGCTCACCGATTTTGCGCCGCTGTTTTGCGATGACGAAGGCAAGAACGTCGTCACGCAGTTCGACAAGGATGACGTGGAAGCCGTGGGCCTGGTGAAGTTCGACTTCCTCGGACTGCGCACGCTCACCATCATCGACTGGACCGTCAAGTCCATCAACGCAGCCCGCGCGCGCAAGGGCGAGCCGCCCATCGAGCTGAAGAATTTGCCGCTCGATGACAATCCTACGTACGAGCGCATCTTCCGACAGGCGCAGACGGTGGCGGTGTTCCAGTTCGAATCGAACGGCATGCAGCGCATGCTCAAGGAAGCCAAGCCCGACCGCTTCGAGGATCTGATCGCGCTCGGCGCATTGTTCCGCCCTGGCCCGATGGACCTGATTCCGAGTTTCGTCGCGCGTAAACATGGACGCGAAGGCATCGAGTATCCGGATCCGCGCGTCGAGCCCATCCTGAAAGAGACCTACGGAATCATGGTCTATCAGGAGCAGGTCATGCAGATGGCGCAGATCATCGGCGGCTATACGCTCGGTGGCGCCGACCTGCTGCGTCGTGCGATGGGCAAGAAGAAGCCCGAAGAGATGGTCAAGCAGCGTGCGATCTTCCGCGAAGGCGCGGCCAAGAGCGGACGCTCGGCGGAGCAGGCCGATGCCATCTTCGACCTGATGGAAAAGTTCGCGGGCTACGGCTTCAACAAGTCGCACGCCGCGGCGTACGCCGTGCTCTCTTATCAGACGGCCTGGCTGAAGACGCATTATCCGGCGGCATTCATGTCGGCGGTGCTGTCGTCCGACATGGACAAGACCGACAAGGTCGTCACGTTGATCGATGAGGCGCGGCGCATGCAGCTCAAGGTCGAGCCGCCCGATGTCAATCACTCGCAGTACATGTTCACGGTGTCGGGCGAGCGCACGATTCGCTACGGTCTGGGTGCCATCAAGGGTGTGGGCCAGTCGGTCGTCGACATGCTCGTCGCGGAGCGCGAGGCCAACGGTCCGTATCGCGATCTGCCGGATCTGTGTCGTCGCAGCGATCAGAATCGAATGAATCGACGCGTGCTCGAAGCGCTGATTCGCTCCGGGGCGGCGGACTCGCTCGGCGCCAATCGCGCCACGCTCATGCACGCGTTGCCCGCATCGATGCAGCTGGCCGATCAGACGATTCGTGCGCGCGCCGTGGGTCAAGACGATCTGTTCGGTCTGATGGATACGACGCCGAGCGCACCTGCTGTCGTGACCACGGAAACGCTGCCGGATTGGAGTCGCCGGGTCCGACTCGACGGCGAGCGCGATACGCTCGGGCTGTATCTCACGGGTCATCCGTTCGAAGAGTTCGAAGAGGAAGTGCGCCCCGTCATCAGCGGACGCATCGCCGATGTCACCGGCGATCGGCCGGTCGCCAGTAATGAAGGATTTCACTTCAAGGGCAAGCCCGCGACGATCGCCGGCATGGTGTTCGACGTCGGCAAGCGCGGCAGCCGCATCGTTTTTACGATGGACGATCGCAGCGGCCGCCTCGAAGCCTCGATGTTCGAAGACGTCTATCAGCAGTATCGAACGCAGATTGCCAAGAGCGCGATCCTGATCGTCGAAGGATCGCTGCGCTTCGATGAGTTCATCGAAGGCTGGCGTCTGACCGCGAAGCGGGTCTGGGACATCGACCAGTCGCGTGAGCTCAACGCGCGGCGACTCGTGCTGCGGTGGCCACCCGATGCGAGTGCGAGCTTCGTTCGCACGCTCGAGCAGACGTTGCGTCCGTTCAAGGGCGGTCGCTGTGCGGTAGCGATTCGCTACTACAACGCGCAGGCGCGCGCGGATGTGGTGTTGTCGGAGGAATGGTCGGTCAAGCCGACACGTGAGCTCACCGAGCGCCTGTCGCAGCTGCTTGGGCACGACGGCTTCCGGCTCATCTATGCGCCGCGCATGGACTCCTACCACTGAGGATCGCGGCGGTTGATCGGCGACGTTTCAGGAACGTCGCCGATCCTGCAAGCCGCTCAGTCGGCGCGCACCGCTTCCACCTGAATCAGGATCTTGGTGCCCATGTCGAAGCCCATTTTCTTGCCGTAGTCGATGCCGAACGCTTCACGGTCGATCGTACCGACCGCATCGGCGCCGCAGCGCTCCTTCTTGGTCATCATGTCCGTGATGCATTTGAAGCTATTGAGCTTCAGCTTCACCGGCTTGGTGACGCCGTGCAGCGTCAGCGACCCGTCCACTTCCGTCGGCTGGCCGTTCTTGAACCCGGTGAGCTTGCCCGTGTAGGTGGCTTTCGGAAACTGCTCGACGTCCAGCATGTCCTTCGACTTGGCGTGGTCGCTCATCTTGTCGTTGCCGAAGTCGATCGTAGACATGTCCATGTCGACCTGGACGGTCCCGGTGCCGGCTTCCTTATCGAGCGTGACGGTGCCTGTCGTGCTGTTGATCTTGCCGCGCCAGATCGAGAGACCGCCGAAGTGATCGGTTTCGAAACTGGGATAGGTGTGGGCCGGGTCGATGGCGTACTTGGCCGGTGCCGACCACGAGGCACTGGCAGTCAATCCGGCGACGGCAACGAGAAGGGCGCGCGAGAGATCGATCGATTTCATGAGGGACTCCATGGCTGACCAGTCGCCATCATGTGCATTTCACGGCGGTTTGCAAAGCATCACAGCCCCATGCAATGCATGGAGGACCGTCAGCCGCCTGCGCGCTTGACCTTCCATCCGCGTCGGGTCAGTTCTTCCACCAGACGATCACGATGATCGCCCTGGATTTCGATACGCCCGTTGGTGACGCTGCCACCCGATCCACACTTCTTCTTGAGCTCCGTCGCCAGTGCTTCGAGTTCGCTCGCGGGCAGCCCGATGCCGGAGATCACTGTAACGCCTTTGCCCTTGCGACCCTGCGTCTCACGGCTGACGCGCACGATCCCATCCGAGCTGGTCTTGCCGGGCGTGCCTTTCTTGCAGACGCATTCGCGTACAGGTCGCAGGCAGTTCGGGCAGCGTTCGCCGATGCCGGTGGAATAGACGATGCCGCCGCCGTCGCGGGGCGATGAATTGCGAGATGACATGGATCAGGACCTGCTCACACTGGGGGGACCGCTGATTAATTCGCTCTCTGCACGACCTGCCGCTTCGCTCACCGTTGCATTGCAGGCAGTTGAAAACCTGCCGAACTCAGGGGAGTCGATAAATCAGAGCTTCCCTAGATCCGCGAGGTTTTACGAGTGTCGCTCATGGAGAAGTACACCAGGAGCGATATGAATACGCATCCCGTCACGTACCAGTAGAAGAGCGGCTCGTGACCGATCTTCTTGAACCACAGGCCGATGTATTCCGCGGTGCCGGCGAACAGCGATACCGCGATTGCATAGGGGAGACCGACACCGAGCGCGCGTATCTCGACAGGGAACAATTCTGCTTTGACGACTGCGCTGATGGAACTGTAGAGCGATGAGATCGCAAGCCCGATCATGACGAGCCAGAAGGCCGACCAGGCGTCCTGCGCCTGCGACAGCGCGGTGAGTAACGGGATGGTCGTCACGAGTGCGAGCGTGCCGAATGCGATCAGCATTCGCCGCCGGCCGATGCGGTCGGAGACTCCACCAACGATCGGTTGCATGAGCATGAATACGAACAAGCTGGCAGCGGAGACGACCGTGGATTCGCCTTTGGTGAGGCCAACGGTGTTCAGCAGAAACTTCTGCATGTAATTGGTGAACACGTAGAAATAGAGCGTACCGCCCATCGTCAGTCCGATGACCGTGAGCGTCTCGCGCGGATGCTGCAGTAGCAATCGAACAGTGCCAGCCTGCGCGGCGCGGCCCCTGGATTTCTCGAAGGACTCTGTTTCCGGCAGATGTCGTCGCAGATACAGACCGACGAGCGCGGCGAGTGCCCCGAGAAGAAACGGAATTCGCCAGCCCCAGGCATCCAGTTGCTGCGGTGTCAGGAGCAGGAACTGCAGGATGAGCAACACGCCAAGCGCGAGCAGCTGCCCCATCACGAGCGTCACATACAGAACGCCTGAGTAGAACCCGCGCTCATGGCTCTGCGCGATCTCGCTCATGTACGTGGCGCTGGTCCCGTATTCGCCACCGACGCTGAAGCCTTGAAGGATGCGCGCCAGCACGAGCACGGCGGGGGCCGCCAGTCCGATCGACTCGTAGCCCGGACACAGCCCGATCATCAGCGATCCGCCGCACATGAGCATGACCGACAACGTCATCGCGGCCTTGCGTCCCTTGCGATCGGCGTAACGACCGAGAATCCAGCCGCCCACGGGCCGCACGAGGAATCCGACTGCAAATACGGCAGCGGTGTTCAGAAGCTTCGCGGTCTGATTGCCTTCCGGAAAGAAAGCGTGCGCGAAATAAATGGCGAACGCCGAGTAGGCGTACCAGTCGTACCACTCGACCAGGTTGCCGACCGAGCCGCCCAGAATGGAAGTGAGCCGTCGCCTGCGTTCCGGCGCGGCGGGAGCATTGTTCAAGTGAGGCCGCTTGTTCTCGAAATTACAGCGGCGATGGTGACGCAGAACGGCCGGACAGGAAAGAGCGGGCGCTCGCCCGCTCTTTCATTCGATCAATGAGGTTTGCCTTTGCCTGTCTCCTCCGGATCGTGCTCGCGGGCGCGCGATTTGGCGAGCTCTTCAGCCTGCTTGATCTCCCGTTCCTCGCTCGCGCTGACCTCGCCCGCGTTCTCGATCTCGCGTTTGCCGCGCTCCGAGTTCACGAACTTCTCCGTCGCTTCACGATAGTGACGATCGGCCGTCTTGTTGCCTTCGCCCTCGTTTGCGCCTGCATTCTCAGCACCCTTCTGCGGCGGCGGATTCTTGCTTGCCATGAGGAGTTCCTTCTGAAGGGGAAGCGCTGCGCTCGGCTTCCCGAAACGAGCTGAGCGCGCAGCGGGTGTGCGCGCTCTCCCGGAGCAACGTCCGCACTGATACGGGGTTCCTTGGGAGCGCACCTGCGATGCTGTAAGGTGTCGAATGTCGGTAATCGACCTGTAGTCCCCGATCGGATCGCACTGTGTATTGGATTCTTGCAGCAATTTTTCTGCTGATCGCGCTGACGAATCGCCGCTGGCGTCCGATTGGCATCCTCGGCTGTGTGATTCTCGGGCTCATGTTGAGCTGGGGCATGTTGCAGCGGCTGCGTGGCGCAGGACCCGAGGAAGTCCGTGGGAGTCCGTCCGCTCCGACCTCGGCGCTCACTGCCTTTCCGCTCGACCAGCTTCAGGTGGAGCAGTTGCGACTGGCCGGCAATGGCGCGCCGTTCGAATTGCGCGGACATGCGGCCAATCTTTCGAGCGATCTGCGATTGCGCTCGTTCACGGTCCAGATCACGCGTCGCGACTGCTACGAAGGGGCGCTGGACCCGAGCGGATGCGTCGTGCTGTGGCAGAGCAAGCAATGGGTCGAGCTCGCGCTTGCACCCGGCGAGAGTCGGGAGTTCTCGAGCTCGTTCTGGACGCGAGGAGACGTGCCCCGTGCGCGCGGTACGGTGCAGGACCAGATGGAGCTGGTCGGGGCCGACGGTCAGCTCGTCACGAAGCCGTCCGCCGATCCCGCAGCGTCCTGATCGTCACAGTCCCTGCTGCCAGGTGCTCGGCACGCCGCTTTGCTTCATTGCATCGTCGAGCGCCACGCACAGATCGCGCGCCTTCGGTTCGTTGCGCAGGCTGCGTGCGATGGAATTCAGGAACAGGGTCACGGTCTGCTGATTCGGGTGAGAGGACGAGAGCTCACTGTCCACGCGTTCCATGAGCTCGAACATGTCGTCCTTGTCGCAGCCGGACAGCTCCATGCTATCGACGGCCTCATGGACCTGCGTGAGGGTCTGGCGAAGATGCCGGGTGTGCTGCAGGTTCATGGTTCACGCTCCAGTGAAAGGGCCCTGCGACTCAGATGCGAAATGAGGTGCCGCAGTTCCGAGATTGCGTGAGCACGGCACGCTCAATAAGCTCGCGTCAGACGAGGTGGCGAGTGCAGGGCAGAAGTCGTGCTCGATGCCCACGAGACGAGATGATCGTGAAAGGATGCCCAATCGTCTTCCCGGCGTTTCACATACGGCTGTGGCTGCGGCGAATGCATCCAGCCCCGAGCGAGTCGCGTACGTGCAAGTAGTGCTTTGTTATCTGATTGCAGGCTGGTCCGGCTTTTTCGTCATGGCGGTCGAATTGCTGGGCGGCCGTCTGATGGCCCCGACGTTCGGGAGCAGCATCTACGTGTGGGGCGCCATCATCACCGTGTTCATGCTGGCTTTGTCGCTGGGGTACCTCGCCGGCGGTCGCTATTCGTTGCACAACCCTTCGGTGAGGCGATTGGGCGTCGTGCTGCTGATTGCTGCGATGACTGCGCTGCCCATCTGGTTCGCCGGAGGAGAACTGCTCGATGCCATCTCCGCGCGAATCAGCGATCCTCGGGCAGGTTCATTGATGGCTGCCGCGGCATTGTTCTTCGTGCCGACGTTTTTCTCCGGAATGATCTCGCCCTACGCCGTGCGTTTGCTCGTGACCGATCCGCACAGCTCGGGCAGACATGCCGGCCAGTTGTATTTCGTGTCCACTTTCGGCAGTGCTGCGGGCACGTTGCTCACATCGTTCTATCTGGTGCTGTGGCTCGAAGTGAATCAGATCCTCATGACGCTGTTCGCGATCTCCACGACGGTCG
Source organism: Pseudomonadota bacterium (assembly GCA_023423935.1). Classification (GTDB taxonomy): domain Bacteria; phylum Pseudomonadota; class Gammaproteobacteria; order Steroidobacterales; family Steroidobacteraceae; genus Steroidobacter. Next base: position 969 of record JAFAEQ010000018.1, on the reverse strand, counting down.
CGCTTGCGGCGATCCTGACGCGGGTGCCTCGTGCGTAACCGAATAGCCTGGCTCGTCGCCATCCTTGCCGCACTTTGCGCTCCGTTCGCTTTCGCAGACGGCCAGAAACTGTTGCATTCCGAGCGCTCGCTCTATCGCGAAGTGCTGGTGTACGAAACCGGTTCCATGCGTTGCATGTGCTTTACGCGTAATTGCCGCGTGGGCCGTCAGTCGTGCCTCGATGTCCGCAATCCCGATCGCTTCGTACTGAACTACACACGCATGATGCTCGGCTCGTTGTACCTGAAGCCGCAGCCCTCGACGATTCTGGTCATCGGACTGGGAGGAGGAACGCTGCCGCGCGCTCTGTCGACGCTCGTGCCGGGTGCGACGATCGATGCAGTGGAGATCGATCCCGCAGTGGTCAAGGTCGCGCAGCAGTATTTCTTTTTCCGCCCGAGCGAGCGCGTGCGAGTCAGCGAAACGGATGGGCGAGTTTTCGTGAAGCGTGCGCTGCGCGAAGGCCGACGGTATGACCTGATCATGCTGGATGCTTTCGATCACGAATACATCCCGGAGCATCTGCTCACGCGGGAGTTTCTGACGGAAGTCAAAACGCTGCTGACGCCGGGCGGAATAGTGGCCGCGAACACGTTTTCATCGAGCGGTCTGTACGATCACGAATCCACGACTTATCAGGCTGTTTTCGGCAGCTTTTTCAATCTGAAGAGTGAGAACCGGGTGATCTTCGCGTCGAACGCGCCGCTGCCCGACGCGCAGTCACTTACCGAGACGAGCAAACGCTTCGTTACGCCTTTTGCGGCATTGGGCGTGAATGCAGAGCAGATTCGCGGGCTGTTCAATACGAAGATGGATTGGGATCCGAAGGCCCGCGTGCTGACGGATCAGTATTCGCCTGCGAACCTGCTGAACTTGAAATGAGCAGGGAGGATGAATTTCCGTCCCGCGGGGGGGGGGGGCGGGGGGGGC
>JAFAEQ010000038.1 GCA_023423935.1 Pseudomonadota bacterium | reverse complement strand
GATGGGGGTGATGGGGGTGATGGCGGTGATGGCGGTGATGAGGTGATGGTTCTTACGTTCTGCTCATAACTCCAACAAATGGGCAGGCAGTTGAGCACTCAACGGAGGTATGTATCTCGCCTCTTGTGGAGTTTGGCGATCGGGTGATAGCGTTACCAGAAGCTTCCGTTTGTGAAGTAGCGAATTCAAACAGGCCGTCATTGAAGCGGCTCGCAGGGGGATGTCATGAGTTTTCGTGTGACGCGTTACGTCGTGCTCTTGTGTGCGATGGTCATTGCCGGGTGTCCGATCGTTGGTCCCATCGTCGATGCCGGGCCGGATCTGACGGTGAAGGAAAGTGCGAAGGTCACGATCGAGCCGCAGTCCTACACGCCGACCGGCACGATCAAGACTTTCACCTGGACCCAGATCGCAGGTCCGACGGTCAAGTTCACCTCCAGCAAGAAAGGCGTGCTGAGCTTCACTGCGCCGTCGACCGACATGCAGGTCAAGCTGGAGTTCAAACTCACCGCGACCGACAACAAAGGCCGCACCAGCGAGCCGGATACGGTGGTCGTCACGGTCAACCAGATCAAGTTCTTCGGGACTTCGGTCGGTGGTGCGGGCGACTACGAGCGGCTGCTGAAGTACTTCGATCAGATCACGCCAGAGAATGCCGGTAAGTGGGGCAGTGTCGAGGCGACGCGCGATGTCATGGTGTGGGACGACGTCGATGTCGCCTACCAGTTCGCGAAGAAGAACAAACTGACGTTCAAGTTCCATACGTTGATCTGGGGACAGCAGCAGCCCGCGTGGATGACGGGGTTGTCGCCACAGGAGCAGCTCGAGGAAATCGAAGAATGGATGGCCGCGGTGGCCCAGCGTTATCCCGATATCGACCTGATCGACGTCGTGAACGAACCGCTGAATGCGCCGGCGGAGTATCGCGAGGCGCTGGGTGGTGCAGGCGCGACGGGCTATGACTGGGTGGTCAAATCCTTCGAACTGGCGCGCAAGTACTTCCCGAAGGCGAAGCTGATTCTGAATGAGTACAACACGCTTATGCTCGATCAGTTCACGACGAACTATCTCGCCGTGATCGACGTGCTCAAGGCGCGCAAGCTGGTCGATGGTATCGGCGAGCAGGCGCACTTCCTCGAGCGCGCGGATCTGCCCGTCGTCGCGGCGAATCTGGACAAGCTCGCGAGTGCCGGCCTGCCGATCTACATCTCGGAGCTGGACCTGAACTTTGCGGACGATGCGCGCCATGCGAATCGCATGCGCGATCTGTTCAAGCTGTTCTGGGATCATCCTTCGGTGGGCGGCATCACGCACTGGGGCTACCGTCAGGGAACGACGTGGCGCACCAATGGCTATCTCTTGAGATCGGATGGCACCGAACGGCCCGCGCTGGCATGGATCGTTTGCTACAGGGCCGGTGGTGGAGATTCGTGCACGGTGCCGCCGTACGTGCCGACGGGCTGGCAGGGCAATGCGAATGGCCTGACGCTCGAAGCGGAGGAGTACGACCTGGGTAACGGCGTGGCCGCACTCGGTAACGTCGTCGCATACACGGATGGCGGCGATTGGATCGGCTTCCAGGGCGTCGATTTCCAGCAGGGCTGGGACACCTTCTGGGTCACCTACGCGAAGGGCAATACAGATCCGGGCAGCATCTCGGTGTATCTCGACAGTCGCGAGGGCACGCCTCTATTCACACTGGACTTGCCGCCAACCGCCGGCTGGGGCAGCAACGACACGCTCGAGCAGCCGTGGGTTCCGGTGACCGGCACGCACGATGTCTATGTTGTGTTCAACGGTGGCGGCGGCATCGGCAACATCGACAGCCTGCGCTTCGGCAAACCCTTGCCGCAATCGGGGCCGAACCTCGTCGACGACGGCGGCTTCGAAAGTGGCACCGCGGGTTGGAGCTCATGGATCGGCTCGTCGCTGACAACAAGCACGTCGCAGGCGCACAGCGGTAGCCAGAGCATGCAGGCGGTGGGACGTTCGAGCACGGGACAGTTCGCGGTCTACAGTCTGACGGGCAAGGTGCAGACGGATACGACCTATGCAGTGAGCGCTTGGGCATTCATCACCGGAGCATCGAACGGCACCGTGCGTCTGGCGGCGAAAGTGTCGTGCGCAGGTCAGCCCGACTCGTATCCCTGGCTGCAGAACAACACGGCAGTGGCGCCGAACACCTGGACGCAGCTCTCCGGCAATCTGATCATTCCTGCGGGCTGCACGCCGACGGATGTCGCGATCTTCTTCGAAGGGACTGATCCAAGCGTCGATGTCTATCTCGACGACGTGAAAGTGATTCCGCCGAGCAGCGATCTGGTGGTCGATGGCGGCTTCGAAACCGGCACGGCGGGCTGGAGCTCATGGAACGGCGCGACGCTGAGCGCAGTCACCACGCAAGCGCATTCAGGCGCGCAGAGTCTGCACGCGACGAATCGCAGCAATGCCAATCAGTTCGCGGTGTATTCGCTGACCGGCAAGGTCCAGACCGCGACGACGTATGCGGTCAGTGCGTGGACGCTCATCAACGGCACGGGCAACGGCATCGTGCGACTCGCCTCGAAGGTCGCATGCCAGGGCGCGGCGGATACCTATCCCTGGATTCAGAACAACACGGCCGTCGTTCCGGGTACCTGGACGCAGCTTTCGGGCAATCTCGTAATCCCCGCCGACTGCACCCCGACTGACGTCGCAATCTTCTTCGAAGGCACCGATCCGGCGTACGACGTGTATCTGGACGACGTGTCCGTTCTGCCTTTGTGATCCTTCGCATGCCGAGGCTGCGTATGTGGCCTCGGTATGCCTTGCGCGGTGCTCGCTCAGGAATGCGCCTTCGCTTTTGCAAGCAGCGCATCGACCTCGCGACGGCGTCCCGCATCCGCGAGCTCACGGCCCGGGCGCATCGGCGCCTGCGCTGCTTTCTCCAGATACGGAATCGCCTGCACGCATCCGCCCTGATCGCACAGAAATTCCGCGTAGAAATAGTTCGAGTCGATGCCGTCGGGATTGAGGGTCAGCGCCTTCTGCAGAAGCTCGCGCGCCTTCTTGTCATCGCCGAATCCAATCGGGAAACCCGGTACTTTCGAATACAACGCGCCGAGACTCGTGTACGCCGAGCCCTGCAATGCATTCGGATCCAGCGCCAATGCCGATTCCAATGCCTTGCGCGACTGTTTCGCGAGGCTGAGTGCGCCCAGGCCTCCCTTCACGCCCGCGTAAGTCGACAGCACGATGCCCTCCCAGATCAATGCTTCCGCACGCTGCGGATTGCTCTGCGCTAACTGCTGCGCTCGTGTGCTCAGGGCCTCGAACGCGTGCTTTCGGACCTCGCCAGCAGGCGTTTCGTAGTTGGCGACTGCCCATTGCTCCTGAATCGATGCAAGCTCGGACTCGAAGCTCGTCGTATCCGCGAAGGCGACGCTGGCAAGCACGGTGGTGCCCAGAATCAAAAGCTTCACGATGTTCATACGGCTTTTCTCCACGAGCTCGAGGTTGCGACGCTGCGGGAACGCGCTTTCGCGCGCGCCTCTCTGTTGACGATCGGCAACTGTGTTGCGACCGCGCGATCGACGAGGCTCGGCCACAACGCGTTGATCCGCGCAAACACTTTCTCCGGCCAACCGAGCACGGCGGTGCGACGTCGCGATTGCATGAGTGCGACGATCTGTCGGGCCACGTCTGCAGGATCGTCCATCGCGACGCCGAGCGCTTCGTTCGTTGCGATGGCCGCGGGGGAATTGATCGCGGTTCGAGTGGCCCGGGGTGCGAAGTGGCGGACGTCCACATTCGTATCGCCGAGTTCGCGTCGTAATGCTTCGCTGAAACCGCGCAGTCCGAACTTCGTTGCGCAATAGATCGTGTTACCGGCGAGCCCGATGCTGCCGAGCGCGGAGCCGATGTTGACGATCTGAGCTGCCCCTTGCTGCTTCAGGTGCGGCAACAGACTGCGACACAGCTCGATGGGGGCGATGACGTTCGTAAGGAAGCTCTGCTCGGCGGCTCCGGGCGATGCGTCCTGCAACAGGCCGAACGGACTGATCCCCGCGTTGTTGATGAGCACATCGATCCCGCCGTGCCATTGACGCGCAAGCTCGCACAGCCGCTCGCGCTCCAGGGCGTCGGTAATGTCCGCGACCACGAAGCTGGCACGCTCCGGAGAAGCTCCTGCCGCATCGAGCGCATTCTGCAGAGTCGCAGCCGTGCGTCCGGTCAACAGTACGTCAGCGCCCTGTGCGAGCAGTTCAGCAACGAGTGCGCGCCCGATGCCGCCGCCTGCGCCGGTGATCAGAATGCGCGAGCCCGAGAGTTTCATGCGATTTTCCTTTCGACCGTGCGCGGCTGTGCATCGAGATCGCGGAAGACGTTTCCATAGAGGCGGAAGATGACTCGCGCACATTGTTCGACGGCATGGCGATCGTCATCGACATCGAGGCGATCGAGGATGCCCGCCAGGTGATGGATGTGTTCCTGATCGAGCTGGCCGTGACTGCGCAGGTAAGTCATCGCGCGCGCAGGAAGTCCCAGTGACTTCTGGATCTGTTCGGCAGCGTTCAGCGCGAGCGACACGCTGGTGCCCTCGAGCACGAACACCATTCCGAAGAATCCGACGGGGTTGCGTCGCATGACCGTGTCCCAGGCGTACGCGACCATTGCATCCGTCGCGGGCGCGGGGAGCGAACGGCTCGCAACTTCGGCATCGCCGCCGCTGGCTGCAATGTCGTTCAGGATCCATTGCTCGTGACCGAGCTCTTCCTCGACGTAATGCACGACCTCCTTGCGCAACCATTCGAGGCGCGCCGGCAAGCGAGCGCCAACCGCCATCATCAGCGGCACGGTTTGACTCACGTGGTGATACGCCTGCGCCAGAAAGGCAACGTACTCCTCACGCGTGATCTGGCCGCGCAACGCACGTCCGATGATCGGCGCATCGATGAGATGATTGCGATCCGCTGCGGTTCTCTGTGCGAGCAGTTCATGGAATGGCATGACAGGGGGGCTCTTCTGTGTAAAGCGACTCGATGAATGCGCCGAAGCGCTGCAGGATGCTGTCGCGTCGCAGCCTGCCATTCGCTGTGGCGAGTCCGGCCGCGAACGTCGGCGTTTCCGGAAAGCGTGCCCAGCGAGCGATGTGCGCATACTCGGGAAGACGGGAATTGGCGCGAGCGATGGCGGCATCGATCGCGTCGTTGGTCGCAGATCCGTGTGTACTGATCAGTGCGACGGCGAATGGACGCGCTTCCCCCGTGACCATTGCCTGCGCGATCACAGGCTCGCAGGTGAGCTCGCGCTCCACCCATTCGGGCGCCACGTTGCGTCCCATGCTCGTGATGAACATGTTCTTGACGCGCCCTCGCACGTAGACGAAACCGTCCGCATCGATATGGCCCAGATCGCCTGTCGCGACTTCATCTGTCGGCACGGGCGCATCGCCCAGATAGCTGCTCATGATTGCGCCGCCGACCCAGATCTGACCTGAAGCATCGACGCGAACGCGCGCGTGCGCGAGCGGACGGCCGACACTCCCCGGGCGATTCGCATCCGGCGTATTCAGGCAAACGACCGATGCGCATTCGCTGAGTCCGTAGCCTTCGAACACGGGGAGCCCCAGCGCGCGCGCCTGTTCGAGGAGCTCGACTGCGACGGTTGCGCCTCCGACGGCAATGAACCTCAACGTCGACGGCGGCTGCCAGCCCGAGCGCGCGGCGAGGATGAGCGCGCGCAGCAATTCGGGCACGAGCACCAGGCTTTGCGGTGCCGTGCGCCGGATTGCATCGAGAAGCTTCGGCAGGTCCATTCGCCCGTAACTCATGCCGATGGCAGAGGAGGGCATGACGATTGTCTCGGCGCCCAGCACGAGCGGCACATAGATGCCGGCAATGTTCTCGAGCAAAGTCGGCAGCGGCAGAAGACACATGTGGCGTGTGATGTTCAGTGACGCAGTGGCGTCGACGAGTGAACGAGTCACCGTGTCGAGTGCCGAGCCGGGCAGACACACGCCTTTGGGCGTGCCCGTGCTGCCTGAGGTGTACGTGATCTTTGCGGTCCCGGCGGGTGAGCAGGGTGCGCGATCGGAATGCCGGCGAAGCAGCGTCAGTCCCGCTGGTGATCGACCGACGCTGCGGAAGTCAGGATGAAGTTTCTGAAATTCGACCGGGTCATCTGTAATCGCATGTGCGAGCGCTGCATCGTTCAGCACATGACGCTGCTGCTCGACGGTGAAGTATCCGGGCAGGGGGATATTGATCACACCTTGATCAAGCATTGCGAGATCGCTGATGACCCACGCAGCACTGTTCTGGGCAGCAAGAGCGCAGCCCACCACACCGTGATTCACCAGCCATTGTTGTTCGGCGAGCACTGCGTGGATCAGTTCGCCGAAAGTGACTTTCAGCGTCCCATCATCGAGCGCCGGTAATCCCGCATCGATGCGTGCGATGTGATGGAGCAGTCCTTCAATCACGACGGCGCTCCGGTCGACGCAGTTTTTCACCATCCGGAAGAAAGCCTGCCATCACACGCGGATCGGTCTCGTAATAGTGCCCCCAATCGTCGCCGAGCCCCGCGACGCGATCGGCCTGTGCAGTTGCGAGATGAATCAGCGGCGCGCGATACGCATCGAGCACGGCGCGCACGGTGTCGGTGGCGGTGAACACCATCCAGCGCTGACCGCGCTCGAGGAGAAAGCGTGGCAGTTCGAGCATGAGGCTCATCGCTGCGCGGCAACTGATGCTCGCGAGGTTGCCCACTTCCACGATCTGGTCGCGCGCGATCGAGTTGCCTGTTGCCATCGAGAGTGCGTGCTCGATCGGAGTCGACAGATAGCGTTCGAGAAACAACGGTTCATCGCCCGCGCCACGGAATCCCGCGACACTGCAGAGCTGGTCGTTCGCGCTGCGCAAGGCAAGGAGCGTCGGCATGAATGAATGCACGTGGGCGCCATGCTTGGCAGCGAACGCGTCCTGAACGAATCGCTCCATCTCGCCGCGACGTGCGTCGCCGCGTTCGCACAGCAATAGCCGTCGCGCACGGTGTGCAGCGCCGTTGTCGAAACCTTGCTCGTGCATGCCTGCCTCGCGAAATACTTTCGTCACGCGTAGGACGCGGGCAGCGGGTTGTTTCAATCGGGGCTCGGCGCGCTGGACGCGGCCTCTGTGGATGACGGAACAGGGGTGTCTCCCTGACGTTGGTCGTCGCGCGCGGCCGATGCTGGAGCGACAGCCGGCAAGGAGAAGTGCATGCGATGCGTACATTGCGCTCAGCTGTGAATACGCGGCCTTCCCCGGCCGGAGGCCTTTCGTGTTACATGCAATCCGGTGCACGACGCGCGTTTGAGGGATTGCCCTAGAGGGTCGTCTGCCCAGCCTCACATTCCGATTTCTTTTCGGCCGGCGGTTTAGCTACGCTCGCCGTGCGACGGACGCTGCGGACGGGCGGAAAGCCGAATCGAATTGATCGCCTGGACCTGATCTTCGATCGCGAACACAAACGAGCCCGACACGGGCCGATCAGAGCACCTTGCAAAGGGGGGATCATGCAAGACACCGCGCGCAAACCAGAGCGCATCGAAGTCGTGGATGCATTGCGCGGCTACGCGCTCATGGGCCTGTTCCTGATCCACATGGTCGAGTATTACGAGCTGTACTGGGCCGACCCGGTGCCGAACGCGGTCAACTCCACCATGTTCTTCCTGTTCGGCGGCAAGTCGTACGCCATGTTCGCGCTGCTCTTCGGCGTGAGCTTCTTCATCATCATGGACAGCCAGGCGCGTAAAGGCGTCGACTTCCGCGCGCGCTTCGTCTGGCGTCTTACGATCCTGTTTGCATTGGGATTCGTGCACAGCCTGATCTATGGCGGCGATATTCTGCAGGTGCTCGCTCTGACCGGCCTGCTGCTCGTGCCGCTCTACGGGGCCAGCAACGTGGTGCTGATCGGGCTCGGTGCGTTCTTCATCCTGCAGGGGCCAGCCTTGATCCTCAACGCTGTGGGTTTCCAGCGGCAAAACGATCCGTCCATCCATCCGTTGCTCATGAACGCATACGCGCATGGATCGCTGCTGGAGGTGTTCAGCGTGAACACCTGGGCCGGGCAAGTGGGCAAGTGGGGATTCATGTTCGACAGCGGCCGTTTGTGGAACATCATCGGCTTCTCGCAGCTTGGGTTCGTCTTCGGGCGCGTCGGTTTCTTCACTCAGAGCGACAGATTCAAATCGCTCTATGTGCGATCGATCGTCGTTCTCGTCATCGTCGCAGGCGCGATGCTGTGGTTTGGCCATCGACTCGCGCCCTTGCTTTCAGGCCGTGTGGTCGAGTCGTACACGAATAATTCACTGATGCTGACGGCGGTGCTCGGATTGTTGCTGCTGTATCGCGTGCCTGCCGCCGCGCGGGTACTGCGTCCATTGGCGCCCTGCGGTCGCATGACGTTGACCCTTTACATCACGCAGTCGCTGTTCCTGGTGCCTGTGTTCTATGGTTTCGGGCTCGGCGCCTATGCGTGGCTCGGGCAGGGTGGCAGTGCTGCGCTGGGTATCGTGTTATGGGTGCTGCAGATGTGGCTCGCGAGACTGTGGTTTCGCCACTATTACTACGGCCCCTTGGAATGGCTGTGGCGATCAGCGACATTCCTCGACAGAACTATTCCGTTCAAGCGTCGGAACGACGCGACTGCCCAGGTGGTGAATGCATGAGTTACAGAAGCTTGTTATTTATCGCGGCCGCAGGCTGCTCGCTGGTCGGTTGCGCGACGCAGGCGGATCGATCGCATCGAGACTCGCTCGGCGCCGTTGCTGCGGATGAGCAGAGATTCGCGGCGGCGGTGGATGCCGATGTGGCGACGCTGCAGAATCTTCTCGCGGACGATCTCGTCTATTGCCATTCCGGCGGCGATTGCGAAGGCAAGGCCAGTTTCATCGAAAGTCTGCGCAGCGGCGCGCTGGATTACGAGTTCATCCGTCCCGAGAAACCTACGGTCACAGCGCTGGGCGACGCCGTGATTCTCAACGGCGCCGCGATCGCGCGTTTCTCGCGCAATGGCTCGCCTATGCGCGAGGCGAAGCTCGGTTACACCGACGTGTTCGTCTGGCGCGATGGACGTTGGCAGTTGGTGGCGTGGCGATCCATCGGGTTGCCGAATCCTTGAAGAAACGAGAAGGGGGCGCACTGCGCCCCCTTCTTCCTGGCAATTGACGTCAGTGCCGGACCGCGCCGTCGAGCAGCTGACGCTGCAGCGTTGCGGTCGTGCCGAGCTTCGGCTTGCTCGCGCCTGGCAATCCACCGAGCGGTTCGTGATCGTAGAAGCGCACGAGGTGCGTCGCTGGTGTGCTGGCTCCGACCACGCCGGTTCCCGCGTTACGACGAACTTCGATCCAGTACACACGCCCGTCGTTGGCCACCAGGGGGATGATGCGGCGCTCGTCCCACACGATGCAGTCCAGTGAGCCGACCGCGCAGTTATAGGTTTTCGCCGAGGTGTTGAACGTGCGCCGTACGACGATTTCCACGCCAACCGGACCTGTTTCGATGTTCCAGCGGAACGCCATCGTGGCGTTGTTCCTGCTGTCATTGAGCTGCAGCGTGCCGTTGTCGTCGATGTAGTCGTCTTCCTCAGAACCCGTGAAATTTGCATCGAAACGCAGGCGGAAGCCGCCCAGACGAGGATCGCCGCTGGTTTCATCGCCTTTGCCGAACTGATAGAAGCGACCCGCGACGTCTGCGGCCGTGAACTCGACGGCGTATTCGGGATCGGCGAACACGGTCGCGCCTGCGCCCATGTACACCATCTCGTTGGGCACAGGTCCGACGCGCACTTCCCAGAACAGATCGCTCGCCAGCTCGTCGATCTCGCGCAGCTTCAGGTACTCGGCGGTCCAGCCGTTGAACTCGGCGCGGATGATCTTGCCGACTTCATCAGGGCCGCCGTCTGCGTTCAGCTCCCACAGGAAATCCTGTCCTGTGATCAGCGCGCGTCCGGTGCCGTTGGCATCGAGCTCGGCCACGTCGGCCACGACTTTCTGCTGTTTCGGATCCCACACATAGATCGTCTGCGCGTTGCCTTTGAGCTCTTCGGCGTCGATGAGCTGCGCGTTGTCCATCGACACTACCGTGCGCGCGACGGTCGAGGTGCGCTCGCCGTTCAATGACGGACAGGTCGGATAGGCGACCGAGCGCGTCTGTGTAATCGCAACGGTTCTGGCATTCAGGAAGGTGATTTCCGCGCCTTCGCTGGTGTAGACACCACGGACCTGGCCGAACACACCATTGCACGAGACCGAGTCGAAGCTCTCGGTGATCACCGGCTGCTCGTAGGTGAGCACGATCGTCGAGCCGTTCACTTCCCACGAGAACTTCTGGTTGTAGGTGTCCGAGCTTTCGAAGCCCTCACCGCCGGCGTAAAGATCGAAGTGGCGGATGCGACCGAGATAGTTGAACGAGAAGAGCCCATCGGTGGACAGCATTGCGGACGTGAAGCCTTCGTTCTCGAGATAGCGCTGCAACGTGCCGTCGTTCTGGCTGAGGTCCGGATCCTTTGCGATCGCGACCTGTGCGGCGGCAAACGCTTCGGGGCTTTTCGTGTAGGCCGCGTTGACGAAGTTCTGGCGTGCCGCGGGTTCGGAGGCGAGAGCCAGAATGGAAGTCGCGCCATCCGGCAGCGGATTGTTCGCAGCGTCGTCGACGGCCAGCTTGATGGCCGCTGCCAGATCGAGCACATCCTGCGCATTCACCTGAGCGAGGACGGTCTGAAGGACAGCATCGCTCGTGATCGGTCCGCCGTTCGCTTCCTGCATGAATACGGCCTGGGCAGTGCTCACGTTCGTGATCTGAGTGGCGAAGTTCTCGCTGCTCGACAGTGTGCCGTCGGATCCGGCCTGTGCCGCCAGTGCCTGGAAGGAACCAGCCAGGCTCGTGAACTCGACGAACGACTGTTCGCCCACGCCTTTCGCTGTCAGCGTGATGAACTTGTCCTTATCGGCCTCGTCGATTTCGATATCGAGGGCATACACACCCTGTGCGTCCGCGGTGGCATTGAAACTTTCATCGCCGATGTGCGCGCTGACCTGCGCGTTCGCAATCGGCTCGTCCGTGACGGCGCCGCTCAGCGTGAGCTTGAGCTTCTTCACTTCGGGCGGGGGCGGCGTGGGCGGGGTCGGGTTCTGTGGGCCGCCGCTGCTGGGAGGAGGAGTGGAACTGCCACCGCTGCCACCGCCGCCACACGCGGCCAATTGGGTTGTAAGGATCACGGCGATTGCCGCGCTCACCATCGTTCTCATCTTAGGCTCCTGCGCAAAGGACATTGGGTTCGGTGCGCGGCCTACTGCCGCGTCTTGCGCCAGGAAACTAGAGAGTGCATGCCGGCTGGGCATGTCCAATTTGGTATATGACGAAATGCGAGTTATCGAATCTGTGACAGCCACCGCATGGCTCGGGCTGCAGCTGCAGGGCTGCTGGACGGAAAGAATGATGATTGCGAGGCGGTCGGTCGCCTGGCGGGGACGCGGATCAGAGTTCGTTCAATCGCGCGACGAGCTCGATCTGTCGGCGCACACCCATTTTGCTCATGGTGCTCTTGATCTGCGCACGGACGGTGCCGATCGAAACGCGGCGAGCTGCGGCAATGACCTCGGCTGTTCTGCCTGACGCCAGCTGTATCGCGATGTCCGCCTCGGCGGAGGTGAGTGCGTAGGTATCACGCAGCACATCGGCCTTGCCGTCGGCGTTCCGCCGATTGCCCCGAACGGTGACGAGAACGCGAGGGGCGAAGGTGAATTCGTATTGCTGTCGGGGCAGCGAGATCACGTCGAGGATCAGCGGCGTGTCTGACTGCGGCGAGCGAATCAGGAGGCTGCGAGGCATGCGTGCTCGCAGCGACGCTGCCGCAGCCTGATCGATCGCCTCATTCAGTGCCTGCGCATCCGCGGCGTCCTCCGCCTGCAGACGTCCGAATCGAAGCTGCAATCCGCGACTCGACTGCACCAGTGTTTCTGCAGCGGGACTCATCGCGCGCACGCGTCCCGTGCTGTCGCAGACGAAGGCCGCGGTCGACATTGCTTCCATCGCACCGGCGAGCAGGCTGGCGGCGTTGTTCTGCAGAGTCATCTGTGTGCGCACCGCGGCGCGAACATGCGGCGCAACCGCTGTGAACAACTCGCGCTGTGCAGCGCTGATGTGACCTTGCTTCTCGGAGCGCACCACTGCCAATCCCACGAGCAGATCGTCGTTACGTTCGAGCGTCGTCAGACAGATGTAAGGAATGTCCCAGGGACGTGCGAACTCCTGATAGTGGTGATGCCGCGCATGGTCTTCGGGGCTGATGAAGTCGGCCTCGGCGAGCACTTTCAGGCAGGGCGCATCCATTCCCGCTCTGACGCGGGGATTGACGTCGGGACTGCCGCCATTGCATTCGATGAACGCGCGATCCACGGCAGGGTCGATGTTGGTCATGATGTGCAGAGGCAGGGTCGCTTTTCTGCCCAGGCAGATCAGCTGTCCGCATCGCGAGCCCGTAGCCTCCGCTAGCTCGGCGAGCGCGCTGTACCAGCCGCGTGAATCCAGCGCTGCGGCATGAAACGCGTCGGCGAGGGCGAGGGTGCGTTCATCGTTTGTGATCATTGGCGCGCAGTGTTCTACGCAACCTCTCCTGCATGGAGTGCAGAAGTCACAACCTTGTTAGGGGAATTGCCACAGATCGCTTGCGCCATTAGGGAAAAAGCTGAGTGCAGCTAGACGTACGCGATCCATCGCCCCAGTGCGCCAACCGCAAGCCACAACGTGATCGACGCTGCAGCCTGCAACCGACCGGGCAGTGGCGCTTGCCGATCCCATGTGCTCAGGCGCGGCTGCCATGAGAGACGAAAGACAACGGCGTTGATGAGCGCGATGGCGATCAGTACAAGCTTGATCAACAGCAATCTGTTCTGGATGAGCGGTCCGGCGTCGGCGCTGAACAGCAGCACGCCCGAGAGCGTCAGAATGAGGATGCCGACGATCGACAGGGGCGTGAGCACAGCAGACACATCCGGCAGCGAGAAACGCCGACCGAATCCCATCAGGCGCAGATCCAGGAGCAGCATCGGCCCGATGAGCAGGGTGAGTCCAAGCAGATGCAGGACGTTGACGACCGGGTAGGCGAGCTCCGCCGAGCGCATCCAGGTGCCGACGCCGGAATGTTCGAGAGCAATCGCCCATTCCGGCGCGGCCATCTCAGCGCAGCTCGATCGTTTTTCCGTCCACTGTTATGCGTTCGGCGCGCAGCTCCGGTGTGCCGTCGGTGCGCGGATAACCTTCGATCGTGATGGTCTTGCCCGCAATCAGTGCGCCTTCCGGCAAGCCGCGCGCCTGCATGCGAGATACCGGTGCGAGCACGGCGACCCAGGGCTTGCCATCGATCGCCACCTCGACCTCTGCGTGGGGATTGCGATAACGCACCTCCACCAGCGCAGCATCGAATTTCATGACCTTTTGCGCGTCGTAGGAGCTCCAGCCGTGGTGAGCCCAGACGGCGGCGGTCACGCACATCAAAGCAGCAAACAACATCGATCGCTTCGTACGCATGCCTCGTCCTCCGGCGGATGTGGTGAAGCCGAGAATACGACAGCCTCGGGGCGTTGCCCATGCATGTCGCGTGCGTCCATGCCCAAGCACGGTGCAAGGAGGGATGATCCGCCACTCAGGGATTTTTCCGTGCCCGAGCTGCGGTGCTCGCGGTAACCTACGAGCGATGTCCTCTAATTCCGGAACCCTCATGAAGCTGACCCGCTGCTGCGTTCTGCTGTTTATTTCGCTGACATCGTTCTCGCTGGTCCACGCCGCGGGCATGCAGCCCGAACGAGCCGAGAAGGGCATGGTGGTGAGCGTGCACGAACTCGCCTCGCAAGCGGGCGTTGAAATGATGAAGGCCGGTGGCAACGCGATCGATGCCGCGGTCGCGACCGGATTCGCGCTTGCCGTAGTACATCCATCTGCCGGCAACATCGGCGGCGGTGGCTTCATGCTCGTGCGCATGAACGATGGTGAAACTCACTTTCTCGATTTCCGCGAGAAGGCGCCTGCCAAGGCAACGGCCACCATGTATCAGGACAGCCAGGGCAATGTGATCCCGAATCTCAGTCGCGTCGGTTATCTCGCCTCGGGTGTTCCAGGCTCGGTGAAGGGCATGGTCCATGCGCAGAAACAGTTCGGCAAGCTGACGCTGAAACAAGTCATGCAGCCGGCCATTCGTCTCGCGCGCGAGGGTTATGCGCTCAGCTGGGATGACGCGCGCTCGATGACCCGAGACACGGGGCTCGCGCAGTACCCCGACTCGAAGCGCATCTTCCAGAACGACGGCAAGGGCTGGAAGCAGGGCGATGTCCTGAAACAGCCGGAGCTGGCTCGCACGCTCGAGCGCATCGTCGAATCTCCGGATGATTTCTACACCGGAAAAATGGCGCGAGAGCTCGCCGAGTTCATGCAGAAAGGGGGCGGTCTCATTTCGCTCGATGATCTGCGCAACTACGAAGTGAAGGATCGCGTGCCGGTGCGCGGCACGTATCGAGGACTCGAGATCATCAGCGCCCCTCCGCCTTCCTCCGGCGGCATCGCGCTGATCGAGACGTTGAACATTCTCGAAGGGTTCGATCTGGCGAAGGCCGGACGCGGGTCCGCTGAAGCCATCCACCTGGTCACGGAAGCCTATCGACGCGCCTTCTACGATCGCGCGCAATTCCTGGGCGATCCGGAGTTCAGCGCGCTGCCGGTGCTCGAGCTGGCCGACAAGGACTATGCGGTCGAATGGCGCAAATCGGTGAACCCGCAGAAGGCGAGTGCATCGAGTCGCCTGGAGCGCCCGCGTGTCTCGACCGCCCTCGAGGACTATGCGAAACAGCGTCCGATTCTCGCAGGGAAGGAGCCGACACAGACGACGCACTACTCCGTGGTCGACGAGGCAGGCAATGCCGTGGCGGTCACGACGACCTTGAATGGCGGATACGGATCGAAGGTCACCGTCGGCCCGCTCGGCTTTCTCATGAACAACGAGATGGACGACTTCTCCTCCAAGGCGGGCGCGCCGAACATGTTCGGGCTGATTCAGAGTGAGGAGAATGCCATCGCCCCGAACAAGCGGCCGCTGTCGGCGATGACACCGACCATCGTTCTCAAGGACGGCAAGTTGTGGCTGGTGCTCGGGTCGCCCGGCGGCCCGACGATCATCACGACCGTTGCCAACATCCTCATCAACGTCGCGGACTTCAATCTCGATATCCAGAAGGCCGTGAACGCGCCGCGCTTTCATCATCAATGGATGCCGGATCGTCTCGTGCTGGAGCGCGATCGCTTCTCGCCGGACACGATCGCTCTGCTCAAGTCACGCGGTCACGAGATTGCATACGGTCTCGGCGGCGACGGCGAATGCATCCAGATCGATCTCGCCACCGGAATGCGGCTCGGCGCCAGCGACGGTCGCAACGATACGGGTAAAGCGGTCGGCTTCTGACGCGTACCTGAAGAATCCAAGAACAGTCAACGATGAATCGTGCATGACGGCAGCGAGCGCTGCCGTCATTGCTGTGCTTTAGTCGTGTCCGCCAATCTGGGACACGCCAGGGCGCGCTTGGTGCGCCATTTCCCATTTCCATTCCCTTTCCGACTCAGATTACAAACCTGTAACCTCTGAGATCATATCAATTGATATCATCTCGACAGAGATCAAATCATGGACCGTCTGAAGAACTTAGGTTTTCTGCTGAAAGACACCACGCGTCTGTACGTGCGGCTGTACGAGCAGCGCATGAGCCATATGGGCGTGACGCTCGATCAGGCCAAGGTGCTGGCGTATCTGAGCCGTAACGAAGGTGTGAGCCAGATCCGTCTCGCCGACCTGTGCGGCGTCGACCCGATGAGCCTCGTGCGCATCCTGGATCGCATGGAAGGCGATGGATGGATCGAGCGCCGGCCTCATCCCACGGATCGACGCGCGCGGCAGCTCTTTCTCAAAGAAGGTGCGCAGCCGTTTCTCGAGCAGCTGTGGAAGGAGGGCGACGCCGTTCGCGCACAGGTGTTCAGTGGCTTCAAAGCGCAGGAGCGCGCGCAGCTCATCGAACTGCTCGAGCGCGCACACGCGAATCTGCTCGCTGCAAAGCTCGATGAGCCCGCGGGCAAAGAGGCTGCGCCTGCGGTCGTTCCCGTTTCACGTTCCAAATCCGCCAAAGCGAGATCTGCCCGATGAATGCCGTTGTCAGACGTGCCGATGCCAGCGCCGATCAGCCGCAGCCTTCTGTCGAAGCGGCCGCTCCGCGAACGATTCGTCAGCGGTTGCGACTGCCGTTGATGATCGCAGGTCCGGTACTGATCTTGCTCGTCACCGGCTACTTCTATCTGTTCGGCGGACGTTACGAATCGACCGACGACGCCTATGTGCGCGCGGGCAGCGTGAACATCAGCGCCAACGTCGCGGGACGCGTAGTCGATGTATTCGTCCGCGACAATCAGCGCGTGCACAAGGGCGATCGTCTCTTCGAGATCGACGATGCGCCTTTCAAGATCGCGGTGGCGGAAGCGCGGGCCCAGCTTGCGAAACAGCATTTGCAGGTCGAGTCCCTCAAGGCCACGTACAAGCAGCGTCAGGCCGATCTCGCCGCGGCGCGCGACACGCTGAACTATCGACAGTCGGAATATGAGCGACAGCAGCGACTGCTGAGCAAGGGCATCGCCTCGCAGGCGCAGTTCGATGCAGCAGCACACGCGCGCGAAAGCGCGCAGCAGTCCTACAGCAGCGCTCAGCAACAGATTGCCGCGGCACTCGCCGCGTTGGGTGGCGATGCATCGATACCGGTCGATCAGCATCCGTTCGTCATGGAAGCCCAGGCTCAGCTCGATCATGCGCTGCTGAATCTTTCGTACACCGATGTGCTCGCGCCCGGCGATGGTGTGGTCACGAAGGTCGAGCAGCTGCAAGTGGGCAGCTACATCGGTGCCGCGCAACCGGTGTTCGCGCTCGTCTCGCGAAACAACGTGTGGGTCGAAGCGAACTTCAAGGAAGTTCAGCTCGCTCATATGCGACCCGGGCAGACGGCAGAGGTCGTGATCGACGCGCTTCCCGGCCGCAAATTCACGGCCAAGGTGACGAGCCTGAGCCCCGGCACCGGCAGCGAGTTCTCGGTGCTGCCGGCGGAGAATGCGACGGGTAACTGGGTGAAGGTCGTGCAACGCGTGCCCGTGCGGCTCGAGATCGATGGGCTCGACGATTCGCTCGCGTTGCAATCGGGCCTGAGTGCGCAAGTCGAAGTCGACACGCAGTATCAGCATCACCTGTTCGGGAAATCCTAAGCAGGACGCTGAAGGGAATCCTCGATCGTGTCCAACGAAGCCAGTACAGCAGTGCCGCATCCGGGGGAGGTGCCGCATAAAGCGGTGGCGCATCAAGCGGTGCCGCATCACGGGCTGATCACGCTGTCGCTGATGCTGGCGACCACGATGCAATCGCTCGACACGACGATTGCGAACGTGGCGCTGCCGCGGATTCAGGGAAGTCTCGCCGCCACGCAGGAACAGATGTCGTGGGTCCTGACGTCCTACATCCTTGCGGCGGCCATCATGACTCCGCTGACGGGCTGGCTGGCAGGTCGATTCGGTCGCAAGAAGCTGTTCCTGTTCTCGATTGCAGGGTTCACGATTTCTTCTGTGCTCTGTGGACTCGCGCAGAGCCTGCCGCAGATCGTCGCATTCCGCATGCTGCAGGGGTTGTCGGGTGCGGCGCTCGTGCCGCTGTCGCAGGCGATTCTGCTCGACATCAATCCGCCGGAGCGTCATGCGCGTGCGATGTCCACCTGGGTGATGGGTGTGACCATCGGACCGATTCTCGGCCCCGCCCTTGGCGCATGGCTCACCGATAATTTCAGCTGGCGCTGGGTGTTCTATATCAATGTGCCCATCGGCATCATCTCGTTCATCGGCATCAGCAGCTTTCTCGCCGAGACCAAGCTCAAGCGCAGCGCCTTCGACTTCCTCGGCTTTGCAACGCTCGCCATCGGCATCGCCGCGCTGCAACTCATGCTCGATCGCGGTCAGTTGAAGGACTGGTTCAGCTCGACCGAAATCTGGATCTACGCAATCACTTCGATGATCGCGTTCTATCTGTTCGTCGTGCATAGCGCGACGGCGCGCGAGCCCTTCATCAATCTCAGCATGTTCAAGGATCGCAACTTCACTGCCGGCAGTATCTTCATCGTCGTCGTCGGCATCCTGTTGTTCGCATCGCTGGCGCTGTTGCCGCCGTTGCTGCAGGACCTGCTCGATTATCCGGTGATGACGGCCGGTCTCCTCACCGCGCCGCGCGGCATCGGCACCTTGCTCGCGATGCTGGTCATCGGGCGGCTGCTGCGCATGTTCGATGCGCGCTGGGTCATTGCGGCAGGTTTCGCGATCACGGCAATTTCGCTCTGGCAGATGTGCGGGTTCTATCTGCAGATGGACGATTCCCTGGTCGGCTGGTCGAGTCTCGTTCAGGGCGTTGGGATGGGGCTCGCCTACGTGCCGCTTGCGACCGTGACCTTTGCCACGATCGCGCCGCACTTCCGTAACGAGGCGACTGCAGTGTTCAACCTGCTGCGCAATGTCGGCAGCAGCGTCGGTATCGCGGCAGTGCAGGCGATCTTCATTCGTAATACACAGATCATGCATTCGCGATTGGCCGAGCACGTCACGCCCTATGGGGCAGCCGTGCCGCCCGGAGCCTCGGGTGAACAGCTCGCGATGATGAATGCTCAGGTCACACAGCAGGCGACGATGATCGCGTACAACAACGACTTCAAGCTCATGCTCGTCCTGAGTCTGGTGGCGATTCCGTTGGTCTTCGTGTTCCGCAAAGCACGGCCGGTGACCGGCTCCGTGCAGGTGGCGGCCGAGTGATGACTATGCAGATGCACTTTGAAACCACACGAGCCTCGCGGGTGCGAGCCGCGATCGCAGTTCTTCTCTCGAGTGCCGCGCTGACGGCGTGCGCAGTCGGCCCCAATTTCGAGCGGCCCGACGCGCCAGCACACACGGCGAGCGTCGTCCCGCAGCTTCCCGATCAACAGTTGCAGGTGGGCAAGCCGCTGCCGGCCGATTGGTGGACGATGTTCGCCTCGCCCGAACTGAACGATCTCGTCGCACAGGCATTCGCGAGCAACCAGGATCTCGCCGCTGCGCAGTCCTCGGTCGAGCGCGCACAAGAGTTGGTGACTGCGCGCACCGGCGCGCGTTACCCCGAGGTCGATCTCACGGCAGGCTCGGGACGACAGAAATATGGATCGCAGTTTCTAGGTCCGTTCCCGAAGCCGCCACCATTCACGTACTACGCCTTCGGACCTGCCGTGAGCTACACGCTCGATTACACGGGCGGGGTGGGGCGCGCGATCGAACAGCAACAAGCCCTCGCGCAGTATCAGCAGCGTGAATGGCAGGCGGCGCGATTGACGGTGACAGGCAATGTCGTGCAGCAGGCGTTCGCCGTAGCGGCGGCCCAGGCGCAGATCGATGCCTTGCAGGAAGTGCTCGCCGACGATCGCCGCAATGTCCAAATGATTCAGGACGCCAACGAGGCGGGCTCGGTGAGCCGGCTCGATGTGCTGACGGCGCAGAATCAGCTCGCAAGCGATGAGACCCTGCTGCCTGCGCTCAAGCAGCAGCTGAGCGTCGCGCAGCACGCGCTCGCAGTGCTCGTGGGCAAGACGCCGGGAGAAATGCCCGCTTTGCATCTGGATCTTTCCGCGTTCGAGCTGCCGAAAGAAGTGCCCGTGAGTCTGCCGTCGGATTGGGTTCGTCAGCGACCCGACATTCTCGCCGCTGAAGCGCAGTTGCATGCCGCAACCGCAGCCGTGGGCGTAGCCACTGCGAACCTTTATCCGCGGGTCACGCTCACAGGTTCGTTCACGCAACAGTCGCTCGCGACCAACGAGCTCTTCGATCATGCGAACAGTGCCTGGGGCGTGGTGTCGTCGCTGACGGCGCCCATCTTCGATGGCGGCAAGCTGCGCGCAGAAAAGCGCGCTTCGCTGGCTGCGCTCGCCACGGAATCCGCCCGTTACAAGCAGGTCGTGCTCGAATCGTTCGCGCAGGTGGCCGATGCCCTCGATGCGCTACAGCACAGCGCGGAGCAGCTCACCGCGCAGACGCAGGCGATCACGATCGCGCAACAGAGCCTGGCGCTCACGCGCGAGAGCTACAACGAAGGTAACGTCGGCGTGTTGCAAGTGCTCGACAGCGAGCGGCTCTATCAGCAGGCACGTCTCGGTTACGTGTGCGCGCAGGCGCAGCGATTGCAGGACACTGCGCGACTGTTCGTCGCCATGGGCGGCGGTGTCGATCCGCAGCTCACGGCAGCGACCGCGCGCTGAACTTTCGCCTGTGCCATGTCGTTGCATCGACATGGCACGGAACAATTCCCTGGTCGAGAACATCAATCGGCGCAAAAAGGCCGGCAAGAGCCGCCCGAAGTCGCGCTCCACAATTTCGAAGCAGGCCTATCAGGATATGCAGCGCGGTTGGCCGAAAAAGAAGACAGGCAGGAAGCGTTCGAGCGCGAAGCGGGCAACGAAGTCCTAGCGCTTGACGGCTTTGACGATCACGAACTCCCCGGGAATCGAATAGCCCGTGCCGATGGCAAACGGTGCGATGGCCTCGACATAGCGCGCACGCACGCGCTTGCGAGTCGCGTCCGTGAAGCGTGACCACGCAAGTGCCACCGGCCCGCCGATGAACGCCGCATCGCAGGCGTCATCCGCACTTACGTAGTTGAGCGACGTGCGGATCCGGCACTGCTCGATGACATCCAGGCCCGCGCTTAGGCACAGCGAAGACAACGCCTCTGAGTTTCCCAGATCGAAGAACAGCGGGCACACATCGCTTTTGACTTCGGCATCCACGATCGGAAAGACCGGGGCCCAACCGCACTGTCGCCGCTCGCCCCAGACAGCCAATACGATCCGACCGTCTTTGCGCAAACAGGCGTGCATGGCCTGCAGCGCGCGCGCTGGGTCCGGTGCGTACATCAAACCCAGCGTGCAGATTGCCGCGTCGAAGGAGTCGGCTGCAGCGACGGATTCTTCTGCGTGCGCCTGCACGAATCGAACATTGCAGAAATCCAGTGCGGCTGCAGATCGACGGGCACCATCGAGCATGACTGGCGAGATATCCGTGGCGACAACGGTGCCCTGCGGACCCACGGCATGGGCCGCTTGTAACGCGATGATGCCCGTACCGCAGGCCACATCGAGAACGCGCTCGCCGGTTTGCAGACCGGCGAGACGCATGACCGCTCGATGTGCAGGCTCCAGCTGTCGCAACCACAGCCGTCCGTAATCGCTGGCGGCGCGGTCCCAGCCGTAGCGCTGGACTCTGAGCTGCAGCCGCGATTGCATCAGCGGCGCTCGGCGACGATCTCGAGATATTCGCTGGGGACGACGAGCGAATGCGGGCCTGCTTCGTTGGCACTGCGAAGCAGCTCGAGCAGATCGTGCTCCAGCTTCCCGGCCTGTTCCGCACTCAGCGTAGCGAAGGCCTTGTGGACCGGGCCATACCAGGTGCGGAACACCTCGACGAAGTGTTCGGGCGAGCGATAGCGGAACTTGAACATGCGCGGCGTGATCGTCATCGCCTGGACCTCGCTGCCGAGGAACTCGCGCACATCGGACTCCACACCCCAGCGCATCGGCGATTGCACGCCTGCAGGCGGTGGCAGATGACGGCTCAGCACGCCGAACATTCGGCCGATGAAGCCTTGCGGTGTCCAGTTCGCCATTCCGATCCGTCCGCCGGAGCGGCACACCCGCATCATCTCGCGGCCTGCTGTTTTCTGATCCGGAGCGAACATGACGCCGAAGGTGGACAGCACGCAATCGAAGCTGCCGTCGGGGAAGGGCAGGGCTTCTGCATCAGCGCTCTGGAAATGAACGTCGAGGCCTTCGGCTCGCGCGCGCGCGGCGCCACGTTCGAGGAGCGAAGCCACATAGTCGGTCGAGGTCACTGCCGCGCCGCGCCGCGCTGCCGCGAGCGTCGCATTGCCGTTCCCCGCCGCGACGTCGAGCACGCGTTCGTCGCAACGCACATCACACGCTTCCGCGAGCTGTTCTCCGACCAGCTGCAAAGTGGTACCGATCACCGCGTAGTCACCGCTCGACCACGACACCTGTTGGCGATTCTTGATGGCGCCCAGATCCACGACTGCGTTCATGTTGAAGGTCCGTTCAGTTGAGGGGCGCGCACTGTGCGGCACAGGACTGTTCCCGGTCCTGACCAGAACTCCCCGATTGCTGCCCGCCCGTCCGCGGGCCGATGCGAGCCGATGGCGGACTGCTCGTGCGTCCGGGACTGCTTGCCGGGCGTCCGAGGGCCAGAGAATCGTTGCTTCCGGGCCTAGTCCGGTGCCGCGGTGACGGTCAGAATCCCGCCAAGTGTTCGGGCATGGAGAGGTCGGCATGGCAGTCGAAGAACTGGCAGGTGCGTTGGAGCGGGTCGAGACGGTCTTGCGTCGCCGGCCGGATCTGGGCCTGCACGACGATGCGCCGGCGACCGTCACCTGGAGCGGTGGTCTGCGCATGTGTGCTCAGCACGCGAATGGCAAGCAGATGCTGACGGATATGCCGGCAGAGCTCGGAGGCACGGGCGATCAAGTGACCCCGGGATGGTTGCTGCGTGCGGGACTGGCCTCGTGCGCTGCGACCTGTGTGGCCATGCTTGCGGCACGCGAAGGCATCGAGCTGACCCATCTGGAACTGCGGGCGAGCAGCCGATCGGACACGCGCGGCATGCTTGGCATGCAGGACGTAGAGGGGACATCGGTGCCGGCCGGTCCTCGCGACATGCAATTGCATGTTCGAATCGAAGCGCTCGATGTTTCTGCAGAGCGTCTGCACAATCTCGTGCGTCGCGCCGTCGCATGCTCGCCGGTGCCGTGCGCAGTGACCGAGCCAGTCGACATCGCGCTCAGCATCGACACCGGACTCGGCTGATGGACGCACTCTCGGAAACACTGCGTGTCGTTCGCCTCGTGGGGGCGATCTTCATCAATGCGCGCTTCACAGCGCCGTGGTGCTATCACTCGCAGCGCGCGGATACGGTCGCACCGCTCCTCGAGCCGGGCGCCGAACGCGTCGTGATCTTTCATCTCATCACCGAAGGCGAGTGCTTCGTCGAAATGGAAGGGCGTGAACCGGTGAAGCTCATCGCCGGCGACGTCGTGCTCTTCCCGCATGGCGATGCACACCTGATGAATTCGCAGCCGGGACTGCCGCCTGCGAAAGGTCAGCCGCTCGCGAACGTGCTGGCCCGCAGGCCGCGATCGATTGCCCATGGCGGTGGCGGTGCGAGAACGCGATTGGTGTGCGGCTATCTCGCATGCGATCAGCGGCTCGCGCGCATGCTGTTGGCGGGGTTGCCCGATCTGGTCCGCGTGAACGTCCGCGGCTCGAACGCCGGTGCCTGGCTCGAGGCATCGGTGCGTTATGCCTTGAACGAAGCACGATCGCCGCGACCGGGCGGCGAGGGCGTGCTTGCAAAGCTCTCGGAAGTGCTCTTCATCGAGGTGCTGCGCTTATATATGAATGAGCACGATGAAGGTCGGACCGGCTGGCTGGCAGCGGTGGGGGATCGCATCGTCGGGACTGCTCTGGCTGCCTTGCATAAAACTCCCGCGCACGACTGGTCGATCGAGGAGCTGGCCCGGCTCGCGGGAACATCGCGATCGGTGCTGGCCGAGCGCTTTCAGCGTCTGGTGGGCAGCTCGCCGATGCAGTACCTGACGCAATGGCGAATGATGCTCGCGGCGAATCTGCTCTGCCGCAGCAATGCGCCGCTCGCTCGGATTGCGGAGGACGTCGGGTATCAAACCGACACCGCGTTCATTCGCGCCTTCCGACGCGAATTCGGCGCGCCGCCCGCGGCATGGCGTCGGCAGCAGGCACAACGAGTCCCGCTTCAACACCGATCGGCCACCTGAATTCGCGCTGCGAGTGCGAACCAGTTCTCAATTTTGGAAAAGAGATTTCAGTACATTATGTTCGCTTCGCTGCACCGCGATCGCTCAACTCGCTAGCACAAGGAAAACTGGGTTATCCACAATGCGCCAGCTGGTGGACGTACTGAACAACGATCACGGCTACGTGCGTATCTATGAAGACCGGGAAGGTTTCGGGTACGAAATCTCGGTCTATAGCCCCAGGCCCATCGCCGATCTGTTCCACCGGATGAGCGGTTACCCTTCAGCGAGCGATGCCTCTGCAGCCGCGCAGCAGCAACTGTCTGCGGTCGATCAACCCCCCAGAAGCAAAGTCCGCGCTCGGCGGCGCGCCCGCTGAATTTCAGGCGCTGAACGAAAACCTGCCGTGTCAGACCGACGGCCTGTCGGTCACATTGAAATTTTTTCACCCGCGCGTCTCGTTCTTTGGTGACCTCTCGTCACGGATCACGTGCGCTCGCTCGAATGTCATGGGCCTTTAGAATCGACCTCACACGACCACCCAGTGGATATCGACGAACTTGGCACCGAGGAGCTTGCATGTCCGCTCATCAACTATTCGACCCCATCGCGCTCGACGACATTCATGTGCCGAACCGGATCGTTGTCGCGCCGATGTGTCAGTACAGCGCGACCGATGGCTGTGCTACCGACTGGCACTTGCAGCACCTGTCTCAGCTCGCGTATTCGGGCGCTGGATTGGTGATGGTCGAAGCAACAGCCGTCGAGCGGCGCGGGCGGATCACGCACGGCGATCTCGGTCTCTATAGCGACGACAACGAAGCTGCGCTCGGACGGGTCGTACGCGCAGCGCGACGACTGGCGGGTCCCACGAAGTTCGGCATCCAGATTGGTCATGCAGGTCGCAAGGCGTCGACGCGATTGCCGTGGGAAGGCGGTGCGCCTCTGGCGCCTCATGAGGACGCCTGGCAGACCGTCTCGGCGAGCGCGAGCCCCTTCGGCGATGACTGGCACATACCGAGGGCGCTCGAAGCGGGCGAGATCGAATCGGTGATTCAAGCATTCGTGCAGGCCGCTCAACGTGCGGTGCGTATCGGCTTCGATGTCATCGAAATACACAGTGCGCATGGCTATCTGCTGCATCAGTTCCTCTCGCCGCTCGTCAATACGCGGAGCGATGCGTATGGCGGCTCGCTGGAGAACCGCATGCGACTGCCGTTGGCCGTCATCCGCGCGGTGCGCACGGCCGTGCCGCGAAGCATCGCCGTCGGCATGCGGGTGTCCGCAGCCGATTGGGTCGAAGGCGGCTGGGATCTGACGCAGACGCTCGAGTACGTGAAGGAAGCGAAGAAGCTCGGCATCGCGTATGTCTGTGCATCGAGCGGCGGTATTCGAGCGAATGTCGCAGTCCCGGTCGCGCCGGGCTATCAGCTCGATTTCGCCAAGCAGATTCGCGCGACTGGGATCACCACGCGTGCGGTCGGTCTGATCACCGATCCGTATCAGGCAGCGCAGATCGTTTCGTCCGGACAGGCCGATATGGTCGCGCTTGCGCGCGCATTCCTCGACGATCCACGCTGGGGCTGGCACGCTGCCGATCAGCTCGGCGCGAAAACGCATTTCCCGTCGCAGTACTTCACTGCGCGTGCAGACCTGTGGCGACAGTTCCGTGAGCAAAGTGCAGTGGAGCGCTGATCGTTTAACTCGCCTCAGGTGATGAGTGGTCGCGCGCGGCAATGCGCCGTACGATAAGTCGCAAGGAACGGCGGTTGCCTCATGGCTCAGACACACCGACATCTCGATGCCGCATGGCGACGCTGGCTCGCGGACAATCTGACTCGCGGATGCGATCCCAAGGCGCTGACGCAGATTCTGCGCAAGAACGGCTTCGCGGACGCGGCGATTCAGGACGCTCTGAGCTCGCACATTCCCAACAGCCTGCGGAGTTCAGGCGCACGCGTTCTCGACGGCTCGTGGCAATCGTGGTTGCGTGAGAATCTGCAGCGTGGATGTGACCCGCAGGAGTTGTTGCAGACACTGCTCAAGCACGGCTTCTCGGAAGCCTCCGTCCTCAACTTGCTCAACGATATCGCGGCGAGTCTCGAGGTGCCGGACAAACCGGCCGCGAGCGCTCGCCTGGATTACTCCGCGCTTGCGAATCCGCCCCTGTTGCAGCGGCCGCGTTCGACTGGGCTGCGACAGATCGAGACGGAACTGCTGCAGCTGTTCACGCTGGACGATTTTCTGAGCGAAGCCGAATGCGAGTCGATCATCTCGATCGCTAATCGTCATCTGCGACCCTCGACTGTCACCGTCGATAGCGGGGACAAGTACTACCGAACGAGCCGGACCTGCGATCTCTCGCTGCTCGAGCTGCCGCAGATCGCCGCGCTGGACTTGAAGATCGCAACGACGCTCGGCATTCGTCCCGAGTACTCGGAGGGCATTCAGGCGCAGCGCTACGATGTCGGCGAGCAGTTCAAGAAGCACACGGATTATTTCGAGCCCGGCACTGCCGAGTACGCTCGCTTCGCAGCCCAGCGCGGCAATCGCACGTGGACCTTCATGGTCTATCTCAACGAAGGGATGGAAGGCGGCGGTACGCGATTCTTCTCGATCGACACGAGCTTTCAGCCGAAGAGAGGGCAGGCAGTCATCTGGAACAATCTGCATCGTGACGGCACGACCAATCGCAACACGCTCCACAGCGGCGAACCGGTGAGTGCAGGTCACAAGCTCATCATCACGAAATGGTTTCGCGAGAACGGCACCGGCCCGATGTTCTTCGATGTGTGAGTGGCGAGTGCCGCGATTGTTTACAGCGTAACCCTTGCTTTCCGCTTATTGCATTCACCACACGAACGTGCTGACCTGTGAAAGCTCATCGCGCTCTCCAGAAGAACGTAGGAATTCGAGAGATGCGTCGGAGTCTCGCGAGTAAATGCCGATCATCCGACTGCGACGAGAGAATTGCGCGAAGCTGATCACAACCACAAACGAGCTCTTATGGTGAACTTGCTTAGGGGGATCGTCGAACATTGCTCAGCTCTCTCGCACAACGCAGGCAGACGTTCGTCGATCGCGGGAGCAAGAAGCTCAATACGGCGCTGAAACCCACAGACGGGTGACGCGCCCTATCTCGAAAACGGATCAGATCATTGTCCAGCGCACTGCACTCATCACCGAACCTTCTCGACCTGCTTCGCGTCCAGGCAGATCGATTTCCGGACCGGCTCATCCTGCGGTTCCTGAGTGATCAGGAGACGGAGGACGCATTCACGTATGCAGATCTGGATCGAAAAGCGCGGGCCATTGCCGCTTATCTGCAGGCACGCGACGCGCGCGGCGAACGAGCCCTGGTGCTTCATGCGCCCGGTCCCGACTATGTAGCAACGCTTCTGGGGTGTCTGTACGCGGGTGTGATCGCCGTCCCGGCCTATCCGCCGCGCATGAATCGATCGCTGGATCGGCTCCAGGACATCGTCGCGGACGCGCAAGCCCGCTTCGGTTTGACCAGCGCCGCGTCGCTCGCCCGTCTGCGTGATCGTTCACACGATTCCAACTTGAGCAATCTCGAATGGTTTGCGACTGACGCGTGTCCGCTCGATGCAGCCGATCAATGGCGAGCTCGGACGCCGCATCCCGATGAGATTGCATTACTGCAGTACACGTCCGGCTCGACGAGCGCACCCAAGGGCGTGGCGCTGACTCATGCGAACTTCCTGCACAACTTGCGCAGCCTCGCCTCGCTAGGCGCACAAAGCGACGATCACTTCGTGTCCTGGCTTCCGCCGTATCACGACATGGGGCTGGTCGGCGCAACGTTGCTGCCGCTCAGTCTCGGCACCGTCGCCACGATTCTGTCGCCGACCACCTTTCTTCAGCGGCCCTCTCGTTGGTTGTCGGTAATTTCCCGATACCGCGGCACGATCAGCGGTGGACCGAACTTCGCGTTCGAACTTTGCTGCAAGCGGATCAGCGAAGAGCAGAGGGCGACCCTGGATCTGCAATCCTGGCGCGTCGCGTACTGCGGTGCGGAACGCGTACGTGCTTCGACGCTGAAGCGTTTCGCCGAACGGTTTGCGTCAGCTGGATTCAAATCCAGCGCATTCGCACCGTGTTACGGGCTGGCCGAGGCCACGCTCGCAGTGTCTTTCACGTCATTGCAGGAAGAGCCGCGGACCGTGGCGCTCGATGAGACTGAGTTCAGTCATGGCAAGGCCGTGGATGCGTCCGACGCGAGCCGTGCGCGCGAGCTCGTGAGCTGCGGTGTTCCCGTGTCCGGCTGCTCGGTGATGGTCGTCAATCCGGAAACGCGACGTATCGTGCGCGACGGCGCGATCGGCGAGTTGTGGGTCGCTAGTGCGGGCGTCGCCTCCGGCTACTGGAACAAGCCCGATCTCAGCGAGGAAGTCTTTCGCGCTCGTATCGCAGGCGACCACTCCGACCGCACCTATTTGCGCACGGGAGATCTTGGCTTTCTGCGCGACGGCGAAGTGTTCGTCGCAGGCCGGCGCAAGGAACTCATCGTTCTGCGCGGGCGCAACTACCATCCGGAAGACATCGAAGTGGCGTTCGAGCACAGTCATCCGCGCTTGCGTGCAGGTTGCGGTGTGGCGTTTGCCGTCGATCGCGAAGCCGAGGAAGCGCTCGTAATCGTTCAGGAAGTCGACTCGGTGCGCGATCTCGATGCGGCATCGGTCATTGCGTCCATCCGCGGCGCGATCGCCGAGCAGTTGCAGCTGCAGGTACACGATATCGTACTGGTCGAGCCGGGAACGGTGCCAAAGACCTCGAGCGGCAAATTGCAGAGAACACTGTGCCGTACTTTGTATGAGCAGGAGCGACTGGCGATCGTCGAGCGCAGCGCTGGCGCGCATACAGTTCGCCCCGTTGCACCACAGAAGATTGAACGGGTCGCGGCGCTCATGGCTGAGGTGTTGCATCTCGAAGAGGTCGGCGCGGACGAAGACTTTTTTGCGCTCGGCGGCCATTCGCTGTTGGCGACCCAGCTCGTTTCGCGCGTCCGCGAAAAGTTCGAAGTGGACGTGCCACTGCGCGCCGTCTTCGATGCGCCCACGGCAAGGGGATTGGCTGCGAGCATCGAGGACGCACCGATCCTGCTACAGAAAGGTCCGCGCGAACGAGTGGATCGCGCAGCCGCATTGCCGCTGTCGTTCTCGCAGGAGCGCATGTGGCTGCTGCATCAACTGGATCCCCAAGGCGCCGCGTACAACGTGGCCGGCGCAGCTCTGATCGAAGGTCCCCTGGATGCCGATCGGCTCGAGACTGCGTTCAACAAGGTCGTGCAACAACATGAAGTGTTGCGTACGCAGTATCCGAGCGACGACGGCCGTCCCGTGGTGCGCGTGCTCGAGAGCGCGACGCTGGTCTTTGAGCGATTCGGTCTCGTGGCAGGCGAAGCCCAGGAGCAGACCGCACGCACATTGGCTTCAGACTTTGCGGCACGGCCGTTCGATGTCGCCAACGATCTGCTCGTGCGCGCGATGTTGATACGGCTCGATGCGCATCGTCATGTCGTCTGCGTGAGCATGCATCATCTGATCACTGACGCCTGGTCGATGGGCCTGTTCGTGCGCGATGCATTACGTTTCTACGATCATCCGTCGACGACCCCGCAGATCGCAGATTCCCCGCTGACATTCATCGACTATGCACATTGGCAGCGGCAGTACCTGACGGACGAACGTCTGGCGCCGCAGCTTGCTTACTGGCTCGAGCAGCTCAAGGGCGCGGAAGCGGTCGAGCTGCCGACGGATCGTCCTCGCAGTGCACGTCGATCTTCCGCGGGTGCAATGGAGCCACTGCCGCTGCCCGAAGACCTGCTCGACAACCTCCGTGCATTTGCCGAAGCGCAGGGCACGACACTTTTCATGGTGATGCTCGCGGCGTTCGAGGTCCTGCTCAATCGCTACACGCAGCGCACGGATCTGGTCGTCGGTGTTCCGGTGGCGAACCGCAATTGGCTGGCCTCCGAGTCGGTCATGGGCTCGCTGGTCAATACCCTCGCGTTGCGGACACGCTTCGATGCCAACGCAAGCTTCAGCGATTTGCTGCGTCAGGTGCGTGGCGTGGCACTCGACGCCTACTCACACCAGGATCTGCCGTTCGAGCGTCTGATCTCCACGCTGCCCGTCGAGCGGCGTGCAGGTGAATCGCCGCTGATCCGCGTGATGTTCGACTTCCAGAATGCGCCGATGCCTGAGCGCACCGCAGGCCCGGTCACCATGCGCCCGATGATGATCTCGCGTCACGCATCGCAGTTCGATCTGAGCCTTTTGATTCTCGATACGGATTTCGGTCGCATTGCGAGCGTGGAGTACAGCGCAGATCTGTTCGAGCGCACGACTATCCAGCGCTTGCTCGATCACTACGTGAATATTCTTCAGCACATCGTACTGTCCCCGCAGACGTCGATTGCGAAGATCCCCCTGTTAAGCGTGGCCGAGCGACAGCGGCTGCTCGAGGCGACCGCCGGCGCTGCAGTAGGCGAGCCCGTCGATCTGGTCGCACAGTTCGAAGCGCAGGCGCAACGCACGCCCGACGGCGATGCGGTGCTCGATGCCGAGGGCACGCTTTGTTATCGCGAGCTGGATGCGGCGACGTCCGATCTGGCAGCGCATCTTCAGGCGATGGGCGTCGGTCCCGGACAACGAGTAGCCGTGTGTCTGGAGCGCAGCCGGCATCTGGTGACGGCATTGCTCGCAGTACTCAAGAGCGGCGCAGCCTACGTGCCATTGGATTGGCGACATCCGGCGGAGCGCGTGAACATGGTCCTGCAGGATGCGGACATTCGCGTCGTGCTGACGCGCGACGGAATCGCCGAGCGATTCGCGATTCCGGAGTCGGCGGTGATCGTCGACATGACGGCTTCGCAATCCGCGCCCGGCTTCAAGAGCTCACCTGCGTCATCGAGTCAGGCGGCTTACATCATCTATACGTCTGGATCGACCGGACGGCCGAAGGGCGTCGAAGTGCCGCGCGGTGCGTTGGCAAACTTCCTGCGATCGATGCGTCATACGCCGGGCCTGGGGGTGGGCGAACGTTTGTTGTCGGTGACGACCGTGTCGTTCGATATCGCAGGCCTCGAGCTCTTCCTGCCGCTCATCTGCGGTGCTTCGGTATTCGTGGCGGCAGAAAATGTCGTGGCGGACGGGCGACGGCTGATGGCATTGATGGAGTCCTACGCGCCGACGCTCATGCAGGCCACACCAGCCACGTGGAAGATGCTGCTCGATGCCGGCTGGTCCGGGCATCGGGACATGAAAATACTTTGCGGAGGCGAGGCATTTCCGCGCGAGCTTGCAGCGCGGCTGCTCGACCGGTGCGCATCGCTCTGGAACATGTATGGTCCGACCGAGACGACGATCTGGTCGACACTGCATCGGGTCACGGGCGAAGAAGCTGCGACGATTCCGATCGGACGGCCGATCGATGCAACCACCATCTATGTTCTGGACGAACATCGCCAGCCCGTTCCGCAAGGCGTGGCCGGTGAGATCTACATCGGCGGCGCCGGTGTGGCGTCCGGCTACTTCCGCATTCCGGCGCTCACGGCCGAAAAGTTTCTGCCCGATCCGTTCTCGAGTGATCCGCACGCCCGCATGTACCGCACGGGCGACGCTGGCGTATGGCGCAGCGATCTGTCGCTCGAGTACCTGGGACGCCTCGATCATCAGATCAAACTGCGCGGCTTTCGCATCGAACCTGCGGAGATCGAACAGGCAATGCGGCTGGATACGCGCATCCTCGACGCAGTCGTGAGCGCGATTGCGTTCGGCCCGGCGGACGATCGTCTCGTCGCCTATTTCGTGGCAAGTCCCGAGCATCTCGCGGATCCGTCGCTGATCACCGAGATGACCGAGTGCCTTGCCCGGCGACTGCCTTTGTACATGATCCCTTCGGCGTTCGTGGGGCTCGAGCGCTTTCCGCAGACGCCGAACGGCAAGATCGATCGCAAGGCTTTGCCGATGCCGCAACATTCGCAGAGCGCAACCCAAGAGTTCGTCGAGCCGCGCGATGAGATCGAGCTCGGCCTGCAACGTCTGTGGCAGGACGTGCTCGGCACGGCCCGCGTCGGCGTCAGGCACAACTTCTTCATGATGGGCGGCCATTCGCTGCTCGCGGCACGTCTGTTCGCCGCCATCGAGCGCGAGTTTCAGGTGCCGTTGCAGCTCTCGCTCCTGTTCGAGCGTCCGACGATCGAGTATCTGGCGGAGAAGATCCGTGAGCAGCGCGAGACGACATTGGAACAGCACCAGGCGGTAGCTCGCGAATTCACGCATCTTGTTCCCATCCAGGAGCGTGGTGCGCGTCCACGCTTGTTCTGTGTGCACGGCGCCGGTGGCCACGTGCTGAATTTCTGGGCCATCGCGCAGCACCTCGGCATCGATCAGCCGTTCTTTGCGCTGCAGGCGCCGGGTGTCGATGGCTGGAGTAATCCGTACGACAACATCGAATCGATGGCGCAGGCGTATCTCGAGGAACTTCGCAGCGTGCAGCCTCATGGTCCGTACTACCTGAGCGGCTACTGCGGGGGCGGTTGGGTCGCGTTCGAAATGGCCAGCCGGCTGCGCGCGCAAGGCGAAGAAGTCGCCCTTCTGGCGCTGCTGGATGCTTACGGTCCGAACTTGCAGCCGCTGCGGTTCTCACGCCGCACGCGCCGTTGGTGCGAAGGTCTGCTTCGCGGCGGGCCACTGTATCTGCTGCGCAAGATGACGACGCGGCTGGAGCGCGATCTCACGTATCTCCGGGACTCGATACGCATCCGTCATTACCAACGACAGGCGCTGCCAATTCCGCACGATCTTCGCGACGTCTGGCTCACTCGCTCGTTCCTGGCAGCGGCGGCACGTTATCGACCCGCCGCTTACGACGGCAAAGTCACGTTGCTGCTCGCAAGAGATGCCGAGATTCCGGAGGGAGCACGCGAGTGCGCGTTCGGTTGGGCGGAGCTTGCGCATGGCGGTGTCGATGTTCATCAGGTACCCGGCACGCACTTCACACTCACGCAGAACCCAAATGCCGCGGCGCTCGCCTCGACGCTGGCGAAGTGTCTGGCCAACGCCGAGCGCTGGGCCCATAGCGCGCAGCTTTGAGCGCCGGCTGCTCCGGTCCGCAGTGTGAGTATCGAAGCATCAGCCATCGACGAACGTCGGGCATCCGGTTCGCGCGTCGTTCGCAATGCTTTATGGCTGGTGCTGGCGCAGGCGATCGTCACGCCAGTGTCGATTCTGGTGAATGCGATTGCCGCGCGCTCTCTGGGCGCCGTTGATTTCGGGCAACTGTTTCTCGCCACCTCGATTGCTTCTTTCGCGCTGATCTTCGTCGAATGGGGCCAGGCCGGCGCGTTGACGGGCAAAGTGGCTGTCGATCGTGCGCGCGCCGGCCTACTGCTGGGCAGCGGCATTGCATGGCGAGTCATTGCGGGCGCGCTCGTCCTGATCGTGGTCCCTGTGGGGTTGCTGCTCCTGGGCTACGAACGCGATCTCATCGTCGTCGTCATCCTTGCGATGACGGTGGCGCTGCTCGTGACGGTCGCGAGCGCATGTCAGGACGTGTTCCGAGGCTTCGAGCGCACCGACTTTGCTGCGACGACGTACGTGGCATGGCAGCTGCTGATCGCTGCAGTATCGGTGCCGGTGCTCTTGATGGGTGGCGGCATCGAGATGTTCCTCGGCGCGCAGGTCGCCTGTGCGGCCATCGGCGCGCTGGTGGTACTGCGCATGCTGCCGGCGATGCATGTGCCGAAGCTGTGCGTGCAATGGGACACGATCAAAGAACTGTTCGCGACCGGACGCGGCTTCTTTGCGTTCGCGCTGATCCTCGCACTGCAACCGATGATCGACGCTGCGATGCTCTCGCACTTCGGCTCGCCGGAATCGATGGGCTGGTTCGGTGCCGCGCGAAAGCTGGTCGGCATTCTCGTGTATCCGGCCTCGGCGCTGGTCGTTGCGCTCTATCCGACGCTGTGCCGGTTTCACAACGAGAATCCATCGCTGTTCCGCCGCACCGCCGCCGATGCATTTCACTTGTGCACGCTGGCCGTCATGCCTGTCGCGCTCGGATGTGCGCTGTTCCCGCAGATCGGCATCATGATTTTCAGCGAGAGCGAGTACGCGCCTGCGGAAGCCAATCTGCGAGTGCTCGCGATCTATCTGTTTCTGGTGTACTTCAGCATGCCGATCGGCACGTGCCTGACATCGATCGGAAAGCAGAGTCTCTGGGCATTGGTCCAGTTCGCGTGCGTGATCGTCAGCGTCGTGTGCGATCCCGTGCTGATTCCCTGGTTTCAGGAGCAGACAGGCAACGGAGGCCTCGGTGTGTGTGTCGCGATCGTGCTCAGCGAGATTCTGATGGTCGCGGTCGGACTGTATCTGATCCCCAAAGGCATTCTCGATGCGGCCTTGGGGAGACGCCTGGGCCTGTCGCTCCTCGCCGGAGTGGCGATGGCGTTCGCGGCGCTCACGCTCGGAGCGTTCGATGTCAACGTCTTTGTCAGCGCCACGTTATCGGTGCTTGCTTACGCGCTCGCGCTCCTCGCATTGCGGGCAGTGGATCTGTTGGAGCTCAAAGCGCTCGTGGGCTCTTTGCGGCGGACCGCTTAAGACGATCTCAATCCCGCGTCCGCAGCGCTCAACTGTGCGATAGCCGACCAGTCGAGCGAAGTGCCGCCTTCAGCGAGCACTCGCAGGAAGCGATCGCGCAGCAGGCTCGCAACCGGCATCGGCACCTGCAGCGTGCTTGCGGCTTCGAGCGCGAGTCCCACATCTTTATAGCCGAGCGGCGCCGCGAAGCCGGCGGGCGAGTACTGTTCACGAGCGATCAGTCCGCCGTACGTTTTGTACACCGGCGCATTGAAGAGTGTCGAGGTCAGCACGTCGACGAACGTTTGCGGCGCTATCCCTGCTTTGCGAACGAGTGCCACGGCTTCGCCAAGCGACTCGATGACGGAGGCAATCATGAAATTGCCACAGATCTTCACCAGGTTCGCATCGCGCGGCGTTTCCGAGACCGGCAATGTCAGATGACCCATTGCGGAGAAGAGTGGTTCAAGCTGTTTTACGCGCGCAGCGTCGCCTGCCACGACGATGGCGAGCTTGGCCGCTGCCGCAGCATCGGGTCGACCGAAAACAGGCGCTGACACGAGGCTCTGGCCGGCCGCCTGATGCGCCTGTGTCAATCGCTCGGCGAGCGCAACGCTGATCGTGCTCATCGAGACATGCGTGGCGTCGCGTCGCAAATGCGAGAGTAGCCCGACGCTGCTCAGTACGACTTCTTCCACGGCGTGATCGTTCGCAAGCATCGTGATCACGACATCACAGGCACCGAGCGCTTTGATTTCGCGCGCCACCTGAGCCTTCGGGCCGGCGATGGCCTGCGCTTTCTCCACACTACGGTTGAACAGCATGACTTCGTGCCCCGCCTTGATCAGGTTCGTGGCCATGCCCGTTCCCATCTGTCCGAGACCTGCGAATCCGATGTTCATGATGCACCTCAGCTGATCGTCCACGCTCCGCGATCATCGCGACAGGCACGACCTTTGGATGTTTTCGACTGTTTCCCTGCGCGCGTTTCGATGTTGAAGCGCCTGCAGTGCTTGGGATCCTTTGCCTTGCCGGCTAGCGGCGTCAGAAGATAAGTCACCTGAGTGCGTTCGTTGACCCATCGCACGGCGTGGCCCGGTTTCGCCAGCTCGAGTGCATGTCCTGCGCACGCCCGATCTTCCTCATCGAGATCCTTGCCGATTTCCCGGCCGATGAGTCCGCCGAGCACCGAGCCCACGACGATGGCAACGGTTCTGCCGTCGCCTTCGCCCACTTGTGATCCGATCGCGCCGCCAGCAATCGCACCGATGACCGTCCCGATCTCCTTGCGACGGCAGGTGCCTTCGAGAATTCCATAATCGCGCTCCCAGCCGCCGCCCGTATATCCCACATAGCGCGGATCGTGCTTTTTGCGCCAGCCGTGCGCCTTGGCGTGATCGGGTGGATCGCTCAGGGCCGGGGTCGCCGCCACGAAGCAAACCAGGAGCGCGATTGAAAGTCGTTTCAGCAATGGCTTCATCATGAATTTTCCGTGCAGAAGTGACTGATGTGGTGATTCTGCCGAGATCCCGCTGGGCTGACGAATTCCGTCGGGCTGCAGCGACAATTTGATCGGTGGTCGTGAGCAGATCGACGTGCGGAACTCTCGCGCGGTTTTTTCGTTGCTCAACGACACGCCCCATCGCCAGGAGTACGCCCGTGAGCAACGAAGCCGAACTCGAAGCCAAGCTGTTCAAAGCATTGCGATCCGACATGACGGTGATGCTCGCGCTCGATGGCGTCGATGAAGGGCACTCTCAACCGATGACGGCGCAGTTTGCCGATAACGAAGATCGAGGCCCGATCTGGTTCTTCACGGCGGTGGACACGGACATGATGAAGTCGATGGGCGACTCCCACGCCGCCATGATCCATTTCGTGTCCAAAGGTCACGATGTGTTCGCGACGCTCCACGGCGAACTCTTCAAGGATAACGATCCGGAAACGATCGATCGATTGTGGAATCGGTTCGTCGCAGCCTGGTATCCGGAAGGCAAGAGCGATCCGAAACTTCAGCTCATACGCTTCGAACCCGGGCGCGCACAGATCTGGCTCAATGAAAACAGCCTGTTCGCCGGCGCGAAGATTCTGCTCGGCCGCGACCCGAAAAAGGACTATCGCGACAAAGTCGGCGAGGTCCGGTTGCACAGCTGAAAGCAGCCTGCTAGGCGCTAGTCACTAGGCGCTAGCCAGAATAAAGATGGGTTTGTGGCCCGAGTCTCGTACTCTGGTAGCGGACCAGCACACTGTGACTGTAACGTTCGAGAGTGCTGCCTTTGGTCGTCATCCCGGCGAAGGCCTGGCGAAGGCCGGGATCTTCGGCGGGATTACCGTGGTCTCAGGGCCTGGGCCCCGGCCTTCGCCGGGGTGACCCCCGGGCCGTCGCCGGGGTGACATCAATACTGAATCGGCTGTTACAGGTCACTAGTCTGCTAGCCAACTGGTCTGCTAGCCAGAATCAAGACGGGATTGCGGCGCGAGTCTCGTGCTCTCGCTAGCTAGCCAGCTAGTCTGCTAGCCAACTGGTCTGCTAGCCCGAATCAAGATGGGATTGCGGCGCGAGTCTCGTACTCTGGCTAGCTCGCTAGCTAGCCAACCAGTTTGCTAGCCAACTAGTCTGCTAGCCAGAAACTAGACGGGTTTGCGGCGCGAGTCTCGTACTCTGGCTAGCGGACCAGCAGACTAGTCGGCTAGTCGGCTAGTCGGCTAGTCGGCTAGTGGGCTAGTGGGCTAGCGGACCCCAGTCAGTTTGCCCGCCTGGTTCTCGACCACGACGTTCGACAGCACTGCAGTGTCGATCGTCGCCGGTAGATGCGAGCAGAAGCCGATGCCCACATAGAAGGGCTCCTTGAGCTCGAGCGTGATTGGCGGTCCGAACTGATGCATCGGCTCGCCCTCCAGACTCACGAATAACGCGAACTCGTTGCCGCGCTTTTCGATGCCGATGCGCTTGGCGACTACGGTCACGAGGCTGTCCGGAGACTTGCCTTCGGGGCGACCGCGAGCGCCGATTCGATACTCCATATCCTTGATACGCGCACCTTTCTCGGGTCGCTGCGCAAGATGAATCATGCCTTCGCCATGCAGCGCGACGATCGCCTCCCTGGAGTCATCGTCCAGATCCTGACGAATGACCAGCACCGCCTTGCGATCGCCATATCCATTCGGATCGGGGTAGGCGATATCCGCAGCCAGCGACACGTCGCCCGTCATCTTTTTCCACAAATAGCGAAACTCATCGCGCGTGTACCACACGTTGTAGCCGGCGGAGTTGATCGTGTACTGCTGAGTTTTCTCATCGAAGCTGGCGCTGCCCGGCACGACCGCGCTGCCGATATCCGACTGGCCTTCAAATATGCCGATCGGCGTGTGGAACGTCGTCGTTGCACGGCGAAAGTCGGGAGGCGGCGCCACCTGTTGACGAGTCGCCGAACCGGGATGAGCCCACTCGGGCACCTCAGGCGCGCCAGAGGTGTCGGCAGCCTGAGCAAGACCTGTCGATCCGAACAGAAGAAAGAGAGGGAAGGCCAGTCGCTTATTGGTTTTCATGCGCGAACCCTACACGAGCCAAGTGACATCGCGGATGTGTTCGACCAACGTTGGAGATGCGATGCTTCAGGTCCGCTTGGGAATGTCCACGCCTTTGGCCACAGCAGGGCGCGCGACGAAAGCCGCAAGACCCCGCTTCACGTTCGTGTACTTGTCGAATCCCACCAGCTCCGCGGCGTCATAGAAGCCGACCAGGTTGCGCACCAGCGAGAAGTTGGCGATATCCGCAATCGTATAGTCATCGCCCATGATCCAGCTTCGGCCTTGCAGGCGTTGGTCCAGCACGTCGAGAAGCCGTTGCGTTTCGGCCAGGTAGCGATCGCGAGGACGTTTGTCCTCGTAATCCTTGCCCGCGAACTTATGGAAGAAGCCCAGCTGCCCGAACATCGGACCGACGCCTGCGACCTGGAAAGCGAGCCATTGAAGGGTCTCGTATCGCACCGCGCCGCTCTGCGCGAGCAGCTGGCCGCTCTTGTCCGCGAGATAGATGAGAATCGCGGCCGACTCGAACAAGGGCAGGGGTTCACCGTCGGGGCCGTTCGGATCGATGATCGCCGGGATCTTGCCGTATGGATTCAATGAGCGGAATTCGGCAGATTTCTGCTCATCCTTCTGAAAGTCCACCAGGTGCGGCTCATAGGGCAGGCCTGTTTCCTCGAGCATGATCGAGGCCTTCACGCCGTTGGGCGTCGTGAGCGAGTACAGCTGGATGCGATCGGGATGACGGGGCGGCCATTTGCGCGTGATCGGAAAGTCATCGAGTGTCATGGGCATCCCTCCTCAGGCATGCCCGTGAGTGTCTCAAAGGCCAGTGGCTCAGCGGAACCCCAGGCCGTCCGGAACCTGGGGGCACTCGCGAAACTTACCGCCAGTCCGCGAAGTCGAATCCACTCACCGCAGGTTGGTTTCCGGCTCATGAAGACGAATCGATGGGTTGTTATCGTGCTGTGCCTTTGGGCTTCGGGAGCCTCGGCGCAGGAAAACCCGGTGCCGGACGCCGAGCCGGAGCAGGTGCTCGTCGTAGGCGAACAGCCGGGTCCGCGTTTGTGGAAGGTGACGCATGGCGATCATGCGCTGTGGATCATGGGTGGATTGAGCCCGTTGCCCAAACGCATGACCTGGCGTTCGCGCGAAGTCGAAGACGTCATCGCCTCCTCGCAGCAGGTGCTCATGGGCATTCAGGTGGACACCGATGTCGGATTCTTCACCAAGATCACGCTGCTGCCGTCACTCGCCACCGTTCGCCGCAATCCGGACGGCAAGAAGCTCGCGGATGTCGTGCCTGAGCAGACGTATCAACGCTGGCTTCGTCTCAAGCAGCGCTATCTGGGTAAGGACAACGACGTCGAAGCCTGGCGTCCGCTGTTCGCCGCGCAGAAGCTGTACTCCGCAGCGATCGACAAGTCCGGACTGGTCGGCCGTCAGCCCTGGATCGACGACATCCGCAAACTCGCGAAGCAGCACAAGGTGCCCGTGAAGACCCCGACGCTCGAGCTCGAAATCGAAAAGCCGCGCGCGGTGGTCAAGGAGTTCAAGAAGTCATCGCTCGATGACATCGAATGTTTCGAAAAGACCCTGGCGCGCGTCGAGAACGATGTCGACACCCTGCGTCAGCGCGCGAACGCGTGGGCAATCGGCGATGTCGAAGCACTCGAAGAATTGCCTTTCGCCGATGTGCTCAACACCTGCGCGAACGCAGTGCTGCAGACTTCATCAGCGCAAAAGCAAGGTCTCCAGGATGTACCGAAGCGTCTGCGCGATACCTGGGTCAACGATGCCGAAACCGCACTGAAAAAGAATCGCTCGACCCTCGCAGTAGTGCCCATCGACCAGGTGCTGTCCCAGGACGGATGGGTCGCAACACTGCTCGCTCGTGGCTATGAGTTGGATCGCGGGGAAGAAGGCAAGGAGTAGGAGGCCGCAAAGACCGCTTAACAAGGTATCCAGGCAGGAAGAGGAACAAGGAAAGCCGCAAAGACCGCATAAAAGAAAATGAAGTTGTTAAGCACCTGCGGCGCGAGCGGTGATGAGGCAGTGCATGCAGTGGGCACCCTTATATTCTTTTTTGCGGTCCTTGCGGCCTTCTTACAAATGATCTTGCTCATGGAGTGCGGTCTTTGCGGCCGTCTTACATCTGATTTCGACGCGATAACAAAAACTCCCGTTCCTTGCTGTTCTCGCTGCGCTCTATCGCGGCGTCGTAGGCGGCGGTGGCTTCGGCGCTGCGGCCGAGGCGGCGGAGCAGGTCGGCGCGGATGGCGTGGAACAGGTGATAGTGATTCAGCGCCAGTGCGTCGACGAGCTCGAGTCCTCGAGCGGGGCCTTCCAGTTCTGCCACTGCGACGGCTCGGTTGAGAGCGATCAGGGGATTCGGATCGAGCTGCATCCAGTGATCGTAGAGCGTCACGATCTGTCGCCAGTCGGTGGATGCGATGTCGGGAGCATCGCTGTGCACGGCGTTGATGGCGGCCTGCAGTTGATAAGGGCCG
Source organism: Pseudomonadota bacterium (assembly GCA_023423935.1). Lineage (GTDB taxonomy): Bacteria > Pseudomonadota > Gammaproteobacteria > Steroidobacterales > Steroidobacteraceae > Steroidobacter. The sequence continues at coordinate 67,608 of JAFAEQ010000038.1, read as the reverse complement.
GGCTCGTTGCGACGCACGCATTCGGAGAGGAGCCACTGGCCTTCGGCGATCCTGCTGCGATTCCATAACGAGCGATTCTGTTCCGACAATAGAAGCGGCATCCCGTCCGGGCCGATGCGTGCGTTACGGCGTGCGTCGATCAACAGCAAGAGTGCGAGCAGTCCGAGCGTTTCGCTGTCGCGCGGCATGAGCTCGGCGAGGACACGGGCGAGCCGCAGCGCTTCGTCGCACAGATCCTCGCGGATGAGCTGGTCGCCTGCGCTGGCCGAGTAACCTTCGTTGAAGATGAGATAGATGACGGCGAGCACCGCGCGGATTCGTGTCGGCAGCTCCTGCGCATCCGGAATGCGATAAGGGATGGCGGCATCGCGAATCTTCGCTTTCGCACGCACGATGCGTTGGGCCATCGTGGCTTCCGGGACCATGAATGCACGCGCGATCTCGGGCGTGGACAGGCCGCCGAGCAGACGCAAGGTCAGTGCGACCTGCACGTTCAAAGCAAGTGCGGGGTGGCAGCACGTGAACATGAGCAGGAGACGATCGTCGCTCACAGGCGTGTCCTCCTCGCAGCTCGCGTCGGTCATCTGAATCGCTGCAGCCTGCCGCTCATCGCGAGAGGACTCCCGGCGCAGATGATCGATGGCGCGATTGCGTGCCGTCGTGATGATCCATCCGGCCGGACTCGGGGGCAGTCCGGTGGCTGGCCAGCGTTGCAAAGCGCTGGTGAATGCATCCTGGACCGACTCTTCGGCAAGTTCGATCGAGCGAAACTGCCGCACGAGCGTTGCGACCGCACGGCCGTAATGCTCCCGGAAGATCCGCTCGATCTGTGTCCTGTCGAGGCCGGGCATCGTCCTCAGTGATCCTCGCGGAAGGGACGCACCTCGATGGGAAGGCCGGTGGCGCGCGCATAGCGGGTGGCCCACTTCAGCGCTTCGTCCAGATCTTCGGCACGGATCACGATGATGCCGCCGATGTGCTCCTTGCCTTCGATGAACGGCCCGTCGGTGATGAGCGGCTCGTTGGCCTGAATCTTTACCACCGTGGTTGCAGAGGCCTCGTGCAAGCCTCCGGCGAATACCCAACGCCCGGACGCCTGCAGTTCGGAGCGGATCCTGTAGATCTCCTCCATGATTTTCTGCAGAACTTCCGGGTCGGGGCGGCCCGGGCCATCGGGTTGATACATGCTGATCAGATACTGCTTCATGCTGGTCTCCTCATCGCCTTGCGGGGGCGTGCGGTTCTATACGAACGGCCGGACCCGGAATCGACAGACCCGGACGATTCGAATCTGACGCGCCGGGGACGCGCTTCGTCGCAAATCGCGCATCCGCCCGGGTGAAGTTGATGCTGAATAGACGCGGCCCTGCAAATCGCGCAACGGAGAATGCCATGGGAGCGAGATCGACTTGTCGAGTTCTGTACCCGGGTCGAGTTCTGTGCCTGGTCGTCCTGGTCGCGTCATCGGCGCTCGCCGAAGGTCCGCGCGGTGTCGTGTTGAGCGACATGAACCACGAGGCCAGGCCCTGCGATGACTTTTTCGAGTACGCCAACGGCAAGTGGCGGGCCGACAATCCGATTCCGGCGTCGATGTCGAGATGGAGCCGGCGCTGGGCGGCGGGAGAGTCATCGAAAGACAGGCTCAGAGAAATTCTGGAACAAGCCACTGCGACGCGTGCGCAGCGAGGTTCCGACGAGCAACTGATCGGCGACTTCTACGCGGGCTGCATGAATGAAGCCGAGATCGACCGGCTCGGCGCGGAACCGGTGAAGCCATTGCTTGCGCGCATCGAGCGGATCTCCAGCGCCGATGCCTTGCAGACGACAATGGCCGAGCTGCAATCGATGGGCATCTACGCACCCTTCGCGTTCGTCAGCGGCTCTGATAATCACAATCCTTCGTTTGTGATCGCGCAGGTCTATGCGGCCGGACTCGGCATGCCGGATCGCGACTACTACGTGAAGCCCGACGAGCGCTTCGTGCAGGCGCGACAGAAGTATCGCGAATATCTCGCCCGACTATTTCAGCTGTCCGGCAGCGAGCGGCAACAGGCGGAATCGTCTGTCGAGACGGTCATGAAGCTCGAGACGGCGCTCGCGCACGCCTCGCTCGATAACGTCGCGCTGCGCGATCCACAGGCGACCGATCACAAGATGACGTTTCCAGAATTGCAGAAGCTGACGCCGCGCTTCGATTGGAAGAAGTTCTATGCGGCTTCGGGCGTTGGCCTTGGCGATGTGAACGTCAGCGAGCCGAAGTTCCTGGAGGAGGTCGACCGCCAGCTCGAGAGCACGCCACTGGCGGATTGGAAGCGCTATCTGCAGGCACGTGTGCTGGATGCGGCTGCACCCTCGCTGTCGAGGGACTTCGTCCAGGAGAACTTCGCTTTCCACGAGGCTTATCTGGGTGGCGCGACGGAGATGAAACCGCGCTGGAAGCGCTGCGTCGAGGCGACCGATGCGAATCTCGGCGAAGCGCTCGGCAAGGAGTATGTGGAACGCTATTTCCCGCCCGCGGCGAAGCAGCGCATGCAGGAGCTGGTGAAGAACCTGCAGCTCGCGATGGGCGAGATCATTCACGAGATCGATTGGATGAGCCCGGCGACGAAGCAGCGTGCGCTCGAGAAGCTCGCCACGTTCAATCCCAAGATCGGCTATCCGGATCGATGGAAGGACTACAGTCGTGTGCCGATCGATCGTGCAAAGTTCTGGGAATCCGACGTCGCCGCGCGGCAGTTCGCGGTGAAGGACGATTGGGCGCAGATCGGCAAGCCGGTCGATCGCGGCCGCTGGTACATGACGCCGCCGACTTCAGACGCGTACTACAACCCGCTCCTGAACGAGATCGTATTTCCCGCCGGCATCCTGCAACCGCCTGCCTTCAGCATGGAAGCGCCCGATGCGGTGAACTACGGCGCCATCGGTGTCGTGATCGGGCACGAGATCAGTCATGGCTTCGACGATCAGGGCGCGCAGTACGATGCGCAGGGACGCCTCAACAACTGGTGGACCGATGAGGATCTGAAAAAATTTCAGGCGCGCGGTCAGTGCGTGGTCGATCAGTTCGAGGGTTACTTCGTCGAACCCGGACTGCATCACAACGGCAAGCTCGTGCTGGGCGAGAGCATCGGCGATCTCGCGGGCGCCAAGATCGCCTATCGCGCATTCCAGATCGCACAGCGTGGCAAACCACCTGCGCCGACGATCGACGGGTTCACGCCCGATCAGCAGTTCTTCATCGCCTGGGGTCAGTTCAGAGGCGATGCGGTTCGGCCCGAGTTCGCACGCACCATGGTTCAGGGCGATCCACATCCGATCGCCAAATACCGCGTCATCGGTCCGCTTTCGAACTCGCCCGATTTTCAACGCGTATTCCAATGCAAAGCCGGCGATCCCATGGTGCGCCCGGCGGAGAAGCGTTGCGAGGTGTGGTGACACAACCAGCCAACTAGTCAGCTAGCCAACTAGTCGGCTAGCCGGAATGGCAAGCTGCTGACTAGCGGACTAGTCGACTAGCAGACTAGTTGACTCGCGGACTCGCGGACTCGCGACTCGCCGCGTCCGCGCTACAGGAACATTCCGCCTGACGCTTCGATGCGCTGCGCGGTGACCCAGCCCAGCTGCGGCGAAAGAATTGCAGCCACTACGCCACCGATGTCATCGGGCAAGCCCGCGCGTCCCAGCGCCGTGTTCGACGCGACGAGTTGGTTGAGCTCTGCGTTGTCGCGTACCCGCCCGCCGCCGAAATCGGTTTCGATGGCACCTGGCGCGATCACGTTCACCGTGATGCCGCGCGGCCCCAGTTCTTTTGCGAGATAGCGTGTGAGGACTTCGATGCCGCCTTTCATCGATGCGTATGCGGCGGCGCCGGGCAGGGCGAATCGCGCAAGGCCGCTCGAGACGTTCAGAATGCGTCCGCCGTCGGCGATGAGCGGCAGCAGCTTCTGAGTCAGGAAGAACGGTCCCTTCAAATGGATGTTCATCAATTCATCGAACTGCGCCTCCGTCGTTTCCGCAAAAGGCGCATGAGCCCCGATGCCCGCGTTGTTCACGAGCGCATCGAAGCGATCGCGCTGCCACTGCTCCTGGAGCACGCGTCTCAGCTCGGCTACGAATGCATCGAAGGTCGCGGACTTGCCCACATCGAGGGGTAGAGCGACGGCCTTCCGGCCGAGCGTGTCGATCTGAGCGATGACGGCGTCCGCTTCGGTTCGGTGGCTGCGATAGGTCAGCACGACATCCATGCCGGCTTCGGCAACTTTCAGGGCCGCATTGCGACCGAGGCCTCGGTTTCCGCCCGTGATGACGGCGATTCGTGTGTTCGTGTGCATACCTGCTCTCCAATAGATAAGAGATGATCCGTGGGAGCAGGATATTGGCCGGCTGATGTCGGATAAATCGTGGATATGCGACCATTGCGTTCGGAATAAACGAACAATGGCTCACCATGATCCGTCCTGAGGCCATGCAGGTATTCGTTCGTGTCGCGGAGCTCGCGAGCTTCACTCGTGCCGCGGAAGCCTTGAACCTGCCCAAGGCAAGTGTTTCCACCGCGGTTCGCCAGCTCGAAACTCAGACCGGGACGCGGCTGCTGAATCGAACCACACGGCGCGTCCAGTTGACGCAGGATGGGCAGGCCTTCTACGAGCGCTGCAAGGATGTGCTCGCGGACATGGACGAGTTGCAGTCCATGTTTCAGCAGGGGCCGAGGTCATTACGCGGTCGGCTGCGTGTGGACATGCCGAGCGGTCTTGCCCGCCAATACATCATCCCGGCGCTGCCGCAGTTCATGGGTGAGCATCCATTGCTCGAGATCGAGCTCGGCTGCACCGATCGCAAAGTGGATCTGATCCGCGAAGGCTTCGACTGCGTGGTGAGGGTGGGCACGCTCGACGATCCGAACATCATTGCCCGCATGCTCGGTCATCTGACGCTCGTCAATTGCGCGAGCCCGCGCTATCTGCGCGAGTTCGGCACGCCGCGGAACGTCGAGGACCTTGCCTCACATCGGGCCGTGCATTACGTGACGAACTTCGGCAGCAAACCGTACGGATTCGAATACTTCGACGGCAGCGCGTATCGCACGGTCGCAATGGGCGGTGTCATGACTGTGAATAGTGCGGATGCGTTTCAGGCGGCGTGTCTGGCCGGCTTCGGCATCATCCAGGTTCCGCGCCTCGGCGTGCGCACGTTGATCGAGCAAGGCGCATTGGTCGAAGTGCTGCCCGACGCGCGCGCCGAGCCGATGCCCGTCTCGCTGCTCTATGCGCACCGGCGCAATCTCTCACAGCGCCTGCGAGCGTTCATGGCGTGGCTCACCGACACGCTACGTCCCTATCTCGATCCTGCGGCGGATGCGCGCTGACCATCCTCATGCGCAGCACACCGCCGGTACGAGATCGGCATTGACCGGGACGCCGCAATCACCTTGAACACTAAATCCAACAACGGGGGATATGAATGATTACGGGGCGATGTTTGTGCGGCCGCGTGCACTACGAAGCGGATGGCGAACCTTTGTTTGCTCTTTTCTGTCATTGCCGCGATTGCCAGCGAGCATCCGGCAGCGGCGGTCTGCCCGTTATGGGAGTCAGCAAGAGAGGATTCAGAGTGACCGGCGATCCGAAAAGTGTGGTGACGGTCGGCGGCAGCAAACAGCAGGCGGTGCGTCACTTCTGTCCGGACTGCGGCAGCTTGTTGTTTGGCACGCCGCAAGTCATTCCGGACATGGTCACGTTGTACGTCGGCTCGCTCGATGAGCCAGAACGCTTCAAGCCCGACCATGCGATCTTCGTTCGCGACCGACCCTCATGGGCAAAGCTGGATCTCCCGATCGCCGAGCACGACACATTTCGTGCGTAACGTTGCATGAACTTGAATGTGTCTGGGAACCGCGACGCGACTGGTACGCTTAGAACAACTGCTTTGACCACCTACTCTCGAGTGCTCGGAGGAGCCGCATGGCCAGTGCAGATACATCGGATTCGGGTGACACAGTCGCGGATGCCATCGATTTGCTGACGCGCGATCATCGACTCATCGAAGAATTGTTCGCGGCATTTGCGCTCGCCGCCCCGCAGCAGCAGGAGCCGCTCGCGCGTCGTACGTGCAAGATGCTGCGTGTACACACGCAGATCGAGGAGGAGCTTTTCTATCCCGTGGCGCGCCGCGCGTTGCAGGACGATGCGCTGATCAGCGAGTCGGAGCGGGAGCATGCGCAGGCCAAGCAGACCATCGCCCGCATAGAATCGATGAGCTCCGACCATCCGAACTTCAAGAGTGTGGTGAGCGAGCTGTCGGCACAGATCGCGCATCATGTGCAGGAAGAGGAGAAGCAGCTCTTCCCGCGCTTGCGCGCGACCGGAGCGAACTTCGTGAGTCTCGGAATAGCGCTCGCGGAACGACGCGCTACGTTGCTCGAAACCTTCGGCCTGCATGCGGACGATGAAGAAGGTGCCGCCAATCAGCGCGAGATCCTCCAGCCCTCGCGTCTGACGCCGGAAGATCGGGAAGAGCGACGCACGAAGCAGTGATTGTCTGGCCATGCTTCATCACGTCTCACTCGGAACCAACGACACGGAGCGGGCGCGGGGTTTCTACGATCCCGTGCTCGATCTGCTGGGCCTGCGTCTGCTGAAGTCGGACGAAGCGGGCATCCATTACGGAACGGGAGACATCCTGTTCAGCCTGGTCGTGCCGACCAATGCTCACGCGGCGACCGCGGGTAATGGCACCCACATTGCGTTCATGGCTCGCAATCGCCGGATGGTTGACGAGTTTCATGCGCTCGCGCTGAGCAATGGCGGGCGCAGCGACGGTGCACCGGGCATTCGCCTGGAATACGACCCCAACTATTACGCCGCCTTCGTGCTCGACCCGGACGGTAACAAGATTGAGGCGGTCACACTCGCGGCCGGGTAGCAGTCGCTGGCCAGCGACGCCCTCTTCGAAGCGCTCGATCCGAACCATCGGCTTGCGCGAGAATGCCGTGGCGGGTGGTGGATGGTGCCCGTCTGAATTCCAAAGGACTTTATGCGCCGCAGACTCGGCTGGCTGTTGCTTGGCTGTTGTGTAATCCCCTGGCTTCTCGCGGCCGAACCGCCTGCCGCCGACGATCTGCTGCAGAATCGCGCGGTCATGAGCGGCGAGCAGGTCATCGAGATCCTCGATGAAACCGTCGACTGGTATCGCACGCTCGGCGCGCAGGAGCAGGCGGCCACTCAGCCCAGCGATCTTCTGATTCTGTATGCGAATCGTCAGACCGCCGATAAGGTGATGACGCTGGCCTTCGAGATCGCGCGGGCCAATGCCGAGCTCTTGAGCAGCGAAGCCAGCGCGGCCAAGGCGCGCGAGGAACAGTCGGCCAGTCAGTCGCTCGATCGCAGCCAGAAGGAACTGAACGAGCAGCGTGCCGAGATCCAAACACAGATCGAGAGCGTCCGCCGCGATCTCGCCTCGGCCTCGGGCACTCGCCGGTCGGACCTTCAGACGCGACTGTCGGTCCTGCAGGGCGAACTCGACATGATCAACGCTCGCCGCAACATGCTCTCGAACATGAGCCAGTATGCAAGCCAGACTGATACCGAAGGCTATGGTGCCAACGCATTGAAAGCGCACATCGATGCGATCGCCGCGTCGATCCCAACCTCGACGGCGCCGGCGGCCCTGGTAAAGGACGTGGCGAAGTCCGAAGGCACCTGGTTGTCGGCCCCCGCGGCGCTCGCGCAGTTCGGGATCTGGGATCTGACGGCGACGGTGTTCCGGCTATCGGCCAAGGCCCACACCATTGCGAACATCGACGACCGCACGGCGAAGCTGCAGGAAACCTTTACGGAGATTCGCAACCCGCCCATGGAACGTCTGCAGGCCCTGAGCGAGCGCGGCGATGCGCTCGCTGCGCAGGCTGATGCGGCGAGCGGTCAGAATCTCAGGACTTTTCGCGATCGGTACGACACCATCGCGTGGCTCTATCAACAGACCGCTGCCATGGTGACGCCGCTCAGCAAGGCGGAAGTGCTGCTCAATCAATACCGACGGAACCTCAGCAACTGGCGCGAGGCGACGCACAAGCAATATCAGGAAGCGCTCGCTGCACTCGGCCTGCGCGTGGCCTTGTTCGCTGGGCTGCTCGGGCTCGTGTTCGTCGTGGCGGAGCTGTGGCGTCGTGCCGTGTTCCGATATGTGACCGATCCCCGGCGGCGCTCGCGGCTGCTGTTGCTGCGCAAGATCATCATCTGGACGCTGGTCGTAGTGATCGTCCTGTCCACGTTCGCAACTGAGCTGGGTTCGCTGGCGACCTTTGCCGGTCTCATCACGGCCGGTCTTGCGGTCGCCATGCAGAGCGTGCTGGTGTCGGTCGTCGGCTATTTCTTTCTCATCAGCAAGTACGGCATTCGCGTCGGCGATCGAGTGCAGATCGGCAATGTGACCGGCGAGGTCATCGAGCTGGGACTGGTGCGGCTGCATCTCATGGAGCTGAGCGGGCAGGGGGCCAAGATTCCTACCGGCCGCGTCGTGGCGTTCGCCAACTCGATCATTTTTCAATCCTCGGGCGGACTGTTCAAACAGATCCCGGGCGTGGATCTCGCCTGGCACGAAACCACGCTGCCACTGCCGGCCGGCGCCGACTACGCGCAGCTGAAAGACCGACTCACGGCGGCGGTGACGAACATCATCAAGGACTACCGCGACGACATCCTGCGTCAGTCGCGCGAGATCCAGAAGACGGCGGGATCGCAGCAGGGCGGCGACCCGATGCCGCAGGTGCAGCTGCGTTTCGCGCTTGCCGGTGTCGAAGCGCTGGTCCGCTATCCGGTGCAGCTGAGCCACGCAGCGGAGATCGACGAGCGCGTCTCGCGCGAGCTGCTGGCGGTCGTGTCCTCTTACGGCGAGCCGGTTCCGGCCGGCGCCTGAGTGGGAGTGCGCGTCACTCCTGCGGACACTTGCCCAGGAATTCCTCGATCGCCCAATTCGTGACGATCGGCTGATCGAAGGTCAGATAATGCCGCGAGCCTTTGATCAGCTTCACCTGTGCCCCGGGCAGTGAAGCGTACTGTTTGCGATACAGATCCAGCGTCGTCGCCGTGTCCTCGGTGTGCGATGCATCCCAAGGCACCAGTACGAGCGTCGGGACCTTGATTCGCGCGATGTCGTCGCGCAGATCCGTCGCGAACCATTCGAATTGGGCATCGGCCAGAGTGCGACGATCCGAAGCAAGCGCCCATTCGACGAGTGCCGGGACATGCTCGGCCTGTTGAGTCGCGCCTGCGAGCGTCCGCTCCTGCGACAGACGAAACGACGCTGCCGATTGCGTGAGCACAGTCTGTCGCTTTTCTTCGGCGAGAGACCTCACCGACCGTGGGTCGGTCTTCGGCATGAGCTGCGCGGACGGAGCTGGAAGCGCATTGAGAATGATCAGCCGATCGACATGCTCTGGGTGATCGAGCGCAAGTCTCAGGCCCAATATCCCGCCGAAGCCATGGCCGATGACGATCGCCCGTTGCGATTCGAAGCCCGCGATGTAGCGATCGATGGACTCGAGCCACACCTCCGATGAACTACCCGCATCGGTGGGCTGGCCGGCAAAACCTGCGAGCGTGAACGAATGAGTACGATGGCAGCGCGCGAGAAACTCGGCGATCGGTTGCAACGTCCGACCGTCCGTCGCAATTTCCGGGATGAGCACGACATCCTGCATTCCATGGCCGGCAACCTCGATGCGAGGGTCGGCATGGACTGGATGCAGGAGGACGGATGCGATCAAGAAGATCGCAATTCGAAACGGGTCTGAGCGCAAGGCAGCGGCGAGATGTTGTTCGAGAGGTGCAGCTAGGTAGCCAGACGCGCCGCGGATGTCAATGCAGTCGAAAAAAAACCTGCCGGCGCGGGGGTACGAGAGCGCCGGCAGGGTGGTCAAAGCGGATCACTGCAGTTGTGTGACGGTGACTGAGTAGCCGTCGTGCGATGCACTGGCAACGCCGTATGCGCCGAGCGACAACGTGCTGACGACGATCAACGTGGAAAGAAGCATGCACGCGGCGCGTTGGGCCTTGCTGCTGAGTTCGATCACGGTATACATGGCGGGTCTCCTCGTTTGTCTCGTTCAATGGCCGCGTTACTGCGACTGTTGACCTTAAGACACGCCAGAAGCCCAAAGGGTTACACGGTCCGTGCGATTACCGGTGAGCTGCGGCGGATGACCGGTGAGCATCCCAAGCGATGGGTCTAGTCGAGAAAGCGCACGGCGCGCCAATGAGAACAGCCATGAAAGAGGATCTGGAACAACAAAGGCGATTGATCGGACGGCTTAGTGCGCTGCTGTCGCAACTACATGGGGGCGAGGTCGAGGTGGTCGAAACCCATCTGTCGTGGGTGCTGCTCGTGGACGAGTATGCGTACAAGCTCAAGAAAGCGATCCGCTTCGCGTTTGCCGATTTCTCCACGCTCGCGCTGCGTGAGCGCAATTGTCGCGACGAGCTCGTCCTCAACCGCAGATTCGCGCCACAACTGTATCTGGAGGTGGTCGCGATTCGCGGGTCCGCCGATCGCCCCACACTCGCGGGCGATACCGATCCCATCGACAGCGATCCCATCGAAAGCGACCCCATCGACAGCGACCCCATCGAATACGCAGTGAAGTTGCGACGCTTCGCGAGCGAGGACGAACTGTCCGCGCTGCTCGTCGCAAACTCGGTGACCGCGCTGGACCTGCGGAAGTTCGGAGAACAGCTGGCCGCCATCCATGACTCATTGCCGGGGTGCGGCGATGTCGATGCGGTTCAGGCGCACCGGACGGCGATGGAGAACGTCGCAGAGATGATCCGTTTTGCTCCGGCGTTGCGCGCACGACTCGAGCCCTGGTCGGACTGGCTGCAGCAGGAATGGAGATCGATCGAGTTGCTGGCCGCGGAGCGCCAACAAGCGGGTCGGATTCGCGAGTGTCATGGCGATCTGCACGTGCGCAACGTGGTAAAGCTCGACGGTGGACTGATCGCATTCGACTGCATCGAGTTCAATCGCGCGCTGCGTTGCATCGATGTCGCAAGCGACGTTGCCTTTCTGGCGATGGATCTGCAGGCGCACGACCGCAGCGATCTGGCGTATGCGTTTCTGAGTGGCTGGTTCGAAGGCGGCGGAGATCATGCCGCCGTTGCGATGCTCAGATTCTTCAAAGTGCATCGCGCGCTGGTGAGAGCGAAGGTCGCCGTGCTCGAGCGCAACGCGACGGCGCGCGATCGCTATCTCGATCTCGCGCAGCGACTGATAGCTCCGTCGAGGCCGCGTCTGATCATCACGTGCGGATTCTCGGGGTCGGGTAAGACGTGGCTGAGTGAGCGGCTCGTGAGCGAACTTCCAGCTCTGCGAATCCGATCGGACGTGGAACGCAAGAGACTGGCGGGGCTGAGGCCGCAGCAGTCATCGCGATCACTCGAGTGGGACATCTATTCGCGCGAGTTCAATCGACAGGTGTACGAGCATCTGGCTCGTGCGGCGGAGAAAGCCTTGCGAGCCGGCGAGTCCGTGATCGTCGATGCGGCATTTCTGAAGAGAGGCGAGCGCCTTGCGTTCCGCGAGCTGGCGGCGCGGTGCGATGTGACCTTCTCTATCATCCATTGTGTCGCGCCGGAAGAGCATTTGCGGGACCGTCTGCGTCAGCGGCAGGCAGCAGCTACGGACGCCTCGGAGGCCGATGAATCCGTTATGCTGCAGCAGCAGCGATTCTGGGAACCGTTCGATGCTCAGGAGCGCGAATCGGTCCTGGTCGTGCGCACGGACGATGAGGCAAGTGTGACTGCAGCACGCGATGCCCTGCGTATGCAGAGCGCACCCTGAAGCGAAGGCACGCCCGGGTCCCGGTCGCTGGCGCTTGGAAAGTGAGAACTGGTTCAAACTTCATTGCGCCACATGCGACGTAACCTGTCGGTCCCTCACTCGTGGGCCGGTCGATGGATGCAACCCAGTTCGCTGCGTTGGTAGGACGCCTGGAACGCGTATCGGATCGGCACCCTCGCGCGTATGTCCTGCGTCTGCTGCTCGTGGTGTCGCTCGGCTACGCGCCACTCGCACTTGCACTGCTATGTTTGCTCGTGGCTTTGGGATCGATGGCATCGGCGTTTCTCTCGGACGCATCGCCGGGGCTCGGGCCGATCGTGGCAGTGTTCCTGAGCGCATTCGCCGCAATCGTGATCGCAAAGGCCATGATCTCCACTGCGCTGCCGATCGCAGGCCGTGAGATCACGAGCGATGAGTGTCCTGCATTGTTCAATGCGGTGGACGAGGTGCTGCAGAAGCTTGCTGCCAGCGCCGAAGGAACGGGAGACCGCGCGTATATCCACACGATCACCATCGATCGCGAGTTTGCACTCAGGTTGCATCTGATCCCTCAGTGGGGAGTGCTGGGGAAGGTGACGCATGAGCTGCGCATTGGCTTGCCGCTGTTGCAGGCCATCAGCATCGCAGAGCTCAAGGCACTGCTCGCGCATGAGCTGGCGCATCTCGGCAGCCCGCAGACGCGTCTGAGCAGCTGGATCTATCGTCAACGCGTGGCTTGGGAGGCGATCGAAGAACGTTTCGCGGAGCCTTCTTCCATTTCGGACAAAGTGCTCGCGCCGGTCTTCGGACGCTATGCGACGTTCTTTCTTGCCTACAGTCTGATCATGGCTCGCAATCATGAGTACGCCGCAGATCGTGCGGCAGCGCAGGCCACGCATCCTCGTCTGCTCGCGCGTGCGCTGATCAAGACGGAATTGATCGGCCGTTTTCTCGCAGAAGTGTTCTGGACCAGGTTGTTCGAGCAGGTCGAGCGTCTGCCCGAGCCGCAGTATTTGCCTTATTCAGTGCTGAGCCGTGCGATCCATCTCGCACACAAGCAATGGCAGCGAAGCGACTGGATGCACCAGGCCATCCGACAATATCCGGCCGAGCACGAAACCCACCCGGCACTCGGCGAAAGACTGGCTGCCCTCGATGTGCCCGCAGAGCTGCCGAGCACTGTTGCCGAGAGTGCGGCTCTCACGTTGCTCGGGGAGGCCGCCGCGCCCATCGTTCGAGAGTTCGATGAAGCATGGAAGGCCGAGTACGTCCCCGCCTGGCGCAAGCGTCACGATGCGATCCGTGAGGCACGCTGGAAGATTGCGCAGTACGAGAGTGTCGCTGAGGCGGAGATGAAGCCCGAGGATCTGTGGAAGAAGGCGACGCTGCTGCTCGACATTGCGCTCGAGCGCGAAGCCATCGATGCGCTGACCGTATTGGTAAGTCGCGAACCGAAAATGGCGCAGGCCCAGTTCCTGCTCGGTCGCATGTTGCTCGAGCGTGCGGATGAGCGCGGCTTGAAACATCTCGCGCTCGCCGCCCACCACGACACGGAACTGCTCGACGCTGTCGGCGAACTTGGGTATGGCTACCTGGTTCAACGCGGACGCCGTGCGGAAGCTCAGCGCTTCTGGGATCGGGTCCAGGCGGCCTGAGTCGTAGCCGTTATCCTCTCTCGCTCCTGCCGAAATCGCCGACGTCCATTGACGTCTCGTTGACATTTACAGGCAAAAACTATTGCAATTTCGCGTGTTTGGAACTCTTGGGTGCCGACTGCATTTCGAGGTCTGAGCGCAATGCAATGCGTATGAAGTGACTGCCATCGCACAGGAGAGACGAACATGCGTGTACTGATTTCTTTGGTTGCAGCGGCGCTGCTCATCGGAGCGGCAGGCTGCTCGAAGCGCGACACCACCTCACCGACCGACCAGTCGATGACGCCCTCGAGCCCGACGACACCGAGTGATACAACGCCGCCCACGACGCCCGAGTCGACCCCGACGCCATCGGACACCACGCCTCCATCGGATTCGACCAACTCCACTGATTCGACGACCACTTCGCCGTCGACGACCACGCCTTCGGACACGACGACCCCGCCGAATCCCTGATTGTTACGCCTTGCTCATCGAGAACGACGGCCGCACTCAGTGCGGCCGTTTTCGTTTGAGGTGTGAGTTTCAGTGCCGCGCCGGAAAGGTGACCGTGGTTTGACCGCGATCCGCATCGGAGCTCAGGTGCCCTTCGAGTTGCTCGGTGAGCATGGATACGAGCTGCAGTCCCAACCGCCCGGAGGAGGAGTCGGGTGAGCTGTGCGCCGGCTCCGTGACGGTGAGTTGCACCTGCGATCCTTCGAGAAGGCGCAGTCGTATATCGAGCGTGGCTCCTTGCCACTCGCTCGAGTGATGCAGGGCATTCGTCAGCAGTTCGTTCAGTAACAAACCGCACGAGATCGCTTTGTCGACCGGAAGCACGACCGTGTCGCATTCGCACTGGAGTTGAATCTTCGATTCCGAGATATCGGCCGCGTGCAGCAGATTCGCCGCGAGACTGCGCAGATATTCGGAGAACGGCACTTCGGCATAGCTGCGTGCCTGATACAGCTTTTCATGAATGAGTCCGATCGCCTCGACGCGGCGCTTGCATTCGATGAGTGCCTCGCGCGGCTCGCCCGAGAGACGTCGGGCCTGCATGTTGATCAGCGCCGAGATCAACTGCAGATTGTTCTTCACGCGATGATGCACTTCCTGCAGCAGCAGATCGCGTTCGCGCAGACTCCTGGCGAGATCGTTGCCGCGATCCTCGAGCTCTGCAACGGCGCGGCGCCGCTCGGTGATGTCGAGAATCGAGCCCAGCACGAAACTGCCTTCGGAGGTGTTCACCGGCGTCAGGCCGATTTCCACGGGAATCTCGGAGCCGTCGCGTCGCAAACCGAAGAGCTCGCGTCCATGGCCCATCGCGCGGGTTTGCGGATCGGTGAAGAACTGCGTGCGAAACGCACCGTGTTGCTGGCGATATCGTTCGGGCACGAGTGTTTCGAGCGGCTGGTCGATCAGCTCCGCTCGACTGTAGCCGAAGAGATCCTCGACCTGAGCGTTGACGAGCACGATGCGCCCGCTGGCATCGATCATGATCATGCCCGTCGGCGCCGCCTCCAGTGCCTGGCGAAAGAGCTCGTTGGATAACGAAGCCTTTTGCCCTTGCGACGAACTCATGAGGGCCGGGTCCTTAATGCATCGCGGGCGGCAGAGTGAAGAAGAACGTCGCGCCCTGATCCGGAGCGGATTGGGCCCAGATGCAGCCGCCGTGACGAGTGACGATGCGATGCACGATGGCAAGGCCGATGCCGGTGCCAGGAAATTCCTTTTCGGAATGCAAACGCTCGAAGGCGCCGAACAGTTTGTCCGCGTACGTGGGATCGAAGCCGGCGCCGTTATCGCGCACGAAGTAGGTCGGGGTGGTGGCATCCCGGCACTGGCCGATTTCCAACTCCGCGCCACTGGTGAGCGTCGTGAACTTCCATGCATTGTCGAGCAGATTGCCCAGCGCGATGCGCAGCAACTGCGGATCCGCGTGCGCAGTCATCGCGCCTTCGATTCGCACTTTGACGCGTCGTTCCGGAGTGGCGGCAGCCAGATCCTGCGTGAGCGCGGCAGCGAGCTGTGTGAGATCGACTTGCGTCGCCTGCAGGTCGGCGCGTCCGACGCGCGCGAGTGACAGCAGCGCATCGATCAGCTCGGACATGCGCGCTGCGGCTGCACGCACGCGATTCAGATAGCCGACCCCTTCCTCGTCGAGATGGGGCGCGTACTTGTCGATGAGCATCTGGCTGAAACCGTCGATACCGCGCAGCGGCGCGCGCAGATCGTGTGCCACGGAGTAGCTGAAGGCTTCGAGCTCGCGATTCGCCTGCTGAAGTGCGGCTGTTCGCTGCATCACTCGCTGTTCGAGCTCTGCGTTCAGCTTCTGGATCTGCTGGAGCTGTTGCCGGCGCTCGGTGACATCGCGCAAAACCAGCACGCCACCGAGCAAGTTGCCGTACGGATCGACGATCGGTGCGGCGGATTCCTCGACCGCGACCTTGCGACCGTTGCGTGAAATGAGCTGTGCGCCCTCGATGGTGTGCACCGGCGCGCGGTCGGTGAGCACCTTGTGCACGAGATTCTCCGCGGGGGTGCCCGTGTCCTCATCGATGAGTGCGAGGACCTCATCGACCGTATGCGAGGTCGCTTCGTCGTGATGCCAGCCGGTGAGCTTCTCGGCGATGCGATTGAAGATGCGAACGCGGCCTGACTCGTCGGTGGCGATGACGGCCTCGGCGATCGATTGCAATGTCGTCGATAGCCATTGCTCGTTCTCGCGCATGCGGACATCCGCCGCATGCTTGTGAAGCGCGATCTCGATCACGCATCGCAATTCCGGTGACTTGAACGGCTTGACGAGATACCCGGAGGCAGCAGTGCTCGAGGCGCGCTTCAGTGTTTCGTTATCGGAGTGAGCCGTGAGATACACCACGGGCACGTCGCGCTCTTCGCGAATGGATTGCGCGGCCTGTATGCCGTCGATCTTTCCTGCGAGGCGCACGTCCATGAGGATCAGATTGGGATTCAGGCGTTTGGCCTGCTCGATGGCATCCTCGCCGCGGGCCGCCATGCCGGCAACGGAATAACCGAGCTCCGTCAATGTGCCGGCCAGATCCATGGCGACGATGCGTTCGTCCTCCACGATCAGGATCCGCGGCGCGTCGTCGGCTTGGGTTGCCCCCAGAGCACTCATTCAACTCCTCCTCCGGCTATGCGAGGCCTGGCAGGCACCCGCGATATCCATGTTCCCGTTGCTTGGAAAAAGCACTTGATACTTCGGTGATCGCGTCTGTCGCGATTCGATAACAGCGTGCCGACGGGCTCAAATCATTCTGTGTTGACGATCCGTGGCCCGCAATGCCGTCACGCACCATCACGGGTTTTCTCTGCTGCGCATATCGGCAAATGCCTCATGCGTGTGACGAGCAGGGCTTCGGTGTCTGCGAATGGTGCGGCAGCCATGGCGTGTAATAACTGCAGACCGTGGCGTTTGGGTCCCGAATGAGGATTCTTTTATGCGCGTCGATCAGTACTGCAAGCGGGAAGTCGTAGCGATCGCCGGAGATGCGGATGTCACCGAGGCGGCTGGGCTCATGCGCGATCGACATGTGGGCTTTCTCGTCGTGTTCGAGAGAGACGATCCTGCACGACGACCGATCGGAGTGTTGACGGATCGCGACATCGTGCTGGAAGTGACTGCACCCAGCATCGATCCGCATGCGGTTACCGTGGCAGACGTCATGACGCATGACCCGATGATGGCTCGTGACAGCGACGATCTGAGCGAGCTCATGCACGGCATGCGCATGGCAGGCATCCGACGCGTGCCGGTCGTCGATGCGAATGGTGCTCTGACGGGAGTGATCGCGGTGGACGACATGATCGAGGTCGTCTCTTTGCTGATGGAGGACATCGCGGCATCGATCAAGGCCGAACAGCGCCAGGAATGGCGCGCGCGGCGTGCAGCGTTCAGCGCTTCGTCGCAGAGGCAGGCGTCGGGGGAGTCGGGTTCTACTGGAGCCAGTGTCTGACGCCGCTTCGCTCCAGATAGCTGCGTGCTCGAGCTCCTTGCAGCATCGCGAGCGTCGTCAATGTGCCCGCCTGCGTGCAGGTGTTCGCGGCCACCGTGATCGAGTGAGGCGCATCGCGCACCGGCCATCCCGTGCGTGCGTCCAGGATATGACTGTAACGATCGCCTCCTCGCAGCACGAAGCGTCGCGTATCGCCGCTGGTCGCAAGTCCTCCGCGCCGCAGCTCGATGAGTCCTGCAGCCGACCCGGCACGCCTGACGGCTTCGACGCCGACGCGCCAGGGCTCGCCGTCTTGTCGTTGTCGATTCACGGCGACATCGCCGCCGAAGTTCACCAGACAGCTCAGTTCGGGTGCGATCAATGTGGCCAGCTCGACAGTCGCATCGACTGCATACTCCTTGCCGATTCCGCCGAAGTCGATCTCCATGCCCGCAGGCATGCGCAGCACCGGTCGTTCCCATTCGACCTTGTTCCAACCGATCAAGGGCAGCAGCTCATCGATGGCCTGCTGCGTGGGAATCTGCGATCCGCCGTCGAACTTCCAGATGCGACGCAGAACGCCCGAGGTAATGTCGAAACGTCCCTCGGACAGTGAATGCAGCGTACTGGCGAAATCGATGAGCCTTGCCGTCTCTTGATCGACTTCGATCGGTTTGCCTTGCGCCAGATTGATCCTGCTCACCACGCTGTCGTTGCGATAGCGGCTGAACTTGCGCTCGATGCGCCATGCGCAGTCGGCCACGGCCGCGGCGATGCGTCGTGCGGATGATTCGCTGTCGGTTTCGATCAACACCTCGCAGGCACAGGCCATCGCGACGAACCGGCCCATCCAGTAGCCCTCGCATCGCATGAGCGAGAAGGCGCTGGGCCAGTGCTGACGGGAAGGCGATGCCGTCATGATGATCTGAAGGCTAGAGTCTGAATGAATAGCCGAACTGAACGATCACGGCGCTCAAGTCGGGATACTGCTCGCGGTGGGCCTGCAGGCCGATGATCTGTGTGCGGGGCACGCTGCCGGTTTGTCGGTAGTACTCGATACGCGTGTTCCATTCACTGCCAGTCGCCGTGCGACGGCCGTATTTCATTCCCACGGTCACCGCGTCGAAATCGCCCAGGCGGAAATCAGCGGAGGCGTAGCGAGGCAGGGGTGCGCCATCGACCAGACTCGAGCGATAAAAATCGGCGGCACTCTGTGTGTAGTAACGCAGCTGCGGCTCGATGAAGCTCGCATAGCCGAGCGGCCAACGGTACTTCGCTTCGAGCGTGTTCGAATCGATGCCCCAGTCGTCGGTCATGAACCGATAGGAGGCCGAAAGGACCTGCTGTCCGAACGCGCGTTTCACTTCGGCGTAGAGACTTTGTTTAGTGCGTGAATCCGGGCGGCTTTCGAACAGATAGACGTTCGAAGGTCCGACGGCGTCGGTTGCCGGAACGCGAGCGATCGTATTGCCCGAGACGGGATCCACTACGCTCAGGATCTTGTACGGATCGTTCAGATAGCCGCTCGAATCGCTGTACGAGTAGTTGACTCGCAGGATCGTGTTGCGATCGAGCACCTGGGTGATGCCGAACAACAGATCGAGCACCGTCTTGCTGTCGCTGCCGAGCTTGTTGCTGTTGTTGCCCACATCGAGCATCTGCGACAGCGGAATCGGCGCGCCTCCGACCGGATCAATGTCATCCTGCGACCATGCGAGTCCTGCGCTCAAAGTCGTATTGCGCTTGTTGAAGTCGCGTGACAGACCGACGTTGGCACCGAGGTGCTGATAGTCGTATTCCGTCGAGAATCCAAGGCCGGCTGAGACGTTGTAGAGTCGGGCGAGCGGCTGCGACCAGGTCGCGTTCAAGGCATATCGCGTGTCCTTGAAGGTGTCGTCGAGCGGGACAGCGCCAGCGGGCGTCGTGTACGTTGCACGACCCGACGGGCTCGTGAATGTCTGCGGCGCATCCAATGCAATCGCGCCGCTGGCCGATGCGCCCGTCAATGTGTCCGCGCTCAGTGTCAGCGCCAATGATTTCTCATCCCCGAAGTCGCGTCGGGCGGCGACCGTGGCGCTCACGTCTTTCACTCGGTCGTCGCTCTCGCCGTAGTAGAGGAGCGAAGAGTCGAGTGTCCAGCGCGCCGAGTCGTCTGCGGCGAAGGCCGTCGTCGGTGCATGGGAGCCCAACAGTGCACATGTGGCTGCGACCAGTGCAGCATTCAGATCTTCTTTGTTGCTCATGGCGATGCCGCTTTAGTTACAACCACAGCCGCCGCCGCCGAACCCGCGTCCGCCGCTCGAGGCTTCCTTGCTGAAATAGATGTGATCGTCGATGGCTGCATCGAGCGGATTTGCATCGAGCGACATCTCTGGACGCGCAAGCACATCGCGCTCCCAGGGTTGAACGCCGACGTAGGCGCAGCCCGCCGCGGCGATCGAAAGCACGAGCATGACCAGGGTTCGCATGAATGTATTCCCCATGAGTGACGAGTTCACCGTGAGAGAAGCCATTGCTGCAGTTCGGCTTCGCGATCGTCCGCAGCGCTGTCTTTGAAGCCGATGTGTTTCGCCAGGAGCTGTCCGTCCGGCCCGAAGACATAGGTGCTCGGCATTCCGGGGACCTCGAATCTGGACGCCAGCTCGCCTTTGGGATCGAAGACGATTTCGAACGTCGCCGGCACCCCTGCAAGGAAGCGATCAGCTTCGGCCCGTTCGCGATCGACGTTCACGCCGACGACGACCAGACCGCGATCGCCATATTTCTTCTGCATCGCATTCAGCCACGGAAACGAATGCCGGCACGGCTGACACCACGACGCCCAGAAATCCACGACAAGCACCTTGCCGCGATAACGATTCAGATCCAGGGTGTCCGCACGAGACGTGACGACGCTGAAGAACAGAGCACAGGCCAGATAGAACGAGCGTCGGGAAATCGTGATCCGGTGCATGAGGCGGGCATGTGGTCAATGGTTGTTCGTTAGACGCTGCAGCGACGGACAATCAATCGCAAGTTGTAGCTGTCATAATGAAAGTCCGCTCCAGGGAGAGAAGTCCTTGATCCGATTGGTCGGTGTCGATGTCGATGGAACGCTCGTGGGGACCGCAGGTCGTGTCCATCCTGGTATCTGGCAGGCTGCGCAGCGTGCACGTGCCCGCGGCATTCGTTTGGCGTTGTGCTCCGGTCGACCGGCATTCGGCCTCGCGCTGCAGTACGCGCGACAACTCGATCCGGACGGGTGGCACATTTTTCAGAACGGCGCGAGCGTCATCGATCTCGGCCGCAGACAATCGCGCTCCGTCGAATTGCCGCAGGACGTCGTGAGCGAGTTCGTCGCCGAAGCGCGCCGCACGCAGAAGCTGCTCGAGCTGTACAGCGACGATGCCTACGTGAGCGAGAGCCGGTCGCAATGGGCTTACGATCACGCCGATCTGCTCGGTGTGCCGTTCGAATTTCACACGTTCGATTCGCTCGTCGGCCCTGTCGTGCGTGCGCAGTGGTTGCTGCCACATGTCGAAGCACGGCAATGGGCTGCCACACCGCAGCCGGGTCTCGAGATCGCGCTGTCGAGCTCGCCGTTGATGCCGCAGACGACTTTCGTGGGCATCACGCGGGCAGGCGTCAGCAAAGGGACGGCGCTGCGAGCCGTGGCGAGCGAGTACGGCTTCGATCTCGGCGATGTCATGTATGTGGGCGATGCCGATAACGATGTGTCCGCGCTCGAGATCGTGGGTCATCCGGTCGCGATGTCGAACGCTGCGCCAAGCGTGCTGCAGATCGCGACGTTCACGGTCGGACACGTCGATGAAGGCGGCCTCGCTCAAGCATTGGATCGTGCGACTGACTCGCTGAGTTGAACCTATGCCGTTCAGGGAAGAACGTCGGCGCATCACCTGGGACGATCTGCTGCGGCCCGGCGATGCGGATCAGTTCTTCACGCGCGATCCCTTGCCGAGCTTCGATCCGCACACGTGCGCATACTCGGCTGCGAATGCGTGGTGGCTCGCGGAGCTGAGCCGCATCGTCTATCGACTCGGCGCCGCGGAATCGGCAACGCCGCTTCAGCCCTTACGGCACGAGCTGCTCGATCGCGTAGGTCTGGAGGAGATCGAGTTCATCCGCGAACCCATGACCAGCACCGGCGTACTGATCGCTCGATCACAGACGCCCAGTTTTGCGGTCGTCGTGTTCCGAGGCACCGAGCAGGAGCTTCAGGATTATCTGCACGATGCCGACACGGTGCTCATCCCTGCGTTCGGTAACCGTGCCCGCGTGCATCGCGGATTCAAACGCGCGCTCAACAGTGTGTGGACGCGTCTCGACGCAGCATTGAAGCGTATCGATTGTCCCGTCTTCTTTACGGGTCACAGTCTCGGTGCGGCATTGGCAACGCTCGCTGCCGTTCGGCATGCGCCCCGCGCGGTGTATGCGTTCGGCTCGCCACGAATCGGCGATGAGAACTTCGTGGCGCAGTTGTCCGGCATACCCGTCTTTCGCGTCGTTCACGGCTGCGATCTGGTGTGCTCGGTGCCGCCGGAATGGCTGGGCTTCCGTCACGTGGGCGAAGAGCATCGCATTGGAGTCGTTCGACCCCTTGAGCTCCCCATCGATCCGGGCGACTTCTGGAATCGGTTGATCACGCCCATCGATGCGCTGGCCGATCACGCGCCGATCAACTACGTCGACTTCATCTGATTGCGCGAGGCTCGTGCTCGTCGATCAGTAGCTCAGTCGGACATTCAAGACCCAGTTCGCCTCGATGCCGCGATGAATATGTGGCTCGAGCAGGCGTTGCGTGAGCAGGGTGCCGACACCGACCGCGAGATGGGCGGGCTCATAGATCACGTCGAAACCGAGCGTCACCGACGGATCGCCGAAATGCTTTCCCGCACCGACGTCCTCCGTGTCGCCATGGATGTCGAAGCCGGGTCCCGTGACGTGACCGACAAAGCCACGTCGCGGCATCGGCCAGGCGAGCAATGCCGTCACGTCGTAGCTCCAGATCGAATGACGCCGCAGCACTTCCAGTCCGATGATCGGCGTGAGATGGCGATAGGTGGCATCGAAGTCGATAGTGCCGCGCGTTCCCGCGTTGGGGCCCTCGAGGATTTCATAGTCGAGCGCATAGTCGCGCAGTTCGATCTCCTCGAGCACGATACCCACCACCCATCCGTGCGGTCCGAGCCATCCATGCGAAGAGTAGCGCTCGAGATGGAGCGATCCGCCCAGGTGATCCATCGTGCCATCGAGTCCGTCGAAGCGCGCGGCGGCGGGCCGTTGCAGTGGATTGTCGGGTGCGAACAAGGTCTGCAACGCGCGGTAATCATTCGAGCCGCGTAGCGAGAGTCTGTCCATGAAAACGGTCGCGCCCAGCCGCCATCGCGAGTCGAGCTTGCGTTGTGCGGCAAGCGCGAACATCGGTCCCTCGATCCGCAGTTCCCCTGTGCTCGCGCGTGAAACCGCCGCCTGCGCGGAAACCGACCATGCATCTTCATCGAGGGTCGACCAGACCGGCAATGTCGCATAGCGATTGTCCATGGCCACCTCAGGCAGGTGTTCGGCCACGAACTCGATGTCTTCGGCGCCGAGCGCACGCGCCGACGCTCCTGCGATACAGCAGGCAAGAACCCCGTGAACGAGAAGACGGAGGGACATGCTCGTTGGACGGAACGAACTCATCCAATCCATCGCACTCCGCGGTTGAGAGCGACGCTGCATACAACTGACCTTGCGCGCAGTCGGACGGCCGACAGGTCGGCAGCGCGATGCGGCCTTGCAATCGCTGCCATTCGGCCAGATTGCACATGCTGCGGACCGGAAATCTGCGTATGCGCAACACGAATTCCAAGTCGATTCGTGCGCGCACATGACCGACAGCGCATCAGGGCTATGATCGTGCTGTCACATACGATGCTTGTACACAACGGGTTGTAATGAATCATGGCCGTCAGCGCCTTCGACCTTTTCAAGATTGGTATCGGACCGTCGAGCTCACATACGGTCGGTCCCATGCGCGCTGCGCGGCTGTTCGCTGAACGGCTCGCACAGGAGGGGCATCTCGATCAGGTACAGCGCGTCCACGCGGAGCTGTTCGGTTCACTCGGTGCGACGGGTCGAGGTCACGGCAGCGACAAGGCCGTGTTGCTGGGATTGTCAGGACACGAACCCGATACCGTAGACGTCGATGCGGTGCCTGGTCACCTGGAGCAGATTCGCTCGCAGCAGCGCCTGATGCTGCTCGGTCGTCGCGAGATCGCATTCGATGAGAAGCAGGATCTCCTCTTCAATCGTCGCGAGACGCTGCCGCTGCATTCCAACGGCATGCGCTTCACTGCGTATGCAGTGGATGGCCGTGAACTGTCTACACGCATCTATTACTCGGTCGGGGGCGGATTCGTGGTCAGCGACACGCTCGCCGCCGATGGCACGCTGCAGAAACGAATCGCGCCGGACACGAACATCCTGGCCCATCCATTTCATACAGGCGATGAGTTGCTCGCGCTCTGCGAGCGCGAGAACGTGTCCATTGCGGAGATCATGCGGCGCAACGAACGGCATTGGCGCAGCGACGCTCAGATCGATGCGGGCCTGCTGAAGATCTGGGAGGTCATGCAGCGCTGCGTCGAACGTGGCTGTCAAAGCGAAGGCGTCCTGCCTGGTGGCTACAAGGTGAAACGTCGCGCACCGGATCTTCATCGGCAGCTCTCCTCGACGAGCGCAGCAGCGCTCCAGGATCACCTGATCGTGCTCGACTGGGTGAATCTGTTCGCGCTGGCGGTGAACGAAGAAAACGCAGCCGGCGGACGCGTGGTGACCGCGCCCACCAATGGAGCGGCCGGCATCATTCCAGCCGTGCTGCATTACTACGTGCGTTTCACCCACGGTGCGACCGACAAAGGCGTGATCGATTTTCTGCTCACCGCGGCGGCCATCGGCATTCTTTATAAAGAGAACGCCTCGATCTCCGGTGCGGAGGTTGGCTGCCAGGGCGAAGTCGGTGTCGCGTGCTCGATGGCAGCCGGTGCGCTATGCGCAGTGCTGGGCGGCACGCCGCGACAGGTCGAGAACGCAGCCGAGATTGGCATGGAGCATCATCTCGGGCTCACGTGCGATCCGGTTGGCGGGCTGGTGCAGATCCCGTGTATCGAGCGCAATGCCATCGCCTCCGTGAAAGCCATCAACGCGGCGCGCATGGCCTTGCGCGGCGATGGAACCCATTACGTTTCGCTCGACAAGGTCATCAAGACCATGCGCGAAACCGGCGCCGACATGAAAACCAAGTACAAGGAGACTTCGCGCGGCGGTCTCGCGGTGAATGTGATCGAGTGCTGATCATGCCGCAGGCGAGAGAGCGCGCATGAACGTATCGATGTGCTCTGCGATCTGCGGCAGCTTTTCCTCGAGTGCGAAGTGGCCAGTGTGCAGTAGATGCAGCTGCGCGTCGGGGACATCGCGTAAGAAGGCTCGCGCACCGGCGCTCGTAAAGAACGGATCGTTCTCGCCCCAGACGATCAGAGTTGGCGGTTGCATCTCGCGCAACCACGCCTGCCATTGCGGATAACGCCGGACGTTCGATTGATAGTCGAACGCGAGATCGACCTGTATCTGTTTGCGTCCCGGCAGATCCAGAAAGTACTGATCGAGTGTCCAGCCGTCCGGTGCCACTCGTTCCGGTCGCTCCGTCCCGCCGACGTACTGCTCGCGCGTGAACGGCTCCGTCATGATGCCGAGAACCTGCTGTTCGGCGCCGGGTTGATCGCGCTGCAAGGCGATGAAGTCGCGAGCGATCGTGCTCAGGCCTTCTTCATAGGCGTTCGCGTTCTGCACGATCAGACCCGCGATCCATTCAGGATGGGCGCTGGCGATGCGAAAGCCGACCGGGCCGCCGAAGTCGAACGCATAGAGCACGAATCGCTCGAGGCCCAGGGCCCTGCAGAAACCCTCGATGAAACTGGCGAGCCGGTCGAAGCTGTAGACGAAGCTGCCTCCCGCGTTCGATGAGGCAGGCGCATCGCTATGGCCGAAGCCGGGATAGTCCGGTGCGATCAGTCGAACCTGTCCGCCCAGCGCGTCCATGAGTCGTCGATATTGATGGGACGCAGAGGGAAAGCCATGCAGCAGCAGGATAGGTAGTCCGACTGAGGGTCCCGCGGCGCGGTAGAAGATGCGCACACCGTCGACAGTCACATATCGATGCTCGATGTCGGCGATCGGAAGCGTCGTCATATGCGTGCCTCAATAGGCGACCGTGAATCGTTCACGCACATGTTTCGGCTGCTCGAGCTCATCGAGCATGGCGACGGCAAGATCCGCGGTCGAAATGCGACTCGCACCGTGCGCGTCCGTCAGCAAATGATCCTTGCCGATCCTGTAGCTTCCGGTGCGCTCGCCAGGCTCGAGCGACGCCGCAGGGCTCAGTAGCGTCCAATTGAGCGTTTTCTCTTTGCGCAACAGCTCGAGCGCCTGACGCGCACCTTCCGCAGTCGCGCGGTAGGCTGCCGGAAAGTCGGGCGTGTCGATCAACCGCACACCCGGCGCAACTTCGAGACTTCCGGCACCGCCGACCACCAGCAGCCGCGGTACTTGCGCTTGCTTGCTTGCCTGGACGATGGAGCGAAAGCCGCGCAGATAGTCATTCAACACATCCGCGTGCGCATGCCCGCTGAAGGCGCTGATGACGGCATCGTGCTGGCGCAGGATTCGAGCGAGCGCTTCAGTATCGAAGACGTCCGCATCGATGCGCGACAGGTTTGCATGGGCGGGAATCTTATGTGCATGGCGCGTCAGTGCCGTCACGCGATGGCCGCGTGCGAGCGCCTCCTCGAGAAAAGCACTTCCTATGAAACCGCTGGCACCGATCAATGCGATGTTCATCGCTTCCTCCGCTGTGGTGAGGCCGATGATGGCCATCGGCGTTGACCGGATAAATGCCGGTAATGAGAATCCACTGTTTCAGATTCGGGGACAATCGATGGCAAAGGCTCCGCGCAATCTGGACTTGAATGCCTTGCACGCCTTCGCCGCCGTCGCGGACGCTGGAGGTTTCACTGCGGCAGAAGAGCGCACGGGACTTACCAAGACGCGCTTGAGCCTCGACGTGGCGCGACTGGAGAAACAGCTGCGCTCGGATCTGTTCATCCGCACGACGCGTCGTGTGTCGCTCACCGAGGCGGGACGCAAGCTCTATGCCGAATGCGTGCCCCTGATTCGAAAGGTGGAGGCCACAGCCGATCTTCTCAGTACGGCGCCGGTCCGTCTCTCCGGTTCATTGCGTATCACCGCCACCGTCGATCTCGCGAATCAATCGCTCGCGCCATCGATCGCGGCGTTCGCTGCCCTGCATTCAGATCTCAGGATCGAGATCGTGAGCAGCGACCGCGTGGTGAATCTGGTGAAGGAGGGGATAGATCTGGCATTCAGGGTCGGTTGGCTGCGAGATTCGTCGATGCGCGCACTGAAGTTGGGTGAGTTTGAACAGCATGTCGTCGCATCCGCCGAGTACCTGGCACGTGCCGGCATTCCGACGATGCCCGAGGATCTGGAAGCGCATGCTTGGATTGCGCTCAGCCCACTGCCTGCGCCGCTGACGTGGAAGTTCTCAGGTCCCGGTGGCGAGCGACGTTCCGTGCGCGTGAATGCGAAAGTGTTTGTCGATACGGGATCGACGTTGCGCGTATTGCTGGAGAACGGCGCCGGTATCTCGACGCTCGACAGTATCAGCAGTGCAGATGCAGTCCGCAGTGGCCGACTGCAGCGTGTCCTGACGAAATGGACGCTCACGAAGGGCGGGGTTTATGCCGTGTTTCCGCCGGGCAAGCATCTCGCGCCCGCAGCACGTGCATTCGTCGAGTTCTATCGCGAGCGATTCCAGAATGGGAGTAATGGCCGAGGCGATTCCGACTGAAAGGTCATCGAGTGCTGAGGATCAGTGACTCGATGTGATCCATCATCCGGCCCCAGCTCTTTTCCGTACGCTCGACGTAATCCGCGTACGCGGCGGGCATGCGATGCACGAGTGTCACCAGCGATCCGGTGCCGGCGCTCTGGATGTTGATCGTCACGAGCGAGGCGGCTTCCGTTTCCGCTTCGGGTGAAGTGAACCAGCTGAACACGAGCTTGCGAGGACGATCGATGACCTGATAGGTGCCCCAGTGAGCGGTCTCCACGCCGTTGCGCATGTCGGAGAAGACGAAGCGGCCACCCACCTGAGGATCGATCTCGACCCGCCGCATCTCGCCCGTCAGTCCATGCGAGCGCAACGTGGCGCTCATCCATTGAGCGACGAGCTCGGGACTGAGCCACGCATCGAAGACCTGTTCGGCAGAGGCGGGAAAGCTGTGCGTGACCTGGGCGTGAACGAAATCCATATCATCTCCAGCGCCTGTGATCGGTTCTGTGTGGAGTCGACGATGCGGGCGTCGCTGACGTTACGAGGCGTGTTCCGTGAGCGTCAAGACGGGAAAGCGCCATTGTAAATATCGTTGCGACAGGACTGTATTCGCGACGTGTCGTCGCGGACATGCTTCCTGTCCTGCCTTCGACTAAGCTCGCCATCATGACCTACGAAGACATCCCGGATGTGCGCGACGGACTGACCCGCAAGGAGCGCATCGTCCTGTACGTGCTGAATGAAACGCAGAAGGAACGCGGGGGCCACAACGTTCCCACACCGATGCTGTGGGGGCGCGTGTGCGAGTACTTCTATATCAGTCCGGAAGAGCTGTCGCAGATGCTGGCGCGACTGGGTGCGAGTAAGTATTGACGACTACGGGTCATGAGCCGGCGCAGTCTGGCTGGCGCTCGCCTTGATGTTCGCCAGAGCCTTCTCTATGGGCGGCAGTCCTCGCGCCGCTCGGCGGGTCTCCAGATTCGCTGGATCCTGCACCGGGAACACAGTCACCGTCCCGTCCGATTCATACTTGACGGCCGTTCCGTAGAGTTGGGGTTGGCCGGCCTCGACGAGCAAACGATCTTCGACCGACGCGCCCCGGATCGACGAGAGCAGGTCATGGACTGCTGCGGCCTGCAGAGCTGGAACGATTGTCTCTCTCGCTGCGGATGCCGCGCGATCGAGAATATCGAACGCGGCATTGCAGGCTTTGAAACCGACTGAGTTTGCGTCAGGCCAGCCTTCCTGGCGGACGATCTCCAGAAGGGTATCGAGGCTCGCAGGATCGTCGACTGGAAGCTGCAGCAGTCGAGCGCGAGTCTGTGGTTTCCCGAGTGCCGCAAGCGCCTCGCGCGTGAGCTCTGCTTCGCGCTGCCTTGCTTTCTCGAGCGGAGGGACGTTCCACGCCTCACGTAACGAATCGCTGACGTCTTCGTCGACCGGCTGCAGCGAGTATTCGACGTCGTCGCTCTGAAACTGCGTACCGAAGCGCTGCTTGCGGCCGATGGCTGTGAGGAAGCGGTCCTCGCTCGCCGCCGCAAGCCATTTCGCGTCCGCTACCCATTGGCCTCCTTCCGAGGCATGGGCGAAAACAGCGGTCACGCAAAGCTCATGAGCGAGAAGATAGTGCTCGGGCTGACCGCCATGCTGCAGGATCATGGCCGCGCGATAGAGATCTTCCCCGGTTCGCAGCGCCCCACTGCGGTAAAGCTCCAGCGTACGGCTCAGTCTCGCGGCATCGCGAGGCGATACGATCTTCCAGTCGATCTGCTGCCCGGGTTCGCGATCTGCCTGATCCTCGCGATGCATCCGCGCGAGTTCTTCGTTCGATGTCGCTGCGTCGGCGGAGAATGCCCGAGCGAAACCGGTGAGGACGATCAGCGCGAGAAGAGCACGCATTCGTTACATCCTTGTCGAATCGAACTGTGGTCAGTCTACGAGGGCCAGCGGCGCGCTGCTCACGAATTTCCTAACGCGTCTCATCGTGTCGATCATCGATCGCAAGCACGTCGCCGACACCGAGACCCATTCCGCCACCGGCTGCCGACTTCGTCGGGATGACGCATCGGGGCTCGTCGCTGGCCTATCCCGGTGTCCCGGGAGTTAGGGAATCTCTGATCAATTCTCCATTCGCAAGCATAGTTGCTTCGCCCGGCGAAGCATTTCAACCAGTTGCAGACTTGCGAAGGTCAGGGAAGTCGATAAATCACAGCTTCCTTAGACCTCGCCGCCCGCGTCACGAGCCGCTGGCAGCCAAGCCGATGTGTCGCGTCGCAGGTTCCTGCGAACGGGTGCCGGCCAACTGCTCAAGCACCTCGACTGCGTTGGCGATGCCGTTCTCGCGCGACATCGCTGCGCCGAGATCACGGGCATTGGCGCGCACATCGGGCTGCTGCGTGAACTCGATCATCCTGGCGATGGCAGAGGCATTCAGGCGAGCGCCGCGCGTGTACTTCGGAGCAACCGCACGAGCGGCGACTCGACTGGCCCAGAAATAATGATCCGCGCCGATCGGCAGGATGATCTGCGGTACTCCGGCACGCGCTGCCGTGTGCGTCGTGCCCGCGCCGCCGTGGTGGATTACTACGGAGGTGCGCGGCAACAGCCATTCGTGCGGAACGTCGCGAGCGACGAAAAAATTGTCTGGGAGCACGGACGCATCGATGTTGCTCCAGCCGGGTCCGAAGATGGCGCGTCGTCCGCCGATCGCATCGATCAATGCGCCCAGCGCCTTGACCCGAACGAATCCGGCGGGACTGCCGAAGCCTGCATAGATCGGAGGTTCGCCGGCCGCGAGGAAATCGACCAGCTCCGCTGGCGGCTGATAATCGATCGCGGGCAGCGATAGATGTCCGCACAGATGATGCTGCGCAGGCCAGTCGCGAGGCCTGGGCACGAGTTCGCGCGAGAACCCGTACACGATCGGGTAGTCCAGGTCGCGGCGTGGCCTGCGATATCCGAACACGCTCGCGCGCGCGTTCTCGGCGGCCCGGCCACAGGTGGACCACATCTGCGACAGCGACACCTTGAAGGTCGCACGCCTGGCCCAGCTAGGAAGATTCAAGGGAGGCAACATGGGCGAAGAGAACTCTGTCGTCGGCGTGAGCGGCTGAAAGAAGATTCCGACGCCGGGTTTGGCAAACTCATCGCGCAAGACCCTTCCGATGCCGGCCGCAAGGCTCGAGAAGACGATCACCTGCGAGTCGCGTGCGTGCTCGCCGACGCTTTTCAGCCAGGCGGCCGAATGAGCAGCGATCTCCGCTTTCACTGCATTCGCCGTGCGCAGAACATCGGAGATGCGAATCTCGCGCTTCGGATCTCCAATGGGCAAGGTGGCCTTGATGTCTCCCGCGAGCGCCTGCGTCGGTACGCCGAGCTTGCGGGGCAGGGTGAGCGTGGATTCATCCGCGAATAGCAGGAGCTCGTGACCCCGATCCATGAGTCCGCGGCAGAGTGCGGCAAGGGGCCTGGTGTCTCCTTCGCTGCCATGTGTGACGATCGTCAAGCGCATGGAAGGTCCTCTGAACACTCTTCGAGCCTCGCAGAGGATTGTATCGAGGTCTGCGTGAGACGCAGATGTGTAACTGTGCGGATGCTATTCGTCATCCCGGCGAAGGCCTGGCGAAGGCCGGGACCTGGGCCGTCGCCGGGGTGACATCACTACCGAATCGGCTGTGACAGGTTACCAGGCTCGTTCTGCCAGGAAGGCGCTCGAATTTTCGCGAGCGGACTGCAACCATTCGAAGCCGGGCGACGTCCAAAACCCGATTCAAGACAAGAAGGGCGGACGACGATGCAACTGCCGATCCTGATACGAGCGACGATGCTCAGTGCACTGGTCTTCTCTTTCGGTTCGTCCGCGCGATCCGATTCCGAGGTGCCACAAGCTTCTTTCGAACCCGCACAGCGGGATTTATGGACCCGCGGGCCGGAGCGCTTTCAGCGCCAGTGGTTGATTGCAGGTCCGATCGAGGCGGCCGCAGCGCAGAGCATCGATCCGGCTTCGCTTCAACCCGCACCCGGGCAGCCGCTCACGTCGGCGAGCCCCGATGTCCGCTGGGCACCGCAGACTTCGTGGACCGACGTGACGGATCTCGAAACGCTCGGAAACCGTGCGGGTAAGGCGAATGCTCCCGTCGATCGGTTCATGTTCGCTGCAGCGCGGATCTCATGGAACCAGCCCGAGGCAGCCGAGCTGTCGATCGGCAGCGAACGGCCCTATTCGCTCTGGGTCAACGGTCGACAGGTTCATTCCGGGAACGGCCCGGGAACGTTCGTGCAGGACGCCGATCGCGTGCCGGTCGAGTTGAAGCAGGGCGACAACCTGGTCGTGTTACGCTTCCACGAGACGAGCTCGGGACCTTCGCAAATGACGATGCGTGCGGTGCCCGCCGGGACGATTCTGCCCCGAATCGATGAGGTATCGCCGTGGGTGACTGAGGCGACCGACGCGAGCGTCGCCGTTCGAACTCATGTGGTGACCGAATCAGGCGCGCCGGTCGATGTCGACGTGATCGCCGCGGGCGGCAAGTCGATGGGCCGCCAACGTGCAGCGCGCGGCGAAGTCGTGAAGTTCGATTCGAGCCGCTGGCCGGACGGTGCCTACGAAATCCGCGTTTCGACCGAGGACGCATGGGGCAAGAGCAGTGTTCGTTATCTGCCCTGGTACAAGGGCGATGCGCTTGCATCGGCACGCCGGCTCATCACGACTGCCGAACAGGCAGGTCCGGGCGTCGAAGGCGACACGATCCGCATGCTTGCGGAGATGGTGAAGTACCACTTGGGCGGCACGCTCGACGACGCAACGGCGGATTCGTGGCGGAAGATTCACTCGCCGTTGATGGAGTTCGAAGAGCTGAAGGCGGGTAACGTTCGACCAGGCGGATTCGTTCGGCTCGCGTATACGGATGATGTCGATGGCTCGACGCAATTCTGTCGGGCGTACCTGCCGCAGCAGTACAAGCACGGTCAGGCATCGCCGCTCATCATGTTTCTGCACGGATTCAATCCTGCCAATCCGGAGTACGTCGGATGGTGGGATGCTCATCAGCGCCACGACTCGGTTGCAGACAGCCGCGATGTGATCGTGCTGGCCGCTCACGGGCGCGGCAATGCGCAGTACCTCGGTATCGGTGATCGCGACGTTCTGAAATGTATCGACGAAGCGAAGCGGCGCTTCACCGTCGATCCCGATCGCGTGTATCTGACCGGCGAATCCATGGGTGGGCACGGCACATGGGCGATTGCGACTCGACATCCCGATGTGTTCGCTGCGGCTGCGCCGGTGTACGGCGGTTGGGACCTCCGCGTCACGAATGTCAGCGGCCCTGCGATCGCGCCGGCGGCCAGGACGCCGCTCGATGCGTTCTCGCTCGAGCGCGCCAGCTCGTTCTCGAACGCCGAGAATCTGTTGCATGTACCGCTGCTCATCGTGCATGGCGATGCCGATCAAGCCGTGAGTGTCGAGAACTCGCGTCACGCCGTGCGCATGCTGCAGCGCTGGGGCTATGACGTGCAGTACCACGAGATGCCGGGCTGGGCGCACGAAGATCTGCATCATCGCCCGGTCGTGGCGGACTGGCTGCTCACGCATAAGCGTGTGAGCGAACCCAAGCGCGTGCGTCTGCGATCCACGGATCTCGCCGGTGCATCGGCCTATTGGGTCAATGCACGCTCTCTGCAGAATCCAGCGGAAGTGATCCGCATCGATGCGGAAGTCATGCAGCCCGGTGTCGTGCGCATCGACTCGACGAACGTCGCGGCACTCACATTGGATCTGTCGCCCTCGTTGCGCGGCTCCGGCAATCAGCTGCAAGCGATCTGGAATGGCAAGCCGCAGACCGTGAGCCTCGAGGGCGGCGTCGCCCGGCTCGGCGTGACGCATGATGCAAGCAAACTGCAGAAGCGTGCAGGACTCGAAGGTGCGTTACCTGCTGTTCTGGACACACCCTTCGTTGTCGTCATCGGTACGACCGCCAAAGACCAACGCATGCGTGATCTGATTCAGGCGCGTGCGGAGTTTCTCGCGCAGCAATGGCGCAGCTGGCAGCATCAGCCGCTGCGCATGGTGAAGGACACTGAAGTGACGCGCGAGCACGAAAAGGCGTACTCGCTCATTCTGCTGGGCGGTGCCGATGCCAATGCAGTGACACAGAAGCTGAAAGGAAAGCTTCCTTTCGGTACCTCCCGCAAAGGCATCGTCGTGGATGGGCGGGAGTTTGCGGTCACAGATTCGGTACTCCAGGCCGTGTATCCGAGTCCCCTGGCCGCGGACCGGTATGTCTACGTCGTCGCCGCAACTTCGCCGGAGGGCATGTATTTCTGGAGGCCGCAGCTCGTGCATTTCGTGCAGGGCTTTCCAATGACCATGTTCGACTGGGTGATTCAGGATGGCCGACGCCCGCCGGTCGGTCCGATGAATGCTGCAGATGCCTATGTCGCCGCGGGCGTCTTCGATGCTTCATGGCGCATGCAGGATGCGTTGATTCATCGTCGCGATCCATCCGCTTCGCAATGGACGCTGCGTCGTGCGCCCGCGCCAGGTTTCGCGCCTTCGGCGGACGCACTGAGCAAAATCGCAGGCTCATACGAAGTGTTTCCCGGCTTCGCAGTCACGGTCCGTACCGATGGCGCGCATGTGCGCGTCGATGTGCCCGGAGAACCTTCGGTGCCACTTACGTCCGAGAGCGACTGGGTGTTCGTCAATCCGGCCACCGGCGAGTCGGCGGAGTTCGTGCGCGATGCTCAGGGCAATGTCACAGGCATCGCGCTCGAGAGCACCGGGGCTGTGCGTTTCTTCAAGAGGCTGTAGCGAAAGGGTCGTGGCCGTCAAAGTGTGGCGTATGCGCGCACAGGGAATGTGCCCATGCCGCGCACTTTGGGCGGCGCTGCAGTGAAACGGAAATCGCGGCTCGGTAGCCTGTCGAGCCGCGTGAGATGTTCGACGATCGGAATGCCTGCGCCGAGCAGCGCGGTGTGCACCGGGCGACGCAGATCGCTCGTGTCGTCGATGTTGTACGAGTCGATGCCCACCAGCGCGACCTGCGATGCACGTAGAAACTCCGCCGCTGCGGCAGTGAGATACGGATGTCCTTCGAAGTACTGATCCGTGCGCCAGTGCCGGTCCCAGTTCGTTTCCACGAGCACCGCCTTTCCACGCAGATCGAAAGGTGCGAACGCCTCGCGCGGGATCGCTCGCTTATCATCGGCACCGATGCGAACCACGATGGCCTCCAGGTTGGCGATTTTCGACAGCGAAAGATCCGCGATGTCCGTCCCATCGGCAAAGCGATGAAAAGGACTGTCGATGTACGTGCCCGTGTTCGACACCATCGTGATCCTGCCGATCTGAAACTCGGTCCCGTCCGCGTATAGCGCACGCGACTGTTCGCGGCTCAGATGATCGCAGATCAGCGGCGCCGGCAATCCCTTGTAGGTGACCATGCCATCCTCGATCGTGTGGCTCAGGTCCACGAAGCGTGCGCCTGTGGTTGGACCGGGTGAGTCACTGGCACCGCTTCGCTTGTGCGCCTCGACGATGATCTGCTTGTTCAGAATGTGCGCCTTGCCGACCATCAGCAATCGCAGATCGCGAATCAGATACTCAGCCAGCACTGCGTCATCAATATCGTCCCCATCGATATCGAGCCGAAACCCCTGACCCTGCAGGCCACCGCCATTCAGGAACTCGATCTCGAAATCGAACTGCACACGCTTGTCGCTCATGTCGGGGCCTCCTCTACGCGCACCGTAGCATCGTACGCATGGCGGAAACGGCCGGCTTCGGTGTGAATGCGGACGGAAGGACGGATCGACCGGGCGAGGGCTTATGGAGTAGCCTGCAGGACGCGTTCGCGGGGCGTTGCGACATCCACGGAGCGGACAAAGGAGGGGACATGGGTAGCATTCCGACGGGCACAGAGAGTATGCGGCCGTTCATACCAGCCCAGGACTTCGAGCGCTCCAAGAGCTTCTACGAGACCATCGGCTTCGAGAAGGTGTTCGATGGTGAGGTGGCGATCTTCGACGCTGGCTCCGGTGGCTTCATTCTGCAGCGTTACTACCAGAAGCAGTGGGCCGAGAATTTCATGATGCAGCTCTTGG
This sequence comes from Pseudomonadota bacterium, assembly GCA_023423935.1. Lineage (GTDB taxonomy): Bacteria > Pseudomonadota > Gammaproteobacteria > Steroidobacterales > Steroidobacteraceae > Steroidobacter. Next base: position 32,209 of record JAFAEQ010000038.1, on the reverse strand, counting down.
TCGACGACCTCGACGCATGGTGGGCGCACATAGAAGAACTCGACTTGCCATCGAAGTTCCGGGTTCAGCCACCCAAACCTCCGGCGCTGCAGCCATGGGGGCTTCGTGTGGCCTATGTGTACGATCCATGCGGTGTGCTGTGGCACGTGACACAGCGAAGCGCGTGAGCGATCAAGGAATCAGTGACCGGATGCCTGGTGCGGCCGCATTGGCATGGTGTTTACTTCAATAGTGACCAACGGAGAAGAAGCGGATTCCCATGGGGTGCACGGGATGGAGTCGGAGCGCTCATGCCGGTATCACTGTCATGACTGCCATCACCCTCATCACTGCGGTCTGGGGCTTAGGTGCGAATGACGAATTGATCAGAGATTCCTTAAGGTACCTTGAATGACAAAGATCTCTTCCGGGTGGATGAAGTCCTATAAGAAAGTGTTCCCGGTCGTGTTTCTTGGATTCCTCGTGCTCTTCGCCTTTGCCACGATTCCTCGTGCCATCGAGAACGGCCAATGGCTGCCTCTGGTCTTACCGTGCTTCATGGCGGCCGTCGGCATCGTCGTGATCAGGAAAACACTCGGGAACCTCGTCGATGAGGTCTACGATTGCGGCGATTATCTGGTCGTCAGGAACGCAGGCGAGGAGGAGGCCATACCGCTTCACAACATCATGAATGTGAGTGTGTCCGTGCATGCCAAACCGCCGCGGATCACCTTGCGTCTCGTCAAGCCGGGAAAGTTCGGGCAGGAAGTGACCTTCTCGCCAGTGTTCGAGCTCACGCTGAACCCCTTCGCCAGGAGCCACATCGCGGACGACCTGATCGTTCGGGTCGACAAAGCGCGAGTGAGGCGAGTCGCCTGACAACGCCGCAGGTCTCACTGCTGGAATCGCGATAAGCTCGGTTCCAGGAAGAAGGTGTGACGATCATTTGAAGGGGGCGATGGGTGATTAAAGCTGCTGCGTGTGTCCTGACGATTGCTTTGGCAATGATCGTAGAACAGTCGGTGGCTGCTGATCCGGCGGCGAAGCCGGCGAGCCGACAAGAGGCTGTCGAGATCGTGCGAGAGTTGCGCAGGATCCTGACTCCCGACGGCGTCGAGCGTTACGAAGCGGTCCGCATCGGTGGGATCGACCAGTTCGTCAGCATGCGCGGGACGGATCGCCGCAACCCGATACTGCTGTTCATTCACGGCGGCCCGGGATTTCCGACCGCGCCCATGGCATGGTGGGCCACGCGCGGACTGGAAGAGTACTTCACCGTCGTGCATTGGGATCAGCGCGGTGCGGGCAAGACGTATCTCATGAACGATCCTAAAGTCGTCGGCCCCACCATAAAGCCCGAACGATTCGTGGATGACATCGAGGAGATCGTCGCCTGGCTGCGCAAGGACATGAACAAGGAGAAAGTGTTCGTTCTTGCGACGTCCTGGGGTAGCTATATCGGGCTCGAGTTCGCGCGACGGCGTCCTGAATGGCTGCATGCCTATATCGGCATGGGGCAGGCCGCGGATGTTCCGGAAAGCGAGCGACGCGGGTATGCCTTTGCGCTCGCCGCGGGGAAGGCGGCAGGCAACAAGGAAGCGGTCGCCGAACTGGAATCGATTGCGCCTTACGCGGCGTCGGGCGAGCCCATTCCGCTCGAGAAAATAAGAATCGAGCGCAAATGGTCGGATTTCTTCGGCGGCGTCATGGCGTATCGCACGCATCAGATCGATGGCATCGCGGTGGGCCTTTCGCCCGAGTATTCAGACGAGGAAGCTCGCCGCGTCTACGAAGGCAACGGGTTCTCGCAGAACTATCTGTTGAGCGATGTGCTCAGCATCGATCTGACCGACGTGAGGAAGCTCGACTGCCCCTTGATCATTCTCGCCGGTCGTCACGATCGCTCAGTGAACTCCTACGTTGCGAAGGAATGGTTCGAACGCGTGCAGTCACCGCTGAAGCGTTTCGTGTGGTTCGAGCATTCGGCCCACGAGGTCATGATGGAGGAGCCTGGCAAGCTGCTCGTGACGCTCGTGACGCATGCGAGGCCGATCGCCGCCGCGGCAGGTGATGTCGCGCCGTAGGGGCGCGTGGCAAGGCTCTCTGACTGATCTCGAGTATTCGACTAAAGTCGAATCCGTCTTACGCGCGCCAGTCGCCGATGACGATGATGCTCATGCCGGCGAGAGCGACTGCTGCGCCGCTGATGTCCCAGGCGGTGAGGCGCACGCCTTCGATCTTCCACAGCCATAACAGGGCGACCATGACGTAGACGCCGCCGTACGCAGCATAGACCCGGCCGGCCGCGGCGGGATGCAGCGTGAGCAGCCAGGCAAACAGCGCCAGGCTCGCAGCGGCAGGCACGAGGAGCCATGCGGATCCCGCTTTCTTGAGCCAGAGATACGGGAGATAGCAGCCCACGATTTCAGCAATCGCGGTGACCACGAACAACAGGAAAGTCTTCAGGATCAGCACGCATCACCGCCTTGGCTGCACGGAAGTGCGGCGAGAGTGAGCTCACCGCTCGAGACTGTTTTCATGGCGGGTCCTTTAGTTGGATTCGAGCTCAATATGTACGCTCGCAGCCATTCGAGGCAAGGCAAGGGTGGACGATGTCTGCATTGGCGCAGAGCTCGTTGTCGTGATCGACTGCGAGCGGAGGCTTTGACTTCGTGCCTCAAAGGTTGATCCTGCGTTCGGTGCGATGTGAGAATCCGGCAGTCCACCGTTGCGGCTACGAAGAACAACTCATGAAGATCGCGAATGGGATGATCGGGAAGGGGATGCATGCACTACTGGCAGCCGGACTGATCCTCGCATCGTCGAGCGTGTGGGCTGCAGACACGATCGATGCCCGAATCACCGTGGCGGCGGACAAGCCCGGTCCGCGTATCGACCCCAACATCTATGGGCAATTCGTCGAGCATCTCGGTCGCGGCGTGTATGAAGGTATCTGGGTCGGCGAGAATTCGGCGATCCCCAACGTGCGCGGCATTCGCAGTGATGTCGTCGCCGCCTTGCGCAAGATCAAAGTCCCGCTGGTGCGCTGGCCGGGCGGCTGTTTCGCAGAGCTCTACCATTGGCGCGACGGCATCGGTCCGCGCGAGCAGCGCCCCCGCAATGTGAACAGCGCGTGGGGCGATGAGCCGGAAACCAACGCATTCGGCACGCACGAGTTCATGGACTTTCTCGAGCAGATCGGCGCGAAGGCGTTTCTCTCCGTCAACGTGACGACAGGAACTCCAGGCGAAGCGCGCGATTGGCTGCAGTACATGACCGAGCCGCCCGAATCGGCATTCGGTGCCCAGCGCGCTGCCAATGGGCGCCGCGAGCCTTACGAAGTCCCGTTCGTCGGCATCGGCAACGAAACCTGGGGTTGCGGCGGCAACATGACCGCCAGTTACTACGCTGATGTTTACCGCGTGTACGTGAGCGCGCTGCGTGCGCCGGGACGTAAACTGATTGCCTCCGACGCAAACTCCGACGATTACGATTGGAGCGAGACATTCCTCGACAAGGCGTTGTACCGACACACTCGATCGTTCATGGACTCGGCCGAGCTCGCGTACATCAGCCGTCAGCCGCAGATCGACATGATGTCGATTCACTTCTACACGTTCTCCGGCAACGACTGGGGAAAGAAGAGTCCTGCGCTCGGATTCAGCTCGAGCGAGTGGGCGGATTCGATGCTGCGCACCTCGCGCACTGACGAGATGATTCAGCGTCACTCCGCAATCCTCGACAAGTACGATCCGAAGAAGCGAATCCCGCTGTCCTTCAGCGAATGGGGTACCTGGTGGGCCAAGGACCCGAAGCAGGCGTCGAATCTCTATCAGCAGAACACATTGCGTGATGCGGTAATCGCAGGGCTCACGCTGAATATTTTCCAGAGCCACGCCGAGCGCGTGCACATGGCAAACATCGCACAGATGATCAATGTGCTGCAGTCGATGATCCTGACGCGCGGCAAGGAGATGGTGCTGACACCGACCTACCACGTGTTCGATCTGTATCAGGTACATCAGGGCGCAACGCTGCTGCCGACGCAGGTCACCACCGGAAACTACACTTCGGGTGCAGTCACGCTGCCTGCAGTTAACGTGAGCGCATCGCGCAACGACAAAGGTGTGATGCATCTTTCGATCGTGAACCTGGATCCGGATCGCGACGCTGCCATCACGCTTTCGCTCAACGGTGCGAAAGCGGCCAGTGCATCTGCGCGAGTACTGACCGATACCGCCATGGATGCACACAACGATTTCGACGCCCCCGCGCGCCTCGTGCCGCGTGAGCTGAAAGGGGTCTCAGTTCGTGGCGGAACGGTGTCACTGAAAGTCCCGGCAAAGTCGGTGTCGGTGCTCGAGCTGAGGCCGTGATTAGAGGATTGGGATGTGTCGCCCAATCGAAGCGATTGCGTTTGAAACCGACTCGGCCAGTGGAGCGGCGTCCGCGCCTGTTTCCACGCCTTGTATGCTGCGTACATAACAACTCGAAGCCCGGAGCCCTCCATGATTTCTACGAGCGTTGCGTCCCGTGCCTGGCTGGTCATCGTCTCCGCGTTGCCTTGTGCTGCTGCCATCGCCGCTCCGCAGGTCAGAACGTCTGCAGGCGTCGTCCAGGGGATCGAGGATGAGAAAACAGGCATCAGCATGTTTCTTGGCGTCCCCTTTGCTCAGCCTCCGGTGGGTGAGTTGCGCTGGCAACCGCCGCAGCCGGTGAAGAGCTGGACGGGGGTTCGCGAGGCGGATCAGTTCAGTGCGCGCTGCATGCAGCGACCGCTGTTTGCCGACATGAATTTTCGTTCGCGCGAGGTCAGCGAGGATTGCCTCTATTTGAACGTGTGGACGTCGGCGAAATCGCCCACCGATGCACAGCCCGTGCTCGTGTACTTCTTTGGCGGTGGATTCCGCGCAGGCGATGCTTCCGAGTATCGCTACGACGGCGCGAGCATGGCGGCGCGCGGGATCACGACGGTGACGGTCAACTATCGGCTCGATGTCTTCGGCATGCTGGCTCATCCGGAACTGACCGCCGAGAGTGAGCGCAAGGCGTCGGGCAATTATGGGCTGCTCGATCAACAGGCGGCGTTGCGCTGGGTGCAGCAGAACATTGCGGCGTTCGGCGGGGACCCCGCACGAGTGACGATTGCGGGCGAGTCCGCCGGTTCGATCTCGGTCAGCGCGCAGATGGCATCGCCAGGTTCGAAAGGGTTGTTCGCGCGTGCCATCGGCGAGAGCGGCTCGATGCTGGGCATTGGCCTGACGCGCATGCTTGCCGATGCCGAGCGCAACGGGGTCGCATTTGCGAAGTCGCTGCACGCCAGCTCCGTGAAGGAACTGCGAGCGTTGCCAGCATCGGTCCTGCTCGATGCGGCCGGTCGCGAACAGGCGCCACGCCTGGACCTCGTCGTCGATGGTGACTTTTTCCCGAAGACGCCTGCGGCCATCTATGCGGCAGGCGAGCAAGCGCGCGTGCCATTGCTTGCGGGATCGAACTCTCAGGAAGCCAGCTACGAGGCGGTGCTCGGCCATCAACCGGCGACACTGCAGAACTATAAGCTCGCGTTGCTACGCATCTTTGGCGACCGTTCGGGGACAGCGATCGAGCTGTATCCGGCGGCCGATGACGAAGCGGTGATGGCCGCTGCGACCGAGTTGGCGAGCGATCGATTCCTCGGCTACAGCACGTGGGAATGGGTGGAAACACATGGGCGCACCGCGCGTGTGCCGACGTTCTATTACTACTACTCGCGTGCGCGTCCCGCGCCGGTGTCGCCGTCGCAGCCGCGCGAGCGCGGCGCGGTTCACTCTGCCGAGATCGAATACGCGATGGGTAATCTGGGCACGAACAAGGTGTTTGCCTGGACGCCGGACGATTACAAAGTGTCCGAGACGATGCAGTCGTACTTCGAGAACTTCATCAAGGACGGCGATCCGAACGGATCCGGCTTGCCGCAGTGGGATGCTTACAACAGCGGTGAGCAGTATCCACGCATGACCATCGATGTGAACTCACGTCTCGAACCCGACACTCGGCGGCAGCGGTATCTCCAGCTCGGCGAGTCTCTGCAGCGCCAGTAGCGCACTGACAGCGGAGTCGTGATTGCGGTCAGGGATGAATCGTCACGCTGACGCGCGCATAGCGCGTCAGCGGCGCCGAAGTGTGCCGGGCGTCTCCAGATCGTTCGATCGGGAAACCTCGAACCTTCGAAGTCGTTTCGTCTCGAGTCGTTTACGTCGGCTTGAACAATCGATGAGCTCGCGACGTGCAGTGATCGCAACATTGATCGCAGGGGCGTTCTGCATGAGCGGGGTCGCGCAACCACGAGGCACGAGCTCCATGCAGGACAGATCGAAAGCAACGATCGCGCGGATCTGGCGCGGCAGGGTGCGCAAGGAACGGGCAGAGGAATATCAGACTTACTGGTTTTCCCAGCTGCAGCCGCTTCGTGAGCGCGCGCTCGCGGTGGATCTGTTCAGAGAGGATCGGGCGCAAGAGAGCGAGTTCATCTCCATCTCCTACTGGCTCGATCAGAAGACCATGCTCGAGTTCAGCAAGAGCACGGACCCGACGGTGCCGCATCATCTGCCGCGCGATCGTGAATTTCTGATCGAGCTGCCGCAGCGCGTACAGGTTCTTCAGGTGCTCAAAGGCTGAGCAGTAAGAGCTGCGGCGGTCACGCTGCCTCAAGGCTCGATGGTTACGATGACCCGCGCGTAACGAGTGAGTGCGGGGGTGCCGCTATCGGTGACTTCGAGAATCACGTGAAGCGTTCTCGGCTCGCGGATCTTTGCGCCGACACTTTGTATCTTCGGCAGAGTGAGCCGCGCGTCGCTGCTCGTGGCATTCTCGATCTCGACCTGTCCACCGTAGGTGCCGGCCTCGCGATAGGTAAACCACCGGTAGGTGAGTGCATCGCCATCCGGATCGCTCGAGCCTGATGCACTCAGGTGCACGATTCTGCCCGGGCTCGCCGTCATCGCTGCAGCGTGAGCAAGACGCGCCACTGGCGGATGATTGGCATCCTTCGGTTCCTTGATCGTCCAGTCCATGCGCGCTGCGAACTCGTTCTGATACGCGCGTCGCCATCGCCAGACGGTGGCGTAGATGTCGTTATGCGGCTGGCCATCGATGCCGACGACTTCATCCACGGCATTGGTCCAGATCGGGCGTGTTTCGGCCTGGTAATGCCAGGGACGTCGATGCGGCGTGTACAGCTCGTAGCGCCCGCCTCAACTGCCGAAGTCGGGACGTTCGGACACGCCCAGTCCGTTGGGAAACAGATAGAGAAAGGAAGGCGTGTCGCCTTCCATCAGGTACTTCCAGCGCGGGTATTGCCGGCCCAGCGCACCGTGACCTTCGATGATGTGCTCGGTGAGCCATTCGTTGGTAACGAGCGCGAAGTCCGCGCCATCGAAACGACCGTGCAGCTTATCCCCTGAGATCCCGGTCCAGCTCGCATAGTGATAGCCGCCGGCGCCGTTCTCCTCGTAACCCGGGCTCACGATGTAGAAGAGCTGCGGAAAGTTCTCGCGGATCCAGGGTCCGCTATCGTCCTGATCCGAGATTGCATAGACACGCAGTCGCGACACGAACTGTGCGAGCTCTGCAGCCGATCGCGTATGCGCCACTTTCCACAGCGCCTGCGCCAGCACGTTCGTGCCTCCCCATGCGGTTACCCAGAGCGGCGCGGAGGAGGTGCGATCGACCGCTGCGATCAATGCTTCCGAACCTTGCGAGTCCTTGCCTTCGCCGACACCTTGCATGCCGAAGACCGGCAGGCCGGAGGTGATGACGGATCGGAGCGCATCAGCGGTGGGGAATCCTTCTTCGTGTTGCGCGAGTCGGCCGCGATCCTGCGCATACGCATCGACGATCGCGCGAATGCGGTCGGGCGCCGTGCGCTTCAACTGCCATACCGACGTCGTCGCTACCAGTCCCTCGATCTGATACTGACTCGAATGCACCATGAGGCGCACCATCGATTGTGCGTCATCGGGTTCGTTCTCGATGTCCGTGAGCACGAATAGCCGCGGGCGTTCCGCGACCGCAGCGGCGGCGATACCTGTGAGCGAAACCAGCGAAGCCACGACGGCAGCGGCGATCCGGATCGTTCTCATTCTTGTGTTTCCTCTCAGCGCGACGCGTCGGCTTGTAGTTAGCGATCATGCGGCGTTCGCGAACGTGTTTATCTAGGGAATCTCTGATCTATTCGCCACTCGCAACCATAGTTGCTTCGCCCACCGAAGCATTTCAACCAGTTGCAGACTTGCGAAGGTCAGGGAAGTCGATAAATCAAGCTTCCCTAGATCGAGCGCCGCAGAAATGCTGGGATTGTTGCGAACGCTCCCGGGTCGATTCTAATGCGGATGGTTAATGCGAGGATTCATTCGTACTGTAAGGTCTTCGACACGGACATCGAGGAATCATCGTGAACACGTTGACAACGCCGCCCGTTTCGTCGCTCATCGAACGGCTGTTTGCCGAGGCCCGCGAGTCGGATCAGGTGCTGCGCAGCCAAACCGAGCACATCCCGGCGGCCGAGCAGGCGGCCTTGTTGCGTGATCCAGAGCATGCCAGGAATTTTTATCTGCGAGCGAAGAGCTTCTATCTGGCGGTCTCGCCCGAGACCGCGACGTTGCTTTACATGCTCACGCGTTCGCTGAATGCGCGCTCGGTGATCGAGTTCGGAACGTCGATGGGCGTGTCGACGCTGCACATCGCGGCTGCCTTGCGCGACAACGGCGGCGGTCGTCTGATCACGACGGAGTTCGAGCCGTCCAAGTCCGAGAAGGCGCGCGGTCACTTTGCCGCGGCAGGCCTTGCAGATCTGATCGAGCTGCGCGAAGGCGACGCAACGCAAACGCTGGCGGCCGACCTGCCAGAGTCGGTGGATCTGCTGCTGCTCGATGGCGCGAAGTCTCTGTATCCGCAGATACTCGGGATCGTCGAACCGCGGTTGCGCTCGGGCGCGCTGATTGTCGCCGACAATGCCGACTGGTCTCCCGAATACCTCGAGATCGTGCGCAACGGCGGACGGTATCTGTCGGTCGCCTTCGCGGAAGATGTCGAGCTGTCGATGAAGTTGTAAAAGCTTCAGAAGACCATGTTCACAGCCATGACAGGCGTCACCGTGGCGCTGGTGTTTCTGCCCGCGGCAAACCAGCGTGCTCCCGCGATGATGCCGATGCGACTGGTGAAGTTGTACTCGATCGCAGGGGCGATGCCGAAGCGCCAGGCAGTTCCGGATCGTGCGTCGACGAGTCCAAGCTCATCGCGGCCGCGAACGTGTGTGCTGTCGTCGTGCTGATAGAGCAGATCGAAAGCGAAGACCCAGTTCCGGGTCACGCTGTACTCCCATGATGAATTGATCGTGAAGACATTGCCGGGTCGCGCCTCGCCGCGAAAATCCTGGCTCGTGCCATACACACTCGTTCCCTCGATGTCCGCGTGGGTGGAGAACGCGTGCGACACATTCAGGCGCGTTCGCAGAATCCTGCCATTCGGCATCCAGAAGTAATACTGAGAGTAGAGCGCGACGGTCGTCGTGTATGCGCCGGTTCCCATGCCATCGTTGGGTCGCGTACCAAGATTGTCGTAATCGCCGGTCGGTATCGAGGCCTGTACGACGAGCGAAGTGGTTGGAACTCGCGCACCTTCGCGGAACTGGGTCATCCGATACTGTCCCTGCAGCGTCAAGTCCCCGCCGCGAATGCCGGAGCTGTCGGGGCTGTCGCTCGCATCGGTGTGTCCGAAGACGGGAATGAGCCCGGCGGTGAAGCGGTCGGTGACGCCATAAAGAATGTATGTCATCGATCCGTAGCCGTGCGAGCGCGGTACGCTGACACGATCGCCGTTGTCGTCAAAGCGCGCGTCGCGAATCACATCGTACACATACGGTTCGATCAACATGTGGCCCTGCGGCAAGGTACCTGCACCCGCAGCAACGATGGGGCCAGTCCACCATGCGTCGTCGAGCGACTGGCGTGCCGGGTCCGGTGCGCGTTCTGCTGATCTCGGCGCGGTACAGGGAAGGGCAACGAGTAGCATCAAGATCAAACGAGTCGAGAGCGCGGTATTCACGATGAGAGCATCCCGGATGAGTGCAGCGACATTGCGGCCTCATACTGCGGGGGCCTCAGCTTCGAGGCACTTCGATTCTTGCTCTCAAATTAACCCGAATGCCGGACAGGACGTGGCTTGGTCAGACGTCGGCTCGCAAAGCGAATTCGATTGTTCGTGTCCACGTCGATCATTCCGCAGAAGCTGCAGGCAGCGTACCGAGCGCGGGTAACTCGTAAACGAAGGTCGGGCGGTTGTACGCCCAGTCGTTAGCAGCAGCCACGGCGATATCGTCCGAGATGCGCACGCTCTCATTGAAGTTGTTCCTTTCGGGATCCAGGAGCTCCGCGACCAGCGTCCAGGCGGTGCCGCGCTTCTCATATATACAGCCCTGCGATGGCACCGATTCGGAATACAGGTTGACGTACTTGCCCACGATGATGCGATCGCCGGAAATGTCGACGTCGCCGAACTGGTAGCCCATGCTCGCCGGATCGCCGACGGGTCGAAGCGTCTGTTGCAGCGTCCAGTTCTTGCCTGAGCCTTCGTAGATATAGACCGCCCCCTGGTATTCCGGTCGCGATTGCGTTTCTTCGGGTGCTGACACCACGATGCGATTGCCATCGATGGCGATGTGCGCACCGAAGCGGGCACCCGGCTGCCGCGGTGTAGAGGTCAGTGTGGTCCGCAAGCGCCAGCCTCGACCCGCGTCAAAGCCGTACACGAGCACGCTGCCGGCATCCTGATCCGCGCCGGGATCGGACACCAGCATCGTGTTTCCTTCGACGACGAGCTCGCTCTCCCAGAATCGATCGGGCGGAATGGGCGGCTTGAATCCGCCGCGTCGCGAGAATGTGCCGTTGGCATTGCGAAGATAATGATCGATCTGCGTGAACGCTCCGTCGTCCATGGCATCTTTGACGCGGATTCCCCCGATCGCAGCGGTAACGCCATCGGTCGCGAGCTGCTGTCGATAGGTCCGGTCGTAGTCGGCCGGTCGTTGCAAGGCCAGCGTCTGTACATGTGTCCACGTTCCGTTCGACGGTGCGTAGACGTACACGACGTCCTTGAAGTTGTAGCGAGGACTCGTGCCTCCAATCAACAGTGCCGAACCGCGGTAGGCAGCGCCACCGAATATCTGAAATGAGTAAGGGCTTGGGCGTACGTGATAGTCGGGGTTCGTGATGACCTGCGCGATGTTCCACACCGGGCCTGTACTTTGCGTGTGCACGGCGACGCCGGGGCCAGTGTTCGATGTCACCGCGACACCGTGGTCGATCTCATTGAGGGCGATGAAGCAACGAGGGCTGAAGCAGCCCGCGTCCTGCGAAAGGCTCGAGTCAGGCATGAGCGGTGTCTGCGCGAACGAACGATTCGCAAAGGACAGCGCGGCGATGAACAGCATCGACCAGCGGATTGCACGCATCACGTTCCCTCGCTTGTGCTCGCGGCGTAGGCCGATGAGATCTCGCCGAATCCTTAGCGTGGAGGCATGGCCCAACAATCAGTAACTCCACCTACCATCGCGCGCGGTCTCCAATGCTGCGCAGCTGGGTTCCGGATGCGCGGGAGTGACGAGGTCGTCGCGCGCACTTGCAAGTAGCCCCGTGCATCCCGCGATCCCAATGGATATTCTTTTCTTGTCTTCTCCGTGCCTGTGAGACTTGCCATCTGGAGGCTCGGGACGCTGCGAGCCGCTCCAATGAGTTATGCGTCCGCTGAAAGCAAAAAGTGAAGGCACTCTCATGCGCAATCTGCTTAACTTCCATCCCTTCCCCCGACGATGAAATTCATTGGCGCCCCGTATCGGGCGCATGGCTCCTCATGCATCCACCGAACGTATCGCAAGACTCCTCCGCAACGACGACCGTCGCCATTCAACGCTCGAAACTCGCGAACTTCCTGCTGATCCTCACGCTCGGAATCCTGAACGCGCTGACGCCCTTTACGATCGATCTGTATCTGCCTGCTTTCCCGGAGATCGCGGCAGATCTGCATACGCCGGTGGCGCGTATGTCGCTGTCGGTGTCCGTGTACTTCATCGGGTTTGCACTCGGACAGGTCTTGTATGGTCCGCTGCTGGATCGCTTCGGGCGCAAGCCGCCCATCTATGTGGGGCTTGCGGTGTATCTCGCGGCGACGGCCGGATGCATGACCGCACAATCGTTCGAAGCGCTCCTGATCTTTCGCTTCGTCTCGGCACTCGGTGGATGTGCGGCGTCGGTCGGGGCCATCAGCATGGTGCGCGATTACTTTCCGGCAAAGGATGGCGCCAGGATTTTCTCGATGCTCATGCTGGTCTTGAGTGTTTCGCCCTTGTTGGCGCCGAGCATCGGAAGTGTGCTGGCAGGGCAGTGGGGCTGGCGCATGCTGTTCGCCGCGCTTGCCGCGCTCGCAGTGGTCGATCTGTTCCTGGTCGCGCTTGCGCTACCCCGCGGGTATCGCGGCGACCGGTCGGTGCGCCTCGAGCTGATTCCGATCATGCGTACCTTTCGCGAGGTGCTGCGTGAACCGCAGTTCCGTGCCTACGTATTCTCGGGTTCGTTGTCGTTCGCAGGACTGTTCGTCTTCGTAGCCGGTGCGCCAGCATTGTTCATGCAGGACTTCGGCGTATCTGCGCATGGATTCGGGCTCATTTTCGCGACGCTCGCGGGTGGCATGATCGGCGGTGGGCAACTGAATCATCTGCTGCTGCGCTATGCTCCGGGCAAGATCGTGTTTCGCCGTGCGCTCATCGTGCAAGTCGTCATCGGCGCGATTTTCCTGGTGGGTGCGCTGAGCTTCGGCTACGGGCTTGCAGGTACGCTCACGCTGCTGTTCCTGTATCTCGTCTGTGCCGGCATCACCTATCCGAATGCGGCTGCACTTGCACTCGAACCCTTCTCGAAGAACATCGGAAGCGCGTCCGCATTGCTCGGTTTCTTGCAGCTGGGGCTCGGTGCGATCGCGGCCGCGCTGGTGGGATTGCTCGGCGATACAGGCACGCGTCCTATGGCCATCGTGATGTCCGTCTTTGCCGCGCTGGGATGGATCATCCTGCGATCCATTCGTGTGCCTGCCAAGGCGAGTGTTGCGAGCGGTGGCTGAGCGCCGCTCGCGTCCGCACGGCTGATCGGCCATCGATCGACACTCGTCGAATTCCGCGGCCCGCCTGCGTGGTTTGTTGCTACCCTGCAGCGCATTTTCGACTGAAGTGAACTCGCGATGGCCGAGCGCCGCTACCTGCTTCTGATCCTCAGTTTCATCGGATTCATAGCGCTGGGTTTGCCGGACGCGGTCATTGGCGTTGCATGGCCGACCATCCGCGATGATTTCGATGTGCCCCTCGATGCGCTCGGGCCCTTCTTCGTCACCGCAACCATTGGCGCGGTCATCTCCAGTACGTTCTCCGGACCCGTGATCGAGCGGTTGGGTATAGGTCGGCTGCTCGCGGGATCGTGCCTGCTCACCGCCACGGCGATGTTCGGTTACACGGTATCGCCTGCGTGGGCGGTGATGGTTACGCTCGGATTGCTCAGCGGTCTGGGTGCCGGCGCGATCGATTCCGCGATCAACATGCACGCAGCGACTCAGTATTCCGCTCGAGTCGTGAACGTTCTGCATGCCTTCTATGCAGTCGGCGCGGCGGGAGGTCCCGCGATCATGACGGCGATGCTCGCGTCAGGCCATGGCTGGCGCAGCGGGTACTGGATCATCGTTGTCATCGAAGTCCTGCTGGCCATTGCCTTCGCCGTCACTCGCAAACGCTGGCCCGCATCGGGACACGGTCATGAGCATCGTCCCGCACGACTGTTGCAGACGTTGCGACTGGGCAAGGTTCAACTGTCCATGGTGGTGTTTCTTATATATACAGGCTGCGAAGTGGCGGCGGGTGCGTGGTTCTTTTCGCTCCTGTATGAATCGCGCGGCTTTGCGACCGCGGCGGCTGGGACAGCCGTGACCCTCTACTGGGTGGGATTGTTTGGAAGTCGCCTCGGTTATGCGTTCCTCCCGGCGAACGCACGTCCCACGGTGGTCATCGGCGTGTGCATCGTAGCGGCGTTGGTCTGCATGGGCGTCCTCGTACTGAATCTTCACCCGCTCATCGACACGGTGGCTGTGACGCTCATCGGTTTCGCTTCGGGGCCGATCTTCCCGTCAATGATCGCGACGACGCCCGCGCGTGTGGGGCCGCAACACACAGCCAATACGATCGGACTGCAGGTTTCGATGGGGGCGACGGGCCTCGCGCTGTTGCCGGCGCTATCGGGGCTCGCTGCGCAGAACTTCGGTCTGGAGTCGGTGCCCAAATTCCTGGGCCTGTGCTGGGCGATTCTTTTGCTTGCGTATCTGAGCCTGGAAGGCAGAGGCGCGGGCGGCACGCGGAGCGCCACAAGCGCGGTGTGATGAAGCTCTGATTTATCGACTCCCCGGCCTCCACGAATTTGCAACTGTCTGAAACACAGCGGCGATCGAAGCGGCTGGTACAACAAAAGGCGAATTGATCAGAGGTGACCTACGGCAATGTGCCGTGCTGCGAGGAAGGGGTGACGACCGGCGCAGCCGCATGCTCTCGCAATCGCAACGGCTGCACGCGCCCGTAGGTGAGCGTTCGCCACACCCATTCCATCGGGCCGAACTCGAATCTTCTGAGCCACCAGGGACTCCACGCGACTTGCGCGATCCAGATGGCGGCGACGATGTAGTACAGCTGATATCGCTCGAGTTCGCCGAACAGCCCAAGGCCCGCGCCTGTAAAGAGGAACATGGCGATGACGCTCTGTGCGAGATAGTTGGTCAGCGCCATCTGGCCGACGAAGCCCAGCGTCCGCATCGCTCCTGCGAAGACGCCGAATCGCCATAGCGTGCCGAGCAACCCGACGTGACCGAAGGTCATCGCGACACGGCCCAGATCGTAGGTGAGATGCGTGTCCAGTAAGGCGCGCACCGAAAAACCGGTGCTTTCGAGATGACGCATCTCGCCGAGATTAACGGCGAGACCGAGCGCATAGCCGCAAAGCATGAGCGAGAGATACATCGCCGAGGATGCCTGTCCCGTCAGTACGCCGGTTCTGAGCAACGCCATGCCCAGCAGCATCATTCCCAGACATTCGGCAAATCCGAACCGCGCGAAGAACGTCGTTTCCCAGTAGAACGTGCGGCTCTTCAGATATCGGAAAGCGCTTGCATAGCTGTCGGTGATTCGCTCGGCCGCGTAAAGCAGCTCGGACGTCGAAGGTTTGTGATTCGCATTCAGCGCCTGGAGCTCTTCGACGGCGCTTCGTCCGTCGAACGAAAGCCAGGATCCATCGGCGATGTGAGCCTGCGCAGCGGCAGCTCGCTGTTCCGTCGCGACATACTCGCGCTGCTCCGCGACGTTCATGAAGGTGGGGACGGTCAGGATGGCGAAGCCGACGATGATGAGCGTGCGCGTGGCCAGCGTCCGGAAGAAATACAGCGCAAGTCCCGTGACGCCGTAATAGAACAGGATGTCGCCTTCCCACAGCAGCACGTAACCGTTCACTAATCCGAACGCGATCAGCAGGAGTGTGCGGCGGAAATACAGCAGCGTCCGCGAGGGTGCCGATGGATCGTGCGAAGGGGCACGTGTCAGGAACAGCAGGGCGCCCGCGCCGAACAGCAGCGTAAACAAGCCGCGCATCGTGCCTTCGAAGAACAACGAACTGATGCGCCACGCCCAGAGATTCGCGCCCTGATGTCCGCCCCAGATGGTCGGGTCCTCGTAGGCATCGGGCAACCCGAAACCGATGATGTTCATCAGCAGGATGCCGAGCACTGCAACACCGCGGACCGCATCGAGCATCCCGATGCGATCGACGCGCTGCACAGGCACGGGTGAATCGGTCACCGGACGTCCTCGCGAATCAGAGTCCGCAGTGTGCATTCGCAGGCGATGACTGTCACTCGGCTCGGCGGGATTTCTGGCCAGCCGCCAAGAAATTCGCGATCCCGCTCTGCGACTACGCCACCAGACTGATCGTCAGGAGTGAATGCACCGACAGTCACCGAGTCTGGGTGGGTCTCGCATGGATCGCATGCATACAAGTCGCAGTCTTCTTCGTCAGCAGGGAGCGGCCATCGTCGAAGCTGTTATTGCGCTGCCCATCCTGCTTGCTGTGATTCTCGGTGCGATTCAGTTCGGACTCATCTATGAGGCCAAGGCCACCCTCAATCATGCGGCACTGCAGGCGGCGCGTGCGGGCGCGGTAGGAAATGCTCACCCTCAGGCCGTAAGGTCGGGGCTCGCGCGTGGACTGGTGCCGCTGTATTCCCCGGAGTCGTCCATGTCCGGGGTTGCCAGCACGCTCGCGCGAATCACGGCGGAGCTTGCAACCGACGCACGGATCCGCGTGCTCAACCCGACGCGAGAGGCGTTCGACGACTTCGGTGAGGAAGTCGATGGCGTCCTGGAGATCCCGAACGACCGCTTGCATGCGCGCAGCACGACGGTGGGGGCCAGCAGCGGCCTCAACATCCAGGATGCGAATCTGCTGCGCGTGCAGATCACCTACGGGTACGAGCTCAAAGTCCCGCTGGTGAACTGGTTCGTCTCACGTGTGCTGCTCTCTGCCCGCCGCGGTGGGGGCACCATGGATGCATTCGAGCAGCAGTTGCTCCGGCGAATGCATCTGCCGATCGTCGCGACGGCCACGGTGCGCATGCAAAGTCCCGCGCGGATGAGCGACATGGTCGTTGCCCGTGACGAACTTCCCGAGGTGGCTCGCTTTCCCGCCGACGCGCGTCCACCCGAGAGCTCGGAAGACGAAGGTGATGATGAGGAGCAGGAACAGTCGGGCGAAACGGGTTCAGGGGACGACGGTGGCAGTACGCTCGCGGACGGCTTTTTCGGTTTCGGCGAAGGTCACGGCGCAGGCGGAGGAGTCACACCCGGCAGCAATGGTGGTGCAGGAGGAGGGTCGGGCAGTGGCTCCGGATCCGGCACAGGTTCCGGAGGCACCAATAGCGGCAATCCCGCGCAATGCACCGCCGGCGGCAGCGAATCGCCGTTTCCGCCCAGCAACTCGCCGCCCGGCGAATCATCGCCCGTACCTGAACAACCCAATCCGCTGTTTTCGCAAACGAATGCAGGCGAGGGCACGATCGCCACGGCGGGATTGCCGTCGCTGAGCGTCGGCAATCCGATTCACGTCGTCACCGGCAACAAATTTCAGGCAGAGACGGATCTTCGTACGCTGCCAGGTCGCCTCGGACTGACCTTCACTCGCTACTACAACAGCGATTCGGTCGGCCGCGCAGGTGTGATGGGGGCAGGCTGGCGGCACAGCTATGAGGCAACGCTCGAGGCGCGTGGCGATACGCTCGAGATCGTGCAGGCGGACGGGCGGCATCTGAAGTTTGCGCGCAGAGATTCGTCAGACATCTATCGCGCACTACGCGGCGGTGACGGTTGGGTCCAGGCACTCGGCTCGGGCCATTTATGGCATCTGCCCTCGGGGCGCCTGCTGCAGTTCGATGCGCAAGGCGCGTTGAGCACGATCACGGACGGCTCGTCTTCTATCTCTCTGATCTACGACGAGGCGCACAAGCTCGAGCGAGTCGTCGACGCGCATGGTCGTCAGCTGCGTTTCTCGTACTACGCTAACGGTCGCGTGTCGCAGGTTTCGGCGCCGGCTGGTGCGTCGTGGCGTTATCTCTATGACGAGAGCGGGAACCTGTCGCACGTCATTCCGCGCGACGGCCGAGCCCGACGCTACGACTACTCGGACTCGCGGCACCCGCACCATCTCACCGCCATCAGCGCAGGTCTGTTCAAGCTCGCGGACTACGGCCAGCAGCGCGGGTTCGAGCAGATCGCCCGCTGGGAATACGATGAGCAAGGTCGCGGAGTTCTCTCGTCGCATCCGCAGGACTCCGGCAAGGTGCGATTGAGCTATGGCGACGGCTATACCGACGTCACGGACGCATTCGATCGCACGACACGCTATGTCACGGCGAGCAAGGGCGGCATTGCATTCGTGAGCGAAGTGCGCGGTCCAGGGTGCGGCTGCGGACGCGGCGACGTGGTTTACGGCATCAACGACGCGCTGCAGCTCGAAAGCTTGAATGCGAAAGGTTCGCCTGCGATCCGGTATCGATACGACGAATCTCAACGACTGAAAGCCATCGAACGCGATCCGGGCGATGGATATCGCACCCTGATCGCCTATCGATACGACGATGCGAATACCTCGCCTTCGAAGATCGAACTGCCGAGCATCAAATCCGGTGCCCTGCATGTGTTCGAGTTCGCGTACCGCGCTGATGGTCAGGTCGAATCCGTTCGCGAGTCCGGCTATGCGCCTGATGCGAATGCGGCCTACGTCGAGATGGAACGTGTCACGCGGCGTCACTACGACGCACGCGGACGCCTCGTCGCAATCGACGGACCGAGAAAGGACGTCGCGGATCTCTATCGCATCGAGTACGACGCACTGGACCGGCCCGTGCAGTTCGTATCACCAGAGGGCATCGAGCAACGTATCAGCAGCTTCGACGAAGCGGGACGTCCGACAATGATCGTCCGCACCGGTCGTCCCGCGATCAAGCTCGAGTACGATGCGAGCGGTCGGCTGACCTATTCAGGAGAGGTGCGTTCGCGTGGCGAGCGAGGCTCGCACTACGTATATGACGTTCAAGGACGATTGAGCGAGATCGTGGATGCCGACGGTCGACGCCAACGCATCGGCTACGACGCAGCCGGCCGACCCGATCGAATGAGTAACGACGATGGCGCATTTGCCGCAGCCCTTAAGTACGCGCCGGACGGCAATGTCGTCGCCGCAGCGGTGCTGCAACGAAACGGCGTTCCTTTGCGTGGGCTCGCCTATGCGTATGACGGGCAGCGCCGCCTGATCGAAATCAGAGACGGCGACGGTCCTCCGTTACGACAGCTCCAGTACCTCGATGATGACGATCGCCCCGACCGGCTGGTCGACGCGCTCGGCGGTATCACTGCGCTGGCCTACGATGCGTATGGCTATACGAATGCGGTACTTGCGGCCGACGGTGGGACGACGAAGTACGAGCGAGACACACTTGGGCGACTCACGCGCGTCATCGCTCCGAACGACACGGAAGCTGAGTACGTCTACGACGACTTCGGAAGGCGTGTTGTCGAGCGCAGTGCGGACCGCGGTCTCAATAGATATGAATATGACGCCGTGGATAACCTCGTCGCCAGGACCGATGCGCGAGGTGTTACGACCCGCTACCACTACGATGCCGATAATCGTCTGAATCTCGTTGCCGATTCGGAGGCGACTCGACGCTTTATCTATCGAGGCGCGCATCTGGAGAGTGTTTCATCGACCACGTCTGATGAACGGTTCGAGTACAGCACCGACGGCGAGTTGATCGAACACATCCGTCAGATCGAAGGCAGGCGCTATGCCACGCGCTTCGAGTACGACGCGGCGGGCCGCGTGTCAGCGCGAACGCTGCCTTCCGGCGAGCGACTTCGATATCTGCGAGGCACGCATGGAGAGCTGCGCACCATCGAACGCAGCAAGCTGTTCGCAAAGCCAGTGATCGTGTCTTCCGGAGATGAGCGGGCGCTCAGTCCCATGACTCGCCTGCAGTACGGCAACGAAGTGACGCTCGATGATCGCTACGATCCAGCCACAGGTCGCCTCCAGCATCGCGCGTTCGCCGGAGTGATGAAGCTCACTTACTCGCACGATGAGCTCGGACGCATCGAAGCCATTGAAGACAAAGAAGAGGGGAGTATCCGTGCGTTCGGCTACGACGCTCTTGGAAGATTAACGGCTGCTCGTGACAGCGATCGCGCGTACTCCTTCGAGTACGACGCAAACGGCAACCGCACGGCGACGTCGTCCATCGCGAATGCACGTCAGTCGCGACGCCCCTCGGCTCGCAACCTTACGTATCACGAAGCCAGCAATCGTCTTGCTGCCGCAGCCGACGATCGTGTCCACGACTACGACCCTGCGGGCAATCCGGTCCGATCGGGGTCGCGGCGATACGAATACAACGCCGCCGGTCGCCCCGCGCGCTTGTACATCGACGACAAGCTCGTCGCGACATATGCCTACGACGCGTTCGGTCAGCGCGTCTCAAAGACCCTCTTCGAGGACGGCAAGCGCGTCTCAATGCGCTACGTGTACGAGAACCAGCAACTCATCGCCGAAGCCGATGAGAGCGGCCAGATCGTTCGCGAGTACATCTACCTGGACAGACATCCCATCGCGATGATCGAGCGCGGCACGATGTACTGGATCCACACCGACCACCTCGGCACCCCGCTCGCGGTCACCGATGCAGATCGCAGGATCGTCTGGCGAGCCACCTACGAACCCTTCGGCAAAGCAAACACCATCGAAGATCCGGATCGCGACGGCATCCGCATCACGCTGAACCTGCGCTTCCCCGGCCAATACGCCGACGCCGAATCCGGCACGCACTACAACCTGATGCGCGACTACGACCCCGAAACCGGCCGCTACCTCACCCCCGATCCCCTGGGCCTATTCGACGGCACGAACGAGTACGCCTACGTGCACAGCAATCCGATCTCGGGGACGGATCCGCTGGGGTTGTATGACGCATACGTTCACTTCTACATGACGTATTTTCTTGCTCTCGTGGCGGGGCTTCCGGCAGATGCCGCTCAGCGAATTGCGACGGCAACGCAGTACATCGACGAGAATCCGATGACCTCACCAATTGCCGGCGCAGTAAACGGATCGTTGTCTAGGTATCACTTTGTCCTTGACTATGATCGCGGCGATCATCATGGCGATGGGAACTCGGATCCGATCATTAGAATGCTCAACGTGTACTCGGATCAGTTAGGGCGACTTCATCAGTTCGCGGAGCTCAGTACGTTGCAGGTTCTGTGGGCGGAGGCACATCCCACAGGGATAGTCGGCGCCTGCGCCTTGCCGGATCGGGACGAGGTGCTGAATGCAAGATACCAACTCTACGGTGAGTACTTGCATGCGTATGAGGACACGTTTGCGCATCGAGATTCGCTGAACAAGCCATACGACGTTTATAGCTTCAATGATGCCAATGATCCTGGTGCGACGCTCGGGCATGTTGGTTCGAACGTTCCGGACAATTCGCACGCTCCTGATCATTCCTTCAATCAGCTCTATAGGGTACCTAGCAAGTGCGTGAGGAGTCAGGCCGATCGGCGGCGCGGACCGCCTCCACGCCCTGACATGTCAGAATCAAAGTGTTTAGCAGCGGGTGGACGGTTTATCCCTGCCAGAGAGTCCGAGTGGGCCTATAACGAACTTCGAACGCTGCGTATGGAGTGGCAAGTCTTTCTGGCATTCAAGCGCGACTTTGCGCCGCAGATTCAATCCAACTTGGACCAGGGAGGCAGGCAGTTTGCATGGAGTGACTTGGCTGGTACAGACCGATTCCTGGTTTCTAGTTCCCGTATCGGGAGTTCAGATCCGCTTCCAGTTTCTGCAGTTCTTCAAGTGTTCAATGCCGCTCCGGATTCGCAGAAGCTGGAAATTCTGAACAATTGGCTTCGCGACAACGGAGTGCAAGATAGGATTCCGTCCTTAGACGGCGATCACCTAAGCAATTTGGATTGGGCTGCTCGTACTCGGAAGGAAGTACTGCAATGGATTCCGCAACACGCAGAGGACGATTTCAAAGTATTGCTGCCGCCGCGGCGGAATCAGCGAAGGAGATAGTGGTAGCGATCGGATTGTTTTGCAGCCCACTTATTGTCGGTATTCCTGCGGCAGAGGTGCCGGAAGTGAAGGGAGTGGTGCTGACGATGGAAGACCAAGCGGCTATACAAGGTGCGGCAATCGTCATTGCGATCGAGGGAAAGAGTCTGCTGAGCGAGTTGCCGATGTATGAAGGGGCGACCCACAGATCCGGGCGTCGTTGCGTGGCCAGAATGATCACGGAATCCGATGCGGCAGGCGCGTTTAATTGGTCTTCCTTTCGAATAATGGCCCACGTCGGAGCGGCAGAGTTCCGTATTGTGCCGATCAAGGTCGGCTATAGATCAAAGGTCGAGGGGCAACGTATCGTGGCCAATCAATCCGAGCTGGTCACTCTTACGATGTGGCCTGACATAGACGCGCTGAAGTACAACGCATTGGACGGGAAGTCGCTCAACCTGGAGCGCGTGGCGGATCGGGCAGCTTACGTTGAAGCCTTCCTTTCACGACACGGTTTTCTGAGTGACCTCATTGCCTATAGCGGGATCGCTCGGCGGTGCGAGCGCGAGTTAAGTGAAGTGAAACGTCGAACGCTGCTGGAAAATTTGTTCCGCGAGTGGCTTGCAACTGCTCCGGAAACCCCGAAGCCCGCGTTGGAGCAAGCGGTCTGCAATGAACTTGCGCTGGTCAAGAAGGAGAGTCCCAGCTTGCTGTTGTCGCTCGATCAATCTGCCTTAGCACAAATATGTCCTTCCCTGTAGGCTGGCAATAGATCCATGAGCACGGCATGCAAGGAAGCTCATTCGCAAGAGATCATGCGCAAGGAGTGCGGAGAATGAGTTCGAGTATCTGGGCGAGATCTGCGTGGGCCTTTCTGGCAGTTGCTGCCATCTCGTCGGGAGCATCGGCTGGCGAGGTTCTCCGAATCTCTTGGCCCGACCATTGGGAGGTGCGACCGCCCGTCGATCAAGGAAGCGTCGTCCGGTTGCAGGCCCGGGAGCAGCGGGAAGGTACGACGCGACAGATGCTCAATCTCACTGCAGTCAACACGGCGTCGGCCGACAAACGAATCGACTCGAGTTCACTTACGGATCTGATCTCTCGGCTGCGAGACTTGTCGTTGCAATCGTCAGTCGAGACGAGCATCGAGCTAGTGCCGATGGCGGGCACTCAGGGCTACTACTTCGTTGCGACGGACCGAAACTATCGGGCCGGACAGGAGGGTCAGTATCGTCAGATGATCGAAGGCGTCATGTTGAAGGCGGGCTATCTGATCAACTTCACGTTGCTGACCAACGATGCGGGAAGTGATGCCGCGAAGGTCATGGTAACTGCAGTGACGAATGCGAGGATCGAATGACGGCCGCTACGCGCGATCATTGCATCGCAAGTTCGGCGTTGTAGCGGGATTCAGACTCCCAGCACCAACCGCGGTACCGCGGGCCGCTCGTTGATTCCGAACTGGAGCGAGTCTTTCTCGACGCTGGGTGGCGTGTACGTGCCGAAGAGGCGATCCCAGATCGACAGTACGATGGAAAAGTTGGAGTTGAAGTGCTGGGGATTGGCGCTGTGATGGATGTGATGGTAACGCGGTGTTACGAACAGCCATTCGAGCCAGGGCAGGGGCCAGCGGACGTTCAGGTGCATCCAGTCGTTCTTGAGGATGGCGAATACCAGGAGCATGGCGCCGAGCCATCCGGGAATCGTTCCGAGAATCGGCCAGAAGAATGCATATCCGCTGTTGACGAGAATCGCATCCAGCAGACTTTCCCGATTGCCTGCGGCCCAGCTCATGTGCGTCGGTGTGTGATGCCACTTGTGAATCCGCCACAGCAGCGGGTGGTGCATCATCCGGTGAATCCAGTAGTGCGTCAGGTCGGCGAGCACCAGGTACAGACCGACGCGCGCTGCCAGCGGGAGCGACGCGATGATGCCGGGTACATTCAAGTGGAGGTCCATGAATGCGATCGCCTTGTTCGCGATCGGCAGTGTCACCAGAACGAGAAATAGTGTCGTCGCGAGGTCCAGGAAGATGACTTTGCGCAGGACGAACTTGTGTGCCGTGAAGAATCGTTCCAGAAGCGTGCAGGTGACGAGGCGGATGGGGAACAGCACGACATAAATGCCGGTTGCCGTCGACAGTAGGCTCTTGATCATTCCGTGGTCCTGCTGGGCCTTGCTGCGGCGGAACCTATCACCGATGTTTCCCGCCGGTCCAGCGGCTACCTACGAGCACGCGAAAGAACTCTGCTTGGATTGTCAAAGAGCCGGTTTGCTACAGGGCTCGCGAGAGTGCGCTCGCTACGTTCGGGACAAGCCAGGCGCTGTGTATACGCTGATCAGTAATTTCTCCGGGGCATGTGTTCGCGGATGATGGGTATAGCTTCACCCGCGCTTCTGCATCGGTGCCCAAGATGAAATCGTTCGTTCGGATCCTGCTCATCCCGCCGCTGCAATCAGTTCCATGAACGCAAGCCCGTAACGCTCGAGTTTCCGCTGGCCGACGCCAGGGAGGGTCGAGAACTCTTCAAGCGATGATGGTTTGGTGGCTGCTATCTCGCGAAGCGTCGAATCATGGAAGATCACATAGGGCGGTACGCCGGCTTCATCGGCCAGTCGTTTGCGCAGAGCGCGCAGCTTGTCGAACAGTTCTTCGTCATGCGGAATCGAATCCTCGGCGCCTTTGCGGCCGCGCTTCACTTTGCGAGGCTCGGCGATCTCGACCTTGCGTTCGCCGCGGAGGATCTCCCAGCTGCTTGCGTTCAATGAATGCACGGGATAGCCGTCCTGCGTCTCCTGCAGCAAGCCTTGATGAAGGAGCGATCGGACGAGATGGCGCCACTCATCGACGCTGCGCGCCTTGCCGATGCCGTAGACGCTCAGCGAGCGATGGCCGCGATCGATCAGCTTCTGCGATTCGCCGCCGCGAAGGATCTCGATCAGGTAAGAACTGCCATAGCGCTCGCGACGCTGCGCAAGGCGCGCCACACAGGACAGGTATTGCCGAGCTTCGAGCGTCCAATCCTGAAGCGTTCGTGGTTCGCAGCAGTTGTCGCAGCGGTTGCAAGGGGCCGTGAAAATCTCGCCGAAGTACTGCAGCAGCACAGCACGACGACATTGTGTCGATTGCGCGAAGCCCAGTACCTGCCGCAGCTGCTGCCGCGCCATGCGCTGCTCATCGACCAGCGGCTCTCCCGAGGTGGGATCGATCTTCTGCTCGATCAGGAACTCCGCGGTGCGAATGTCGCCGGCGCCGAAGTAGAGGATGCAATCGGCGGGGTCGCCGTCGCGGCCTGCGCGACCCGACTCCTGGTAGTAGCCCTCGAGTGTGCGCGGTAAGTCGTAGTGAACGACCCAGCGCACGTCCGGCTTGTTGATGCCCATGCCGAAGGCGATCGTCGCCACCATGACCTGCGCATCGTCGCGAATGTATGCATCCTGGTTGCGACTGCGCGCGTCCGCGTCCAGGCCTGCGTGATAGGGCAATGCCTCGATGCCGTCGCGCTGCAATCGATCGGCGAGCTCATCGACTCGTTTGCGGGACAGGCAATACACGATGCCGGCAGAGCCTTGCTTCGCCCGCTGCAGCAGTTCAGGGTAGGTGTGTTTGTCCTTGCTGCGGACGGCGTAATGCAGATTGGGTCGATTGAAACTCGCGACATGGATCGCAGGGTTGCGCAAGGCAAGCTGCTCGATGATGTCGTTGCGGACGCGCTCGGTCGCAGTGGCCGTGAAGGCAATGAACGGAATGCCGGGACAGCGCGAACGCAGTTGCGAGAGCTGACGGTACTCCGGCCTGAAATCATGGCCCCACTCGGAGACGCAATGAGCTTCGTCGACTACGAAGGTGGAGATTCGCGAGTTGGCCATCAGTCGCGGGAGTACTCCCCGCATGAATTCGCCGGTGAGCAATCGCTCCGGCGCGAGATAGACGAGCTTGTATCGATCATCGAGCACGTCCGCGATGCGCCTCGAGATCTCGGCTGCATCGAGACTCGAATTGATGCAAGTCGCCGCGATGCCATTGTCATGCAGCTGCCGGACCTGGTCCTGCATCAGCGCGATCAGTGGCGAGACGACGAGTGTCACGCCGTTGCGAAGAATAGCGGGCAGTTGGAAGCACAGAGACTTGCCGCCACCGGTGGGCATCACGGCGATCACGTCGCGTCCGTTCAGAACGTCGCGCACGATTGCTTCCTGCCCGGGACGAAACGAGTCGAATCCGAACGAACGCTTCAGGTGTGCGCGCAGCTGCGCGCTGGTGATCTCCTCAAGTGGCGACATGAGCTGGCGTGAATCTGCAGTGCGGGATGTTGCGAGTGTTCGCGCGACGAATCTTGCGTCGCGCGTGTCGGCGATGGTCAGTCATCGCCGCGCATGCTAGCGTGCCCGCCTCGCATACACAGCAACAAAAATCGTCGAGACTCGCAATTGCTGAAGGAACCCTCACAGAACGCTCGTTACGCGCTCGCAGTCCTGCTGGGCGTGAACTTGATGAATTTTTTCGATCGCCAGATCGTGGGCGTGCTCGCGGAGCCGATCAGAATCGAGTTCGGCCTGAGCGATACGGCGCTGGGCTTTGTAAATACAGCATTCGTTCTCATCTATGCGCTCGTGGGTGTGCCGCTCGGACGC
This sequence comes from Pseudomonadota bacterium, assembly GCA_023423935.1. Taxonomy (GTDB): domain Bacteria; phylum Pseudomonadota; class Gammaproteobacteria; order Steroidobacterales; family Steroidobacteraceae; genus Steroidobacter. The sequence goes on along the minus strand of JAFAEQ010000038.1, from coordinate 5,882 downwards.
CTTACGGACACCTGGCTGCGAACGCGTGTCGTTGCAATCGGCGTCACGGTGTGGAGTCTGTTCACTGCCGCGTCGGGATACGCTGCGAACTTCTACTCGTTTATCGCGACTCGCATCGGTGTCGGAATCGGCGAAGCCAGTTGCGCGCCGGCCGGTCAATCGCTCATCGGCGATTTGTATCCGCCACATCGTCGTGCGCAAGCCATGGGTATTTTCATGCTCGGTCTGCCGCTGGGGTTGTTTGCGGCCTATCTGTTCAGCGGATGGATCGCGCAGCGCTGGGGTTGGCGGATGGCTTTCTACATCGCGTGCATCCCTGGCCTCGTACTCGCAGTGCTCACCTTGTTCATACGCGAGCCGGTGCGAGGCGCTGCGGAGAACGTAAAGGTCGCTCCTCACGGGGCTCCGTTTCGATCGGTGCTGCGCATTCGCACGATGTGGTGGATCGCGCTCTCCGGCATCCTGTTTCACTTCAATACGTATGCAGTGGGTGCATTTCAGTCCGCGTTCCTGCAGCGATTTCATGAAGTGAGCCTGGCACGCGCGAGCGAAGTATCGGCGGTCTCCCTGGGATTGGCGGGGATCATCGGCCTGTTGGGAGGCGGTGCGCTTGGCGATCGCTGGCAGCAGCGCCGCTCGAACGGGCGGCTGCTGCTTGCAGGTCTGGTGCTGCTTCTTGCTGCGCCCTGTGTCTTTATGGCCTTGCAGCAGTCTAAGGGCAACGTGATGAGCTTTGGCCTCTTGATGGGGTTGTCGAGTGCGTTGACCTTCGCTTACTACTCGACCGTCTACAGCGCGATCCAGGATGTCGTGCCAGCCGAGCTTCGGGGCACTGCCGTGTCGCTGTACTTCCTGGGCATGTATGTGCTGGGCGGCGCATTCGGTACCACCGCGCTGGGAGCGTTGAGCGATTACTTCGCGTACCAGAAGATGATCGAAGCAGGTACGGATGTGATGGCGCCGATGTTCAAGGCGTCCGGGTTGCATTCGGCGATGTATGTGATGCCGGTGCTCATGATCCTGTGTTCAGGATCGCTGTTCATGGCGGCGAGAAATGTGTCTCGCGACATGCTGCCGGCTCAACCAATGCCAGTCGGTGACGGCGCGCGATAAACAAACAGCTTCGCAATTCGATCGAGGCGAGGTCATGAGAGCGCTCGCGACGCGAACGCTCCAGATGGATCAGCGAGTGCCGGTGAGACTTTCCATCATCAGCCCGGTACCGCCTTTGGACACGTGCGCAACGATGGCGGTGCGACGATGAATCTTGGTGACGACACCGAGATTGATCGCGAAGGCGAGATGGACCGTGGCGCCTTTCTTGAGTCCGAGATTCTCGGTCTCGATGAACACGCCGTTCGCACTCAGGTTGCGAGCGCGACAAAGCTTGCCAGGACGACCGGGGACGGAAACGTAAACTGCAGTGCGTGCCCGATGACGGGTATGGAGACGTCGCTCCATGCTCAGCTCCCCGAAGTTTCAGTGTTGTTGTCCAAGCGGCTCTCGCGTGTCGATGTGAAGGTAGAAGCAAAGACACAGATCCATAAGGCGAAGCCATTATGCCGCGACGTTTTGCTCCTGCGAAGTCGGATGTTGTGGTCTTATGTCGCCCCTGTCGCGCGCGTCGATTGCTCTGACACAAATGCCTGTTCGGTCTCTCATGGTTGCGCCACTCACATTGTCGGAAATTCGTGAGGCCGCTTCGGCCCTGCAAGGAAAGATCCTCCGGACGCCTGTGCATGCGCTCGACACACCGGAAGTTCGGGAGCGGCTGGGAAGTACGCACGCGGTCCTGAAGCTGGAGCTTCTCCAGGTGACGGGCACGTTCAAAGCGCGCGGAGCTTTACTGAACCTCATGGCACTCACTGCGGAGCAGCGGATGCGTGGAGTGACTGCGATCAGCGCAGGGAATCACGCCATCGCTGTAGCTTTTGCCGCAGCGAAGCTCGGCGTTTCAGCGCGACTTGTAATGATTGCTACGGCGAATCCCCTCCGTGTGGAATTGTGCAGAGCCTTTGGTGCCGAAATCATCTTCGCCGCAAATGCGCATGAAGGCTTCGATCGGGTGAAAGAGATTGAGCGCGACGAGGGAAGAACGTTGATCCATCCGTTCGAAGGGCGGACGACTGTGCTCGGTACCTCGACCGTGGGTCTGGAGTTGATCGAGCAGTGCAGCGATCTGGATGCGGTGATCGTGCCCATCGGTGGGGGCGGCTTGTGCGCGGGGATCGCATCCGCCGTGAAGCTGCTGTCGCCCCGGTGTCAGATTTTTGGCGTTGAACCGGAAGGTGCCGACAGCATGCATCGGAGCTTTGCGGCCGGTGAGCCGCGATCGATCGAGAAGGTCGCCACGATCGCCGACAGTCTGGGCGCGCCGTATGCACTGCCGATCTCGTTCGAGTTTTGCAGACGCAATGTCGACGGATTGGTTCTCGTCAGTGACGATGAGCTGCGCGCCGCGATGCGCTTTCTGCTGCGCAATGCAAAACTTGCCGTCGAACCTGCGGGTGCGGCGGCGACAGCCGCATTACTCGGCCCGCTCGCAGCGCAACTGCACGGCAAGCGCGTCGGTGTGATCGTATGCGGCAGCAACATCGATGCTGCGAGTTACGCAAAGCTCATAGCCGCGTAGCGACCTGCTTATTGAACTTGAGAATCATGATGTTAGCGATGGTGATCAGTGACTGACGGATCTCGTGCGATTTTGCCCATCGGGGTATTCGATTCCGGCGTCGGCGGGCTCACCGTTCTGCGCGCGCTGCGATCCAAGCTTCCTTGCGAAGATTTCCTGTATCTGGGCGATACCGCGCGGCTGCCGTACGGCACCAAGAGCCGCGATTCGGTTTTGCGCTATTCCATCCAGGCGGGCGAGTTCCTTATGCGCCGCGGGATCAAGTATCTGGTGATCGCCTGTAATACGGCCTCGTCGGTCGCTGTGGAGGAGTTGCAGCAGCGTTTTGCGCCGGTACCGGTCATCGGCGTCATCGAGCCTGGTGCCGCGGCGGGCGTTGGAGCATCCAGGGCAGGAGAGATCGCCATCATCGCTACGGAGGGGACGGTTCGTGGAGGCTCGTATCAGCGCGCGATCGCGCGTCTTCGCCCTGATGCGACCGTCGCTGCGCAAGCATGCCCTCTGTTCGTCGCGCTGGCCGAGGAGGGCTGGACCGAGGGGCCCATCGTCGAGGCGGTCGCGCATCGCTATCTGGATGAAGTCTTTGCGCAGCATCCACGGGTCGACACCTTGCTGCTGGGCTGCACCCATTTCCCGCTTTTTACGAAGGTGCTGCACTCCGTGGTGCGCGACTCGGTCGCGATCGTCGATTCGGCTCAGACCACCGCAGAGGCGCTGGCTCAGGATCTGGTCGGACGCCGCCTCACCACCACAGCTACGGTCAGCGGCCGCGTGACGCTTCTTGCCACCGACAGCCCAGAGCGCTTTGCGCGCGTAGGCAGTCGATTCCTCGGGGAAGCCTTCGAATCAGCGGCGGTGGAGCTCGTGGATCTGACGGGTTAGCGGCCAGCCGCAGTGCGGGCGCTCGGCGAAAGGTCTTCGTACGCTTCGAATCGATTGCGGCCGCACAGTTTGGCTGCGTAAAGCGCGTGGTCGGCGGCCTCCAGCAACGCGAGCGTGCTCGGAAACCGCTGACGGGTGGAGTAGGTGGCCAGTCCGATCGAGACACTGATCGTGATCGGCTCGTTGCCCTCAGGATCCATGTTCGTCTCGTTGACCGCGTTGAGGATGCGCTGGGCGACCTGCTTGGCAATGTCGCGGTCCGCCCCAGGCAGCACGATCATGAATTCCTCGCCACTGTAGCGCGCGACGAGATCACTTCCGCGAACGCACGTCTGCAGTCTGCTGACGCAGTGCTTCAGGATCCGGTCACCGATCTCGCTGCCCACGCGGTCATTGATCGTCCGGAAACGATCGATATCGACGTGCGCGACGCTGAGATCGCGGCCGAAGACGACCGCCTGAGTGAATTCCCGATCGAGCAGCCGATCGAGCCAGGCACGATTGAGCGCGCCGGTGAGGGAATCGCGGCGACTCGCATCCTCGGCTTCTTCGGTGCGGGTCAGAAGTACGCTGGTCGTTGCCTGCAGGGTGCTTACTTCCTGCAACGCGTGAAGATTGCGCACGGCAAGCAGCTCGCGGGCTTCTGCCAGCAAGTTCTCGGCATCATCGGCGCCCAGAATGCTCGTCTCATACAGCGCTTCGGTTTCCGGAATCAGGCTCGCCACCCGTCCGACGACCTCGGTGAACGCTTCATTGCCGAGTCCGATCAGGTTTTTGACTTTCTGCGCGAGCGCGCTTAGTGCAAGCGCACGATCGGACGCGAGAATGGCCTCGGCGAGTTCGCTGCCGAGATGCAGGCACCGGGAAAAGCTGCCGCTGTCGGAATCCGCAGGAAATTTCTGTGGCGAATGGCTCGCATCGACACCCTGCCAGATGCGGTCGGCAAGATTCCACGATTTGAGCAATACGCCTGTGAAGTACGCGTGATCTTTGCCGAGTTGCTGCACTTCGTACGCGATCCAGTCGGCATGCGTGGCGTTCGCGGGAAGCTTGCTATAGAAATCGCGCGAGGCGCGATCGATCGCAAGAACGCCGATGTCTTGCAGCAGCGCCGCGAGGAAAACGTCTTCCGCATGAGGCGTCTTGCTGGACTCTGCGAATGCGCGAGAAGCGGTCGCAGCCAGTAGCGTTCGGCGCCAGAATCGCGGATAGTCTATGCCTGCAGCCCGTAGTGCACGCACCGACGACACCAGCGAAAAACTCAATGCAAGCGTAAGTGCGGCATTCAGACCGATGATGACCAAGGCTTGACGCAGATTCTGACTGGGTCGGCGCTGCGCATAGAACGCAGAATTGGCGATCCGAAGAATTTTTGCCGTCATCGCGGGGTCGCGACTGATAGCCTGTGCGACCTTCGACATCTCGATGTCCGGGTCGCGCGCGAGCGCAATGATTTCGGTCGCCACCCGTGAAGGGCTGGGGAAATCGACTTGGGCTTTGAGCCGGATTTCGAATTCCTGCGGAGTCATGGCTGCATCGAGTCGGGAAAGTTTGTCGAGGCGCGGCATGCCGCGGCGTTAACGTACAGGAGAGGTCTTCAACGAGGTTATCGGCGTTAGCGCAGTGGGCTTTAGCTGCGAGCGCTTTGTGAGTGCGCGGTATTCGCGGGATGCGCGGGGAAGTTCGGATCGCGTCGCGGAAAGGTGAGGCGGGCAGCCAAAAAGAACGATCTTTTGCTCGAGCACCGAGCTGGCCTCAAGTTGCGATGCAACTTGGTGTTGACACACCCCGATGTCACCAACAAAATACCGGGCTCTTTATGTCCGCGGAGGGGTACCCAAGCGGCCAACGGGGGCAGACTGTAAATCTGCTGGCTTATGCCTTCGTAGGTTCGAATCCTACCCCCTCCACCACAGTGCGGGTGTAGTTCAATGGTAGAACCTCAGCCTTCCAAGCTGATGGTGTGGGTTCGATTCCCATCACCCGCTCCATTGAACGTACTGCGGTGTGCTAGTTCGCGACTGTGATCGGTAGCGGACTTTCAGGACATAGAAGACAACTTTCGACGAGCAGTCGGTGCGGTTTTTTTGAGAGAGACGGTCGCTGGTTTTTGATCTTCGGTGCCCACGTAGCTCAGTCGGTAGAGCACGTCCTTGGTAAGGACGAGGTCACCGGTTCAATCCCGGTCGTGGGCTCCAGTTAGAGCGATGTGATGTCAGTGATGAGGGTGATGACGAGGGAAGCGATGGTTAAGTCGCGCCGGTCATCACCGCCATCACTGTCATCACCGGTATCACAGAATTTTTTGACACTATTTATCGAGGGCAGCCGCTGTGGCCAAAGAGAAGTTTGAACGTACGAAGCCGCA
>JAFAEQ010000035.1 GCA_023423935.1 Pseudomonadota bacterium | reverse complement strand
GCGCACCGACGTGCGCTCGCGACCTGGCATGGGCGCGTATGGCTACTATGGATATCGCTATGGCCTTTACGGGGCATGGCCGCTCTACGACAACGAAGTCGTAACCGTCACCTACCCGGTCGGTACGGCCAACATCGACGTCGTGGATGCGCGGAAGAAGCAGCTCGTCTGGGAAGGCGTGGCCCAGGGACGCCTCTCAGACAAGCAGATGGAGCATCCGCGCGAGGCCATCCGCAATGCGGTGGCGCTCGTATTCACACACTTCCCTGCACGCGCCTCTGCGGTGGACCCCAACACACGCCCAGCCGGTCGCTGAACAAGCTGATCATGCGGCCGATGCGCTCAGCAGCTTGTAGTAGACCACTGTGTCGCAGAAGGATCCGTCGGGCATGAGCGCGAAATCCGGAATGCGTCCGCAGCGCTGCCAGCCGCAGCGCTCATAGAGACGCTCAGCCTCGGCGCTCGCCGTATCGAGTACCAACACGGACTTCCCCGCTGCCCGAGCCGCTTCTTCCACCGCGCGCAGTAACGCAGCACCCACGCCTTTGCGACGGGCACGGCGATGCACGAGCATCTTGGCCACATCGGCGCGATGAGGCTGATTCTCCGGCGCAGCCCACACACACTGCGCCGTGCCGACGATGCCCGACTCATCCTCCGCGACGATGACGACGCGCTCGCCGCACGCGAGACTCGACGCCACCGAATTCCAGTAGCGTTCGGCCTTCTCGCGCGTCATCGGCCACATGAAGCTGACCGATGCGCCGCCTTGCACGCAATCCATGAGGACATCGATGAGGCCCGTCAGATCTGCGGGGGCGACCGTGCTCAGCGAGCGGATGCGCAAAGATTCCAAGCTACGTTCTCCAGCCACGCGATCGCTCGGTGGACAGCACGACAATGTACTTCGCAGCCTTACGGGTCAGATTGCGGAACGTGATCGGCGCATTCAGTTGCATCGCGAAGCAGTCTCCCGTCACGAGCCGATGAGTCTCCTTGCCCACCGTCAGTTCGAGCGTGCCCTCCTGCATCCAGATCTGCTGATGCACCGTGACCTCGCGAGCGCCCGTTTCGTAAGCCACCCGTGCGCCGGCAGGCAGTTCGACTTCGACGATCTGCAGAGGCGACGGAAAGTTCGGCGGAGAAATGTTGCGGCGTATGTATCCGGACTGCGGATCGCGCCAGGACGTCCGATCCTTCTCGCGCGACAGCGGAGATGGCGGCGCGGACGAATCCTCGAACAACGACGCCAACGGCACGCCCAGACCGGTTGCAATCTTTTCCAGCATCACTGCCGTTGGACTGCTCTCGCCACGTTCGACCAACGAGAGCATGGATCGGCTGACTTCACATCTCGCCGCCAATGCCTCGAGCGTGAGGCCGAGCTCGGCACGCATCGCCCGCACACGCGAAGCAATCCGCGAATTGATGTCCTGGGAACTGTTCTCCGACATAGTGGACGGGAATTTCCAGTAAGTTGGAAATAAAGTCAACGGGGGGGGATGGCAATGAGCAATGAGCAATGAGCAATGAGTAGTGAGCAATGAGTAAGGAGTAATGAGCAATTAGGGACTAGGAATGGGGGAATGAAGGAGAAATGAGAAATGAGAAATGAGAAATGTGACTGGCGGAACTTGTGGTGCCGCGTCGGGCTTCAGACCTATTCCATATCCCTATTTCCTACTCCCTGCTCTCCATTCCCCCATTGTTCACTCTTCTGAATGAGTGTTATCGCTGCGGGGCCGATGATCGTTCGCGATGCCGAGGTTAGGGTGTGGGGAGTTTTATCGAGACTGGAGACGCGCGATGACCTACAAAGTAGCCATTCTGATCGGCAGCCTGCGCAAAGAGTCTTTCAACCGCAAGGTTGCAAAGGCTGTGGAAGCGTTGAAGCCCGCAGGGCTCGAGTTCGTGGAGGTACCGATCGGCGATCTGCCGTTCTACAACGAGGACCTCGAGACCGCCTCGCCCCCGCCGCAGTGGACCGAGTTTCGCAATCGCATCAAGGCAGTGGATGCCGTGTTGTTTTTCACACCCGAGTACAACCGCTCCGTAACCGCAGTGCTGAAGAATGCGATCGACGTGGGCTCGCGACCGTATGGTCAGAGCGTGTTCGCAGGAAAGCCCGCCGGCGTGATCAGCGTCTCGATGGGCGCGATCTCGGGATTCGGCGCCAATCATCATCTGCGCCAGTCATTGGTGTTTCTCGATATGCCCCCGCTGCAGCAGCCGGAGGTTTACATCGGCAACGCAGCCGGACTGTTCGACGAGAGCGGTAAGCTCACGAATGAATCGACGCAGCAACTGCTCAAGACCTATATCGAAGCGTTCGCGCGTTGGGTCGGGAAAGTGCATCGCTAGTACGGCACATCTGCTGAAGCGAGTCCCGGCAGACAGGCGGGACTCGCTTAAAGCCTGATCTTCAGCGATCCGAGGGACGTCGCGTCGAAGAATCGGAGTCGGTACGAGTGCCGGGTTGCAGACTGCGATCGGTGTCTGGTCGGTGCCGATCGCCCAGATGGTCATCCACCTTCTGACGTTCCTCATCAATGTGCTCGGCACCCCTGTGACGTTCGTCATGCAGGTGATCAGCAGCCTTGCGGCGTTCCTCGTGCAGATGATCGGCACCCTTGCGGCGATCCTCATGCAAGCGGTCAGCGTCTCTGTGACGCTCGCAATCCCTGCGGGCATCACCAGAGAGACCGTCGCAGTTCCGCCGCGACGTCGACGCAGCGGAATCGCTCTGGCCAGGCGTCGTCGTCTGCGCCTGAGCCAGACCCGCGATTCCCAGCAGTACCCGGAAGCCAGCAAAGCTGCGCCGCGACGCCGCGTGTGGTGCAGGTTCATATGAATCTCCTGATGCGAATCTTCAGTGGGATGTCTGAAGGCAACGCTCGCAAGCAGCGCTCGTTCCGTGTCGCAAGAACGATCGGCGGGATCCCTCCATTGCATCATCAACGGATGAGGCGATGACGGAATGTCCGCACGACTTGCGGGAGAGCGCGCACCTGCGCGTGACCGGAGACTTATCGAGGGCTGATGCTAGCGACCTGCATCACACACATTCGCCGCAGCGGCATCGAGGCGGGGAAATCCAACCGCCACATCGGAGGCCTGGCACCGTTGCGGGCCGGCCAGTGGCGCACAGGAGATGCTGACGTCCTTGATCTGACGAGTCTGCGCGACGAGACATCGCACTGAATAGATTGCAGGTTCGTCGGCAGAACGTTTTTGCTGGAATCGCAAGTACCAGTTCTCCCCCGACATCGTCGCCAATGCCTTGACGCGCGATCGGCATTCCTCCGTGGCGCCGTCGCGGCAGTAACGCTCCTCACACGCCGCGAGCGAGCCGGCCTCGCAACTCGCTTCCTGTTCTTTTTCGAGCGTGCGCAGCTGCTTTGGACCACCGCCCTTGCTCCATGCCATGCAGGCGGCTTCGTCACCCTCGTTGCATCGCTTGAGCAGGAGCTGCAATTCCTCAGGCGATCGCGGCACGGCCGTGACGGACGTGCTCTGTGTTTTCGCTGCCGGCCGCTTGGCGGTGGGGACGCTCTTGACGACGGTGGCATCCGGACCGCAGCGCTTGTCCGAGAACACGCGCGTACCGTCGGCGGCGGTGCATGTATAGATCTGCGCGGCAACGGGCCCGCTCAGGCTCAGCGCGATCAAAGTGACTGCGATCGACCACCGCATCGACGTACCCGCTCTCATGGACACGGGGCGAATCATAGCTGCGTGCGCGCCACCAACGGTGCGCGGGGCCTGCCTTCGGCCGGACAATTTGTGCGCTGGCGCTCATCCCGCCCGCGACACAGCTCTCAAATCCGGGCACCCGCACGACCGGGCGGCGCCGCTGAAGGTACGCTCCCCTACAGATTCTTCAGTCAAACCACTCATGCCGGCCGCCACTCAGAATTCCTTGCCTCGCCGTGCCCTCGTCGTCGATGGGGATACGGTGTCGCGCGAATCCACCGCTGCACTCCTCAAGCTGGAGGGGTTCGACGTCGCTGAGGCCGCCGATGCAATCCATGCGCTCACGATCTTCGCGCGCGACTGGTATCCGCTGGTCATCACCCATCGCTCCATTCCCACAATCGACGGCATCGAGTTCGTATCGCGGTTGCGCGTGATCGCGCTGGCCCCGATCTACGTCATCATGCTCACCGACCGTCACGATGTGCGCGACCACGAGCTCGGGTACTGCGGCGGTGTCGATCAGTATCTGCTCGCACACAACCATCCGACCGATCTTCGCCCGAAGGTGCGGGCAGGTCTTCTCGCTCTTCAACGTCGTCAGGCCTCGCGCACCGCGCGGGGCGACGCTCCGGCCATCGTCGATCTCGAAACCGGCGCGCACACGGCGCGACACCTGGTCGGCCGACTGCATGCCGAGATCGTTCATTCGATTCGCTCCCACAGCGCCCTGCAGATCCTGAGTATCGCCGTGGACACGAGCGATGAGCGTGTATTGGCGCGCAAGAATCTCGACGGGACGGTCTGCGACATGCTGATAAGGGCTGTGCAAGACGCAATCCGCGCACGCATCGACTGGGTCGCGCGGCTTCCCGCACCTGCGCACACCGTGCGCTTCGCCATGGTGATGCCGGAGAGCTCGCACATCGACGCCGCGGCGGTCGAGCAACGCGTTCGCAATGCATTCGCGCACTGGAACACCGAATCCGAGGACAGCGAGCTGCGACTGAGCGCCGGTGTCGCCCTGGTCGCGCGCGATCAGGAGCCGCCGACCGCACTGGAGCTGCTGGGCCAGGCCGAACGCAGTCGCCGGGGCCGCGATTCCGGACGCACCGGCATCTATCACGTACAGCGTGAGCTCATGAGCGAGGCACAGAACGCCGCCTGAGTCCGCGCTGCACCAAAACTCGCGCGATTGCAAGTATTGACACGAATTGTATTCAGACGCGGAACGCGACGGTGCTGCGCACCATTGATCGGTCAACTGCCGGCGTCAGATGATCGGAATATCCACAGAGCCTGTGGATAACCTCCGGACAACCGCATCTTGACTTCGCGCTTCTGCAGTAAATGTCGCAGTCGTCGTTAGTTTGCTCAAAATTTCATCACTGCAGCACACTCCCGGCTGCCGAATCGTGGCATGCGCAAATCGCGCTCCCGCCCGCCAAAGGGGCCTGCAAATTACGCGGCGGGTTTTCGCACCGCATCAGCGGCTTACGCAGTCAGAGCGCGCGCCGGGCAGCAGAGAACTCGCGCTCACACTTGACAAGCATCTGTCCTGAATTTCGGAAGCACGCTGCACTATTTGCCGGCGCGTCCATCTCACGCGGAATACCGACCCCGAGGCGAGAGCGGAGCGAAGACGCTCACCTGTCCTCGCCTGCGCGCAAAGTGGGTTGAGCCAGGGATGGCCCTAAGGAAGCTCTGATTTATCGACTTCCCTGACCTTCGCAAGTCTGCAACTGGTTGAAATGCTTCGGTGGGCGAAGCAACTATGGTTGCGAGTGGCGAATTGATCAGAGGTTACCTAAGTCTTCAGCAGCTTCCCCAAACCGCGCTGCGAAAAATTCCTACGATGTTCCTGAGACTCACGACCGGGATCGCGGCGGACCGCATCCACGCGTGCTCACTCGAACAGATTCACGATGCTTTGATACTTCTCGATGTACCAGCGATTCTCGTTGTTGTATCGCGGAATCGTCACGGGCCGAACACCGGTGCCATCCGCTTTCCACACGCAAGGACAGGCGACTGCCTTTCCTTCGAGCTGCATGCCCGGGCGACTGAGCTCGTTGAGCTTGACTTTCATTCGAGTGAGGACACGGTAGAGCTTGGTGACGTTGCGCGGGCCGCCGTTGTAGGCCGCGACGGGGAAGATGCCCAGCACTGCAGGGTTCTCGCGGTATGCGGCGCGAATGTCGGCGCGCATTCCCGCAAGCTCGAGATCCAGCAAGCACACGGCGGCTTTCATCGCGTTGAGCAGATTCGTCGCACCGCGCTCGAACACCGGATCCAGTTTGGCACGCGGGCAGCGTCGCACGACGAGTGAATAGGTGCCGTTGCCGCGGCGGTCAGTGAACTGCATCGGTCCCAACGCATTGGCGCTCGACACGCTGTATCGATACGCCTCGTCCTGCTTGAGTCCGTACTGGCTCAGCACCTCATCGAAGGCGATCGACTGCTTGGTCACGTAGTCGGCGTCATCCGTCTGCTCGATGACTGCAAGGGTGGTGATCACCGAGATCGGAATGGAGTCGGCCAGCAACTCTCCCCGAAAGGCCGCGCTCGGAACCTGCGCCTCACGCAGTTCCTCGATCGCCTGGCTGGCCGTCGCGATCAGATATTCCTTTCCGGCTCTGACGAATCCCGGATCGAACGTATCCTCGGTGAACGGCAGATACACGATCGGCTTGGCCGTCTGCGCCACGGTGCGCCAGTGTCTGCGCTTGAGCGCAGCGTTGTCGAAGACCGGGAACTTGCGCCCATAGACCTTCAGCGGATCGCCGTCCTGCGAGAAGGAAAACATCAACCGCTCGGCGCCCGTACCTTTTACGTGGCGGGCCTGGATGCCAGGCGTGAGTATTCGAAAGGGCAAGGGCTTGCGGCCCGGCCGCCAGTTCACCGGGGGACGCGGGATCTCGATATGCGCGAGCGTCCAGGTCTCCTTCGCCTCATTCCACAACGCGAATACCACCGGCCGACCGCGCAATGTCTCGCGCCTGCCCTTGCCGGTGAACACATATGAAAGCTCGACGTCGCGCAGAAGCGCCTGCGCCTCGGCTACCAGATCGTGGATCACCTCGTGCCGGACAAGGCTGCGGCGCTGGACGATGACCTCCTCGGACGTCTGTTCGGGGTGTTCCGACTCCGCGACGGCAATGGGGACCTCGCCCTCCTCTTCCTTGGACGCGCCTTCTTCGCTGGGCGGTGACTGCTCGATTGCAGCGCCGGTTTCGGTCGGCGTCTGAACGGCATCAACAACCATCGGTTCGGTTTCATCGCTGTCCGTCACAGTCGTGGCACAACCCGCACAGAGAAGGGACAGCACCAGAAGGGGCAACGTGGCCGATTTGATCATGCTCATCAGACTTCCCGGTCGATCGATGCCGGGATGATAGTGAAATCGCCAGCACTTGAATGTGACTTCGCTGCCAAAGCGATTCGCGAGCAGCGATGAGCGCGACGATCCTGGTGGCAGGATACGAGACAGCGATCAGGAGACGCCGCGTGTCGGATCGCCCGCCGCTCGATCGTCCTTGGGAGGTCGAAGATATTGTGGCATCCGCATCGCCCTCTTCGACGCTGTCCGTCTGGGGCTCGAGAAGCATCGATGAGTCAGCGCTTGTCGGCTCCAACCCAGGGTTGAAAACGTCCGTCGACCCGCCCGATAGTGGCGGGCCTCAAAGCCCGCCTCAGAGCACAACAACGGCGAGGGCTCAGGAAGTCACATGAACGAATCGAACTCAGTCTCCATGCAGGCAACACCGAATTCACCCGAATCGCGTCGGTCACTCTGGGCCGAGCTGCGCGATGCCGTTCGTGGCACGGGCGCCGACTACACGAAGATTCCGCTGCGCCGGGCCGTCTTCCTGCTTGCCGTACCGATGGTGCTGGAGCTCGTGCTCGAGTCCACGTTCGCGGTGGTGGACATCTTCTTCGTCGGCAAACTCGGATCTTCCGCGGTTGCGACTGTCGGGCTGACCGAGACACTGCTGTTTCTGCTGTACGCCATCGGCATCGGCCTCGCCATGGCGGTCACTGCCGTCATTGCCCGACGGGTCGGCGAAGGCAACCGGGAGGAAGCCGCGCTCAGTGCAGTGCAGGCCATCTGGATCGCCCTGCTCGCATCGGTTCCGTTTGCAATCGCAGGTATCTTCTTTGCGCAGGATCTGCTGCGGCTGATGGGTGCAGACGAGTGGACGCTCACACAAGGCTATCCCTATATGCAATGGGCGCTCGGCAGCAACGCGGCCATCCTGTTGCTGTTTACGATCAATGCGATCTTCCGTGGCGCGGGAGATGCCGCGGCGGCGATGCGGGTGCTCTGGGTCGCAAACGCGATCAACATCGTTCTCGATCCGCTACTGATCTTCGGCCTCGGCCCGATTCCCGGACTGGGACTCGAAGGTGCGGCCATCGCGACGACCATCGGTCGCACGACGGGCGTGCTGATGCAATTGTGGATCCTGTTCCATGGCAGCCAGCATCTGCGCGTGCTGCGTTCGCAGATCCGCTGGGACGGCGCCACGCTCTGGAACATCCTGCGGACATCGTTCGGCGGTATCGGCCAGATGATCGTCGCGATGACATCATGGATCTTCCTGATGCGCATCCTCGCCAACATCGGCAGCGAAGCGGTGGCCGGCGCGACGATTGCGATCCGCATCATGATGTTCACGATGACGCCGGCCTGGGGCATGTCGAATGCCGCTGCCACGCTCGTCGGTCAGAACCTGGGCGCGCAGCAGCCCGAGCGCGCCGAATCGTCGGTGTGGCGCATCGGCGCTTACAACATGGGGTATCTGCTCCTCGTCTCGGTCGCGTTCTTCGCGTTGCCGCGCGAGCTCATAGGTATCTTCAGTGCGGATCCTGCAGTGATCGCCATCGGCGGCGAGTGGTTGCGAATCCTTTCGTACTCGCTCTTCGTGTACGGCTGGTGGATGGTGTCCGTGCAGGCCTTCAACGGCGCCGGCGATACCGCGACACCGACCTGGATCAACGTCGTCTTCTTCTGGCTGATCCAGATACCCTTGTCCTGGCTGCTCGCTATTCAGCTCGATTGGCAGCAATCGGGCGTGTTCTGGGGCGTGTTCATCTCGGAAACCTCGGTCGGTTTGTTCACGCTCTGGTTGTTCACGCGCGGGAAGTGGAAATCTGCACAGGTGTGACACATCGTTCCATCCTTCCTTAAGGAGGACGCGAGCACCCCTAAGCCTGCAGGCGAGTCTTCCCGAATGGGCGGAACAGCGACTCCTCTCCCGCGTCTAGTGCACTGTGGTATCTGGATGTTGTGCACGCGCGTGCATCCGCCCACACCGATCGTGGTTTCACCTGTCATCGCAGCCCCGCAGATGAGGCAGGATGCGACCACATCAACGACATCCAGCGGTGACACGATTGACACCAACTCGGCGAGCGTCGTCGCTCGCTCTTGGATTGGAGGTGACCTATGGGATTCTTTGACTCTCGTCGCGGCAGACACGCTGGCGGCATGTCGCCCGTGCAGATGGGGGTGCTCGGTCTACTGGCATACAAAGCGTTCAAGGGAAAGGGAGGACTCTCCGGCATCCTCGGCTCCGGCCAGGCTCATGACAGCTCGGGTAACGCCATGCGAACCGGAGCGGCGGGCGGAGGCCTGCGAGATCTTCTCGATCGTTTTCGAGACAGCGGTCATGGGGACAAGGCACAGAGCTGGGTTTCGAAGGAACAGAACCAGTCCATCGCACCGCATGAGATGGAGCAGACCTTGGGCGAAGAGCGCATCCAATGGCTGATGGAGCAGACCGGCCTGCCCCGCGACGAACTGCTCGCGGGCCTGAGCAATGAGTTGCCTGGCACCATCGACCAACTCACGCCGGATGGCCGTGTCCCGACGGATGAAGAGTTCTCACGACGCCCGAGCTGACGCCTGCACCAGTCGCAAAAACATTCGCCGGTCGATCTTGCTCGACGCGAGACCGACCGGCGATTCCACTTTTTTAGAACGCGTAGTGCAGAGTCAGTCCGCTCTGACGCGCATCCTTATCGTAGTACTCGTGCGCAAGCTGCAGCTCCATACGCGACCATAACCTCACGCTTGCACCTGCCCCGAGCGTGAGCTGGTTCTGG
This sequence comes from Pseudomonadota bacterium, assembly GCA_023423935.1. Taxonomy (GTDB): domain Bacteria; phylum Pseudomonadota; class Gammaproteobacteria; order Steroidobacterales; family Steroidobacteraceae; genus Steroidobacter. Next base: position 46,777 of record JAFAEQ010000035.1, on the reverse strand, counting down.
TGCCGCTGCTTCTCGATGACGTAGCCCGCCGCCTCTGCGCTGAGCAATGCGTAGCCGACCTTGGCGTGGACGTTGAATCGACTCGCCTGGTCGAACAGCTGGTAGCCGGCGAACACGCTCGGGATCGAATAATCGATCGCCTCGCGGCCTTCGATCGCAGGGTTGCGATGCGTGACCCTTGCGCTGCCCATATCGGCGTAGCCCAGTTCGACGAACCAGTGATCGAGGAACCGATACGCAACGCTCAGTTTGTAGCCCACGTCGCTGTCGTCAGTCACTTTCCACACCGATTCCGAATCGTCCGGCCGCAGCGTGGTCGCAAACGCGCCCACGCCCACCGACCAGCATCCCTCGCCGAATGCGCTGCCCGTGACACACGCAGCCGAGGCATCCTGGGCACTCGCCTTCGGCACATGTAGCGCGCTCACGCTCAGAGCGAGCACCAGCGTGGCTGCGCGCATGGCCTTCACAGGCATTCCCTTCGGGAACTTCCGTGCACAGACCAGGCCGAGCAACAAGAGCGCCATCACCCAGCTGAATGCGCCGCCACCACCCTTCAGACCGGTCTTCAAGCCAGGATCCTTCTGCAATGCATCGTTGATACCGTCATTGTTGAAATCACCCCACTCCTTGCCGTCGGGAATGCCGTCGTTGTCGCTGTCCGCATCGAGATAGTCGGGGATGTGGTCATGGTCGGTATCCACGATGTTCACCATCGCGTCGTCCACACCATCGCCGTTTGCATCGACGCCGCCGGTTGCATCCACGTCGATCGCATCGTCGATGCCATCGCCATCGGAGTCCGCACCGCTCAATGCGACCCGCAGGACTTCCAGCGCATCCGGAATACCGTCGTTATCACTGTCGGCATCCAGATAGTCAGGAATGCCATCGCGATCCGTGTCGCGGATGCGCGCACCTTCATAGGCATCGTCCACGCCGTTGCCGTTCGCATCGATTCCCGAAGGCGCAGGCAAACCCATCTCCACACGATCCGGAATCCCGTCATTGTCGGAATCGCGATCCAGTCGATCGATCACACCATCGCCATCCGAGTCGATGTCGCCTTCGATCGAATCGAGAATGCCGTCGCCGTCGTCATCCAGATCGCGGATCGAGGGCACTCCATCGCCGTCGGCATCGGCGCGCGTACCCCTCTGACCGGCCTCGACATCGATGACATCGGGAATACCGTCGCCATCGCTGTCGGTCATCGCATCGATCCGTCCATCGCGGTTCTTATCGAACCGGCTGTACATCGTGCCTGCAATGTCGAAGACACCATCGTTGTCGCTGTCGAGATCGAGCATGTCGGGAATCCCATCTCCATCGGTATCGCGCGGTGTCGAAGTGATCGTTCCGCCCGCATCGAGCAGACCGTCCTCGTCCTCATCGAGACCGCCCGATTCGATGACATCCGGAATCGAGTCGTTGTCGCTGTCGAGATCGAGGTAATCGGGCACGCCATCGCCGTCCGAATCGCGCGGCTTGGCTCGGTCGGCCACGCCATCGCCATTCGCATCGGGTCCGCCCACGATATCCACATCGAACGCATCGTCGATGCCATCGCCGTCTGAATCGATACCCTTCGCACCGGACTCGGCTGCATCGCTCACACCATCACCATCGCTATCCAGATCCAGCAGATCGGGAATTCCATCCATGTCGGTATCGATCGGGCGAGCGTCGTCGGCCAGCCCGTCGCCATTCGCATCGATGTTGCCCGGCGTGTCCGCATCCCAACGATCGTCGATGCCATCGCCGTCCGAATCGAAGCCATAGGCGCCTGATTCGAAAATATCCGGAATGCCGTCGTTGTCCTGATCGGGATCGACGAGGTCCGAGAGACCGTCGCCATCCGAGTCGGGCAGCGGCGCATCGTCGATGCCATCGCCGTTCGCATCGACACCACCGGTCTGATCGACATCGAAGCGATCGGGAATACCGTCGCCGTCGGTGTCGCGATGCAGGCCGGCAAGCTCGAGCGCATCGGGAACGCCGTCATTGTCGCTGTCGGTATCCCGATAGTTCGGGATGCCATCGCCGTCGGCATCGCCCGTGCCTTCCAGAATGTCCGGAATGCCATCGCCATCCGTATCGAGGTCGCGATTGTCAGGAATGCCATCGCCATCCAGATCACCGCTGCCTTCGGCCGTGTTGGGAATGCCATCGCCGTCGATATCGAGATCGTATTCGTCGATCACGCCATCGCCGTCCATGTCGCGTCCTGGCGGATACGAGTCAGCATCCGCGAGATCGTTGATACCGTCGCCATCGCGATCGGTCCCGTTGTCCGGAATGCCGTCACCGTTCACGTCCACATCCGCACCGTCCGGAATGCCGTCACCATCCGTATCCGGATTGGAGTCGTTCGGATCCAGTGCATCCGGCAGGCCGTCGTTATCCGCATCCGCACGGTTGTCGATCGTGTCCGCGGAATCCGCGATTCCATCACCATCGGCATCGCCGCCGCCGACCTGATCGACGTCGCTCGCATCGTTGATGCCGTCGCCGTCGCTGTCGGTGCCGTTATCGGGAACACCGTCGCCATCGACATCGACGTCAGCACCGTCGGGAATACCGTCGCCGTCCGTATCGAAGTTGTCATTGTTCGGATCGAGGTGATCCGGCAGTCCATCGCCATCCCTGTCAGGAATCGGCGTCACGGTGATAGAGAACGCAGGCAGGTTCACTTTCGTGAGTCCGCCGTCGTCGCTTACGCTGATCACGATGTTGCTGTACGAGCCTGCCGCATCGCGCGGCGGTGTGCCGCTCAACCGGCCGTTGGCCGTGTCGAAACTCGCCCAACTCGGCTTGTTCGTGATGCTGAACGTCAACTGGCCACCGTTGCCGACGTCATCGTCGCTCGCGGTCGGCGTAAAGCTGTAAGCACTGAGCTCCATGACGGTCGTAGCAGGGGTCCCCGAGATCACGGGGTCGTGATCGTCGACACCGAAGAAGGTCACCTCGCCTTCGCTGTCGGGCGCCGTGTTCGTACCGTCGGATGCCCTGAGCGTGTAGGTCGGCGCGTTCTCACTGCCATCGTGCGCGAATGCAATCCTGCCGAGCGTCACATCCTGCTGAGTGAATGTCGTGATGGCCACGCCCGGATTGCTCACGAGCTCGAACCGGCCATGCGCCACACTGATCACGGTGAACGTGATCGGATCGCGATCCGGATCGGCGAAGCTGATATTCGAATCGCTCAATGCAGCCGTCGTGCCTTCGGTGACCGACATCCGATTCGCTGCCTCCAGCGGCCCGCCACCGGCGGGCGGGGCCGTGGGATGCGGCTCCACATCCACGAAGAAGTCGTACGAGTTGCTGTGACCCTGGCCATCCTGAATGAACAGCGAGAGCCCACGGTCACCGGGCGGTCGCAACGTGAACGTGTCCTGATATGTGAGACTGCGGACCAGCGCTTGCGCGGCTGCGAGCGTGGCATTGCTGCTCGTAAAGTTGACGCGCAGCGCGCGACCGATGCCATCCTGCGCCGGATCGATCGTGCCGATCGATTGGCCTGCGTAGTACACCCGGCTGCCGTCGAATCGGATCTGACCGGCGCCGTCGCCGAGCGACCGGATTCCCAGACGTTCGTAGGCGCCGTCGGTGAACGTCACATTGAACAACAGGAAGCCACCGTTGAGGTCGGTGCTGTCGATGTCCTGTACGACGGCATCCAGGCCCTCGTCCACCAGCTGCTGAGCCGCATCGCCCGGCGTCGTCGAGGTGTTGTCGTACACGGTCCGGTCGTTCTCGATGTTGAGAATCTGCGGCGCCAGCGGATCGGTCACGATGAAATTGATGACCAGATAGCTATCGCTGCGGGCGTTGTTCGAATCGGAAAGCTGGAACGTGATCGGATACGAGCCCGGATCGAGTCCGCTGCCGATCCCGCCCGGCGTAAAGGTGAACGTGTTCGCCGGATCTTCGGTCAACGTGTTATTCAGATTGCCGAGACTGGTCGTATCGACATTGGTGGCGGTAACGGCGAACGAGTAGGACTCGCCCTTGTTGACGCGCACATTGCGGGTCTCTGGGAATGTGCCGGTCGCCGGAGTGATGTCGGTGACGGGGTTGAAGCTGACCGCCGCCTTGTTGACGAGCGTGAGAATGAAGTCGACGTGCGTCTTGGATTTGGTCGCACCTACCGCATCGACGTCTTCAGCCACGATACCCGCGCTGTACAAGTGACCTGCCGTGAGGTTGCCCGAGTTCGTCCAGGTCAGAAGACCCGTGTTCGGATTGATCGAAAGACCGGGAGGATTGGTGTAGCTGCATGCGCCGCTGGCAGCGCAACCCAACTCGGTGCCACTCGCCAGGCGATAACGCAGCTTGTCGGCGTTGGGATCGCTCGAGCTGATGTCGAACGTCCAGTTATCAAGCTTCGCACCGCCGCTCTGCAGCATCGGCACCTCGAGAATGATCGGCAGATCGACCTTGGGCGCGAAATTCCCGTCTTTCAGATAGATCTTCGTCTGGATGTTCCACGGACCATTGGCGTTGTTCTGCAGATTGCTGATGCGCGCGCTGCTCGCAAACGAAACCGTATAAGTGACGTTGGGGTCGAGGTTCCTTGCCTCGAAGTATGTCGTGGTCAGCGCATACTCCGTCCCCGCGACTCCGCCACAGTTGCTGCCGGCGCTCACTGTAGTCCCGGCTCCGACGCAGACGCGCGGCTCTTCGCCCACCTTCGTCAGAGTGAGGCGAGGCGTCCCACTAGGTGTTGTGACCGTGGCGTTATCGATCATCTCCGCGCGCCACGCCGTCTTCACGGTAATACGTACGTCGTTCTTGATCCCATCGTCGTCCAAGGCAACCGCCTGCCAGGTGATCGAGCCACCGCGAAAATGAGATGCGTTGACGACTTGGGGAAGCGCCATCGCAGATATCGATAGAAGCAACGGCGCGGTCAGGCGACGCAACTTGAAACTGGACATGAGAAGCCTTTGATCGTGATCCGGAAGTTCAGGACAGGCAGGCTGCAGCGCGCTCGCAGCCCCTGCTCGGGCATGCGAGAGCACGCGGCGAACGCGCGGGATTACTGGGTAGCGATTGCGTAGTTCAGGACGACGTCGTAGGCGTCCTGCTGGTCTTCGAGATTGGTTGCGTTGAAGCAGTACACGCCGGCCGACTGTGCGACGAACTGCTTCGAGAGTTGCGACGTCACGACCTGCTTGACCGGAAAGGTCGTCTGCCCATCGTTCTGGTGATAGTGCAGATTGAAGTCGATCGGATGCGGCGTGGTGAGTTTGAAGCTGAGTTTGTTGCCGACCTCGAGCACGAAGCACTCCTCTCTGAAGTAATCCTTCGGAGGCTGGATGTTCAAACTCATGATCTGCGGTTCAGCCGATTGCGCAACCCACGCACTCGTGGCGGCAATGACGGCGAGAAGCAAACGGTGGCGAGCAAGCGAGGTTACGAAAACGCGCGCCGAGCATCGGCGTGTAGTCATTGTCTGCATCGAGATGAGTTCGTGTTGTTCCTGAGGAGGCGTGTTCGTATTGCGATCTAGGTTGACAGAGCCACGGATGTCGAACTGTGAATCGCCGCCGCTTTTCCAACGCGACAACCGGCCTTCCCTGTAGATTCGGCAACCGCCTGAGAAGATGCTCATCGCTCGATTGAGCGCATGACGGTGATCGACTGACACGCAGACTCGCTGCGCCGATGAGCACGCAACGATGAGTTCGTCGTGCGTCGGCTTTGCTTGTGCTTATCGGGATGCGCACCCGACGATTCGGATGCCTGCGCTATACGCCGTCACCGGCATGCGCCAGGAGGACTTTAGGATGGGCGCCCTTGCGTTGTTGAATTTATGGGTATCGCTTCGATTCCGGGCGCTACGAATGTCGCGCTGGGCAGGACATGGTCGTCCTCAGGGCGCGTGAGACGTGAGGGTTCACTTCAAACCGAAAGTCTGCTGCGTCGCTGCGAGGTGGGACGCCTGGGTGAGGGTGCTCGTGCGCAGCTTCGATGAGGGATGTGATCGAGCGGTTGCAAAATGGGCCCGGCAGGCGAAGCGACTGCCGGGCTCATGACTCATTTCGCGGCAGAAGCGGCGCGCTTCGCCGTCAATTGCTCGCTCCCAAAATCACCCACGTCGCGCGTGAGCTTGAGCTCATCGCCGGCCAGCGTGCCGGTATAGGTGATGATGATCTCATTGCCATCGAACGAGAGGGGCTCGACGAAGCTGACCTTGTCGCCGTCCTGCTTGATGTCTTCCAGCTTCACCGTGCCCTGCCCCATCGAATGTTCGAAGTTCGCCTCACCCGTGAACGCCTCCCCCGACTTCTTGAACTCGTAGACATACTTCTGCACGCCGATGGGCGACTCGAACTCAGCGGTCCAGCGCCCGGCGAGATCGGCGGCACCTGCCGGCAGCGCCGTTGCCATGAGCAGAGCAAGAGTGCCGAAAAAGCGGATCTTCATTGCAACCTCCGTTATGAGAAATTTTCATCAAAGCGCGTCCCCAGTTCGCCACCGGTGGAAATTCGACGGCGATCCACGCCTGCGGCGTTAACCGCAGCGGGCGGAGTATAGACGCGGCGTGGTGCGCTCGCGCCGGCTCAAGTGTTTCCGATCGTAATGCCCCGCCTCTCGCGAACCGTTGAGTAGTTCCAGGAAGATGTCTTGTCACGCGGGAAGCGATGCTTGTGAGCGGCGCAGAGTGCCGGGCTTTGCATGTCTGCCGATCTGCATCTGCGACACACGACAGGTCCGTACATTGAACGAGGCGTTTGTATCGAGTACATCGATGCGGGGAGCGCGGCGCATCGATCGCGCCAAACAACGCGGCACTCGTCATGGATACCATTGTGAACACTCGCACAGGTGAAACGGGCGATCGCTCGATCTGGATCCACCGATTCACGGAACTGTGGAGCGTGGGCCGTGCCCGCTTCCCGGAGTTCATGAGCCTGCTCAGCCCGCAGATCAGACTGTCGGCGCCGGGATTGCGCACCACGTGCGGCTGGGAAGAGTGCGAGCGCGCTTTCGAACGGACATTCGCGGTACTTCCCGATCTGACCGCCTTCATCCACCGCTGGAGCGCTTCCGACGATGCGCTCTTCGTCGAAATGACGTTCTCCGCCACGATCGGCCGCAAGCCGGTCCGCTGGCGCAACGTGGACCGCTTCCTCTTTCGCGACGGCATGGCGATCGAGCGAGTCGCGTTCTTCAATCCCACGTCAGTCCGCCGCGCACTCCTCGCTCCTTCCGGCTGGCGACAACTCTGGCGCCACATTCGAACAGGACCTTGAACTGCATCACGGGAACCCTGCAGCTGTTCTGGAGTCAAGAATTCTCGCAGAGGCTGGCGCCACTTCAGGATAACGCCATGACAAAACGACTGGACCTTTACGAACTCACACTGAGCCCTCGAACGAACGTGCGCAGTCCATGGGTTTCACGCAGCGCTGCGGCGCTGAACCGTTGGCGGCGAACGTTCGCGCTGGTCGTCCTTGCGCTGGGGATCCTGCCTTGCGCCTTCGCAGAGCCCGCATTGCCGCGTGTCCTGCTTATAACCGGACTTGGCACGTCGGACCCGGCGCATCCGAAGCACATTCTTTCGCACGAGTTCTACAACGAGCAGATCGTCGCAGCCCTGCAGGGCATCGCAGAGGTGACTGTCACCGAAGATCTCTCGATGCTGTCGCACGAGCGGCTCAACGGGTTCGATGCCGTTCTCAACAATTCCTTCCTGCTCGAACCGACCGATGCGCAGCTCGCGGCCTTCTTCGAGTTCATCGAGCGAGGCGGCGGCTACATCGCGCTGCATGCCGGCCTCGAGAGCTTCGTGAATTCCGAACGCTACATCCGGATGATGGGAGGACGCCTCGCCGGACACTCGCCCCTGAAAGCGTTCACGGTCGAGACGTTCGAAGATGGTTTCGGCACCGATCGCATGCGGCCGTCCGCCCATCCTATCGCCGCGGGCATCCCACCATTCGAGACGCAGGACGAACTGTACGTGGTTCAAACGAACACCGACGAGCTCGAAGTGATCGCTCGCGCGGAGTCTCATCCGATCGTGTGGTGGCGGCCCTGGCGTAACGGCAGCGTCATCGCATTCACGCTCGGACATGCGCAAGCGTCCGTTCAGAACGAGGGCTATCAGGCCTTGCTGCGCAACTGCGTGCGCTGGCTCACAGGATCGCCCTTGATCGAGCGATTGCCGCCGCGCGTCTTTGCGAACGATCGCGGCCTGGTCCAGGACATCCTCGATCTGAATGCCGTCACCCACGGACGCAGCGGACGAGACGTGCAGTTCACGTTGGTGAACGATCGACCGGATCTTCTGACTGCGACGCTCGATGAGCGCAGTCGCATCGATCTGGCGTTGTCCCCGAACGCGCATGGTGTCGCACGACTCACCGTGCAGGCACGTACCGCGAACGGTCGAACCGACTCACAAACGCTCAACATCACGGTCGAGCCTCGCGGCACCGGCAATCTCGCTCGTTACGACGAGGTCAAAGTCCATACCTCTTCGAACGAGCCGCGCTATCTGACCGCTGACCCTGCGCTCGTCATCGACGGCGATCCGGAGACACGCTGGTCGAGCAACTACGTCGATCCAAGCTGGATCGCCCTGGATCTGGGTCAGCCGTATCTCATCGAGCGCGTGAGTTTCATTTGGCAGGGCGCCTATGCGGCGCTCTACGAGCTGCAGGTCTCTGCGGACGGCCAGACCTGGCACACGGTCGAACGCCGACGAGGCCGCGAGGGCCCGGAAGAAGTAAAGATCGCGCCCCGCGAGGGCAGGTTCGTGCGAATGCTGGGCACGCAGCGCGCGACCCGCTACGGCTACTCGCTGCACGAATTTCAGGTGTTCGGCAAACCTGTCGGCAGCGGTACTGGCAACGTTCCTAGCAGCTGACGATGGCCTTGATGACGCCCGCCTCCGGATTCATCCATTGCGGCAGGACGGCGGGCACTTCCGAAAGCGTCGCCGCATGCGTGTTGAGCGCATCGGTCGGCACACGGCCCGCGCGAATCGCATCGAGCACGAACTCGAAATCCTGCGACGTCGCATTGCGGCTACCCATCAACGTAGCTTCGCGACGATGAAAGTCGGGGTCAGAGAACGTGATGTTCGCGCTCACCACCGACACGAGGACGTAGGTGCCACCGTGCGCGATGTATTTGAACCCTGCTTCCATGGCGCTGGAGTTGCCGGTCGCGTCGAACACGACATCGAACAGGTTGCCATCGGTGAGCGCGGCAAGCTCAGCCTCGCCCACCTCTTTGGCTGACAGCGCCTGATGCACTCCGATGCGGTCGCGACAGAACGCGAGTCGATCCTCGCGCGTGTCGAGTACTGTGACTTGAGTGCCCGCAAGCGTTGCGAACAGCGCGCACGCGATGCCGATCGGCCCCGCGCCGCTCACCAGCACGCGCTGCTGCGGCTGCAATCCCGCCCGCCGGACCGCATGCGCGCCGATCGCCAGAAACTCGATCATCGCCGCCTGTTCGAGAGTGATTCCTGCAGCGCTGAACACGAAGCGTTGAGGCACCGACAGGAACTGCACCAGGCCACCATCGCGATGTACGCCGAGCACCTGGATGTTCATGCAGCAGTTCGTCTTGCCCTTCGCGCACGCCGCGCATCGCCCGCACGACATATAGGGAACAACATAGACGGGATCGCCCGCTTTCAACCGCGAGTCCGCTGGTGCTTCGACGACCTCCCCTGCCAGCTCGTGCCCCATGATGCGCGGGTAAGAGAGGTAAGGCTGCGTGCCGCGGAAGATGTGCATATCGGTTCCGCACACACCCACGCGACGCACCCGGATGAGCACCTCATCGTCAGCGCGGCGCGGAATCGGCCGCTGCTGAACTTCGAGCTTGCCCGGCGCTGCACAGACCACCGCATCCATCGTCATTGCATTCATCGTGCGCTCCCTGGCGCGTTGCCAATCGTCCAGACTTTCGCAAACCGCATCAGCCCGATCTCCGTACAGGTGTCGGCGCATCCGGGTGCAGCAGGCCCGCAGTTTTCAGATCCGACCACAGCGCGTCCGGGATGTCGACGCCCGCGAGCCGAAGCGTGTCTTCGATCTGCTCGGCGGTCCCCATCCCCGGAATCACACTCACCACCGCCGGATGAGCAATGGGAAACTGCAGCGCCGCCGCCGGAAGCGGTACGCGATGCGACTCGCAGATACGTTCGATGCTCGCAACGCGAGCCAGGATGTGCGCTGGCGCTGGTGCGTAATCGTGACGTGCGCGAGCACCGCCGTTTGCCCCATGCACGAGGATCCCGGAGTTGTAAGGACCGCCCACGATGATCGATACCCTGCGTTCCTCACACATCGGCAGGAAACGATCCAGCGCAGTCTGCTCGAGCAGCGTGTAGCGGCCCGCAAGCAACATGCAATCGAAGTCTGCGACTGCGAGCGCCTGTTCGCAGATCTGCCATTCGTTCACTCCCAAGCCGATTGCACCGACCGCGTTGCTGTCGCGTAAGGCTCGCATCGCGATATAGCCGCCATCGAAGAACTCTTTGAAGCGGCGTGCGTGATCGGCGCCGTGCGTCATCTCGCCGAGATCGTGCGCAAACAAAATGTCGAGACGATCGCGCTTCAAGCGACGACAGCTCGACTCGAAGGAGCGCATGACACCGTCATAGCTGTAATCGAAGACGGGCTCGAAGGGTGCCGCATCCACGAATCCGTGCCGAGGCTTGTGACGTTCCTCAGGCGGCACGGGCTCAAGCACGCGCCCTACTTTGCTCGATACGAGCACAGAACCGTCTGCCGGCAATTCCTCGCCGAGCCGCGACTCGCTCAATCCGAATCCGTAGTGCGGCGCCGTATCGAAGTATCTGAAGCCGCGCGCGAGCGCGTGCCGGACAGTCGCGCCCGCAGCGGCATCGTCAATGGCCTGGTAAAGATTGCCGAGCGCGGATGAACCGAATCCGAGCGCAGGAACGGTCACGGAAGTGGTACCGATCCGGCGTGAAGCGCTGAGCTGTGATGTCGAGTCGGACATTGTGCTCTTCAGGGACTTGCCGGCTGCGCGAGCGCTACGCGACTCGCCGCTCGCCCGGAGAGACCGAAGAGAGCCACGACGACGAACGCAACGCCGGGCACCAGCATCGCGAAGCGGATCGAGGACTGATCGGAGATGAAGCCCATCAACGCGGTCAGCACTGCGCCCCCGATGATGCTCATCACCAGAATCGACGCGCCGATCTGCGTCAGATCCTTCAATCCACGCAATGCGTTCGCGAAGATCGTCGGGAACATGATCGACATGAAGAAGCTGGTCGCGGCGAGTGCCAGCAATCCGATATGGCCGCCGGCAACGACGGCAATCGCCATCAGCCCCACGTTGCACAGCGCGTAGATGCCCATGAGCCGGGCCGGATCCACCTTGCCCATCAGCGCCGTTCCGACGAAACGTCCAACCATGAACGCAATCAGCGAGCCGGTCAGATAAGCGGCGGCCGTCTTCTCGCCCATGCCTGGCATCTCGTGCTGCGCGTAGCGGATCGTGAAACTCCACACGCCCACCTGCGCGCCCACATAGAAGAACTGCGCGATGACGCCGAACAGGAAACGCGAATGCGCGAACAATCCACGCACTGGCGCATGAGCGGCGTGATCGGCATCCGCAGGACGGCGCGCGGCTGCGGGAAAGCGCGTGAGCGCAACGAGCACGGCCCAGCCGAACACGACAGCCGCGATGATCAGATAAGGCATCTGCACCGCATGCGCCTCAGTGGTTTGAAACGCCGCGAGCTGCGCCGGGGTCATCTGTGCGAACTCTTCTGCCGTCGGCTCGACACCGGACAGGATGAATTGCCGGCCGAGCAGCACTGCAGAGATCGCGCCGAGCGGATTGAATGCCTGCGCGAAGTTCAGTCGACGCTCTGCGGTCGCCGGATCGCCAAGCACAGTCATCAGCGGATTCGCCGATGTCTCCAGGAATGCGAGGCCTGAAGCAATGACGAAGAGCGCCGCGAGGAACAATGCGTATTCGCGGATCTCGGCGGCCGGATAGAACAGCAGCGCACCGGTGCCGAACAGAATGAGTCCGGTGAGCACCGCAGCTTTGTATCCGAAGCGCCGCATCAAAAAGCCCGCGGGCAGCGCGAGCAGGAAATAGCCCATGTAGAAAGCAGACTGAATCAGACCGGATTGCAGGTCGCTCAGCAGAAACGCTTTCTTGAAATGCGGAATCAGAATGTCGTTCAGATGGTTGGCCACGCCCCACAGAAAAAAGAGGCAGATGATCAGCACCATCGGCAAAAGATAGCTCTCGCGCCCCTGTTGCATGCGATCCCCCGGTCGTCGTTTTTCATCCAGCAAGGTCCAGGCCTGCCGTTCTTTTGCGCACGCCCTCCGGCGCTCGCGCCGCCAACCCCACCCAGCAGGTACGGCGTTACGGCCTATATTGTCGGACAAATGGGAAACGAACAACCGTTCGGGGTGGTACGGCTTTCTTTTGTTCGGCTGAAGCCGAACCCAACAGGCAGAAGGCCTGATCTTTGATCCTGTAGGTCCGACTTCAGTCGGACAGCTCTTCTCTTCGAACTAACCGAACAGTTTCAGGGCGGTGGTGGCGACCCGCTCTCCCTGATGTCGCGCGCCTTCCAGATCTATGGCACTGGGCTGCCGTCGTCCGTCGTCACCTGCAATCGTCGTGGCGCCATAGGGAGCGCCTCCCGCGATTTCCTCGAGGGTCATCTGACCGCTATGACTGTACGGCAGACCCACGATCGTCATGCCGAAGTGCAGCAAGTTGGTGATGATGGAGAACAGCGTCGTCTCGTTACCGCCGTGCTGTGTGGCCGACGAGGTGAAGGCCGCTCCGACCTTGCCGTTGAACACTCCGCTCGCCCACAGAGCGCCCGCCTGATCGAGAAATGCCGTCATTTGCGATGCCATGCGACCGAACCGCGTTCCCACACCGATGACGATGGCGTCGTAGTGCGCGAGATCTTCGACGGACGCGATCGGCGCCGCCTGCTCCAGCTTGAAATGAGCGGCCTGCGCGACCGCGAGCGGTGCGGTCTCCGGCACGCGCATCACAACGACGTCGGCGCCACCGCGTCGCACGCCGTCGGCCACGGCATACGCCATCTTCTCGATGTGTCCGTAGGACGAGTAATAGAGCACCAGAACTTTGGCCATTGCCTTGCCCTCATCGAGATCAACGGATCACCTGTGCGCGCACTTCGAAAACGAATCACGGACCCGCACGCAGACGCGCCACCTGGGCGGCATCCAGCGACGACGGCTGCGCACCGAATCGAGCGGTCACGTAGTTCGCGAGGGCGGCGATCTCGGCGTCGGAATAGGCGTATCCGAACGCGGGCATGAAAACGCTCGGCTGTCCCGCCACGGCTGGTACGCCCTCGATGATCGCCTGCACCACATTCCTCGCAGTGGGATCGTTGACCGCACGTGATCCGGTGAGCGTCGCGTACGCAGTCACCTGCCCGGCACCGCTCCAGCCGTGACAACTCGCACACGCGCCTTCGAAGATCTGCTTGCCGCGTGCATCGACCTGCGCCGTCAGGCCTTCGTCATGCGCCGCGGGCGCGGGACCGCGCAGGTGCGCGGGAAGCATGCGACTAGTCCGCGGCGGCACACTGCGCAAATAGGTGACCATCGCCCTCACGTCGCTTGCAGTGAGATGACGCAGACTGAAGTCCACGACTTCCCGCATGGGCCCGGCCGCAGATCCACGTCCTTTCGCATGACCCTTCGACAGATAGTCGGCCAGTTGCTCATCGCTCCATGCGCCGATGCCTGTGCCCTCCGCTGAAGTGATGTCATAGGCGGCCCAGCCATCGACGACAGCACCGGAGAACTTGCGCCGATTGTCCAGTGCCTGCAGCACGTTGCGCGGCGTATGGCAGTCGCCGCAGTGACCCAGCGCTTCCACCAGATAAGCCCCGCGGTTCCACTCGGCGCTGCGCGCGGGAATGGGTTTGAAGCGTTCGTCCGGATTGAAGAAGTCGGACCAGAACGCCATCAGCCAGCGCTGATTGAAGGGAAATGCCAGATCGTTGGCAGGCGGGGATTGCGCAACCGCAGGCAGTGTCGCGAGATACTGCTTGATGGCGAGCACGTCCGTGTCGGTCAGAAAGGTGTACGCGGCATAAGGAAACGCGGGATACAGGCGCGAGCCGTCCGGCCGCACACCCTGATGCATCGCCTCGAGGAACTGCTCATCGGTCCAGCCGCCGATGCCCGTTGCGACGTCCGGCGTGATGTTCGGCGAATACAGCGTGCCGAACTGGGTCTTGAATTCACGTCCACCGGCGAACGGCTGACCGCCCGGCACCGTATGACACGCTTCGCAATCTGCGATTTGCGTGAGATAGCGACCGCGCGCCAGCGGATCATCGAGCCCAGGCAGGTCGGGCGGCGCGCCTGTCGGATGACCCGAGTACTCATCGAGATCCACGCGCGCGCCGGGCGCGAACATCATCGGACCGGGCACGTTTGCAAACCATGATGCGACTGCAATGGCAGCAACGATCAGCACGCCGATGATGTAGCTGCCGACACGAGCGGCCGGACTCATGACGATCGTCCTTTCGCGAGCAGGGTCGGATCGATCGGCAACTGGCGCACGCGCACGCCCGTAGCGGCAAAGATGGCATTGACCAGCGCGGGCGCAGCGGCAGTCGTTCCGGTCTCTCCGATCCCGCCCGGCGCTTCGCCGCTTTGGATGACGTGCACCTCGATCTGCGGCGTTTCGTTGATGCGCATCATTCGATAGTCGTTGAAGTTGCTCTGCTGCACGCGTCCTTTGCCGATCGTGACGCGTCCATACAGCGCCGCAGTGAGTCCGAAAATGAGTCCACCCTGGAGTTGTGCAATCACCGTATCCGGATTGATGGCGGTGCCGGTGTCCACGGCCGAAACGACGCGACGCACGCGCACCTGGCCATCGTCACCGACACTCACTTCGGTGACGGTCGCGATGAAGCTGCCGAAGGCGACCTGCACGCCAATGCCGCGACCCGAACGTGGCGGCAACGGACGCTTCCACTCGCTTTTCTCGATGGCGAGATCGAGCGCGGCGCGCAAACGTGGCGTGCCGTTCAACAGGCCGCGACGAAATTCGTAGGGGTCGCGCTCGAGCTTCGCCGCCAGCTCATCGATGAAGCTTTCGACCGCGAACACGGTGTTGTTCGGACCGACGCCGCGCCAGAAGCCGGTCGGCACCGACAACGGCTCATCGCGAACGTATTCCACTTGCCGATTGGGAATGTCGTACGGCATGTCCACCGCACTATCGACGGCATCGAAATCGATGTCGTCGCGAAACGCAGCGGGCAGCCAGCGCGCGATCACCGACGAACCTGCGACACGATGGGTCCACGCAACGACACGCCCCTCGACGATGCTGGCGGACATGCGATCGATGTACGCCGGTCGATACACATCGTGCTGAATATCTTCCTCGCGGCTCCACGTGACCTTCACGGGACCGGACACGCGTTGGGCAACGCGCACTGCCTTCTCGACGTAGTCGGTTTCGAGGCGTCGCCCGAAGCCGCCACCCATGTAATGGTTGTGAACGATGACCTTGTCGGCCGGCAGTCCCGTGATCTTCATCGCCACGTCCTGCGCACGGCCGAGCACTTGCGAGCCGACCCAGACTTCGCACTGATCCTCTTGCGCATGGACCGTGCAGCTCAGCGGCTCCATCGTGGCGTGAGCAAGCAACGGCAACTCATACGTCGCCTCGATGCGCGTGCCCTGGCCCATCGCTTTCACGGGATCGCCAATGAGTTTCGCCGTTGCCCCCGAGCGCAGACTCGCAGCGCGCAGCTGTTTCCAGATCGCCTCCGAATCGACACTGCCATTGCCACGCTCATCCCAAGTGGGCGCGAGCGCTGCGAGTCCCTGCTTTGCAGCCCACGTCGTGTCGCCGACGACGGCGATGAACTCCTCGAACTTCAGCACGTCGCGAACACCGGCGACCCGACGCGCTGTGCGGTCATCGACACTGATCAGTCTGCCTCCGAACACAGGACACGTAGCGATCATCGCGAACGCGACCCCGGTCGGCATGACATCGATGCCGTACACCGCCGTGCCGTTCACTTTCTCGGGCGAGTCGAGTCGATGCAGCGGTTTGCCGATCAGTCTGAAATCCTGCGGATGTTTGAGCGGTACGTCCTTCGCCGCAGTCAGCGCACTGGCATCGATGACCAATGCGCCGTAGCCGAGCTTGCGTCCGCTGGCCGTGTGCCGAACCTCACCGCTGACCGCGGTGCAGGTATCCGGATCCACGTTCCAGCGATCCGCCGCGGCACGAACCAGCAAGTTGCGAGCGCTCGCAGCGGCCTGGCGCAGCGGCATCCAGAACGCACGAATCGAATTGGAGTTGCCGGTGACCTGGATGCCGAAGATGGGATTGCTATAGAGCGCCTGATCGGGCGGCGCAGCTTCGACGCGTATCCGGTCCCAATCCGCATCCAGCTCTTCTGCCAGGATCATCGCAATCGAGGTGTAGACGCCCTGTCCCATCTCCACCTGCGGCATGATCAGGGTCACAAGTCCGTCGCGGTCGATGCGAATGAATGCGTTCGGTGCAAACCGTGTATCGCCCGACGCACGCGCCGCCCTCGCGGCAGGCACCTGGAAGCCGACGAGCAACGCAGCGCTCGAAGCAGCCGCGCCTGCGAGGAACCTTCGCCGTGAAAGCGTCGGCCGCGAAACCCTCATGCCTTCGCCGCCTGCTTGATGGCCTGCCGGATGCGCACATAGGTACCGCAGCGGCAAATGTTGCCGGACATCGCCGCGTCGATGTCTGCGTCACTCGGATCGGGCGTGGCAACGAGCAGTGCTGTCGCGGACATGACCTGGCCCGACTGACAGTAACCGCACTGGGGCACTTCGAGATCGACCCAGGCCTGCTGGATTTTTCGACCCGCAGGCAGCGCGCCGACCGCTTCGATCGTCGTGATCGCACGCTCGCCGATGGTCCCGATCGGCAACACACACGAGCGAACTGCAACGCCGTCGAGATGCACGGTACAGGCACCGCATTGAGCAATGCCGCAGCCGAACTTCGTGCCCGTGAGTCCGAGCTCATCGCGCAGCGCCCATAACAGCGGCGTGTCCGGGCTCGCGGCCACGGATCTCGTCTCGCCGTTGATACGCAGCTCGAGCATCGCTCACTCCTTCGACGCTTCGAAACGCGTCGGAGAACGAGGATGCGCAGATCACTGCACGTTGCGATTACACGCGATCCGGCCTGTGTTACCGCTGAAACGGGAGCGCAGCTCTCGGCACTTGACTGCCACGCTCCCGCTTGCCTCTACCTAGCGCAGCGACAGCGGCGCCATCTGGGCCGAGGGCAAAGCAACGTCGAGTTCCTTCGCAAGCGTCGGTGCAATCTGACGAATATCGATCACGCCGAGATTCCTGCCGGCCGCGACACCAGGGCCCATGACGAAGAACGACGAGCTCATTTCAGGGTGCGTATTGCGATAGCCATGCGTGCCGCTCACCTTGGCTCTAGGTTGGATGATCTCGCCGGTCAGCGCATCGCCCATCGCGAAGCCGGCGTTGCAATCGACCAGGAACGACGCCTGCGGCAGCACGCCCTCTTCGAGCGCCGCATCGCCGCGCAACACGGCCGCGATGCCGCTCTTCGGATCCGCAGCCAGTCGCGTGAGGATGCCGTCTACTGCCTCCAGCGTCCCGCGATCGTTGGAATCCTTCAGCACGATCGAGGAGCTGCCACCCGAATTCCACGAATAGGCCTTCCACGATTTGAGCTTGCCGTCGGTATCGAGCTCGATCAGCCCAGCCCGTGCGAATGCCGCATTGAGATTCACCGTGGCGTTCACGGGCAAAAATCCGTGATCGGACGCAATCGCGATCACCGCATCCGGATATGCTTTGCGCTCGGCCGCAATGAGCTGTCCGACCAGCGCATCGATCTGCTCCAGCATCTCGCGTGATTGCGCGTTGGTCGGTAACGGCCCGTGCGCATGCTGCGCGCTATCGAGCCCCACGAGGTGAACGGTGAGCAACTGCGGCTGCGCTCGTTCGATCATCGCGATCGCAATTCGTGTGAGCTTGGCATCGAAGGTCGGACCGCCTTCGTGCGGCGATCCTCCGAATACCGGACCGAGGTCGAGCGATTCGAGAAATCCGCGCGGCGTGGATACAGCGTTCAGAAGATAGTCGTCCGAGGGACGTTTGACGCGCCAGTACTCCGGCATGTTGTAGTCGATGGCTGTGTGCCCTACTGACACGGGCCATAACACTGCGGCGGTCGTCATCCCCTTCGCCTTGGCCGCATCCCACAATGTCGGCACCTTGA
Organism: Pseudomonadota bacterium; assembly: GCA_023423935.1. GTDB lineage: Bacteria > Pseudomonadota > Gammaproteobacteria > Steroidobacterales > Steroidobacteraceae > Steroidobacter. Next base: position 28,468 of record JAFAEQ010000035.1, on the reverse strand, counting down.
TCTGCTCGCCATACCAGTTCCATGCCCCCTTCTCGGTGCCTTCGGGATCGAACACCGTATTGGTATGAATGCCGTGCTCACGCGGCGCTGCACCGGTAACGAGCGCCGTATGATTCGGATAGGTGACCGTCGGCGTCACGTTGATCGCGCGCGTCGCATACGCACCCTTCGCAACGAACTCGCGTAGGACGGGCGCTTTGACCCCATATTTCTTAGCCTCGAGCACATAGCTCGGATGCAGCCCGTCGATGGAGATGAGCAGCACCGCTCGCTGCGATGATGCAGCCTGCACCGGCGCGACGAATGCCATCAGCAGGAGCGCGAAGAATGAAAAATGTCTTGTCAGATGTTTCATGAATCTTTACTCGGAAGAAGGGCACCGCGACCGACAGGGCACGCGGCGCTCGCGGGCTTTGGATCAGAATCGTGACGTCCAGCTCACGTTGTAGAAGCGACCGACCAGGTCGTACACCTGACCGCCGAAGTAGATGCCCGGCTCGCCGAATCCCATCTGCGGGGGCTTCTTATCGAAGAGATTGCTCACCGCAAGATTCAACGTATGAGTCCTGCCGAAGCTGTAGCGCGCCGACATATCGTGATAGGTGACCGATGGAACGGTGTTGTCCTCGTACTGCTCGTTCGACAGCGCGAGCACATTGCCCAGACCCTTGCCCCAGTAGCGCGAGCTGAGCGCCATGCCGAAGTTGCCCAGATCATAGGTCGTCGTGAGCGTGGCGCGTGTTTTCGGATTGGTGTACGAGCCTGCTCTGGGTTGATCGCCCGCGGCGACACCGGGCGTCGTCTCCAGCACATCTTCGATCAGACGCGTACCCGCCAGTCGGAAACCCAGCAGTCCCTGACCGACTGCGACCCGATAGTTGAGCCCGACGTCGACACCTCGTGCGTGCAGACGCGAAATATTGGCCTGCTGCGCTTTCACCCAAAGCGCCGCTCCCGCCGGCATCAGAATGCCGTGCTCCGCCGTCGGACGGTCCGGTGACTGATTGCGTCCCTGCGCGGCACAGTACGGATTGTCGATCGAGGGCATATCGACGCACAGATTCAACACCTGCGTGTAGCTGAGCTGGTAGATGACATCCTCGATGTCGATGTCCCAGTAATCCATCGTGAGATCGAAGTTGGCCAGGAATGTCGGCTGCCACACGAAGCCCAACGTCAGACTGTCCGAGATTTCTGGCGCGAGATCCGGATTGCCGCCGGTCGTCACATGCGGGCCCACTTTCGGATCCACGATGCCCGGCGCAGGCACACCGAGCGCTGCACAGTTTGCGGCACGCTGCGCGCTCGCGTAGTACGACGCGACCATGCACGGATCGGAGATGGAGCCGAGCGTGGTGTTGGTGAAGACGGGTTCGTACAACTCACCGAAGTTCGGCGTGCGCACGCTGCGCGACTGGACGCCGCGAACGGAGAAGCCCTGCACCGGCTCCCAGATCAAGCCGACCTTCCACGCATCCGTACCGCCCACCGTGTTGTAGTCGGAATAGCGGTAAGCCAGCTCCGCATTGACGTGTCGTGCGAACGGAAGATCCGCGAGCACGGGGATCAGCACTTCGGTGAATACTTCCTTCACGTCTGCAGACACATCGAGCTGCGAACGCGCACCCGGCCCACCGCCGTAGACGAGCTCGCCTGAGAGCGCCATCGGATCGTCGCGGTTCTCGAGCGTGTCCCTGCGGTACTCGACACCGAAGGCGTAGCCGATCTTTCCAGCAGGCAATTCCAGAGCAGAACCATTGAGCTCGGCACCAAACACCTGCTGCGTGGTCGTGCGGTATTCGTCGCGATCGGACAGTACGTAGTCCTTCAATGCTTCGCTCGCCGGTTCCTGGCTGAAGATGTTTAGCGGAATGCAGCCTTCCGCCCGCGCCGCCTCGCTGCGGCACATGGGCTGTCCGTCGGGTCCTGCGATCACATCGCGCGCCGCGAGCCAGTGCGATTTCCAGGGCACGTCCCCTTCGATCGCGTGGTCGGTAACGCGGCCATACTGGGCGAACGTGCTCCAGCTGATGTTCTCACCGAGCGTACCCGAGAGCTCCAGGCCCACGGTCGACGTCTTGCGATGATGATCTTCGTTGCGCACCGGGAAATTGCCGTAGGTGCGATCGATATTGAGACTCGTGAGTCCCTTCTCGAGCATCACGGCCCGAATCGAATCGGGCAGAAATGGATTGTCGAGATACGCCTTGGCACTGCCCGCGCCCGCAAAGAACGTGGTGCGCGTGTCGTCGCGCCAGTAGGTGCCGGCACCGTCGTAGTCGGTCTTCGCGAAGTTCGCATAGCCAGCGAGGCGCAGAGTATCGGTGAGATCGAACTCGGTACGCCCGAGCACCGACAGCGAGTCCTCACCGCCGCGGTACTGAGTCATGTCGGTGAGATTGCGACCGTCGCCGCCATCGCCGGTCGCGAACTGCGCAGGTCCATTGCTGTAGTACGTGTCGTGCACCATCGCACGCACCGTGCCGTCTGCCTGCAGCATGTAGCGCTTCTGCTCGCCCGGGAGCCAGAAGTTCGGCTCGTAGGCATAGTAGTGCTGGCGATAGTGATACAGATTCACGTTGTCATAGACGCCGTCGGCCGTTCCCGTATTGGCAGGATTCGCGAGAACGAACGGCTGGTAGCGCCAGTCGTAGCGGTCGTACATGAACAGCGGATCGGTCTTGGTGAAGGTCCCGCCCACCGCCACGCGTCCGCGACCTTCCGCGAAGTTGAAGCCGGTCGACATCGACACCTGCGATTCGTTGGCATCGTTACGTTCGGACACACCCATCTTGGCGGACAAGGTGGTCTCGGTGATTTCCTTCTTCGTAATGATGTTCACTGCGCCGGTGACGGCATCCGCGCCATACACGGCGGCTGCACCGCCCGTCACGACTTCGACGCGATCGATCATGCCCAGCGGGATCGTGCCGATGTCCACCGCAGAAGCGCGTGCGGAGCTCGACACGCGACGCCTGCCGTCGATCAGCGTCAGTGAGCGATTGGTGCCGAGATTGCGCAGGTTGATGAACGCAGCGCCGGAGTCCCATCCATTCGAGCTGCTCAACAGACTGTTACCGACGCCGATGCCCGGCATCTCCGCGAGCGCACTGTAAAGATCCGTGTGCCCGAAACGCTCCGCGTCTTCCATCTTCATAACACGCACCGGCATCGGATTCTCCAGATCCGCGCGTGCGATACGCGAGCCCGTCGTGACCACTTCTTCGATCGTTTTCGGCTCGATGGATTCCGCCTCATCCGCCAGCGCGGCATGCATGAGAATCGTCTGACTCAGCGCGAGTGCAATTGCGCCAGCCAGTGCGTGGGACCTGTCTTTCATCGTTCGCGACCTCGTGGACTTCGGAGGCCGCGCAGTGTGTCGTCCGATCGTTACATCCGCGTTTCATCTGAAAGACAGAGACTCTCTGCCATGCTCACGCGAATCGAACTGTCAGAGCGAAGCGACCTGCATACGCTTCACTCGAGATTTTCACGCGTTACGGAACGACGGCTCGAAGATAGTCGCAGATGGATGGCGTGCAAATAACGAAGGAGACCCGCAGTTAACATGCAGCGGGTCTCGAGATGACCTTCGCTCGCGAGCCGTGCCGGCTCGCCAGAATCACTCGGTCGATGCGCCGTGCTTCAGCGCGACGACGCGCCGCTCGTCCGCAAAGATGTTCCGGTAGAACTTCTTGAGTCCTTCAGCATCCGCGGCCTGCATGCTCAGGCCCTTGATCTCCATGAGCCGCGAATAGCGCAGCGTCCGTCCGACCAACTCGGTCTTGCTCTCGTAACTCGCCACTCCGATGTCGAGGCTCATCGGCTCGGGCAAGGCCTCTGCCACATAGCCCTGGGGTAGCTCGATCTCGAACGTGTCGCGATACTGGGCGGGACTTTCGAACTCGATCGGATGCTGGCGAGCTTCGCGCTTCTCGAGCAACGAACTGCTGCGACTGCCGAGCACCCAGGGACGCAGGAGCAGCAGATCGCCGTTGCGCTTGGCGTAACGCGGCGCTTCGAACGTGTAACGCCACTCGAACGGCAGCTCCATCTGCGAAAGATTCACCACGGAAGCCTGTGTCAGGCGAAAACTGGAGAGCGAGTCCGCCAGCAGACGCTCGACGGGACGGATGCGATCGGTTTCGCCGCTGGTTCGCAGCCCTGCGCGAGCGCGTGCCGCGGAATCCCCGAGACGCACGTCTTGCAGATCCCCGCTCAGATCACCTTCCGCCGTGAGCTTCAGGCGCGCGGTGCGCTGCACATAGCTGCTGGTCACCGGCAGCTGTGGCACGGCCATCAGCTCCGTTGCCGCGCCTGCCACCAGCAAGCCGTAGTTCGCCTGCAACTCGCCCCTGACTCTGCCAAGCGGCGTGTAGGTGTCGGTGGGATCGAAGAACAGGATCCGACCCAGATTCGGCCGTTCCGTCACCGCCAGGAGAGAGGTGTCATTCACGCTCTCAGGCAACGCGATGGCGATGATCGCGTGATTGAAGCCCAGGTTCGGCGGCGTGCCATCATCCACCGCACCGCGCTCGGTATTGATGAGCACGTAGTAGCTCTCGATGCCGATCTCGCGCAGCATCGTCACCAGCAGCGTCACCTTGTCCTTGCAGTCGCCGTACTTGTGCATGAATACGTCGGCAGCGGGATGAGGCTGGTGACCGCCGATCCCAAGTTCGATGGCCACGTAGCGAACGTCGTCCTGCACGAAGCGAGCGAGCGCTTTGATCTTCTCGAGCGGAGTCGCTTTAGAGTTGGCGATCTCCGCAGCCTTCTGCTTGATCGCAGGCGTCGGGTCGGTGCGCCCGCGCGTCAGCTCGTTGTACCAGCTGCCGACATGCGACCAGGTGAGTGCCGTCGCTGCTTCGCCCGGTTTCACGAGCGACAACGAAAGTCGTCCTGCGATCTTCTTCCATGGCGGCATCGCGGGCTCGACCCGGATCGCCGGCAGATTGCTCAATGACCATTGCCATTGACCGGCGCTCGCGGCCACCGGCTCGGCGCCGGGATAGTTCAGCCAGCTCGCGCGATAGTTCCAACCCGCGGGAAGCTGCAGCGTGTACTTCGCCAGCTGGACAGGAATGGTCTCCTGAAAGTCCCATTGATGCGGCAGCAACAGATAGGGGCGATCCTCACGTTCGAGTTCGTAGCCGATGACGCTGCCGGGCACCGCAGCCGGAATCGACAACACGCGCGTGCGCAGATCGCTCAGGAGCTCACCGTTCTCCACGCCATAGATCGAGGTTTCGATCGCTTCCTTGTCCTTGACCACGAAGGGCTTGCCTTGGGCCGGCAGACTCCACGCACGCATGCGCAGGATCTTGCTGCGATCGTCGAAGTGCGCGCGCACGACACCCCACGCCTCGCCGCCCGGCCTCAGGATGCGCAAGGCGCGGCGCTGCAAGGTACGGATCCGGCCGTCGGCGAGGACCGTCACGACGGTGTCGTCATACAGCACGACCGCATCGGTTTTCTCGTCGTAAGTCGGCAACGAAGTCGAGACCTGCGCGCTCAACCACTCCGGCACGTCAGGAGCTGCACTCGCAGCTGTCATGTGCAGCATGGACAGCGACACGAGCGCACCGAACAGCACGCGCCTGATCGAGTGATTCGACATGACTCTTTCCTGAGCGAACGAACTCGCCGATTAGATCTTTTTGGCCGTGGCAGGCACGAGGACAACCTGCTGCTCATCGCCAGCGCGAACCTGCTGAAAGAAATCGCGCAGCTGATCGTAGTACTTCGTCTGGAGAATCACGAAGCGCTGTACCAGACGTCTGCGCAGACGCAACGCACCGTCCTGCTCTTCGTTCGTCGTGGTGTAGATGAGATTCTTGAGATCGTTGTTATGCGCCGGCGCAAGCGTTCCGACGCGCCAGCCGCTCGGCAGCTTGATCGTCACGTCGTCTTCACGTTCGTACGAGTACGGGAAGTAGATCGGATGATTGCGAGTCGCGTGATCGAACTCATGCTGGAACTCGCCGCCGAACAGCGCCACGGGAAGGAAGGCGCGATTCCCGGAGGACTGCATCCAGCCCGGCACCCGCATATCGAACTCCGCCGTCAGGGTGTGCGACGCACTGGTCCAGTCCGGCGTATTGGCGAGCGTCACTTCGATGCCCGTCGGCACGTAGCTCTTGACCAGATCTTCCAGAGTCTTGGTGCGCTCAGTCGCATCGTCGAAGCGGCTGCTGACACGCATGTTCATTGCGGCCAGTCCGTTGAAGGTGACCTTGAGCTTGCCTTCGAGCTCCCCGCTCTCACCGAGCTCCAGCGTCGCTGCACGCTGAATGAGACCTTGTGCAGGGACAGGCGCTGGCGTGGTGATCCAGGCGCCGCCCTTGCCGTCCAGTCGCAGACCCGAAACCATCGTTTCGCCCCACGGCAATAAACCGAATGGCGCGTATGCCATGCCAGGATCGACGTAGACCTCGCTCCCATCGATGTTCAGCTGCACGACCGACGTGTTCAGCTGATTCGAATCGCACATGGCTTTGGAGAAGAAGTATCGATCGCGGGTGGAAATCTGCACCAGGTACGCATCGAGTCCGGCCGCACGCGCCAGTCCCACATACAGTCGATTGAGTTCCTCGGCCGTTCCGTAGCCGTGCCTCAGCACGTCCTTGACGTTGTCGTTCGGGTCGAGGTCTTCGCGCTTGTCTTCCTCCTCCGATTTCTGGCGCTCGAAAGATCGATTGCGCAGACCCTGTACCCAGGCGTACAGCTTCCGCGCGATGACTTCCTGCGAATCGCCTGCAGCGATGATCGGCTTGACGGCCGTCTGCAGCGCCGCACGATGATCGATGAAATCCTCGAGCTTCTTGCTGGCCCGCTTCTCGTAGAACTTCCAGTAACGATCGGGATCTTTCTGGTCGGCCCCTGGCTCAACGTAGGTGAAGTCCACGCGCATGCGCACGGCCGATTCCGGCGGCATATAGTCTTCTTCGATGAACGCCTCGACGTTCTTGACCTCCATCTGGATCCTGCCGCGCGCCGACTTGGGCGGCTCGGTGTCGGCCGGCAGTCCCAACGGCCAACTCCATCGCACGGTGAAGTACGTATTGGGAACGAGCGAGAACTTCGCCCGCTTCGTGAACAGATCGTCGTTCAGAATCCAGTTGGAATCGAATACGTACTGCTGATCGAGCGACAGCGAATAGCGATACTCGATGATGCTGCCGACCTGCACGTCGGAGAGCGTGAAGACCTTGGCGCTGAACTCCTTGCCCCGACCCTTCACGATCGACTGATCGAAGGGCTTGCCCGTGAACTCGACGATACTGCCGTCGGGCCGGATCGTGCGCGCCTCGATCCCGTAAACGCGCTGGCGTCGATTGTGGTAGACGATCTTGACGTTCGCCTGTTCGCGCCCTTCCTCGGTAAAGATCTTCACTCGCTTGTAGATCTTCACCGAGCCGGTCTGATCGTCGCGATCGACCTGGCGATAGAGATACTCCGCCGCTGCTTTCGGCGCGAGGGGCTCGGACCTGAGGGCAAGCTCGTCTGCGGCGATGGGCAACCAATCCGCCGCCTGCGCCAGCCCGCACAAACACATGAGTAAGAGACCGGCGCTGCGACCGCAGCCCGGAACACGCGTCACCCGCTTCATTCCATCTCCCTGCCGCACCTTCAGGTGCTTCTATTCTTCCCGTACTTCCAAGCGCCGCGTGTGCCCCAGCTGCCCGACCCTGATAAGTATGTCGAGGCACCGCAACCGTCTTTGACCCGCTGAGAAGGAGTGTGCTACGTCCGCGCCTTTTATGTCTATCGGGGCCTGATCGGCAAAGGCGATCCACATCACATCCTGCGTCGATGCCCTGGCCGGCGCCCTCCGACCTTGACGTATGCGGCCGTCCGCCACGATATTCATGCGCCCATCGCCGCCCGAATGCTCGCCCCTGTGTTCACGAGCGAGGGCGGCACCCTCAAACTCACGCCATCCCTGAAGACGCCATGTTCAATCACATCCTCGTCGGCTCGAACGATATCGAACGCTCGAAACGCTTTTACGACGCGGTGCTCGCCGTGCTGGGCGCCGGGCCTGCCGTGCGTAACCGCGCTGCCACGGGCCACCTGAGACTCTTCTACCGACACGATGGCTGCGTATTCGGCGTGAGCGAACCCATCAACGGCGGCGCGGCGACCTTTGCGAACGGAGGCACGATTGCGTTCAAGTGCAGCTCGCCGGAGCAGGTCAAAGCGTTTCACGACGTCGCCGTCGCCCATGGCGGAACATCCATCGAGGATCCACCTGGACTGCGCAACGGCGACCTGGGGCCGATGCATCTCGCATACGTCCGCGATCCGGACGGCAACAAACTGTGTGCGATCCATCGGGTCAGGGACGCAGGCTGAAGCGGACGAATCGCTTGCGGCTGCAGGCACTGCAAATACGTCAACGGCAACGCAGCGCGGCTATGGAGCGAGCGATTCGCTGCGTCCTGTATCCTGATTGCGTCTGCGCGCGAGCATCACTTCAGTATCGACTCGCTCGATGAATCTGCCCGTTGGATTCAGTGACAGCAGCGCCTTCGTGAGCTCGGCTTCGAATTCCGGTGCGCGGGCGCCGAACGAAGAGCGTGGCGAGCTCGATAAGGAATAGGTGTGACCGATGATGGAGCGGATGTCGCGCTCCACACATGTCGAAAACTCCCGCGCAGTAAAGTCGGCGAAGAACTCAGAGCGAAGCAATGCCGGCTCATGCTTGGGTTCTGGATGCATGTCCGGATGTCGCGAGCGCTTTCCCAGGTAGCGCGCGATCACTTCGTTTGCGATCGGCTCCCAGCTTTCCTGCGGCTGACGTCTACCCGGATTCACCAGCACCAGCGCGCCGTGCGACGGGTCCAGCAATCGTGAAAGGCATTGCAAGACCCCGTCGCGATCCATCCAATGGAAGGCCTGACCTATCGTCGCAAGGGCGAACCTGCGCTGACTGCTCCTGCAGAAATCTTCAGCCCGCATACAGTGCCACTCGATGTTGTGGTAACCGGCGTCTGCTGCGCGCCTGAGACCCTCATCGATCATTTCCTGGCATGGATCAACCGCGACGACGTGCCCTGCCCGTCGCGAGAGGGGTAGCGTGAGCGTCCCGGGACCGCAGCCAAGGTCGAGCACCTGCGACTGCGCATTCAGCCCAAGAGCGTCGCTGATAAAGTCGAACGCAGCCGGCGCATACGGCGCGCGGAAACTGTAGTACGTGGCAGCTTCGCTGAACGGCGTGGGGACATTGCTCATGTCGTCAAGAGTCGAGCCTCCGGTCCCGCCCATCAATAGCCGGATTGCAGGGACTCGGAGCGCCTCTTGGTGTCCAGTGCCCCCAGCGACCGCAGATGCAACTACATATATATGTATGCGAAGGTGACGCGCCCGTTCGCTCGCACGGCCAGGGCAGTCTCACTCGCTGCGTTTGAGCTCGGCGCGAGGACACTGCGCACCGCGTGCGCTGCGAGCCGGCTCGGCAAACACGCACGAGCCCGCGGCGATTTCGATGCGGCAGGTCGAAGCGGCCGTGGCGCCATCGCATTTGGTGTCCAGCGTCCATGCGCCTTCGGGCACGGCATCGGCGCGCCAGTTCGCACATTGTCGATCGCGGAAGGCGCGATCTTTCACGAGTTGATCTGCCTCTTCGCCCAGCACCAGAAACATCGATTCACATTGAGCAGCGCTCGCACACGCACGCTCTTCCACGACGCGTCCGGCCAGATTCTCACGCTCGCGCTTTCGTTCCGCGCACAACTCGACGCTGTACTCGAGCTCGCCGTCACCGTCGACGACGATTCTCTGCTCGAAGTCCTCGAGCTGCGGACCCGAGGCCACCACGCGATAGGTGCCAGGTGCCAGGTTAAGGACATCGCCAACCTTGCCGCGGATTGGACTCGATGAATCGAGCGGCCCTCGCAGCTCGAACCGCACTTGCGCATCGGCACTCGCAAAGCGGACCGCCACCGACGTTGGCGAGACCGGCGGCCGAACTGCGCCTTCGGGGATGACTTCAGGAACCACGCCCGGTACGTCCGGCTCGCCCACTTCTGCCGAAGATTCGGCCTGCGGCACCGAGGGCGCGGAAGGTTGCTGCGCGGTTTCATCCACCGGTTCCGACTGTGACGGAGTGGATGTCGGCGCGGGCTGGAACTCAGGTGCCGGTTCGACATCGCGTGCCGGCGGCGGGGGCTCATCCTCGACCTGAATCTCAGGGCCAAACTCCGAAGACGTGCCTTCGGACTGCGGCGTCGCGGACGCCCCCTCGTTGACTGACCTGCCCATGAACCACCAGGCGATCACGAGCGCAGCCACCAGGGCACCGGTCAACGCGAGCACCATAGGCCAAAGGGGCTTCGCATCGTCACGTCGCGACTCGTCCGACTTCCTGGGCCGGGTCGCAATGATCGGTTCGTAGTCGTCGCGATTGTCTTGCATGGCCCATGTTCGCCCATCGGCGCGACCGAGAGAAGGTCGCTGTACCGAACGATGCGCGGACGCTGATTCGAGACATCGGACCAGACCCTCACGGTGCAGTTCACATTTCCGCGTCTCCGCAGGTTGCAGTCGTAGACGACGCCCTCTGCCGACCCTAAGACGTCGGATGAATCTGCACGCCCGCCATCAATTCGCACCCAGCCACGCCGCTACAGCGATCACCCTGCTGACGGCCGCATCGCGAACCGCCCACACGACCATGGTCGCAGTTCCAGCGGGGATCGATACCTGAGCCCTGTGACCGAGGAGTATCCGAACGGTGAGCCTGTCAAATTTGCGCATCAACACGCGGCTGATCGGTGCTTTCGGCATCATCGTCGCGATCCTGATCTCTCTCGTCACCCTGGCCAAGCTGAGTCAGGATAAACAGGCGCGTACACAGGACCTGAACGTCCATACCTATCAGGTCCTCGGCGAAGCCGATGGAATGCTCGCCGCACTGATCGATATCGAAACCGGGTCGCGCGGATTCATGCTCACGGGTCTGGATGCGTTCCTCGAGCCGCTGGAGAAGGGCCGCGCATCCTTCGATGCGGAATGGCACGCGATCAAGAGACTCACTGCCGACAATCTCGCGCAGCAGCGTCGCCTCGACGAGCTGAAAGCCGTGATGTCGAACTGGAACGCAACCGCTGTCGAGCCCGGGATCGCGCTGCGACGCGCTGTCGTCGCAGGTTCGAAGAGCATGGACGCTGTCGTGGCCTACGAACGCGAGGCACGCGGCAAGTCCGGAATGGATGAGATGCGACGTCAACTCGCACAGATCAAGGAAGTCGAAGGCGAACTGCTGGAACAACGCTCCGCCGAAGCCGCAAGTGCACGTTCCACCGCGACCTTCATTCTGATCGGCGGTGGCCTGCTGGCCATCTCGCTTGCGATCGGCCTTGCGACCGTGATCTCGCGCAGCATTCTGCTGCCACTGCGCCAAGTGCTGCGCGCTACAGAAGATCTTCGCGCAGGTGAAGGAGATCTGACCTACCGCTTGCCATCGATGGGCGCCGAGTTCGGCGAGATCTCGACCTCGATGAATGGGTTCATCGGGAAACTCCAGACCATCATCATCCAGACCAAAGAGGCGACGGCTTCCATGTCCGCAGGTGCGGTACAGATCGCACGCGGTAACGACGATCTGAGTCAACGCACGCAGCAACAGGCTGCAGCGCTCGAAGAAACTGCCTCCAGCATGGAGGAGATGACGGCCACCGTGAAACAGAATGCGGATAACGCGCGGCAGGCCAACGCACTCTCCACTCGCGCGCGCACTCAGGCCGAGAAAGGCGGATCGGTGATGCAGCGAGTCGTGGTCGCGATGGAAGAGATCAATGCTTCCAGCCGCAAGATCGCAGACATCATCGGCGTCATCGACGAGATCGCCTTCCAGACGAATCTGCTCGCACTGAATGCGGCGGTCGAGGCGGCTCGCGCAGGCGAGCAAGGACGAGGCTTTGCCGTCGTTGCGACCGAAGTGCGCAGCCTGGCACAACGCAGTGCGAGCGCCGCGAAGGAGATCAAGGATCTCATCGGCGATTCAGTGACGAAAGTCGGCGCCGGCACACAGCTCGTGGATGAGTCCGGCAAGACGCTCGAAGGCATCATCGACGCGGTGAAAAAAGTCAGCGACATCGTCGCAGAGATCGCGGCGGCAAGCTCAGAGCAGGCAGCCGGCATCGAGCAGGTGAACAACGCCGTCACTCAGATGGACTCGACGACACAACAGAACGCAGCACTGGTCGAAGAGGCTTCGGCTGCGAGCAAGTCGCTGGAAGAGCGTACGCAGTCCCTCGTGACCCTGATGTCGCAGTTCAAGACCGGCACCGACCCGCAGCATCACGCACTACCCGCAGAAGCCGCCGCATACTCAGTCAAGGTCACCGCACTCGCGGAGCGTCGCCCTCTGGTGTCGCAGAGAGCTCGCCCTGATCGTGTCCCGGCGAAGGTGAGCGGCAGCGACACCGGCTGGCAGGAATTCTGATCTTGCTCTGTGCGTTCGAACGAGGACGCTCGGCAATGAGCTGTTGACTTCCGCAATCCACGCGATGTGCTCACTCAACGCTCGCAAGCACTCGGCTCGCGAGGCGCTGGAGCGGCACTGCAACCCTATGGCGCTCGAGTGCGTCCCAACCCTTCGTTCCACACTGGCGAGGTGATCGATGGGTGCTGTTCGATGTCCGGTTCATTCGATCCTTGCGTTTGCGAGCGTCGCCCTTGCCAGTCTTTCGGCACCGGCGCATGCCGACGTGTTACTCGAGCATGTGAATGTCATCTCGATGGTCCCCGGACAACCGGTCCTGGCGGATATGAACGTGCTCATCAGGGGACAACGCATCGAATCGATCACACCCGCCTCCGCCGCGTCGTCCGACTCCACTGAAGCCCCGCGCATCGATGCGCGCGGTCAATGGCTCATGCCCGGACTTACGGACATGCATGTCCATCTGGAAAGCGATCGGTTGTTCCGTTTGTACACGCGCAATCCCGACATTCCGAACGGCACCGTGCGCCTGGCCGACGCGCTTCTGCCCTATGTCGCCAACGGCGTGCTGCAGATCGCGGTACTGAGCTCCACGCCGGAAACGATTGCACAACGAGACGAAGTGGCCAACGGTCGCGTGCTCGGCCCTCACATCGCTCTGGCTGCAATGATTGATGGTCCGCAACCGGCATGGCCCATCGGCATGACACGGGTCGCTGCAACACCGAGCGACGGACGTCAGGCCGTGCGCGATGTAGCAGCCGAAGGGTACGAATTCATCAAGGCGTACGAGCGGCTGGATCTCGAGACCTTCATCGCCATCTGCGACGAAGCCAGGAAACAGAACATGAAGGTGATCGGCCATCTGCCCCAGGACGGCAAAGGTCTCACTCAGAAATTCTTCGTGCCCGGCCTCGGCATGATCGCCCACGCCGAGGAGTTCGCTCAGCAAGAAAGTCCACCGTCAGCCGCAGCCATCGCTCGATACGCACAGTGGGCGAAAGACAACGGGACCTGGCTGACCTCTACTTTGACCGTCGACGATCGAATCCTCGAGATGATGACGCACCCGGAATCGTTGCAGTCGCGTCCCGAGTTGCAATACCTCGCGCCGGGCGTGCGAAAGATTGCGACGCAAGGCAATCACTATGTGACCGGCGCGAATCCGGATTGGATCGCGCACGTACAACGCGTCGTGGACTTCAATCGAAAGCTCATCCCTGCCTTCGCCGCGGCAGGCATTCCCATCGTGACCGGCACCGACGCCCTCGTGCCCGGCATCGTCCCCGGCTTCTCGCTGCACGATGAACTGGAAGCGCTCGCGAAAGCCGGCCTGTCCAATCAGCAGATCCTCGAGTCCACAACTCGCCTTCCCGCCGAATGGCTCGGGACGAGCAACGACCGCGGCGTCGTTGCACCCGGCAAGCGCGCCGACCTGCTCCTGCTGGACCGCAATCCGCTGGAACGCATCGAGAACACGCGCCGCATTGCCGCGGTGATCGTCGGCGGTACGTTCCACTCGCGCGCAGCGCTCGATGAGCGGATGGAAGAGATGAGGCGTCGTCATGCGCAGTGAGAGACGCACATGACCCGCGGACCGGCAGGATCAACAATGGGTCTCGCTGGCTCGAGATGGCCCGCGCATCCGACTTTCTCGTCGTCCTTTCGCTTCTGCGGCAGGGGGTAAGGCCTCTGACGTACGTCCTCCCTGGAGACGCTCGCCGCGTCGAATCCCGCCCCACGCACAAAGCGGCTCACAGCCTCAGGGAGTGCACCCATGTCGATGCGAACGACTGTCAAAACCCTTGCGCTGCTGACTGCAGCGCTGTGTTCGATCACTGCCAGAGCGGAGTTTCAGCTCCAGGAAGCCACCGTCGATAGTCTGCACAAGGCGATCCAGGCCGGGGACGTGACCTGCAAGCAGGTGATCGAGGCCTATGTCGCCCGCGCGAAAACGTATAACGGGTCTTGCACGAAGCTCATTACCGAGGATGGTGCGAAGGCGCCCAAAGTGCTCGGTGCGGTGCGTGCAGGTTCGCCGGTGAAGTTCGCGACCGACACGATCGCAATCAACAAGCACGTTCCCGACTTCGACAAGTACACGGGTCTGAAGCCGGACTTCGGCCGCATGGAGAACACTGCGTCCGATCCGAAGGTGTATCAGCAGTACGGTATGGTTGCCGGCATCCCCAATGCGCGCGCGTTGAACACACTCGAAGTGCTCAATATCCGTGGTGAGCGTTCCGTGACGTGCAAGGGCAAGTTCGACGCGCCGCCCGGCACACCGCTGCCGAAGGATGCGCCCGCGGCCTGCGAAGAATTCCGCAAACAGCCCGATGCACTCGAAACTGCCGCCGCGCTCGATGCGAAGCACGGACGCAATCCCGATCTCAAGGCGATGCCACTGTATTGCGTCGCGATGGCCAACAAGGGCATCTACGACGCGACCGATCTGCGCACCACGGGCGGTGCCGATGTGAACTACGCAATGGATGCGCCACCGCAGGACGCGACATTGGTCGCGCGCTTGCGCGAAGCCGGCGCGATCATCTACGGGCATGCACACGAATCCGAGTACAACGCCGGCAGCGGCGATCCGGGTGGCGATGCGAAAGTGGAGCGGCCTTACATCGGCCAGGGTGGCTCGCGTGAATCGTGGGGTGGCACGACCTGCAACCCGTACGACACCGAGCGCGTCACGAGCGGCTCGAGCGGTGGCTCCGGCGTATCCGTCGCCGCCAATCTCACGATGTGCTCGATCTGCGAAACCACCGGCGGCTCCTGCCGCGGCCCGGCGAATTACAACAACGTCGTGATGGTCGTGCCGACAAAAGGCATGATCTCCTTCGCGGGCTCGTTGGGAGCCCACCCCTATCAGGATCGTCCGGGAATCATCTGCCGCTCCGTGAAGGATGCGGCTTATGTGTTCGACGCATTCCGCGATAAGAAGACCGGCAGCTACTTCGATGCGCGCGATCCGTACACAGCGCTGCCACGAGTCGTGCCCTCCTCCACACCCTATGTCGATGCCGCTGCCGTCAAGGGCCCCAAGCCACTCGCCGGCGTGCGCATTGGTGTTATTCGCGCGCTTTACCTCAAGGGCTCGCCGGGCGATGCGGCAGTGAGCGACGGCATCAATCGCGAACTGAAGGTATTGCAGGCACTTGGTGCCGAACTGGTCGAAGACATCGACCCCGGCTATCCGGACGATCCGACGATTCCGAACATGACGTTCGGATTCAATCAGGCGTTCGCAGAAGTGCTGCCCTTTCACATGCCCGAAGTGTTTTCGTGGAAGCGCGATGGCCAGCCGATGTTCTCGGTCCCGGGCTGGGATGTGACCAGCCGCAAGTACCTCGTCGCGCTCTCCGCGCACAAGGCGCCGCTTCCCGCGAACATGAACTTCAACACTGTCTTCGCGAACCCGCCGAACAATGCGGATGAGATTACCGGCTACACGTTCGCCTTCCAGCTCGGCCAGTACCTCACACTGCGCGGTGACACTCGCGTGTACGACTGGGCGACGTTGAACGCCAATGCGAAGTACTTCAACGATGTGCGCCGCGCAGCGATGAAGAACTGGGAGAACAAGGAGATGGACATCCGCACCAACGCCATCACTCACACCATGAAGCGCCGCGACACGCTGCGCATGGCAATGACCAAGGTGTTGCTCCAGAACAAGCTGGACATGTTCGTCAATCCAGTGAACCTCACGCTGCAAGGCAAGATTGGCGGCGCACAGGAACCCCGCGGCGGCGGTGCACCGCGCGGACCCGCATTCGGTTACGGCGCAATGCTGGGTCTACCCGAAGTGTTCGTCCCCGCGGGCTTCGCGGACACCATCTACGATCTCGAGTTCGTTCTCGCCGAAGATGGCAAGAGCTACGGCGCGAAGGAAAGCGCCACACCCACGAAACTGGGTGGCGTGGGTCTGCCCTACAACATCGGCTTCTGGGCCGAGCCGGGACAGGAAGCGAACCTGATCAAAGTCGGAGCCGCCTACGAGGCCGCCACCCATCATCGCAAGCCGCCGCCCGGATTCGGCCCGATCAGAGGCGAACCGGTGTCGGGCGCGATGACGCCGATGGTCTCGCCCTGAGCGCGACTGAAGTCGAACCCACAGGACAGAACAGATCGGACTCACCGATTCCGGCTCCATTCTCACTGTGGGTTCGGCTTTAGCCGAAAAAAGACATGTCCGACTGAAGTCGGACCCACCAGTTTTTTCCTTCTTTTTGCGGTCTTTGCGGCTCTCTCATCCGCTGTCCGACTGAGGTCGGACCCACCAGTTTTCTTCTTCCTTTTTGCGGTCTTTGCGGCTCTCTCATCCTCGGTCTTTGCCGCGGCAGTCACGGAAAATCTAGGGCCGCTGCAAATAGGAATCCAGTGCAGCGAGATGCGCGCGCAGCGGAGCCTCATCGAGGAATGACCCGAGAAAGCTGTTGCGCGCCGCTGCTGCCAATCCATCCCGGCCCAGCAGATTTGCAACCGCACGATAGTTATCGTTCACGTATCCACCGAAGTACGCCGGATCATCGGAGTTGATGGTCGCTCTCAACCCCGAGCGCAGCATGTGGTGAATCGGGTGGCTGGCGAGATCCTTGACGACACACAGTTTCAAGTTCGACAAGGGACAGACCGTGAGCGTCATCGAAGT
The DNA here is from genome assembly GCA_023423935.1 of Pseudomonadota bacterium. Taxonomy (GTDB): domain Bacteria; phylum Pseudomonadota; class Gammaproteobacteria; order Steroidobacterales; family Steroidobacteraceae; genus Steroidobacter. Next base: position 11,357 of record JAFAEQ010000035.1, on the reverse strand, counting down.
GCGTGCGAGCCGTGCGGTCAGCGCAGCATCTTCCAGCGCGCGGTTACCATGATCGAGCCGCTCGATCTGCAGCAAATCCAGCGCTTCGAGCACGTATTCCGGCGGGCCTTCTTCACCTGCGTGCGCGACCCGCCGCAGTCCCATGTCTGCCGCTCGCGAGAACACACGTGCGAACTTCGACGGCGGATGTCCGAGCTCCGATGAGTCGAGGCCTACTCCCACGATCCGATCGAGCCACGGCTGCGCCTCCTCGAGTGTCTCGAAAGCAGCCTCCTCATCGAGATGGCGCAGAAAACACAGAATGAGTTTCGAGCTCACACCGAGCGTTGCAGCCGCCTCGTCCATGCCGGCGAACAGGCCCTCCATGACGACACGCAATGGAATGCCGCGCGAGGTATGCGCCTGCGGATCGAAGAAGATTTCCGCGTGCCGCACGTTGTCGGCTGCGGCACGCAGAAAGTACGAGAGCGCAAGCTCCGTGAAGTCCTCTTCGGTCTGCAGAACGTTGCCGCCTGCATAGTAGATGTCCAGGAAATCCTGCAGACGTGAAAAGCGATAGGCGGCACGGATTTCCTCGACACTCGCGAAGGGAATGTCGATGCGATTGCGTCGCGCGAATCTGAACATCAACTCAGGCTCGAGCGTGCCTTCGATGTGCAGATGCAGCTCGGCCTTCGGCAAGCCGTCGATGAAGCGGTCGAGATCGGCGTCGATTGCGAAAGTCTGATCCATGATTGCCGTTCCTTATTCGGTTCCAGACGAGACGCTTCGCGCCAGTTCCTGCACGATCGGCTCCACCCCGATCGCGACCTGCCGGTAGAAATAAGAGTAGTCGAAGTTCCTGGCGTGCGACTGCTGTGAGTGCTCGACCAGCCAGGGACCGATGCGCTCTGGATCATCGTAGAACTCGAACGGCACACCGGATGTTGGCTGTTTCTGGGCGGCAAGATCGACGACGACGCGCACGATGAACCACGGTACCTCGTGCTCCACAGCGGCATGCACCGCGGCAAAGTCTTCCTGATCGACGAACAGATGCTGCGGAGCCGGTACGCCGACGCGTTCTGCCGCACGCTTCATGCGGCGTTCGAAAGTGGATCGTGCGTGATGACTGGTGATGAATTGCGCACCGCTTGCAGACCAGCCATCCACATGCACGGATGGGCGGTAACGTTCGACGCCGTGAAAGGCCGCGACATCCTCGCCAATCAACGGCAGCTCCAATCCTGCGACGCTGCGCCGAATGCGTGCGAGCAGCGCGGGATCGGGAAACAACACGAGCTGCGCGCGTCGACCTGCGTCCGAGATGATGGGCTGCCCACGCATCTGCCAGGTCAGGCCCGCGAAGACTTCACCGGAAGGCAGCGCGAAGTCATACCAGTTGCCGTTGTCGTGCTGCACGGCGCCCGAGGCAATCATTACATCGCCAACGCGAGTCGTGGGCCCGCCGCCAGCGATACCCACGAATCCCATCGTGCGCACATCGAAGTGCTGCAACAGGAGGGTCGTGCCGATCGCGGCGTTGTTCATGTTGCCGCCTGCGACACCGGCGATGATGCGGCTGCCTTGCCAGGTGCCCACATGGAACTCGCGCCCCACGATTCGGTACACGCCTTCGATCTGCGCCGCCTTCACGATCGCGCCGATCTCCTGATACGCCGATGCCAGGAGCGCAACATCGACGGATGCGACGCGACGCGCGCCGGGCGGCAGTACCAGCCATTCGGCAGTGGCCTCGCGCCCGGCGTTCGCCTTGCGTAGTGCCTTGAGCGTCACGCCGTGACGTGCCGCGATCTGCGTCCAATTGGCGCCGTCCATCGCGCGGTACGACACCGAGGGTGCCGCCCACGCTGGCAGCCACGAGCCCAGCAGCAGAAGCACACACAGCAGTCGCGCGCGCTTCATGATCTTGAGTCCGGCATGGTCGCGAGTCGCAGCGGCAGAATCGCCATCAGATCGGCGCTGGACGCCAGCCGCCGCTGCGACCTTCGAGATAGCGCGCCACGGCGAGCGCGACATCTTCGCGCCACGGAGCAGCGACGATCTGCACGCCAATCGGCAGTCGACCATCTGCGGATGAGCCGCAACGCACGACCGCCACCGGCCAACCGGTGCTATTGAATGCACCCACGTCGGTCAGGAAGCTGCCGGTGCTGACGATGGAAGGATCCCAGTCGATCGGAGTCGCCGCATTTTCCGCCACGGGACAGATCAGTACGTCGTACTTCGCGAACCAGCTCAGCAATCGCGACTTCGCTTCATCGGCTGACTCCGCTGCGGCTGCATACTCGGAAGCGGAGATGGGCTTACCTGATGCGACCGCTTCGGCCATGGTCGGCGAGAGATGGTTCGTACCCCATTTCTTCGCCAGACGCTGATACCAGGCCCAGCCATCGCCCATCGCCAATTGCCCGCGCGCCTTGTGCAGCATCTGGATCAAGTCCGTCGGGGAATCCTGCTTTACGCTCGCGACACTCTCGCGCAACCAGTCCGCGGCTTGATTCACGGTTCGTTGCACGTCTTCGTGCACGTTGCCGAGTCCGTTCGTCGGATAGAACGCAACGCGCAGCTTCGCGAGATCGACGGCGCTCGAGTCTGCCCACGGCACGGGTGCGCAGGCAGCGTCTCTGAAATCAGGACCGCTGATGATCTTCGCGAGCAGCTCGAGATCATCGACGCGTCGCGCCACCGGGCCGAGCTGTTGCCATGAATCGAGCACACCGCCGTAGTCCACGATGTGTCCGGTGCGGGGCACGCGTCCGGCCGTCGTCTTCAGCGCGGCCGTTCCGGTCATGTGCGCGGGCAGACGCAATGAGCCGCCGATATCCGAACCGATGTCGAACGCCGCACCGCCCGCCGCCACGTTGGCGCCGGCGCCGCCCGATGAACCTGACACCGTGCGTGTGAGATCGTACGGGTTGTGCGTCGAGCCGTGCAGCATGTTGCCGGTGGTGTTGATGCCGCCGACACCGCCCAGCGTGAATTCCGGCGTGTTGGACTTACCGAGCAGGATCGCTCCCTGCTTGCGCAGTCGTGCAACGACCACTGCATCTTTGCTCGGAACGTACTGTTGCCGGCCATAGGTACCGCCGGTCGAAATTACGCCTTCCGTATCGAAGGAATCCTTGATCGTCATCGGCACGCCATGCAGCGCACCCGCGAAATCGCGGCGCGCGGCGCGCTTGTCGAGTGCGGCCGCCTCGGCGCGTGCTCGGTCGTAGCACTGCATGACCACGGCGTTGAGTCGGTCGTCGACGGCGATCTGGCGTTCGATGTATGCGTTCACCACTTCGCGCGCCGAGAGCTTGCGTGACCGCAACAGCTGCGCGAGGCGCGTGGCCGACATGTAGATGATCTCGTCCGACTCCTTGACGGCCGTTGTCGCTCTCGCGTGCAACACGGTCGAAGTCGATACGGCCGCCAGCGCGCAAACACCTGCGGCGCCGCGCAGAAAGGTCCGACGATCGGTGGCCGGCATGGAAGAAGATTGCATCGTTGAATCACTCATATATATGTGAGGCTCAGAGCGCGGGTCGGCGATAGCCGCCCAGCTGCCGTTCGATGTACGCAAGCGCGGCGATCACCTGATCGTCGCGCCATGGGCGTCCGATGACCTGCACGCCGAGCGGCATCCCAGGATCCTCATTGGACGTACCGGCTCGCACGACGCCGGCGGGCCAGCCGTTCGAGTTATAGACGCCGAGGTAGTACGGACTGCGACGCGGCTTGCCGTCCTTGGAGGGCGGCGGCGGTGGCGGCGGCACGTCACGATCGAGCGGGAGCGCTGCACGCAGGCTTCCCGGGCACAGGATGATGTCGTAGTTCTCGAACCAGGCGAGCTGCTCGCTGCGCGCAGCATCGAGTTCTTCCGCGAAGCGCGTGAGGTCCGCAGTGGGTTTCTCTTCGCCGCCCATCGGCAGATGCGGATAGGGCTCCTTCGTCCCTGCCCGTTCGAGGAGCTTGCGCGTCAGATATCCACCCGTCGTGCTGCTGAAATCCGAGCGCGCACCGGCGAGCTCGCTCATCTTCGGCGGCATGTCGTGCGTTACACGGCAGCCCGCGTCTTCGAACAATTTCGCGCAGCGTTTGACCAGCGCCTCCATCTCCGCCGTCGGCGGATTCAAGCCATTGTTCGGATAGAACGCGACGCACAGACGCGAGATGTCGACGGCAGACGGATCGCCGACGGGTACCGGCTGCGTCGCTGCATCCCAGTTGTCGGGGCCTGCGATGATCGGAAGTACGAGCGCGATATCTTCTGCATAGCGCGCAATCGGTCCGACTTGCTGGAAGGAATCGAACAATCCGCCGTAGCCGATGATGTGACCGGTGCGCGGACACAGTCCATGCGTAGGCTTGAGCCCCACGACCCCACACGCATTCGAAGGATCGCGAATCGAGCCATACCAATCGGAGCCGATGTCGAAGCTCGCACCGCCTGCGGCGACGTTTGCTGCCGAACCGCCGGAAGAGCCGCCAGGCTGATAGGTCAGGTCGTACGGATTCAGAGTCGTGCCGTAGATCAGGTTATCGGTCGTGCGCGCGCCGATGCCGAGCGTGAACTCGGGCGTATTCGTTTTTCCCAGCAGGATCGCGCCGGCGGCGCGCGCACGCGCCACGACCGTCGCGTCCTTGCCGGGCACGAACGTTTTGCGACCGAGCGTACCGGCCGTCGACACGACGCCTTCGGTATCGAAGGAATCCTTGATCGTCATCGGCACACCATGCAGCGCCCCGATCTTCTTGCCTTTCGCGAGCGCATCGTCGGCATCGCGCGCTTCATACAGCGCGCGCTCGAAGCAAGTCGCGACGACGGCGTTGATCTTCGGACTGGTCGCCTCGATGCGTGCGATATGCAGCTTGATGACTTCCGTCGCGGAGATCTGTTTCTCACGGATCAGGCGCGCGAGTTTCGTCGCAGACATGAATAAAGGATCGTCGCCGCTCGCGACGTTGGTCCATGCGGTGTTCTTCGCCACTGCACTCGTTGCAGCAAGCGCAGGCAAGACAGTAAGCAGCGAACGTCGCGATAACGCTGAAGCAGGCATGGTGCTCCCTAGATCGAAGGTTTCTGATAGCCGCCGGAGCGACGCTCGATATGTGCCATTGCGGCGAGCACGATGTCATCGCGCCACGGTTGTGCCACCACCTGCACGCCCAGCGGCATGCCGGGATCGTCGGTCGATGTCCCCACACGCACGATACCGGCAGGCCAACCGTTGACATTGAACGCGCCACCATAGGACACCCCCGCGACGCGCGGACCGGGCGGTGGCGGCGGCAACTTGTCGATATCGATGGGCAATGCCGCACGCGTGTTCGCGGGGCACAGCAGCAGATCGTACTGTTCGAACCACGCGAGCTGTTCGCTCTTGATCGCGTCGATCTCCTCGGCTGCAGCGGTCAACTCGGCCGTCGGTCGCTCTTCGCCCGACACATCGAGACCAGGCGATGCCTGCAGTGTGCCGTGACGCTCCAGCATGCGACGCATCTGCCAGCCACCCGGCGCGGTGCTATACACGTGCCGCGCCTGCGACAGCTCGTACATCTTCGGTGGCATGTCTTCGGTGACGACACAGCCCAGCTCACGAAACCAATCCACTGACTGCCGCACGAGCGCTTGAATCTGCGGTGTCGGCGCGTTGCGTCCGTTGGTGGCAAAGAACGCCACACGCAGTCGCGACAGGTCGACGCGTGCCGGATGACCGAGCGGCACCGGAACGGACGCGACATCGGACTCGTCAGGACCTGCGATGATCGGCAGCAGCACGGCCAGATCCTCGACCCAGCGTGCGATGGGGCCGATCTGCTGAAACGAATCGAGCAACCCGCCGTAGCCAATGATGTGACCGGTGCGGGGCACGCGCCCATGTGTCGGCTTGATGCAGGCGACGCCACAGGCGAGCGCAGGTCCGCGCAGCGACCCGCCGAAATCGGAACCGATATCGAAGCTCGCCCCGCCCGCCGCGACGATCGCACCCGAACCGCCCGAGGATGCGCCCGGCTGATAGTCGAGATTGTGAGGATTGCGGGTGAGCCCGTAGACCAGATTGTCCGTGCCCTTCCAACCGCCGCCGAGCGTGAACTCCGGCGTGTTGGATTTGCCGAGCAGAATCGCGCCAGCTGCGCGAGCGCGCGCCACGACCGTCGCATCTTGCGAAGGCACGAAATGCTTGCGTCCCAACGTTCCGGCGGTGGACACCACGCCAGCAGTATCGAACGAATCCTTGATCGTCATCGGTACGCCATGGAGCGGGCCGAGCTTGCGGCCCTTGGCCACTGCCTCATCCGCGCGCCTGGCTTCCTCGAGCGCACGCTCGAAGCAATTGGCTACGACTGCATTGATGTGCGGATTCACCGCTTCGATGCGCGCGATATGCAGGCGCACGGCTTCAGTCGCCGAGATGCGCTTATCGCGAATCCAGCGCGCCAGCTGCACGCCAGAGGTGAACAGCGGATCGTCACCCATTGCTTGCACAGGCAGAGCCACATCGTCAGCGCGAACGATGGCCGATGCCATCGCACCTGCGCCAGTCAGAAGGAAACGGCGCGAAACATTCATCGCTTGATCTCGATCTTCTCGCCCGGCAACGCCGGCGTTGCAGGCGGCGCGCGACGATGCTGCGTCGTCGCCTCGTAGCCGCTAGCGATCCTGATCAACACCGGCTCCGAGAATTCACGTCCGAAGAACTGCATCGCGAAGGGCATGCCGTCTTCTTTGAAGTAGCCGCCTGGCACCAGCACCGTCGGCAGTCCCGTATAGGCATGCAGACCATTGCGCATCTCGCGTCGCGCGCGTGCATCGAACGGCGCGCCGACCGCAGGCGCAGTCACCGTGCGGTACGGCAACACCAACGCGTCGAGTTGATATTTATCCAGCAATCCCACCAGCGCGTTGCGCAGCATCACCTGTTGTTCGCGAGCGGCGAGGAACGGCGGATACCGGTCGATCGAACGCAGTTCCGCCACTTTGCGCAGCGTCGGCTCCACCAGATCGCCGCCCTTGGTCAGCAATTCGTCGATCGAGCGGATCGGCGCGCTCGCCGGCAACGTCGAGAAATAATAGTTCGCTGCTATGCCCTGCTCATAAGTCGCGGTGCTCGCCGCTGCTTGCGCGGCATTCAGATCGATCCCGGTGAGCACCGGATCAACGACGACCGCGCCGGCACGCGTCAGCGCAACGAGCTCGCGCTCGAACATCGCACGGCCGTCCTCGTGCATCGGGCCCGAGCGCACCATCTCGCGCAGCACGCCGATGCGCGCACCACGCAAACCATCTGCAGCGACGAACGAGGTGTAAGGCGCCGTGGGGATCTGCCCGAGACTCGCTGTCGTGGTGAGATCGCCCGCGTCATAGCCGGCGATGACATCGAGCACCGCCGCCGCATCGTACACGCTGCGCGTCATCGGCCCGCCACGCTCCTGGATCGGCGAGTTCCACATCATGCCGTTGCGACTGACGAGACCGCGCGTCGGTGCGATTGCAACCACTGCATTGAGCGCAGCCGGAATGATCAGCGACCCACCGGTATCGCTCCCCAGCGTTACCGTGCTGAACCATGCGGCGGCGGCGACACCCGAGCCGGAACTGGACGCACCGGGATACTTGGCCGGGTTGTAGGGGCTCATCACGACACCACCGAGCGTACTGCCGCTGCCGTCAGCCTTGCCGTACCAGTCCGCGAGATTGAGCTTGCCGAGAATGATCGCGCCCGCGGCCCGCAATCGATCGATGACGAACGCATCGCGATCCGGCTGCGAATTGGCCAGCGGCTTGAAGCCGCCGGTCGTCGGCATGTCCTTGGTATCGAAAACATCCTTCGCGAGCACGACCATGCCATGCATCGGACCGCGTGCGCCGCGCTGGGCCCGCTCCGCATCCAATGCCCGCGCTTCTTCGAGCGCGCGCGGATTCAGGTTGATGACCGAGCGCAGCTTTGGCCCCGCCTTGTCGTAGGCCTCGATACGCGCGAGATACATCGACACCAGTTTTTCCGAGGTCAACGTTCCGGCATCAAGTGCTGTCTCGAGATCGGCGATCGTTGCCGTCGATAAATCGATACTGGCCGCGAAAGAGGAACCCGTGCTGCACGCGAGCAGCGCCAATAACAGATGTGCAATTCGCATGGGACGCATCAGTACTTGAAAACCTCGCCGCGCAGTTTCGGTGTGTGCGGCGGCAAGGGCAACCGCGGTGTTGCCTGTTCGTACGCGTAAGCAATGGACAGCAACAGCGGCTCGCTGAAGGCCGGCCCGAAGAACGAGATCGACACCGGCAAACCATCGGACGTCAGTCCCGCAGGCGCCACCAGGTCCGGGAATCCCGTAATGTTGCCAATGTTCGTCAAGCCCACACCGACATTGGGCGAGCTGGCCGGCGGTACAGGCGCGGAGCGTCCGGTGATCGGCTCATCGGGAATGATTTCGTGCGGACGGCGTGGACGCGTCGGATACACCAGCACATCGAGCTTCTGTTCTTCGAAAATTCCCATCACACCGGTACGCATCATTTCGATGCCGTGCACTTTCGCAGACCGATACGCGAGCGAATCCATGCCCTGCCCCGTCGTCAGACGCTTGATGAGACCTTCGTAGATGACAGGGTGCGGGCCGTACTTGCCATCGGGCTCGCGCAATGCGGCTCCGCGCGTCGCGAGCTCCTGCAGAGTCTTGGGATAATTGCCGGGGAGCTGCGCCAGGTACTGATCGAAGTACACGACCTTCTCGGTATCGCAGACGACCTTCACGACCGCGCGGCGTGCTGCGCCATTCAGGACCTGCGGCGGATAGCTGACCGGATCGACGATCTCTGCACCCAGACCTTTGAGCCGCTCGAGTGCTTCATTGAACAATCGGTCGACTTCCGGATCAGCGCCGGTGCCTTCGCGCATTACGCCGATACGCAATCCTGCAAGCGACTTGCGCTTGAGGAATCCCGAGTAGTCGCGATGCGCCAGACCGATGCTGGTGCTCGTGTCGCGATCTGCGTCATCTGCACCGGTCATCGGACCGAGCGCTGCCGCGAGATCCGTGACGTTGCGCGCCATCGGCCCCACGGCGTCGAAGGAATAGCAGGTCGGGATGATTCCCGTACGCGAGAGCAGACCCAACGTCGGCTTCAATCCGTACACACCATTCACCGATGAAGGACTGCGCAGCGATCCGCCGGTATCGGTGCCGAGTGACAGCGGCGCGAACCACGCCGCGAGCGCCGCACCCGAACCACCGGAGGAACCCAGCGGCGTGAAGGCAGGATTGTAGGGATTGCGCGTCTGACCGCTAACGGAGCTGAAACCCGATCCGCCGGCGGCGAAATCATCGAGATTCACTTTTGCGAAAATGATCGCGCCGGCTTCGCGCAGGCGACGCACGATCGGTGCATCCGCCGCGGGCTGCGCACCATCGAGCACGAACGATCCTCCCGTCGTCGGCATGTCGAACGTGTCGATGTTGTCCTTGAGCACGACCGGGATGCCGTGCAACGGACCGCGCGGTCCCTTCTCTTTGCGTTCGCGATCGAGCGCACGTGCCTGTTCGATGGCGTGCTCGTTGACGGCGATGACGGCGCCAATCTGCGGTCCCGTCCGATCGTACGCAGCGATTCGTGCCTGATAGAGCGTGACCAGTCGCTCGGCAGTCAGTTTTCCGGAGTCGAACGCCGCCTGCATCTCCTCGACCGTCGCATTGGACAGATCGAATTGAGCGGCCTGCAACACCGGAGACACTACGGCGCACATCGCTGCAGCGATGAGGGCGCGACGAAAACGGTTCTTCGTTGAACGTTTCATTGGATCAGTACGAAAAGACTTCGCCCTCGAGCGGTGGGGTTGACCTGGGTGCACGGCGATGAGGCGCGACGGCTTCGTAGCCGCTCGCCAGTTTGATGAGTGTCGGCTCGGAGAACTCGCGCCCGAGGAACTGCACCGCGAACGGCATGCCATCCGACTCGAAAAATCCGCCGGGCATGATGATCGTGGGCAGACCTGTGTACGCATGCAGGCTGTTGTTCGCATTCGCGCGACGCGCCGACGAGGAGCGCGCCATCGGCACATTGCCCAGCGTCGTCGCGACCACGGTTCGATACGGCAGCACCAGCGCGTCCAGCTGATAGCGATCCATCAGCCCGACGAGTGCCGATCGCAACGCGTCCTGATGCTTGCGTCGCGCCAGGAACTCAGGATGCCGTTCGAGTGCAGGAATCTTGGCCGAGTTCACCGAGCTGTCCGACAACTCGCCGGTCGCAAGCATCTGCTCGAGCGTCGTGAACGGCGCGTTGGACGGCAGACCGGCAAGATACTGACGCACGGCGAACGCACGCTCGAATGAGCTCGTACTCGCATCGAGTTGTGTCACCGGCAGATCGAGCCCGGTCAGCACCGGATCGACCACGACAGCGCCGGCCTTCGCGATACCCGCCAGCTCGCGCTCGAACAGCGCGCGACCTTCGGCATGATCCTCTCCTGCGCGAATCATCTCGCGCAGCACACCGACACGCGCGCCGCGCAGACCGTCCCGATCGATGAAGGAGGTATAGGAGGCCTGAGGCAATTTGCCAAACGTGCGCTGAGTGGCGAGATCGGCGGGATCGAACCCGGCGACGACATCGAGCGTCGCGGCGTTGTCGTACACGCTGCGAGCCATCAATCCTGGATTGTCCTGCGTCGGCGAGCTCCACATCATGCCCTTGCGGCTGATGAGCCCGTGCGTCGTCGAGAATCCCACGAGGTTGTTCAATGCAGAGGGAATGACCGTCGATCCGCCGGTGTCGCTGCCGAGTCCCACGGTGCTGAACCATGCGGCCATCGCAACACCCGTGCCGGAGCTCGATCCGCCGGAGTACTTGGTCGGGTTGTACGGACTCACGGTGTGACCGATGAGCGTGCTGCCGCCGTTCGGCGCGCGTCCATACCAGTCGGCCAGGTTGAGCTTGCCGAGAATGATCGCGCCTGCATCGCGCAGCTTCTCGATCACGAACGCATCGCGATCCGGCTGCGAAGTCGCCATCGGTTTCCAGCCGCCCGTGGCGGGCATGTCCCTGGTATCGAATACGTCCTTCGCGAGCACGACCATGCCGTGCATGGGCCCACGCGGCCCCTTCTTGGCACGTTCTGCGTCCAGTGCGCGCGCTTCTTCAATGGCGCGTGGATTCAGATTGATGATCGAGTTGATCGCGGGACCTTGCTTGTCGTAGGCCTCGATGCGCGCGAGATAGAGAGAGACGAGCTTCTCGGACGTAAGGCTGCCTGCAGCGAACGCCGCGTTGATGTCGGCGATGGTGGCCTTCGACAGATCGAACTCCTTCGCGGTGGCAGGCGCGGGGGGGGGGCCGGGCGCCCCCCCCGCCCCACCCCCCCGGG